>NZ_JBIBWD010000002.1:0-917541 GCF_043080985.1 Streptomyces sp. NPDC014894
GTGCTGGCGGGTGTGGGTGCGGAGCATCCGTTGACGGGTGTGGTGCATGCGGCGGGTGTGCTGGACGACGGTGTGGTGTCGGCGTTGACTCCGGACCGGGTGGCGGCGGTGATGCGGCCGAAGGTGGAGGGCGCGCGTCTGTTGGACGAGTTGACCCGGGGTCTGGATCTTTCGGTGTTCGTGGTGTTCTCGTCGGCCGCGGGTGTGGTGGGGACGGCGGGTCAGGCGAACTACGCGGCGGCGAACGCGTGGCTGGACGCGTTGATGGTGTCGCGTCGTGCGGAGGGTTTGGCGGGCATTTCGATGGCGTGGGGTCTGTGGGCGGGTGCGAGTGCGATGACGGCGCATCTGGACGCGGGGGATCTGGCGCGGTTGTCGCGCAGTGGTCTGGCGCCGATGTCGGGGGAGCAGGGGTTGGCGTTGTTCGATGCGGCTCTGGTTTCGGGTCGGGGTGCGGTGGTTCCGGCTCGTCTGGATCTGGCGGCGTTGCGGACCCGGGCGGTGCGGGGGAGTCTGCCGTCGGTGTTCGCGTCGCTGGTCCGTGCGCCGGCGCGTCGGGCGGTGGCTGCCACGGGCGCGGACGAGGGCTCGTCATGGCTCGCCGACATGTCCGCCCTGGACGACGCCGAGCGCGAGACGGCACTCCTCCAGCTGGTGGGCACACAGATCTCCCTGGTGCTGGGCCTTGGACCGGCCGGTTCGGTGGAGCCGGATCGTGCTTTCCGTGACATGGGCTTCGATTCGCTGACCGGTCTTGAGCTGCGGCAGCGGCTCCAGACGGAGACAGGGCTCCGGCTGCCGTCGACCCTGGTCTTCGACTACCCCAACCGCACGGCGCTGGTCGGCTTCCTGGACGAGCAGATCCACGGCAGCACCGCCGCCGGCCCGACCGGCGCCTCCGCGATCACCGCGCCCACGGACGACGACCCGATCGTCATCGTGGGCATGGCCTGCCGCTACCCGGGAGGAATCGATTCGCCGCAGCGGCTGTGGGATGCGGTCGTCGACGGCCTCGACGCCGTCTCCGGGTTCCCGACCGACCGGGGCTGGGACATCGACGGCCTCTACGACCCGGACCCCGGCCGAGTGGGGACGACGTACACCCGGCAGGGCGGATTCCTCCACGACGCCGCCGTGTTCGACCCCGAGTTCTTCGGGATCAGTCCGCGTGAGGCGGCGGCGATGGATCCGCAGCAGCGGCTGCTGCTGGAGACCGCGTGGGAGGCGTTCGAGCGTGCCGGGATCGATCCGTCCTCGCTGCGCGGCAGCAGGACCGGTGTCTTCGCCGGCCTGATGGCGATGGAGTACGGGCCGCCCCTGCACGAGTCCATCGAGAGCATGGACGGATTCCGCATGCTCGGCAGCTCGTCGAGTGTGGCGTCGGGGCGTATCTCGTATCTGCTGGGTCTTGAGGGTCCGGCGATGACGGTGGACACGGCGTGCTCGTCGTCGCTGGTGTCGTTGCATCTGGCGGTTCAGGCGTTGCGGAACGGGGAGTGCTCGCTGGCGTTGGCGGGCGGGGTGACGGTGATGTCGACGCCGACGACGTTCGTGGAGTTCTCGCGGCAGCGGGCGATGGCTCCGGACGGCCGGTGCAAGGCGTTCTCCGACGACGCCGACGGCGCGGGGTGGTCGGAGGGTGTGGGGTTGTTGGTGGTGGAGCGTTTGTCGGACGCGGTGCGTCAGGGTCATCGGGTGTTGGCGGTGGTGCGTGGTTCGGCGGTGAATCAGGACGGTGGGAGCAATGGTCTGACGGCTCCGAATGGTCCGTCGCAGCAGCGGGTGATCCGGGACGCGCTGGCGAGTGCGCGGCTGGGTGCGGCTGATGTGGATGTGGTGGAGGCGCACGGTACGGGTACGTCGTTGGGTGATCCGATCGAGGCGCAGGCGTTGTTGGCGACCTATGGGCAGGGGCGTTCGGAGGAGCGGCCGTTGTGGTTGGGGTCGTTGAAGTCGAACATCGGTCACACCCAGGCGGCGGCGGGTGTCGCGGGTGTGATCAAGATGGTGCAGGCGATGCGCCACGGCGTCATGCCGCGCACGCTTCACGCGGACGAGCCCTCGCGCCATGTCGACTGGGAGTCCGGGACTGTGAGTCTGCTGACCTCCGAGCGGGAGTGGCCCGAGCTGGACCGCCCGCGCCGCTCGGCGGTGTCCTCCTTCGGCATCAGCGGGACCAACGCCCACGTCATCCTCGAAGCGGCCCCCCACGACCCCGCCGCTCCGGACCCGGCGCCGGAAGCGCCGATGGTCCCCTGGGTGCTGTCGGCCAGGACGCCGGCCGGGGTGCGGCGGCAGGCGGCACGGCTGCTCGACAGCGTCACCGGCGCGTCCGGCCCCGGCGTCCAGGACATCGGACACACCCTGGCCACGGGCAGGGCGCTGATGGAACACCGGGCCGTGGTCCTGGGCTCCGGGCGCGACGAGCTGACCGCCGCGCTGGCCGCCCTCGCCCGCGGTGAGGAGACGCCGGCCGCCGTCGTCGGAGCGGCCCGAGCCGTCGGCGCGGGCGGCCTGGCCCTGGTCTTCTCCGGCCAGGGCGCGCAGCGCGCCGGGATGGGACGGGAGCTGTACGAGCGGTACCCGGTCTTCGCCGAGGCGTTCGACGCCGTGTGCGACGCCGTGGACGGACATCTCGAAGGACACGCCGAACACCCGCTGCGGGACGTCGTGTTCGCCCCCGCCGGCTCCCCGGCGGCCGCGCTGCTGGACCAGAGCATGTACACGCAGACCGGGCTGTTCGCGCTGGAGGTCGCGCTGCTGGCGCTGCTGGACGCGTGGGGGGTGACTCCCGACTACGTCATGGGCCACTCCCTGGGCGAGATCACCGCCGCGTACGCGGCGGGCGTGCTCTCGCCGGCCGACGCCTGCACCCTCGTGGCGGCGCGCGGCCGTCTGATGCAGGCGCTGCCGACCGGCGGCGCGATGGCGGCGCTCGCCGTCGACGAGGCCGAGGCCGAGGGCTACATCGAGCAGGCGTCGCTGAAGGACGCGGTCGGGATCGCGGCGGTCAACGGCCCCGAGGCCGTGGTGGTGTCGGGCGACGAGGCGGCCGTGATCGCCGTCGCCGAGCACTTCCGGTCCCTCGGACGCCGGGTGCGCAGGCTCTCCGTGTCGCACGCCTTCCACTCCCACCGCGTGGACGCGATGCTCGACGAGTTCGCCGACGTGGTGGCCGGGCTCTCGTTCCGGGAGCCGGTGATCCCCGTGGTGTCGAATGTGACTGGCGGGCTGATCGAGCCGGAGCGTCTGTGCACCCCGCGGTACTGGGTGGAGCATGTGCGCCGGTCCGTGCGGTTCGCCGACGGCGTGCGCTGCCTGGCCGATCTGGGAGTCACCGCCTATCTGGAGGTCGGACCCGAGGCCGCGGTGACCCCCATGGTGCACGCCACCCTCGACGCGGTCCTCGGCGACGACGGCTTCGTCGCGGAGGCGGCGCTCCGATCCGGGGCGCCGGAGGCCCTCGCCCTCGCCCGGGCGCTCGCCCGGCCGTTCGTGGCGGGCGCGCCGATGGCGTGGGAGCGGCTGCTGACCGGCGGACGCCGCGTCGAGCTGCCGGGCTATCCGTTCGCGGGGCAGCGCTACTGGCAGGACGCGGCCGAGTCGACGGCAGGCGTCCGGGCCGCGGGGCTGAACGCCACCCGCCATCCGCTGCTCGGCGCGGCCGTGTTCCTCGCCGACGGCCAGGCGGTGCTCACCGGCCGCGTACTGCCCGGATCGCACCCCTGGCTCGCCGACCACACGGTCGGCGGCACGCCGCTGCTGCCGGGGACCGCCTTCCTCGAACTGGCGCTGTACGCCGGTGACGCGGTGGACTGCCCGCTCGTCGAGGAACTGACCCTGAGGACGCCGCTGGTCCTGCCGGGCGACAGCGCCGTATATCTCCAGGTCGTCGTCGGCGCCCCGGACGACGAGGGCCGCCGCTCCGTCGCCGTCCACTCCTCGTCCACGCCGACCGCCGGCGCCGAGCCGCCGGTCGAGCACGCGACGGGCGTGCTGTCCCCGGCGTCCCCGCCGCCCGCCGCCGCGTGGACCTGGCCGCCGGCCGACGCGCTCCCCGTACCGGTCGACGGTCTCTACGGCGAGCTGGCCGAGCGCGGCTACGGCTACGGACCGGCGTTCCAGGGGCTGCGCACGGCCTGGCGCACGGCCGACGCACTGTACGCGGAGGTCGAACTGCCCGTTCAGTCGGGTGAGTTCGGGATCCATCCCGCGCTGCTGGACGCGGCCCTGCACGCCGTCACCCTCGGGGTGCCGTCCCCCGCCGGCGCGGTCGCCCGCACCGACGGCGCCCGCCCGCTGCTGCCGTTCTCCTGGACGGGCGTCACGCTGGAGGCCTCCGGCGCGGCGACGGTACGGGTCCGGCTCACCGACGCCGGTGACGGCGGCGTCTCCCTGGCCGCCGTCGACACCGCGGGCCGGACCGTCATCACCGTGGACGCGCTGGCCCTGCGGCCGATGTCCGCGACCGCGCGGCCCGACCGGGACGGCGGGCTCCATCTGCGCTGGCGCGCGGTCCCGGCGGCGGAGCCGGCCCGGGAGCGCGGCCCCGAGACCGCCGTCGCCCACATCGAGCCCGGCGATCTCCACACCCGGCTCGCCGAGACGCTGGAGCGCGTACGGCGATTCCTCGCCGACCCGGCGAACGCCGAGGCGCGGCTCGCCGTGGTCACCCGGGGCACGCTCATGGAACGCCCCGATCCGGTCGCCGCCGCCGTGTGGGGCCTGCTGCGCTCGGCACAGGCCGAACACCCCGGCCGGCTGCTGCTCGCCGATGTGGACGAACGCTCGGACGCGGCCCTCGCCGCGGCCGTCGCCTCCGGCGAGCCCCAGGTGGCGGTCCGCGCCGGGCAGGTGTTCGTACCGAGGCTCAGCCGCTCCGCCCCGGCCGTACTGGCGCTGCCGGACGCCCGGGAATGGCGGCTGGAGACGACCGGCGACGGCGATCCCGCCGACTCCCTCGTCCTGGCCGCAGTCCCCGAGACCGCCGCCGATCCGCTCGGGCCGGAGGAGGTCCGGGTCTCGATCCGGGCCGCCGGGATCTGCCCGGCCGATCTGACCGAGGGCCCCGGCGCGCGGGGCTCCGAGGGAGCCGGCGTCGTCACGGACATCGGCGCCGGGGTCGACGGCGTGGCCGTGGGCGACCGTGTGCTCGGCCTGTTCCCGTACGGAGGGGCCCTGGGCACGACGGCGGTCACCGGCCACCGGTCGCTGCTCCGGGTGCCGAAGGGCTGGAGCTTCGCCGAGGCCGCCGCGGCCCCGCGCGCGTTCGTCACCGCCTGGCACGCCCTGGTGGACAAGGCCGGGCTGCGGAGCGGCGAGCGAGTGCTGATCCGCACCGGCTCCGACGACTCGGACAGCTCGGACAGCTCCGACGGCTTCGGCGGCTCCGAGGGCTTCGGCGCGGCGGCGGCCCGGATCGGCCGCCATCTGGGCGCGGAGGTCTTCGTCGCCCCGGATCCCGGCTCCCCGGACGCTCCGCGCGAGCCCGGGGCGGACGGGGCACGCCTCGCCGAACCGGCGACCGGCGCGGCCGCCGGGGAAACGCCGGCGGACTTCGACATCGTGCTGGACCTCACGGGGACCGCGGACGCCGCCCCGCTCGCCGACGGCGGCCGACAGGTGACCGCGGGCGCCGCCGGACGGCCCGGCGGCGCGACCTGGGATCTCGGAGACGTCCCGGAGGCGCGTCGGCAGACGATCCTCGCCGAACTCGCCGGTCTGCTCGCGACAGGATCGCCGCGCCCGCTGCCGGTCAGGGCCTACGACGTACGGTCCGCGGCCGACGCCTACCGCCGCCTCGGCGAGGACGGACACCCCGGCACGGCCGTCCTGACGATTCCCCGGCCGCTCGACCCGGACGGCACGGTCGTCGTCACCGGCGCGAGCGGCGCTCTCGGGCAGCTCGTCCTGCGGCGGCTCGTCGCCGAACACGGCGTACGGAATGTGCTGCTGCTCAGCCGCCGTGGCGGCGCGGCCCCCCAGGACCTGCTGGACAGCGGCGTCCGGGTGGATTCCGTGGCCTGCGACGCGGCCGACCGCGACCAGCTGGAGCGGGCCCTCGCCCGCATCCCGGCGGAGCGTCCGCCGACCGCCGTGGTGCACACGGCCGGGGTGCTCGACGACGGCGTCATCGAAGCCCTGACGCCGGACCGGCTCGCCACCGTGCTGCGCCCGAAGGCGGACGCGGCGCGCGCCCTGCACGAGCTGACCGCCGACGCCGATCTCGCCGCCTTCGTGGTGTTCTCGTCCGCCGCGGGCGTGCTCGGCTCGCCGGGCCAGGCGAACTACGCCGCGGCCAACGCCTATCTGGACGCCTTCGCCGCCCGCCGGCACGCGGCCGGACGGCCGGCGGTCTCGATCGCCTGGGGACTGTGGACGGAGAGCAGCGCGATGACGGACGGTCTGGGCGCCGCCGACCGGAGCCGGATCGCCCGTACGGGACTGCTGCCCACCGCCGCCGACGAGGGTCTCGCCGCCTTCGACCGGGCGCTCACCGGCGCCCTGCCGGTCGTCGTCCCGGTGCGCGTCGACCCGGCCGCGCTCCACGCGGACACCGCCCCACCGGTCCTGCGGGAGCTGCTGCCCGCCGCGAACCGGCGGACGGCGGAGCACGCCGGGGCCGCCCCCGCCGAATCCCTGGAGAGCGTGCTGCGCGGACTGCCCGACGAGCAGCGGCGCGAGATTCTGCTCGATCTGGTCCGGACCGAGATCGCCCTGGTGCTCGGACACAGCGACCCGCGCGGCGTCCCCGCCGACGGCGCGTTCCGCGATCTCGGCTTCGACTCGCTCACCGCCGTCGAACTGCGCAACAGGATCAACAAGCGCACCGGGCTGAGGCTCGGCGCGACCGCCGTGTTCGACCATCCGAGCCCGCGCGATCTGGCGGCCCATCTGCTCGACGGGCTCGTCCCGGCTCCCGCCGACGCGCGGGACTCCGGCGAACCGACCTACGAGCGGGTCATGTCGTACCTCACCAGCATCCGGAACAACCTGGCCGTACTGGAGCTGACCGGCGCGCAGCGAGCCGCGCTGGCCGAGACCGTCCGGGACATGTCGGGGCCGTGGACCGACGGGACGGAGACCGCGACGGGGGCCGGCGAGCCGGCCCCGGCCGGACTCGCGTCGGCGACCGCGACGGAAGTCCTCGACTTCGTCACCAACAGCCTCGGCATCTCCATCTCCGGCGACGAATCGCCCACCGACCCGAGTTGAGAGTGAGCCATGCCCACCGAAGACGAGCTGCTGAAGTACCTCAAAGCGGTCTCCGAGGAGCTGCACACCACCCGCGGCCGGCTCCAGACGCTGGAGAACCGCCGCCATGAGCCCGTGGCGATCGTCGGCATGAGCTGCCGGCTGCCCGGCGGGGTCTCCTCGCCGGACCGCCTGTGGGAGATGGTCGTCAAGGGAGAGGACGCGATCGGCGCGTTCCCGACCGACCGGGGCTGGGACGTCGACGCGCTGTACGACCCGGAGCCGGGAAGCCCCGGCAAGACGTACACCCGCTCGGGCGGGTTCCTGTACGACGCGGCGGACTTCGATCCGGCGTTCTTCGGGATCGCCCCGCGCGAGGCGCAGGGGATGGACCCGCAGCAGCGCCTGATGCTGGAGGCGTCGTGGGAGGCCCTGGAGAGCGCCGGGATCAACCCGCAGAGCCTCAAGGGCACCCGTACCGGCGTGTTCGCCGGCTCCTTCCACCACGACTACGACCCCGGCGGCGGAAGCGTCGGCAGCCTCGTCTCCGGGCGCGTCGCGTACACGCTCGGCCTCCAGGGGCCCGCCGTCACGGTGGACACGGCGTGCTCGTCGTCCCTGGTCGCGGTCCACCAGGCCATCCAGTCCCTGCACCGCGGCGAGTGCGCCCTCGCGCTGGCCGGCGGGGTGACCGTGCTCTCCACCCCGGGCGTCTTCGTCGAGTTCTCCCGTCAGCGCGGGCTCGCCCCCGACGGCCGCTGCAAGCCCTACGCCACCGCCGCCGACGGCACCGGCTGGGCCGAGGGCGCGGGACTGCTGGTCCTGGAACGGCTCTCCGACGCGGAGCGGCACGGCCACCGGATCCTGGCCGTGGTGCGCGGATCCGCCGTCAATCAGGACGGCGCGTCCAACGGCCAGACGGCTCCCAGCGGGCCCGCGCAGCAGCGGGTGATCCAGGACGCGCTGGCCGGCGCCCGGCTGACCGCCGCCGACGTCGACATCGTCGAAGGACACGGCACCGGCACCACGCTCGGCGATCCGATCGAGGCTCAGGCGTTGTTGGCGACCTACGGTCAGGGGCGGTCGGAGGACCGGCCTTTGTGGTTGGGGTCGTTGAAGTCGAACATCGGTCATACGCAGGCTGCCGCCGGTGTCGCGGGTGTGATCAAGATGGTGCAGGCGATGCGCCACGGCGTCATGCCGCGCACCCTCCATGTCGACGAGCCGACGCGTCACGTCGACTGGACCGCCGGCCGGGTCGAGCTGCTGACGGAGAACCGGCCGTGGCCCGAGAGCGATCGCCCGCGCCGGGCGGGTGTGTCGACCTTCGGCTACAGCGGGACGAACGCGCACGTGATTCTGGAGTCGGCTCCGGTGTCTGGCCCGGAGTCGGGGTCGGGGTCGGGGTCGGGGTCGGGTTCGGTGTCTGTGGGTTCGGGTGTGGTGCCGTGGGTGTTGTCGGGTCGGAGTGGGGTGGCGTTGGGGGAGCAGGCGGGTCGGTTGTTGGCCCATGTGGCTGGTGGTGGTGGTGTGGGTGTGCGGGATGTGGGGTGGTCGTTGGTGTCGGGGCGGGCGGTGTTGGAGCACCGTGCGGTGGTGGTGGGTCGGGGTGCGGGGGAGTTGGTTTCTGGTTTGGGCGGGTTGGTGGAGGGGCGTGTGGGGTCTGGGGTGGTGGTGGGGAGTGGTGCGGTGTCCGGGAGTGCTTCGGGTGTGGTGTTGGTGTTTCCGGGTCAGGGTTCGCAGTGGTTGGGGATGGCACGGGAGTTGCTGGGGTTCTCGTCGGTGTTCGCGGGGCGGATGGCTGAGTGCGGGGCGGCGTTGGAGCCGTTTGTGGAGGGGTGGTCGTTGCTGGATGTGGTGCGGTCCGGGGACGAGGAGGTCTTGGGGCGGGTTGATGTGGTGCAGCCGGTGTTGTGGGCGGTGATGGTGTCGTTGGCCGAGGTGTGGGGTTCGTTGGGTGTGCGGGTGGGTGCGGTGGTGGGTCATTCGCAGGGGGAGATCGCGGCGGCGTGTGTGGCGGGTGGTTTGTCGTTGGTGGATGGTGCGCGGGTGGTGGCGTTGCGTTCGCGTGCGGTGGTGGGGTTGTCGGGGTGTGGGGGGATGGTGTCGGTGCTGGCGTCGGTGGAGCGGGTGTCGGGGTGGTTGTCGGGCGGGTTGTCGGTGGCGGTGGTGAACGGTCCTGAGCAGGTGGTGGTGTCGGGGTCGGTGGGTGAGCTGGATGTGCTGGTGGAGCGGTGTGGGGTGGAGGGGGTGCAGGTGCGTCGGATCGCGGTGGATTACGCGTCGCATTCGCCGCAGGTGGAGGAGCTGCGGGAAGGGCTGTTGGAGGCGTTGTCGGAGGTCCGGCCGCGGTCGGGGCGGATTCCGTTGTTCTCGACGGTGTCGGGCGGGTTGATCGACACGGCGGTGATGGACGGGGAGTACTGGTTCACGAATCTGCGGGAGACGGTCCGGTTCGACACGGCGGTGGCGAGCCTCCTCGAAGCCGGACACCGACTGTTCGTCGAGGCCAGCCCGCATCCCGTACTCCTCGGCGCGCTCACGCAGAACGCCGACCATGCCGGGATCTCCGGTGTGACCGCTGTCGGGACCCTGCGCCGGGGTGAGGACGAGCCGGAGCGTCTGCTGCGCAGCGCGGCGGAGCTGTTCGTCGCGGGTGTGGACGTGGACTGGTCGCCCTGGCTGGCGGGCGGTCGCCCGGTCGAGTTGCCGACGTACGCCTTCCAGCGGCACCGGTACTGGCGGCCCGCCGCCGCAACGGCCGCCGACGTCGGCTCCGCCGGACTGGGCGCGGTACGGCATCCGCTGCTCGGCGCGGCCGTGCGCCTGGCGGGCGGCGACGAGGTCGTCCTCACCGGACGGATATCCCGCGCCACACACCCCTGGCTGGAGGACCACGGCGTCTTCGGCACCGTACTGCTCCCCGGCACCGCCTTCGTCGAACTGGCCCTCCGGGCCGCCGAGGAGGTCGGCCGGGCCGCCCTGCGGGATCTGACCCTCCGCGCGCCGCTGATCCTCCCCGAACACGGCGAAATCGATGTGCAGGTCCAGGTGGGAGCCGTGGACGGCGGCGGCCGACCGCTGGACGTCTACTCCCGCCCCCGCCGGACCGACGGCACGGCGGAGTGGACCCACCACGCCGCCGCCGTCCTCACCGAGGGCCCCGCCGAACCGGCCGAGACCACCGGAGCCCTGTACGCCGCCGACTGGCCGCCCCCCGAGGCGGAACGGCTGGACGTGACCGCGCACTACGACACGATGGCCGACGCCGGTCTGGAGTACGGACCGGCGTTCCAGGGCCTGTCCGACGTATGGCGGCTCGGCGACGAGATCCTCGCCCGCGTCACCCTGCCCGGCCGGCAGACGGAGGAGGCGCACCGCTTCGGCATCCACCCCGCCCTGCTGGACGCGGCGCTCCAGGCCGCCGCGGTGGACGGGCCGAAGGACCCCCGGGGGCGTACACCGCTGCCCTTCTCCTTCGGCGCGGTGACCCTGGACTCCCGGGGCGCGAGCGAGGTGCGCGTGCGTATCGCCCCCACCGGGCGCGACACCTTCACCGTGGAGACGGCGGACCCGTCCGGCGCGCCCGTCGCCCGGATCGACTCGCTGCTGGTGCGCCCGGTGGCCGCCGGTGATCTCGCCGCCGCGGGGAGCGCCACGGAGACGCTGCTCGCCGTCGAATGGTCCGTGTACGAGGGCGGCGACACCGCGGACAGCGGCGCGGACGCCCCGGACATGACGCTGCTGAAGATCGGCGAGGCCGGGCCCGACACCGGTGACGAGGCCGCCCGGGCACGGGACGTCCTGGGCGGGACGCTCCGCGAAGTGCAGCGCTGGCTGGAGCAAGGCCAAGGCCAAGGCCACGGCCAGGACCAAGAAGAGGACCAGGACCAGGACCGACGGGCTCCGGCGCGGCTGGTCGTGCTGACCCGCCGTGCGGTGCTGACCGGAGCCGAGGAGCCCGGCGCCGGGATCAATCTCGGCCACGCCCCGGTGTGGGGCCTGATCCGCGCCGCCCGTGCGGAGAACCCCGGCCGGGTCGTCCTCGTCGACGTCGACGGCGACTATCCCGACCACCTCGACGAGGGGACGCTGAGGGAGGCGCTCCGCTCGGGACTGCCCGAACTCGCCGTCAGGGACGGGAAGGTGTACGCGCCCGTCCTGCGCCGCCGGGCGACCGAGCCGTCCGACGGCACGGCCGGCGCGCTGGGCACGGGCACCGTTCTGATCACCGGCGGAACGAGCGGGCTCGGCGCGCGGGTCGCCCGGCACGCCGCCGGGCTCGGCGCGCGCCATCTGCTGCTGCTGTCCCGGCGCGGCCCCGAGGCCGAGGGGATCGAGACCCTCCGGAAGGAGATCGCCGCCCTCGGGGCCGAGGTCACCGTACGGGCCTGTGACGCCGCCGACCGCGACCAGCTGGAGCGGGCGCTGGCGGAGGTGCCGGAGGAGTATCCGCTGACGGCCGTCGTCCACGCCGCCGGAGTGCTCCGCGACGGCGTCGTCGCGTCGATCGACGCGGACGGTCTGGACGCGGTGCTGCGGCCGAAGACGGACGCGGCCTGGCATCTGCACGAGCTGACGGCCGGGGCCGACCTGTCCGCCTTCGTGGTCTTCTCGTCGGTCGCGGGAGTGCTCGGCGGAGCCGGGCAGGGCGCCTACGCCGCCGCCAACGCCTTCCTCGACGCGCTCGCGCAGGAGCGCCGCCGCACCGGCCGGCCCGGACTCTCGCTGGCCTGGGGCCTGTGGGCGGAGCGCACCGGGATGACCGGACACCTCGGCGAGGCCGATCTGGAGCGGATCAACCGGGGCGGGATCGCCGCGCTCGGCACCGAGAAGGGCCTCGCCCTTCTCGACGCCGCGCTCGCCCGGGGCGCGGACGGCGACGCGCTGCTGCTGGCCCTCGCCCTCGACGAGACCGTCCTGCGCCACACCGAGCCCGGGCTGCTTCCCCCGCTGCTGGCCGGCCTGTTCCCGAGGCGCCGACGCGTCGCCGTGGCCCGGTCGGGCCGTGCGGGCGGACCGGCGGGATCCGTCGCGCCGGAGTCGCGGGAAGCGGTGCTGGAGCGGCTGCGGTACCGATTCGCCCGCACCATGGGCTTCGACACCGAGGAGATCGACCCGGCCGCGCCGCTCGTCGGCCAGGGCCTGGACTCCGTGATGGCCATGCAGATCCGCAGCCTGATCGAATCCGACTTCGGCCAGACCCTGCCGATCGCGTCGATGTTCAACGGCGCGAGCGTCGCGAGCCTCGCCGACCAGATCGTCGCCGGGGCGGCCGACGGGGGCGGAGCGGAACCGGCGGCCGGGAGCGCCGAGTCCGCCGCGTCCGCCGAGCGGGTCCCGGACGTCGTACGCCACCCGGCCACCCGGGACGTCGTACGCCTGCTCCGCGCGGAGCAGCACGGCACCCCCGCCGCCACCCACCACATCGGGCTGGCCGTACGGCTCGCTGCCGCGACGACCCGGGAGCGGCTCGCCGAGCTGATCGCCGATCTCGCCGGACGGCACGCGGCCCTGCGGACCGGGATCGTCCCGGACGCCGACGGCGGGCTGCTGCTGGAGGTGCGCCGCTCCCCGGCCGGCGAGCTGACGCGCTGGTCGCCGGTGGAGGAGGGCACGGACCCGGACGAGCGGCTGCGCGAGCTGATGGAGCCGCCCTTCGATCTCGCGACCGGTCCGCTGTGGCGGTTCGAGCTGCTGGTGTACCCGAGCGGCGAGCAGGTGCTCGTCCTCGGCGCGCACCACGCGGTCTCCGACCTGGCGTCGCTGACGCTGGTCGCCGGTGAGCTGGGCGCCGGCCTCGGCGGCTCCGCGCCGCCCGCCCTCGTCACCAACCGGGACGTCGACCTGCTGCTGAGGGCGCAGGCCGCCCGGCCGGCGGACGGCGCGGGCCCCGCGGCCGACTGGCGCGAGGACTTCGCCGGGGTCCGGCGGCTGGACCTGGAGCAGTCCCGACGGCCCGAGCGGCGGTCCTTCCGCTCCGCCACGCATCTGGTGGATCTGGAGCCGGACCTCCAGGAGCGGGTGGCGGCCCGGGCCAACCGCCTCGGGATCACCCCGGCCGCCTTCTGGCTCGGCGTGCTGACGGTGCACCTCGCGCGGCTGCGCGGGCGGAACAGATTCGTGCTGGCGGTCCCGGTGGACACCCGGATGCATGTCGGCGCCCTCGACGCGGTCGGCTACTTCGGGCTGCCCATCCCGTTCGCCGCCCGGGCGGAGACCGGGGAAGCCGTCGCCGACGTACTGCGGCGCACGGACGCCCGGCTCAGCCGGGTGCTGGAACGGGGCGTCACCTTCTTCGACGCGATGTCCGCCCTCGTCGAGGAGGGGCTGTACCGCGCGGACGCGCCCCTCGTCGAGGTCTACTTCAACTACATGCCGCCGAGCGCCGGCACGGCCGAGGGCCTGCGGATCCTGCCGGCGGGCACCGGCCACTCCGACCTCGATCTCATGGTCACCGTCATGCCGGGCCTCGGGAAGCTGGGGCTCGAGTACAGCGTCGACGTCCTCGACGAGACGGGCTGCGCGGAGCTGGGGCGGGCCTTCCTCGCCCTCGCCGCCGAGATCGCCGACGGCCCCGACACCCTCGTCGCCCTGCCGGAAGGAGCCCTCGTGGCCCAGGAAACCGCGCCCGACGGCCGACTCGCCGCCACGGCCCCCGTGCCCGTGCCCGTGCCCGGCGCCCAGGTCGCCGTCGCCGCCACCTTCGCCCTCGGCAATCTCCCGGCCATGCTGGCGCTCGCCCTGGAGGACCTGGAGGACCCGCGGGACCCGGCTCCGGGCACGACCGCCGACAGCGGCCCCCCGGAGGTGGTCGAGGCCCCCTACCACCAGGTCCTGGCGAGCCTCCACGACCCGGGCGGCGTGCTCGCGCAGACCGCGACCTCCGTCGGTCTGGTCCTGCTCCGCGCCGGTGATCTGACCCGCTTCGCACCGGGGGACGGCGATCTGCTCGACCAGCTCGCCGACGAGTACCCGGCCGCCCTGACCGCCCTCGCCGACCGCACCCGCACCCCGCTCGTCGTGGCCTTCCTCCCGGAGAAGCCGGAGCACCCGGAGCACCCGGAGCATCCGGAACGCCCCGAGAAGCCGGAGCACCCGGAGAAGACGGACCCGGACCACGAGCGGTCGCGCGCCTGGGAGCGGCGGGTGACGGCACGTCTCGCGGACCGGCCCGGCATCGCCGTACTGCCCTCCGACTCCTGGGCCGAACCGGCCGGCGGCGACCTTCCGGCGGACGGCGTGTTCGACGCGCACACCGACGACATCGCCCATCTGCCGTTCCAGGACGAGTTCCAGGCGCTCGTGGCCCTGCGCCTCGCCGACACCGTCCACCGGATCCGCAGCCGGCCGCCCAAGGTGATCGTGGTCGACGGGGACGAGACCCTGTGGAGCGGGGTGGCCGGCGAGATCGGGCCGGAGCACGTCGATCTGACCGGGCCCCGCGCGCTGCTCGCCGAACGGCTGCTCCAGTGGCGGGCCGCCGGAGTGCTGCTCGCCCTGGTCTCCAACAACGACGAGGAGACGGTCCACCGGATCCTCGACCGGCCGGACAGCCCGCTGCGCCGCGAGCACTTCGCCGCGGTCTCCGCGGCCTGGGAGCCGAAGTGGACACGGATCACGGCCATCGCCGAGGAACTGCGGCTGGGCCTGGACAGCTTCCTCTTCCTCGACGACAACCCGGTGGAGATCGCCGGGGTGCGCGCCCAGCTGCCCGAGGTGCTCTGCGTCACCTGCCCGCCCGCCGCCGAACTCGGCGGATTCCTCGCCCGGCTGTGGCCGATCGTGCCGAGGGCGGCCACGGCGGAGGACGCCGCCCGGGCCGACTACTACCGGCAGGAGCGGGTCCGCGACGAGGCCCGCACCCGGATGAACTTCGCCGAGTTCCTCGACGACCTCCGGCTCGAACTCGACATCGAGCCGGTGTCCGAGGAGTCGGCCGAGCGCACCGTCCAGCTCAGCCGCCGCACCAATCAGTTCAATCTGCGGCCCCGGGCCCTGGACGCCGCCGGACTGGAACGGCTGCGGCGGGACGGCGAGGTGTGGACGGCGACCGCGCGCGACCGGTTCGGCGCGTACGGGCAGATCGGCGTCCTGGCCGTCCGGCGGGACGGGGACGCGCTGGAGGTGGTCGCCTGGATGATGAGCTGCCGGGTGCTCGGACGAGGGGTGGAGGACCGGCTGCTGCGATGGCTCGCGGACCGGGCCGAGGCCCTCGGCTGCGCCACGGTGCGCCTGGTGGCCGACCGTACGCCCCGCAACATCCCCGCGCGGCGTCTGGTCTCCCGGCTGGGCGGAGGAGAGGTGGAGGCGCCGCGGCTGGAGACGGCGGTCGCCCCGGCGCAACTCCGGGAGTTCCGTTCCTGGGACCTCGGATCGGACATCGCAGCGGAGGTCAGCAATGCCTGATGCGGGCAACGGCGCCAGCCGTAACCCCAGTGTCGACCGGCGGCCGGAGGAAGAGGTGATCGAGCGGCGCGGCCCGGGGCGGACCCAGGCGTCCGAACTGCTGGCCCGATTCCGCAGACCGGCCCCCGCGGCCGCGCCGACGGCCCCCGCCGCCGGCACGGGCCGGCGCGGCGTCGAGCAGGTCGCCGCGGAGATCGTGGCCCGGTCCGCCCGCTTTCTGTCGGGGGGCGCGGCCGACGCCGAGACGGATCTCTTCGACGCCGGTCTCTCCTCCATCGACGCGGTGGAACTGGTCGCGCTCATGGCCCGGGAGCTGAACGTACGGGTGAGCCTGGACGACGTCTTCGCGGACGCCCGGCCCCGCCGGCTCGCGCAGCGCTGGGCCGAGGCCGCCGGGCTGCCCACCGCCGTCGCGAACACGGGCGTGGCGAACACCGACGTGGCGAACACCGCCACCGCGAGCCCGTCCACCGCGAGCACGCCCGGCATCAGCACGCCCGGCATCAGCCCGTCCGCCGCGAGCGCCGCGGCCGCCCCCGCCGTACGGGAGGCGGCCGCGCCGGCCCCCGCCCGCGCGGCGCACGGGGACGACGAGGACCTCGGGACCGTGCTGGCCGATCTCGCGCTGGCCGACCGGCTGCCCTTCAGCGCCCAGGCCGAACCCCGGCCGCCGCGCCGGATCCTGCTCACCGGCGCCACCGGCTTCCTCGGCAGCCATCTGCTGCTGGATCTGCTGCGGCAGGGCGACGCCCATGTGGTGTGCCTGGTGCGCGCGGCCGACGACGAGGCCGCCGGAGCACGCCTCGCCGAAGCGCTGGCGAGTTTCGGCCAGCCCTGGTCCTTCGAGGTGCGGCGGCGGGTCACGGTGCTCGCGTCGGACATCCGGCGGCCCCGGCTCGGTCTGTCCCAGGAGCGCTGGGAGAGCCTGGCGAGGGAGATCGACTCGATCGTCAACGTCGCCGCGGCGGTGGACTTCCTGCGCGGCTACCCCTCGCTGCGGCAGACCAATGTGCTCGGCCCGCTGCTCCTGGCGGAGCTGGCGATGACCGGACGGCCCAAGCCGCTGCACCACATCTCCTCCGTCGCCGTCTTCAACGAGGTCGGCATCGCGAAGATGGGCGAGGACGATCCGGTCGCCCATCTCGATCTGCTGTCCGCGGGCTACGACAAGTCCAAGTGGGCCGCCGAGGCCGCGCTGCGGCGGGCCCGGGAGCACGGTCTGACCGTGACCTTCCTGCGCCCGGGCGCGATCGGCGGCCACACCCGTACCGGTGTGTACAACCCGCGCGATCTGAGCACCGGGCTGATCGGGGCGTTCTCCCGCTACCGCACCGTGCCCGCGTTCAAGTTCATGAATCTCGCGCCGGTGGACTGGGTCAGCCGGGTCGCGGCCGCGATCGTCTTCGACCCGAAGGCCTGGGGCCAGAACTACCATCTGACCGGCCGGGCGGAGACTCTGCCGGAGCTGGTCAAGGACATGAAGCTGGCCGGGATGAACGTACGGGTGGCCGGCTGGCGGGAGTGGCGGGACGACCTGATCCGGCGGCACGGCGCCGATCCGGTGCCCGAGCTGGACTTCCTGGTGAGGATTCTGCGCAGCCCCACCGCCGTGAAGCTCTTCGAGGCGCTGATGTTCGGCCCCGAGGCCGGGGCGGACCGCACCGAGGCGTTCCTGGCCAGGCACCGGCTGCCGATGCCCGAACGCTACGGCTCCCAGGCCCAGCTGAAGGCCTTCGAACGGATGGCGCTGGACGGCGTGGCCCGGCTCCCCAGCCGCGAGGACCCGCCCTATCTGTCGTTCCGCGAGCGGACGAAGGGACATGTCGGCCCGGTCGGCGAGGCCGCCGACACCAAGTGCCGGATGGCGTTCACGCTGTCGATCGCCAGCATGTACCAGGTCGTACGGCACCGGAGGATCGACGTCCGGGGCGAGGTGCGCTGCGAACGGCTGCACGCGGAGCCGCTGACGGTGGTGAACGGCGAGATCCTGGTCCGCCCCGACGAGGGCGTACCGCTCCGCCACGGCGGCGACCACCCGCTGCTGCGCTACCGGCTGGAGCTGGCCGACCGGGACGGCGGGCGCTGGTGGCTGGAGGGCTGGAAGACGGCCCGCGCCCGCCGTGACTTCTGGAAGCAGACCCGCACGCTGGAGATCACCATCGGCCGCGAGGGCGAGCCGGCGAGCGTGGCCGGGATCGTCAGGGTGCCGGCCAAGAGCTACGTCCCGGACCAGATCGACGGGATCCGGGTCGATCCGAGGCTGTCCTCGCAGGAGCGGAGGCTCGCCAAGATCGCCTGGCTGTCGTGGTTCTTCGTCCAGGTGGGCATGGGGCTCGCGGAGCCGTCGATGCGGGCCGCCGCCGAGCTGATGGACCTGCGCCGGGACGCGCTCGACCGGGACAAGGACAAGCTGCGACGCAGGATCAGGAAGCTGATGACGCAAAGGGAGCAGATCCGATGACGCCGAGGCCCCTTCACTCCGCGCTCGGCGACAGGGTCGAGGAGATACCCTTCACCGCCTCGGACGGCACCGAGCTGGCCCTGTGCCGGATCGCCTCCGAGGACGGGGCCGCCGACCGCCCGCCGGTGCTCGTCCTGCACGGGCTCACCGCCTCGTCGGACATGTTCACCCTGCCCGAGACCCGCAATCTGGTCGACGTCCTGCTCGACGCGGGCTATGAGCCCTGGCTGCTGGACTGGCGCGGGAGCTGCCGTCTTCCGTACAACGAGGGCCGGGAGCGCTACACCTTCGACGATGTGGCGCTCTACGACATCCCCGAGGCGGTGTCGCTGATCCGGGAGCGGACCGACGGCCGGCCGCTGCTGGTCGTCGCGCACTGCATCGGGGCGCTGTGCCTGTCGATGAGCATGGCCGCCGGGCTGGTGCCCGGGCTGGCCGGCGTCGTCGCGCAGGGGGTCTTCCTCACCCCGAAGATGTCCTGGAAGACCCGGGCGCGGCTGCACTTCGGCGGGGAGCTGCTGCGCTCGCGCGTCGCGACCATCCCCACCGACATCAGGAAGGTGGGGCTGTGGTCGAAGTACTCCCTGCTCTTCGCGGAGGTCTCGCTGGGAGCCGAGTGCAAGGACCCCAACTGCCAGATCCTGCAGAACGACTCCTGGGGCGTCGGCGGCTCGCTCTTCGAGCACGACAATATCCACCCCGTCACCCACGACCGGCTGGCCGATCTGTACGGGGCGGTGCCGATGTGGATCCTCCCGCATCTGCGCGGCATCGAACTGGCCCACAGCGTGCTCCGGTTCAACACCGGCGACGGCCGGTACGACGCGCTCCCGGCCAACGCGCTCGACGAGGCGGGCCGGACCGAGGCGCCGCTGCTGCTGCTCTCCGGCAGTGACAACCGCTTCTGGTACGACTCCAACAAGCTCTGCCACGAGGTCCTGTCCAGCCGGTATCCGCAGCTGGACGTCCGCTACGCGGAGGTGCCGGGATACGGCCATCTCGACACGTTCATCGGCCGCAACGCGGCCCTGGACGTGTTCGGTCACATCGTGGACTTCCTCGACGAGTGCCGGTCCGTCGCCGCCGCCGGGGTCTGACGGCGGGGTCTGACGGCGGGGGCGGCCGGCCCGGCACACCGGACGGGCGCGCCCGCCGCGGCCCGTAGCAGCGGGCGGGGAGACGGCTCACCGCGACGAGGGATCGGCCTCGTCGCGGGGCCGTGACCGGAGGGGCGGCCGCCGTCGTGCGGGGCCTCCTCCCGTGCGGCCGGCGCGCCGGGCCCCGGTCGGGGCTCCGCACGCGGCCCGGTCCGCGCCGCGCGGGGGTCAGGGCTCCATGCGCGGCAGCGGGCGGCCCTCCCTCGCCTTGGCGTACAGGGCGATCCTGCGGTGGCGGACCTGGACCTCGCCGAGGCACGTCGCGTCATTGTTCTCGATCATCCTGCGCGACGCCTTGTTCGCCGCGTCGGGCTCGTAGACCACCGCGTCGCACTCCGGGTCCCGCAGGAAGAACTCGTCGGTGACCTCCCCGATGATCCGGCTGCCCAGGCCGCGCCCGGTGTCGGCGAGGTCCGCGATCGCCAGGTGCATGCTCAGGTCGTGCGCCGAGGCCCGGTAGTGGTGCCCCACGACGTCCTGGGCCATCCGGTAGAACTCCATGTAGGCGATGGGCCGCCCGTCCTGCTCCACGATGATCGGCCGGGAGTAGCCCGTGGCGAGCTGCGCGTCGATGTGCGCCTGCCACCGCTCCAGGGGCCAGTCGTACTCCCATCCCTTCGCGGTGTGGGGCCGGTTCATCCACTCCCAGATCATCGGCACGTCGGGGCCGTCCGCCCGCGCCGGCCGGTAGAACAGATCGCCCCGGGCGAAGCCGGTGGGCGGGGCCGGCACCTCCAGCCAGGAGGCGGGCAGCCCGTCCGTGACGTAGCGGGGCAGGACCGGATAGGTCTCGGTCGGATTCAACGTGACACTCCACGGTTGGTACGGCTGTGTCGGGTGGGGATTCGGGCTTCGGGCATACGCGGGCCCGGGGCGCGGTCGCGTCCGTGCGGGGTGGGGGGCGCGACGGCACGGCCCGTGGTGCGGGCGAGGGAACGCCGGGCGCGCGGGGCGGGCCCGGCGCGGGGCGCACGCGGCGCTCCGGAATTGTTCCAGCCGGGCGGCCGAGGTGACAAGGAGATCACCGTCACCCCCGCCGTGGGCGACCTTACGTCAAGCCGTCACACGCTAGGGCGAGTTACACGTGACCCCCATCACGCCGTGAGGCCGGGGCGGGTGTGATGTACGTGTCATAATGGAGATCAACTTAGGTAAGCCTTGCCAAACATTCAAGACATGAATAGCGTTCAAGCCACATCGACCCGACCGACCCGGATCGATGCCGGACCGGTAGCCCACGCGGCACACCCCCATCCACCACGACGAACGCGGGTCCCGTGCTGTCCCGGGGGGACAGCACACGGCGGCCCGCCCGGAACGATCCATGGGGGCAGTCGCGGAGTGAGGCATGTCCGCGGTACTTGACCAGTGCGGGAGCGACGGTGACCACCCACCGCGCCCGCGAGACGATTCCGAAAGGTGATGTCAGTCTTGAGATCACACATCCTGGGACGCATCGACCTGGACGAGACACTTCTGTCCAGGGATCTCGAATACCTCGCCTCTCTGCCCCGCGGCGAGGAGGGCTACGACGAGTTCAGCAACGGGTACTGGAAGAACCTGCCCCTGTGGAACAGCACCGGTGACGCCGGCGACGACATCTACCGCGACACCGACTCGGCCGCCCAGCTCACCGAGCACGGCAAACACTGCTCCTACCTGCGCGAACTGGTGGAGACCACCTTCAACACCGACCACATCACGATGGTGCGCACCCGCAACCTCGTCGACGCGGTCGTCATCCCCCACCGGGACTTCGTGGAGCTGGACCGGGACGCGGACCAGTACTTCCGCGTCCTGATGTTCCTGGAGGAGAACCCCGCCGCCCTCCACTCCAACGACGACACGGTCATCAACATGCGACCGGGCGAGATCTGGTTCCTCGACGCGGGCTCCGTCCACGCGGCGGCCAACTTCTCCCCGAACAGCCGTCAGATGCTCTGTGTGGACTTCGCCTTCGACGGCCCGTACGAGGAGAAGGACGTCTTCCGCGACGCCTCCCGCTACCGGCCCTCCGACGACGCCCGCGTCATCGAGCGCCCCGCCCTGCCGGCGGCCCGGCTGGACGCCATCAAGGGGCTCGGGCAGGTCGTCGACCGCTCGAACTTCAAGGAGTTCCTCTTCCTCCTCTCCAAGGTCCACTTCAGCTACGACGTGCCCGCGGAGGCGACCTACGGATGGCTGGCCGACATCGCCGCCGCATCGGGCGATGAACTCCTCGTCGAGAAGGCCGGCGAACTGCGCGAATACGCCATCGGCGCCCGCGCGCTGAGCGAGCGCTTCACCGTCAACTCCTGGGGGTGAGACCCCGCCGCGATCGGCAGCCGCTCCGGCGCCGGACCAGCGCACCACAGCGCGTCCGGCGCCGGACGGCGGACCGGCGGCGAACACGGTGAGAAGGGCCCCGGGCGGGCCCGCGGGAAACGGACGGCGTGGGACCGGGCCGGTGCGGTGGGGCGCACCCGGGCCCCGGACCGGCCGCCCGGAAGAAGACCGATGACGACCGGCCGCCACGGCCGGTCAACGACAGGGGAGGGCACGTGGGCACGCGCAACACGGCCAGGGACAAGGACGATCACGAACGGCGGCTCGCCGCGCTGCGCAAGCGCATCGCCGCACGCGGACTGGCCGACCCGGCCGCCGGAGCGGCGGACCGGCCGGACGCCTCCGCACCGGACACGCCCGCCGAGCCCGGCGCGCCGACCGGGACCAGCACGGCCCAGCAGCGTCTGTGGCTCCAGCACGCGAGCGACCCCACCGGGGCCGCCCTCAACGTCGGCGCGGCACTGCGCCTCGACGGCCCGCTCGACCGCCCCGCCCTCTCCGCCGCCCTGCGCGCGGTCGTCGCCCACCACGAGATCCTGCGCACCCGCTACGCGCTCACCGACTCCGGCGAGCTGCACGCGATCCCCGACCTGCCCGACACGGTGGCGCTGACCGAGGCCGACGCCCGCGGCGCGGACCTCGACGCCCTGGTGCGGGAGAGCCTGCGCACCCCCTTCGACCTGGAGACCGGCCACCCCCTGCGGCTCACCCTCTACGCCGAGGGGCCCGACCGGCACACCCTGCTGCTCGTGGTGCACCACATCGCCTGGGACGACGCCTGCTGGGAGGTCTTCTTCGAGGACCTGGCCGCCGTCTACCGGGGCGCCGGGCCCGCGCCCGCGACCTCGTACCCGAAGGCCTCCCGGGCCGTGGAGCACGAGATCCGCGACACCCTGCCCGCCCTGCGACGGCACTGGGCGAGGACGCTGACGCACGCCTCCGGCGCCGCCGGGCTCGACCGGCGCACCGCGGCCGACCAGCAGACCGCCGAGGCCGAGGCGGTCGAAGTGCGGCTGGACGCCGAGCGCTCGGCCGAGCTGGACGCGCTCGCCCGCGGCGCCGGGACCACCCCCTTCACCGTCCTCCTCACCTCCTTCGCCGCCGCCCTGCGCCGCCACACGGGCAGCGAGCGGTCCCTCATCAGCACCCCCGTACTGCGCCGCGACAGCGGACACACCGCCCGGACGATCGGCTACTTCGGCAATGTCCTCCTCCTCGTCCTCGACACCGATCCGCGCCGCAGCTTCCGCGACGCGCTCGGTTCGGTGGGCCGGGTCGTCGTGGAGGCGCTGGACCACCAGGACCTGGAGTACGACGAGGCGATCCGGCTGCTCGGGGCCTCGGGCCGGGTCCAGCCCGTGGAGGTCAGCTTCGGCATCGAGAGCGCCGGGCCGCGGCTGAGCCTCCCGGGAGTCGAGGCGAAGACCCTCGCCGCCCGTACCGGAATAGCCCAGGCGCCCCTGTCGGTGATGGCCCGTCAGGAGCCCGACGGGTGCTGGGTGATCCGCTTCGAGCACATCCCCGAGGCGGTGGGCGAACAGACCGCCCGCTCGCTGGTCGAGTCGACCCGGCGCACCCTGCTCGCCGGACTGAGCGACCCCGACGTGCCCCTCGGCGACCAGAGCCTGGTCACCGAGGAGGAGCGCCGGACGATCCTCGCCCACGGCACGGCCGCGCCGCTCGACACCCCGACCCCCGGTGTCGTCGAGCGGTTCGAACGCCGGGCGGCGCTGCACCCGGACGCGGTCGCCCTGCGCGGCGCCGAGGGCGCCATGACCTACGGCGAGGTCAACGACCGCGCCAACGCCGTGGCCCGGTGGATCGCCGCCCAGGGCATCGGCCCCGAGGACGTCGTGGCCTGCGCGCTGGAGCGCTCCTTCGCCGCCGCGACCATCGCCCTCGGCGTGCTCAAGTCCGGCGCGGTCCTCCTCCCGCTGGACGTCGCCCACCCCGAGGAGCGGCTGACCCGGCTGCTGGCCGACGCCGGCCCGCGCCACCTCTTCACCTCCCCGGCCACCGACGCCTCGGTGCCCTCCAGCACCGTGCCCCGTACGGTGGTCACCTCGCCCGCCTTCGACGCGCAGGTCTCCGCGCTCGCCGGAGCCGGCGACCTGACCGACCGCGACCGGGTGCGCCCGCTGCGGCCGGACAATCTCGCGTACATCATCTACACCTCCGGCTCCACCGGCCGCCCCAAGGGCGTCGGCACTAGCCACGCGGCCCTCGGCGACCATCTGGAGTGGCTGCTCTCCCACTTCGCCGCCACCCACGACGATCCGCGCGACGTGCGCTGGCTCCAGCTCGCCTCGCCCGCGTTCGACGTCTCCGTCGGCGAACTCTTCGGACCGCTGGCCGCCGGCGGCGAGGTCCTCGTGGCCCGCCCCGACGCCGAACGGGACCTCGACGCCCTCTTCGCCGAACTCGCCGAGCTGGACGCCACCGTCGTCCACGCCGTCCCCAGCTTCCTGCACTATCTGGCCACCGCCGCCCCCGGGGCGGAACTGCCCTCGCTGCGCTGGCTGCCCGTCGGCGGCGAGGCCCTCCCCGGCGACCTCGCGGACCGGGTGCGCGAGCGCTTCGGCGCGAACGGACGGCTGGGCCTCGGCAACTTCTACGGACCCACCGAGACCACCCAGTCCGTCACGGGCCACCCCGTCACCGCCCCCCAGGGGCACCGGACCGTCCCCATCGGCACCCCGAAGTGGGGCAACACGGCGCTCGTCCTCGACGCCGATCTGCGCATTGCCCCCCTCGGCGAGGTGGGCGAGCTGTACATCGAGGGCAGCTCGCTGGCGCGCGGCTATCTCGGCCGCCCCGCCCTGACCGCCGAGCGCTTCGTGCCGAGCCCGCTGACCCCGGGCGCGCGGCTCTACCGCACCGGCGACCTGGCGCGCTTCACCGACGGCGGCGAGCTGGAGTTCATCGGCCGCGCCGACGACCAGGTCAAGATCCGCGGCTTCCGGGTGGAGCCCGGCGAGATCGAGGTCGCGCTCCGCGCCGACCCGCGCGTCGGACAGGCCGTGGTCGTGGTCCGCGAGGACGAGGGCACGGGCCGCCGCCTGGTCGCCTACCTCACCCCCGCCGACGGCGCCGAGCCCGACGCCGGGGGAGTGAAGGAGCGCCTGGCCGCCGAACTGCCCGCGCACATGGTGCCCAGCGCCTTCGTCGTCCTCGACGCCCTGCCGCTGACCCCGGCGGGCAAGACCGACCGCCGCGCGCTGCCCGACGCCCCCGCCGAGACCGGGGCCGACGCGGGATTCCGGCCGGCGGGCGACGGCGTCGAGCGCCGGATCGCCCAGCTCTTCGCCGAACTCCTCACCCACGGCGCGGACACCCCCGGGGAGCGGCCCGCGAACCCCGTCACCGAGACCGACGGCGTCCCGTCCGTCGGCGGCCGGCGGATCGGCGCGGACACCTCCTTCTTCGAACTCGGCGGCCACTCCCTGCTGCTGACGCGGCTCATCTCCCGCGTCCGCCGCGACCTCGGGGCCCGGATCGGCGTCCGCGACGCCTTCACCCGCGCCACCCCGGCCGGGCTGGCCCGCCTGATCGCCGACAGCGCCCCCGCCCCGGCCCACCGCACCCCCGTCTACGGCCCGCGACCGGCCGAGCCGCCGCTCTCACCCGCCCAGCAGCGCGTCTGGTTCGTCGACCGGATCGAGGAGGACGGCACCACCTACAACGTCCCCATCGCGCTGCGGATCGACGGACCGCTGGACCGCGAGCTGCTCCGGCGCGCGCTCGAGGAGGTCCTGCGCCGGCACGAGTCCCTGCGGACGGTCTTCCCCGACCGCGAGGGCGTCGGCCGCCAGCGGATCCTCCCCGACCACCGGGTCGAACTGCCCCTGACCGAACTGACCGGGGACGAGGTGGCCGCGACGCTCGCCGCGGCCGCCGAGCACCCCTTCGACCTCGCCGCCGAACGCCCCTTCCGGGCCGCCCTGCTGAGCGTCGGCCCCGAGCGGCACGTCCTGTCGCTGCTGGTCCACCACATCGTCTGCGACGAGGTGTCCGCCGGAGTGATCGTCGCGGACGTGACCCGGGCGTACGAGGCCCTCCGCGGCGGCGCGGGCGCGGACGGCGGCCCCGTGCTGCCGCCGCTGCCCGTCGGGTACGCCGACTACGCGGTCCGGCAGGGCGAACTGCTCTCGGGCGCAGCCCCGGACGCGGACGGCCACCGGGACCCGGAGGCGCTCCGCGCGTTCTGGCGCACCGCCCTCGCCGATCTGCCCCAGGACACCTCCGTCCTGCTCGGCAGGGCCCGCCCGGGCCGGCCGGACAGCGCCGGAGGAATCGTCCCCCTCACCTTCGACGCCCGGGTGCGCACCGCCGTCGAGCGGCTGGCCGAGCGCACCGGCGCCACCCCCTTCATCGTGCTCCAGAGCGCCGTCGCCGTGCTGCTCGGCCTCCGGGGAGCGGGCGAGGACATCCCCCTCGGCACCCCGGTCGCCAACCGGCCCGACGAGACGCTCGACGAGGTGGTGGGCCTGTTCGTCAACCTCCTCGTGGTGCGCAACGACCTGTCGGGCGACCCCACCCTCGAAGAGGTCGTCACCCGCGCCAAGGAGCGCGCGGTGGACGCCTACGAGCACGCCGAGCTGCCCTTCGAACAGGTCGTGGACGCGGTCGGCGTCGAACGCTCGCTGAGCGTCAGCCCGCTCTTCCAGGTCCTGGTCCAGCTGCGCGACGAGGAGTCCGTCGAGCGCCGCACCGAGGGCCTTCGCTGGCGGCCGGTCCCGCAGTACACCGCGACCGCCAAGTACGACCTGTCGGTCAACTTCGAGCCCGACTCGGCCGGCGGCGGCTGGAACGGCGAGATGATCTACCGCCGCGACCTCTACGACGAGGACGCCGTGACCCGGCTCGCCGACGGCCTCGGCCTGGTCCTGCGGGCCCTCGCCGAGCGCCCCGGCCTCCGACTCCACGAACTGGACCTGGTCCCCGAGCCGGAACGCCGGCTCGTGCTCGACGAGTGGAGCCGCGGCCCGCGGGCCGCGGCCGACCGCGCCGAGACCCTCCCGGAGCTGATCGAGCGCAGCCGGAGCATGCTCCGCGAACCGGGGGCCGCCGCGCGGACCGCGGTCGACTGCGCGGGCGAGACCGTCGACTACGGACGGCTCCACGAGCGCAGCGACCGCCTCGCCCGACTGCTCATCGAACGCGGCGCGGGCCCGGAGCGATTCGTCGCCATCGCCGTGCCCCGGTCGGTGGACATGGTCGTCGCGCTGCTCGCCGTGGTGAAGACCGGGGCCGCCTATCTCCCGCTGGACATGCGGCTGCCCGCGGACCGGCTCGCCTTCATGATCGAGGACGCCGCGCCGGTCGCCGTGGTGACCCGCTCGGACGCCCCGGTCGAACTGCCCGACTCGGCCGCCTCGCCCCGGGTGACACTGGACGCCCCCGACGTGGTCGCGGCGCTCGCCGCACAGCCCGCCGAACGGCTGCCCGCCGAGATCGCCCGCCGCGCGCGCGGCGAGAACATCGCGTACTTCCTCTACACCTCGGGCTCGACCGGCGTCCCCAAGGGCGTCATCGGCACCCACCGCGCCTACGCGGCCCGGCTCACCTGGCAGCCGACGCGCTATCCGATCGCCAAGCCCGACGTCCGGCTCTGCCAGGGCTGGCTCAGCTTCCACGACGGCGGCTGCGAGATCCTCGCCGGTCTGATCGCGGGCGCCGAACTGCTGCTCGCGGACGAGCAGGAGGCCCGCGACGTGGGCAGCCTGGTCCGGCTGATCGAGGGCAATCCGATCGGCCAGGTCACCGCCGTGCCCACGGCGATCAACGCCCTGCTCACCGAGTCCCCCGAGGCGGTGCGCTCGGTGCCGCGCTGGGTGACCAGCGGCGAGCCGATGACCGAGGCGCTGCTGGAGCGGCTGCGCGCCGCCGCGCCCGACAGCGAGATCATCAACAACTACGGCGCCACCGAACTGAGCGGCGGCGTCGTGCGCGGCCGGCTCCACGAGGAGGGCCTGCATCTGGGCGTCCCCGTCGACGGCTCCCGGGTACTGGTGCTCGACGCCCGGCTCAACCTCTGCCCGGTGGGCGTGCCCGGCGAGGTCTACGCGGCGGGCCACCAGGTGGCCCGCGGCTACTGGCGGCGGCCCGCGCTGACCGCCGCCCGCTTTCTGCCCAACCCGTACGCCTCCCGGCCCGGAGAGCTGCTCTACCGCACCGGCGACCGCGCGATGTGGAACGCGGAGGGCCGGCTGGTGTTCGGCGGACGCACCGACCACCAGGTGAAACTGCGGGGCATCCGGGTCGAACTCGGCGAGATCGAGACGGCGCTGCGCTCCGCGCCCGAGGTGGCCCAGGCCGCCGCCCGCACCCACGAGGTGCACGGATCCACCACCCTCGCCGGATATGTCACGCTCGCCGACCCGACGGCCGACCCGGACGCCGCGGTGGCCTCCGTACGGCGGCGGCTGGCCGAGGAACTGCCCTCGTATCTGCACCCGTCGGTGATCACCGTGCTGGACGCGATGCCGCTGACCGGCTCGGGGAAGCTGAACCGACCGGCGCTGCCGGAGCCCTCGGTGCGCACCGAGGGCGCGCACGAGCCGCCGCGCGGCGAGACCGAGGAGGCGGTGGCGGCCCTCTTCGAGGACGTCCTCGACGCCAAGGAGGTCGGCCGCACCGACGGCTTCTTCGCCCTGGGCGGCGACAGCATCATCTCGGTGCAGCTCGCCAGCCGGGCCAGGTCCCGGGGGCTGCCGCTGACCGCGCAGATGGTCTTCGAGCACCCGACCGTGGCCGAGCTGGCCGAGGCCTGCGACCGGGCGGCCGCCGAGTCGGCCCGCGCCGGCGACCGGCGGGCCGATGTGCCGGTGTCGGCGACCGAGGCCTCGGGGCTCGACACCGAGACCCTCCAGGCCCTGCTGGGCAGCTGGGGGCGTGGCTGAGATGCGCTCCCCCTCCCCGCTCCGGCCGGGCCCCGCGCCCGGCCCCTCGGCACGGGCCCTCGTACCCCGTCCGCCGATACGGGCCGCCGCGCCCGCGCCCCTCCCCGTCCGAACCCCTCTCGACAGAAGCCTGGAGCACTGAATCGATGGAGCAGCTCTCCCTGGAGGAAGCACGCCGTCGCTTCGGCACCGGCCGCCGCGACCCTAACGGTCTGCTCGGCGTCGTCGGGGCCGGACCGAAGGCCCTGGCGACCGCCGCCAAGAGCCAGGTCCTGCGGGAACTGGGCGTCCAGGTCCCGCGCGTGGTCGTCGTCGAACCCCATGGCGTGGCGGCCAACTGGACGGCGGTCGGCGGCCGCACCAACGGCCGCCCCCGGCTGTCCACCAGCCCCGAGAAGGATCTCGGATTCCCCTACGCCTCCGACGCGTACGGCCCCCTCACCACCGAGGTCAACGCCCGGATGCAGCAGTTCGGCTGGGCCGGATACCTGGTGTCCCGGGGCGAGTACGCCACCTGGGTGGACAGCGGGCGGCCCAGCCCCCGCCACTCCACCTGGGCCGCCTATCTGCGCTGGGCCGCCGACCGGATGGACTTCTGCCTGGTCCGCGGCGCCGTGTGCGCCCTGGAGATCGCGGGCGACCAGTGGGAGGTCACCGTCGAGGGAGTCGGCGGCGATGAGGCCGTGCTCCTGCTGGATCAGATGATGATCAGCGGTCCCGGCCCCCACGACGGCCTGCTCGCCGGCGAGGCCACCCGCAGCGTGGAGGACTTCTGGCGGCGGGGCCTGGACACCGACGCGCCCGAGCCGAGCGTCGCGGTGGTCGGCGGCGGCGAGACGGCGGCGGCGATCACCGAGTACCTGATGCACCAGCACGCGGGCTCCACCACCGTCATCAGCCCGCAGCCGGTCGTCTACAGCCGGGGCGAGGGCTACTTCGAGAACGCGCTCTACTCCCGGCCCGAGCGCTGGCGCGAGCTGTCCGAGCAGGACCGCCGGGACGTCATCGCCCGTACCGACCGGGGAGTGTTCTCGCCCCGGGCGATCGAGGCGATCACCACCGACGCCCGGGTGGAGCACCGCCAGGGCACCGTGATCTCGCTGCGCCGCGACGGCGGCCAGACCGAACTGTTGCTCAGCAACCCCGGCCGCGCCGACCGCGCCCTGCGGTTCGACGTCGTCATCGACGCCACCGGGGCCCGCCCCGACTGGTTCCTGGACCTCTTCGGCGCCGTGGCCCGCAAGGCGGTCCAGCGGGCCGTCGGCGACGCCGACGACGGAGCGCGGGCGCTGGAGCGCCGGATCGGCGAGGATCTCGCCCTCGAAGGCGTCGTCCCCCGGCTGCTGCTGCCGACCCTCGCGGGCTACGAGCAGGGCCCCGGATTCGCCAACCTCAGCTCGCTCGGGCTGCTCTCCGACCGGGTGCTCGGCGCGGCCCGCCGGGTGCGGGCCGTCGCGACGGACCCGGACCCGGTCGACGGCCGGGAGACCGGCGCGTTCGACGGACAGGTCCGGGCCGCCGTCTCCACAGCGGTGCTCGGCGGCGGTGAGGCATGAGCGAATGGGACACCCGGAACGACATCGCCGTCGTCGGGCTGGCCTGCCGGGTCCCGGGCGCGGACTCGCCCGGACAGCTGTGGCGGCTGCTGCTGGACGGCCGCCGCGCCGACGGGCGCGCGCCGGACGGCCGGTTCGACCCGGGCGCCGTCCCCGCGGGACTGCTGGAGCGCTCCGTCCGGGGCTCGTACCTGGACGATGTGGCGCGCTTCGACGCCGAGCTGTTCGGAGTGTCCGAGCGTGAGGCGACGACGATGGACCCGCACCAGCGCTGGGCGCTGGAGCTGGGCTGGGCGGCGCTGGAGGACGCCGGGGAGATCCCCCGGGCCCCCCGCGACGCCGGGTTCGGCGTGTTCGTCGGCTCGATGGGCGCGGACTGGGCGATGGAGCACGCGGCGGGCCGGCTGGGTCCGATCGGCCCGTCGTCGCTGGCGGGCTGGTCGCCGTCGGTCATGGCCAACCGGATCAGCCATGTGTTCGGCCTCCGCGGCCCGAGCGTGGTCGTGGACACGGGCCAGTCCTCGTCGCTGGTCGCCGTCCACCAGGCGGTGCTCGCACTGCGGGCGGGCGACTGCTCGGCCGCGCTGGTCGTCGGGGTCAATCTGAACCTCTCCACCGAGGCGGCCACGGCGACCGCCTCCTTCGGCGGCCAGTCCCCCTCCGGGACGGCCACCCTGTTCGACGACGACGCGGACGGCTATGTCCGCGGCGAGGGCGGCGCGGCGGTCGTGCTGCGCCCGCTGGCCGACGCCGTCCGGGCGGGGGACCGGATCCACGCCGTCGTCCGGGGCACCGCGGTCACCCACGACGGCGGCGGCGAGGCGCTGGTCGTCCCCACCGCCGACGGACAGGCGCGCTCGCTCCGGCGCGCGTGCGCGGCCGCGTCGGTGGAGCCGGACGGACTCGGGTACGTGGAACTCCACGGCACCGGGACCCCGGTCGGCGACCGGGTGGAGGCCGAGGCCCTGCTGCGGGTCTTCGGCGAGAGCGAGCGCGCGAACGCGAACCCGGGCGGCGGCGGTGACGGCGCGAGCGCCCCGGCGCGGCTCCTGGTGGGCTCGGTCAAGACGACCACGGGCCATCTGGAGGGCGCGGCCGGTCTGCTCGGACTGGTGAAGGCGGTGCTGGTCGCCGAGCACGGCGTCGTGCCCGGCACGGCCGGACACCGGGGCGGGGCCACGGCGCGCCGGCTCGCCGGTGCGGGCATCGAGGTGCCGGCGCGGGCGGTCCCGCTGCGCGACGGCGCCGCGGTGGGCGTCGGATCGGTCGGCATGGGCGGCACCAACTGCCATGTGGTGCTCGGCCGGTACGCGGCTGAGCCGTCCGAGTCGTCCGGCCGGTCCGTCGCCGACGAGGACGCCGTCCCCGTCGTCCCCGTGCTGCTGTCCGCCGCGAGCGAGGAGTCGCTGCGGCTGGGGGCGGCGGCGCTGGAGGAGTGGGCCGCCACCGCGACGGACGGACCGGACGCCGTCGCCCGTACGCTCGCCACCCGGCGGGCCCGGCTGCCCCGGCGGACCGGCTTCACCGTGCGCGGCGCGGACGAGCTGCGCGAGCGGCTGCGCACCGTCGCGGAGGGCGGCCGCGACCGGGCGGTCCGGCACGGCGAGGGCCCCCGCGCCCGCACCGTCCTCCTCTTCCCGGGGCAGGGCAGCCAGCGCCCCGGGGCGGGGGCGGAGCTGTACCGCCGCCTCCCCTCCTTCGCCCGGCACTTCGACGCGGTCGCGGCCGTCGCCGATCCGCTGATGGAACTGCCCCTGCACCGGATCGTGTTCGACCCGGCCCCCGAGGGCGACCCCGCCGCGGCCCCGGTGCACGCCACCCAGCACACCCAGATCGCCCTGTTCGCCCTGGGCACCGCCCTCCACCGGAGCGTGACGGAGCTGGGCGTCGTCCCCGACGCGCTCCTCGGCCACTCGGTCGGCGAACTCGCCGCGGCGCACGCGGCGGACGTCCTGACGCTGCCCGACGCGGTGCGGCTCGTCCTCGCGCGGGGCGCGGCGATGGCCCAGGCCGACCCCGGCGGGGTCATGGTGGCGGTGGAGGCGTCCGAGGACGAGGTCCGCGCGGTGGTCGCGGGACGGCCGGGCACCGACATCGCCGCGGTGAACGGACCCGCGGGCACCGTGATCTCCGGCGACCGCGCGTCCACCCTCGACTGCGCCGGGGCGCTGTCCGACCGAGGTCACCGCACCAGGGTGCTCAAGGTCTCCCACGCCTTCCACTCCGCCCACATGGACCCGGTGCTGGACCGGTTCCGCGCCGTCGCGGCCGGCATCGAGCACGGCCGCCCCGCCGTACCGGTGCTCTCCAATGTGAGCGGTGCTCTCGCCGCGGGCGACGACCTGCGCACCGCCGACTACTGGGCGGACCACATCCGCGGCGCCGTCCGCTTCGGCGACTGCCTGGAGCGGACGGCCGAATCCGGCGCCTCGCTCTTCCTCGAACTCGGACCCGGCGCGACCCTCACCGCGATGGCGCGCGCCGCCGTCCGCGCGCCCGGCGGCGGCGCACCGGCGGCCGGTTCGCTGCTCGGGGACGGCTCCGACGCGTACGGGGCGTTCCTCGACGCCCTGGTGCTCGCCCATGTCCAGGGCCACGACGTCGACTGGGCCCGGCTGCCCGGGCTCGGCGAGGGCCCGTGGGCGGCGCTGCCGACCCATCGGTTCACCGGCCGGCGGTACTGGCCCGGCGGGCACACCGCCCCCGCCTCCTCCGCCCCCGCCTCGACCGGGCCCGTCGCGCCCGAGACCGCTGCGACCGCCCCGGCCCAGGCCCCGACCGTCCCGGCTCTGGCTCCGACCGCCCCGGAGGCTCCCGCGGCCCCCGCCGCTCCCGGCGGCGACGTCCTGGGGCTCGTCCTCGCCACCGTCGCCGAGGTGCTGGGCATCCGCCCCGCGCACGCCGTGAACGCGACGGACACCCTCGCCGACCTCGGCATGACCTCGCTGCTCGGGCTGGAACTCCGCGCCGAACTCGCCGCGCGCACCGGCCGGGAGCTGCCCACCTCCCTCGTGTACGACCACCCGACCCCGGCCGCCCTCGCGGCCCGGCTGGCCGGGCCCCGCCCCGTACCGCGCTCCGCCGACCCAAGAGAAAAGGCGCGCCCGGCCGGTGACGATCCGGTGGTGATCGCCGCCATGGCCTGCCGCTATCCGGGCGGGGTGTCCTCCCCGGAGCAGCTGTGGGAGCTGGCGCTGTCCGACCGCGAGGCGCTCGGCGGATTCCCCGAGGACCGGGGCCCCGCCTGGGCCGCGCCCGGACCCTACCCCCGGTACGGCGGCTTCCTCGCGGACGTCGCCGGATTCGACGCGGCCCACTTCGGGATCTCCCCCCGGGAGGCCCGGGCGATGGACCCGCAGCAGCGGATCGCCCTGGAGCTGTGCTGGGAGGCCCTGGAACGGGCCGGGTGCGACCCCAGGTCCCTGCACGGCCAGGACGTCGGGGTCTTCCTCGGCGCGATGGCCGGGGACTACGCCACCGCCGCCCGGGAGGTCGGCGACGATCTGGGCGGACACGAGCTGACCGGGGCTTCGAACGCGGTCCTCTCCGGCCGGGTCGCCTATCAGCTGGGGCTCACCGGGCCCGCGCTGACCGTGGACACCGCCTGCTCCTCGTCGCTGGTCGCCGTCCATCTCGCGGCCGGCTCGCTCCTGCGGGGCGAGTGCGAACTGGCGCTGGCCGGCGGGGTGACGGTGATGTCGACGCCGAAGATGTTCCAGGAGTTCCAGCGTCTGGGCGGACTCTCCGCCGACGGCCGCTGCCGGCCGTTCTCCGCCTCGGCGGACGGGACGGTGTGGAGCGAGGGCGCCGGAGTCGTCGTCGTGGCACGCCGTTCCGAGGCGCGCCGCCGGGGTCTGCGGATCCTGGCGACCCTCCGGGGCAGCGCCGTCAACCAGGACGGCGCGAGCAACGGGCTGACCGCCCCCAGCGGCGCCGCCCAGCGCCGCGTGATCGCGCGGGCGCTGGCCGACGCCGGTCTGCGGGCCGAGGACGTCGACGTGGTGGAGGCGCACGGCACCGGCACGGTCCTCGGCGACTCCGTGGAGGCGCAGGCCGTCATCGAGACCTACGGGGTCCGCGACCGCGCCGCCGCGCCGGTGCTGCTCCGCTCGCTCAAGTCGGTCATCGGGCACACCCAGGCCGCGGCCGGGGTCGGCGGTCTGATCGCGATGGTGGCGTCCCTGCACGGGGAGCGGCTGCCGGCGACCCGGTACGCGGACACCCCGACGCCGAAGGTGGAGTGGCCCGAGAGCGTACGGCTGCCGGAGGAGCCGGCGGACTGGCCGCGCGGGGCGCGGGTGCGCAGGGCCGCCGTGTCCTCGTTCGGCATGAGCGGCACCAACGCGCATCTGCTGATCGAGGAGCCGGAGGCGGGCGCCGTCCGCCCGTGGGCGGTGGCCGGACGCCCCGCCGGCGCGCGGGACGCGTCCGTACCCGGCGCCGCCGGGGACTCCGTACCGGACCCGGACCCGGTCCAGGACGCCGTACCGGACGCCGTCCACGCGTCCGCGCCCGAGGACGCCGTGATCGAGGACCGCGCGGCGGAGCACTCGGGGGAGGGGCGCTCCGGGGAGGAGCCGCCCGCCCTCCCGTTCGTCGTGTCGGCGGGCGACCGGGCCACCCTGCGCGCCCAGTTGGAGCGCGTACGGACGGCGCTCGCGCGGGACCCCGGACCGGCGGGGCCGTCGCTCGCGGCCTCCGCGCTGACGCTCGCGACCCGCAGGGCCGCGCTGCCGCACCGCGCGTCCGTCGTCGCGACCGACCGCGCCGGGCTGCTCGCCGGGCTCGACGCCGCCCGGCGCGGGGAGACCGCGGACCATGTGGCGTTCGGGGAGGCGCGCGGCGACTGCGCCGTGGCCTTCGTCTTCCCCGGCCAGGGCTCCCAGTGGGCCGGGATGGGACGCCGGCTGCTGCGCGAGTCGCGGGTGTTCGCCGACAGCGTCGCCGCGAGCACCGAGGCCTTCGCCCCGTACGTCGACTTCTCCGTACCCGATCTGCTGAGCGGCGCGGACGACAGCGAACGGGCCAGGGGCCTGGAGGCGATCCAGGTCTCGCTCTTCGTGACGATGGTCGGGCTCGCGGACCTGTGGCGCGCCGCGGGGGTGGCCCCGGACCTGGTCATGGGGCACTCCCAGGGCGAGGCGGCCGCCGCCTGCGCGGCCGGGGCGCTCGATCTCGCGGACGCGGCCCGGGTGGTCGCCGTCCGGGCCCGGCTGCTGTCCCGGCTCTCGGGCAGCGGGGCCATGGCGGTCATCGGTCTCGACGGACCGGCGGCGCGCGAGGAGCTGGCGAACGCTCCGGCGGACGAGCGCGGGGTGGAGGTCGCGGCCGTCAACGGCCCCGGCAGCACGGTGGTGTCGGGCCCGGTGGACGCCGTACGGGCGCTCGTCGCCCGGCTGGCGGCGGCGGGGGTGCGGACCGCCACGGTGGCCGTGGACTACGCCTCCCACTCCGCCATGGTCCAGCCCGTCGAGGCCGAGCTGACGGCCGCCCTCGCGGGCATCACCCCGAGGGAGGCGCGCACCCCGTTCTTCTCCACCACCCGGGCGGCCTGGCTCTCCGGCGCCGAACTGGACGCCGGCTACTGGTACGAGAACCTCCGGGGCGAGGTGCACTTCGCCCGCTCGGTGGCGGCGCTGGCCGGCTCGCGGCGCACCGCGTTCGTCGAGATCAGCCCGCACGAGGTGCTGACCTCGCCGATCACGGCCACCCTGGACGGACTGGAGGGCGGCGCCGACACGATCGTGCTGGGCAGTCTGCGGCGCGACCGGGGCTCCCACCGCGACTTCCTCTCCTCGGTCGGGCTGGCCTGGACCCGGGGAGTGCCGGTCGGCTGGACGGCGGACGTCTTCGGCGGACCGGTCGCCGAACCGGCCGATCTGCCGCCGACGCCGTTCGCGCACCGGCGGTTCTGGATCAGCCCGGGCGCGCCCCCGGCGCCGGTCCCGTCCGCCCCGGCCCCCGCGGCCGGGACGGCCGGGGCTCCCGAAGCCGCCCCGGCCGGGGACCCGCCGTCGCCGGCGGCGCCCCGCGCGGACACGGCGGTCCTGACGGCGGTCGCCCGGGTGCTGCATCTGAGCCCCGCCGACGCCGACGAGCGCCGGCACCACAGCTTCACCGAGCTGGGACTCGACTCGCTCACCACGGTCGATCTGCGGCGGCGGCTGCGGGACGCCCTCGGCGTCACCGTCCCCGTCCAGGTCTTCGGGACGCACAACACCCCGCTGGCCCTCACCCAGTGGGTGCGGCAGGCGCTCACCACGACATCCGGCGGCCCGGGGGCGAAGGCCGCCGGGGCCGCCGGGAAACCACCCCACCACGACCGCCCGGCGGACCATCCGGTCACCCCGGCCCCGGCGACGGTCACCGCGCACAGCGAGGAGTACGGCGATGAGTGAACAGGGACGGCGCACAAGCGCCTTCACGGAGGCCGACGCGGCCTTCACGGACGCTCTGCTGCCGGGTCTGGTGACACAGCTCGGGGAGATCGGGCTGATGGAGCTGGAGGGCGAGGGCAGTCCGGTGCTGGACCTGTTCCGCAAGGCGAAGGGCCCGGGGCTGCTGATCCCCCGCCGCCACGGCGGCCACGGGCTGGACTGCCGTGACGCCCTGCGGGTCCAGTCGGCGCTCGCGACGCTCTCCCCCTCGCTGGGCGTGGGCACGATGATGCACCACCTCGCGGTGGTGTCGTTCGTGGAGTATCTGCGCGTCCACGTCGGCGACGACGCCCCCCAGTGGGCGCTGCTGGCGTCGGTGGCGCAGCGCGACCACCTCCTCGCCTCGGCCTCCTCCGAGGCCCGCCGGGGCTCGGACGCGCTGGTGCCCCGGACCACCGCCACCCTCCAGGAGGACGGCGGCTATGTCCTCGAAGGCTCCAAGAAGCCGTGCAGTCTGGCCCGTTCCATGGACATCCTCACCAGCAGCGTGCTGGTGCGCTCCGACGACGAGCGGGACGGCACGGTCGCCCTCGCCGTCATCCCGGCCGCCATCGAGGGCGTCGGGGTACGGCCGTTCTGGCGCAGCCCGGTCCTCGTCGCGGCGGAGAGCGAGGAGGTCGTCCTCGACCGGGTGCACGTCCCCGCGGCGATGGTGGTGCCCGGCGGCCGCCCCGAACGGGGCATGGACGAGCTGCAGGTGCGCGCCTGGACCTGGTTCGAGGTGCTGGCCTGCGGCACCTATCTGGGCACCGCCCAGTCGCTGTTCGACCGGGCGGCGGGCGCGTCCCGGGTGGACCGCCGCGCGCTGGGCGAGCTGGCCGCCGAACTGTTCGTGTGCCGCAGCGCCTGTGAGCGGGCCGCGGCCACCTTCGACGCGGGCGGCGCCGCCGAGACGGCGATGACCGAGGCGCTGCTGGCCCGGCTGTTCGTGGAGGAGCGGCTGCCCGATCTGTGCGCCCGCCTCGCCCGGCTGCTCGGCGGACTCGCCTTCGTCACCGGACCGGAGGTGGCGTATCTGGTCTCCGCCTCCCGGGCGCTGGCCTTCCATCCACCGCGGGGGGTGTCCAGCGCCGAGGCGCTGGGCGGGCGGTTCACCGGCGCCCCGCTCGACCTTTCGATCTTCTGAGGAGCACGTTCGTGTCACGTCATCGTACGGAGGCGGTCTGAGCATGGGGACACCAGTGGCCCATATCGTGCTGCGGGTGCGGGGCGCCGTGCCCGCGCGCCGTTGGGCGGAAGCGGCGGGTCCGGGCGGGTCGCCCGGCGCCGCCGTGCCGGTGGATCTCACCGACCGGGGGGAGGCGGCGGCGCTCGCCGCGTTCCGCGAGGTGCAGGCGGCGCAGTGGCACGACGCCCTCGGCCGCGACGGGGGCTGGACCCTGCGCGTGGTCCGGCTGCCCGCGCCCGCCGACGGCCGGGGCGCGCTCGACCTCGTCTCGGTCGTCGCCCCGCGCACACCGGGCCGCGCCCGGCTCCCGTACGAGGTCGCGCACGAGCTGTGCGCCCGTCTCGCGCTGCCGGACGGACCCGGCGACACGCCGTTCCCGACCGCCCCGCCCGCGCCTTCCGGGCCTGAGGCCGCCCGCTACCCGAGGCGGCGGCTCGTCCGGGCGACCCCGTCCGGCACGGACCCGGCCGGTCTGCTGCGGTCGCTGATGCCCGCGGTCAGCCCCGGCGAGGTGCGGGCGGTCCTGGGGGCGGACGCTCCCGCGCCGTCCGCGCCGGACCCGCTCGGCGGCTCCCTGCTGATCGACCGGCCCTGGCTGTGGACGATCCCCGCCGACGCCGCCGGCCGGGACGCCGTGATCGAGATCGCCGAGCACAGCGAGGACCCGCGGCACGCCTATCCGCTGGCGGTCGAGCTGCGCCCCGACGGGACGGTCGTCGTCGATCACGACATCCGGTCCGTCGCGCCCGAGGACGTCGACCGCCTCGTCGGCCTGCTGAGCCGCGGCGAGCGGCCGCCCGCGCCGGACAGCACGGCGCTGCCCGCCCGTATCGCCCGGCAGTTCGCCCGCACCCCCGACGCCCCGGCGGTGCTCGCGGGCGAGGACGCCGTCTCCTACCGGGCGCTCGACGAGCGCTCCTCCGAGATCGCCGCGCTGCTGCGCAAGCACGGCTGCGGCCGGGGCAGCACCGTCGGCATCGCCCTGCCGCGATCCGTCGACGCCATCGCCGCGATCATCGCCGTGGTCCGCGTCGGCGGGGCCTATCTGCCGCTCGACGTCGCCTATCCGCGCCCCCGGCTGGCCTTCATGGCCGCCGACTCGGGCGTGGACACCGTGATCGGCGACGGCACGACCCTCGCGCCGTACGCGGAGACCGGGACCACCAGCGCCATCGACCTCGCGGGCACGGACGGACTGCCGGGCGACCCCGACTGGGCCGACACGGGCGACGACGACGCGCTGTACGTCCTCTACACCTCCGGCTCCACGGGCACGCCCAAGGCCGTGGTGCACACGGTCGGGGCCATCGGCAATCTCGTGGACTGGCACACCCGCACCGCCACTGCGGAGACCGGGCCGAGGGTGCTCCAGTTCGCCAGCCTCAACTTCGACGTCGCCAGCCAGGAGATCCTCACCGCGCTCGCGGCCGGCAAGTGCCTGGTCCTCCCGCGCGACGAGGAGCGCACCGACCCCGAGGCGCTCGTCGCGCTGATGGCCCGGCAGCGGGTCACCGAGTTCTTCTGCCCGCAGGTGATGCTCCAGGAGATGTGCCGGGCGGCCGGCGAGACCGGCGTCGCGCTGCCCTCGCTGCGCCACATCTACCAGTCGGGCGAGCCGCTGGTGATGAACGACGGCATCGGCCGCTTCCTCGACGCCCATCCGCGCACCACCCTGCACAACCACTACGGCCCCACCGAGACCCATGTCATCACCGCCTACCCGCTGCCCCAGCGGGGCCGCGGACACGCCAAGGGGCCGGTCGCGCTCGGTCCGCTGCTCGACACCTGCCGGGCCCATGTCCTCGACACCCGGCTGCGCCCGGTCGGTCCGGGCGAGGTCGGCGAGCTGTACGCGGCGGCCCCCCAGCTCTCCCGGGGCTATCTGCGCCGCCCGGGGCTGACGGCGGAACGCTATGTCGCCGACCCGTTCGGCGCGCCCGGCGCCCGGATGTACCGGACGGGCGACCTGGTGCGGCTGCTGCCGGACGGCGGGCTCGCCTATGTGACGCGCGCCGACGCCCAGACGAAGATCCGCGGCCACCGGGTCGAGCCCGACGAGGTCACCGCGCGGCTGCTGGACCAGGCGGAGGTCGCCAACGCGGCCACGGTCGCCCGGCAGGGCGCGTCCGGCGCCAACGTCCTCGTCGCGTACGTGGTGCCGCGCGCCGCCGGGGACGGTCTCGCCGCCCGGCTGCGGGAGCGGCTCGGCGCGTCGCTGCCCGACTACATGGTGCCGTCCGCGGTCGTCCTCCTGGACGCCCTGCCGCTGACGCCCAGCGGCAAGGTGGACAAGGCCGCCCTGCCCGACCACACCGCGCTGCCCGCCGAGCCCGCGGGCGCCCGCAGGACCGGCCCCCAGGCCGAACTGGCCGCCGTCTGGACCGAGATCCTCGGTGTCGCCGAGGTCGCCGACGAGGACGACTTCTTCCAGGTCGGCGGCAGCTCCCTCACCGCGATCCAGGTCGCCTCCGCCGTACGGCGGCGGCTGGGCATCCGGCTCAATGTGCCCGACGTCGCCGAGCACGCGCGCTTCGACGCCCTCGCCGCGCTGGTCGCCTCCCGGGCCTCGGCCCCCGCCCCGGCCGACGCCGAGCCCGCCCTGCGGCCCCGGCCCGCCGAGCGCTACGAGCCCTTCGACCTCCTCGACCAGCAGCAGGCGTATCTGATCGGACGCGGCGGCGACATCGAGGGCGGCGGAGTGGCCTGCCACCTCTACCTCGAGTACGAGGGCGAGGAGGCGGCCCCGGACGCCGGCCGCGAGGGCCCCGGCGTCCGGATCGAGGACGTCCAGGACGCGCTGCGGCTGCTGATCGACCGCCACGACATGCTGCGGACGGTCTTCGACGAGCAGAACATGACCCAGCGCGTGCTGCGGCCCGAGGACGTCCCGCCCTACGTCTGCGAGATCGTCGACGCCGTGGACGACCCGGCGGCGGCCGCCGCCGTCCGCGACCGGCTGTCCCACGAGAGCCGCCCCCCGGGCGTCTTCCCCCTGTTCAACGTGGTGTTCGTCCGGCTGCCCGGGCGCGGACTGCGGATGTGCGTCAGCATCGACGCCCTCCTCGCGGACGCCCGCGGCATCCAGGTGATCTTCGACGACTGGTCCGCCGCCCTCCGGGGCGACCTGGCCCCCGCCCCCGGCGCGCCCACCTTCCGGGAGTACGTCGCGGCGGTGGCCCGGCTGCGCGAGCAGCCCGAGTTCGAGCGGGCGGCCGGCTACTGGCGCGAGCGGATCGACACCCTGCCCTCCGGCCCCCGGATGCCGCTGCTCCGGGACCCGGCGGGGGCCGCCGCCCCGGTCTTCGTCAACCGCCGCCACACCCTCGCGGCCGACCGCTGGGCACGCGTCCGCGCGGAGGCGGCCCACCGCGGCCTCACCCCCACCGCGGTCGTCCTCAGCGCCTACGCCTGGGCCCTCGCCCAGTGGGCGGACGAGCCCAGATTCCTGCTCAACGTGCCGAGCATGAGCCGCCACCCCGTCCACCCCGACGTCGACGGCATCGTCGGCGAATGCGCCTCCTTCACCCTGCTGGAGGTCGACACCGCGGGCGCCGGCGCCTTCGACCGGCTCGCCGCCCGCGTACAGCGCCGGCTGCTCAGCGATCTGGACCACCGCCACTTCACCGGCATGGACGTCACCCGGGAACTCATCCGCCGCAACGGCGGCGTCACCGAGGCGCTCGCGCCCGTGGTGATGACCAGCGAACTCGGCGTCGGCGACGGCGTGGACGAGATCTTCGGCGGACGGCTGCGCGAGACCTACGCGCTCAGCCAGACCCCGCAGGTCTGGATGGACCTGCTGCTGCGCGAACGCGCCGGAGCCCTGGTGCTCAACTGGGACGTGGTCGAGGAACTCTTCCCGCCGGCCGTCGTCGACGGGGTGTTCCGCCTGCTGATCGCCCAGCTGGAGGCCCTCGGCGACACCGCCTCCTCCTGGTCCGAGCCCCCGGTGGCGGCCGTCGCCGAGACGGCGGCCCGGGAGCGCGGCGAAGGCCCCGCGCGCACCGCCCGCGACGTCCCGCCGCACACCGTCGTCCGCGAGCGGGCCCTCCGCGACGCCGGCGCCCCCGCCCTGGTGGACGGGGACACCACCGTGACCCGCGGCGAGCTGGCGGCCGCGGCCCGCACCCTCGCGCTGACCGTCGCCGACGCCCTCACGGCCGCCGGAGGACCGCCCGGCGCGCCCGTGGCGGTCCTGCTGGAGCGCGGCTGGCGGCAGTACGCGGCCTGCCTCGGCGTCATGGAGACCGGCCGGGCCTATCTGCCCCTGGACGCCGAACTGCCGCCCGAGCGGATCGCCGCCGTGCTGCGGCAGGCCGGCGTCCGGGTGGCGGTGACCGGCACGGCGACCCGCGCGCTCGTCCCGTCCTCGGTGACCGCCGTCGACGCCGACGCCGCCCTGCCCGCGCCGCCCGGCGCGGACGGAGCCTCCTGGCGCGACCCCTGGCCCGGCGAACCGTCCGGCCGCCCCGGATCCGCCTGGGCGTACGTCCTGTTCACCTCCGGCTCCACCGGCGAGCCCAAGGGCGTGCCGATCACCTTCGACGGACTCGCCAACTGCGTCGAGCACACCATCGACCGCCTCGGACTCGACGAGACGGACGCCTCCCTGGCGGTGGCCTCCCTCCACCACGACCTGTCGCTGTTCGACCTGTTCGTGATGCTCGGCGCGGGCGGCACGGTCGTCCTCGCCGGACGCGGCCGGGACGCCGACGCCCAGGAGTGGGCGCGCGCCGTCAACCGGTACGCGATCACCTCCGTCTGCGCCGCGCCCGCCGTCGTGGAGATGCTGCTCGACGGCGCGGGCGGCCCGGCCGGACCCGGACTGCCCTCGCTGCGCCGGGTGCTGACCGGCGGCGACTGGGTGCCGCTGCCGCTGCTGGACCGGCTGCGCGCGGCCGCCCCCTCGGTGCGCCCGGTGAGCATCGGCGGCCCCACCGAGACCACCGGCTGGAACATCGCCCACGAGGTGGACGGCCCCGACGCCGTCGGCGCCGACTGGTCGACCGTCCCCTACGGCCGGCCCATCCCCGAGACGTACTACCGGGTGGTGGACGGCGACTTCCGGGACCGGCCCGCGTGGGCGAGCGGCGAACTGGTCGTCGCGGGCGTGGGGGTGACGCCCGGCTATCTCACCGCGGACGGGCTCTCCCGCGACCGCCACGCCGCGGACCCCGACACCGGCGAGGTGTTCTTCCGCACCGGCGACCTCGGACGCTTCCGCGACGGACTCGTCGAGTTCATCGGCCGCGCCGACGACCAGGTCCAGATCCGCGGCCACCGCGTGGAGCCCGGCGAGGTGACCGCCTTCCTCAACGGCCTCCCCGGAGTGCGCCGTTCCGCCGTGGTCCCGCTGCCGGGACCCGTACGCGGCTCGGTCCGCGCGCTCGTCGCCTTCGTCGTACTCGCCGACGGCGTCGACGTCCGCGCCGTACAGGGATGGGCCATGAGCGGGCTCGCGCCCGCGCTGCGCCCCCAGCGCCTGATCGCCGTCCCCACCCTGCCCACCAGCCGCAACGGCAAGGTGGACCGGGCCGCGCTGCTGCGCGCGTACGAGAACGAGCACGCGGGCGACGGCGACGGCGCGGCGGCCGACGACGGCGGGTCCGTGTCCGACGGCGCGCTGGAGTGGCTGGTCCGCGATGTGTGGAGCCGCCGTCTGGAGGTGGACCGCGTCCTGCCGGACGACAACTTCTTCCTGCTGGGCGGCGACTCCCTCGTCGTCTCACGGGTGGTGCTCGACCTCAGGGCGATCCTGCCCGGGGCCCGCATCCGGCCCGGCGGCATCTTCTCCACCCGCAGCGCCGGGGAGTTCGCGGCCCTGCTGCGCCGCACCGAGGCCGACCCCGGCCGGCTGGAGGAGATCGCCGGCCTGTACCGCGAGGTCGCCGCGCTGAGCGACGACGAACTGGACGCCTATCTGGAGGGCGAGGGCGATGACGACGAGTGAACCGGCCGAGCGGCCGCTGCCGTATGTGCGGGTCCCCGGACCGGTCCGCGGCCGGTGCGCCCTGATCACCGGGGCCAGTTCGGGACTCGGCGCGGCCTTCGCCGACCGGCTCGCCCGGCGCGGCTACTCCCTGGTGCTCGTCGCCCGGGACGAGCACCGGCTCGCGGCCGTCGCCGAGAAGGCGGCCGAACGGTACGGGACCCGCTGCGAGGTGCTGACCGCCGACCTGGCGTCCGCCGCCGACCGCCGCGCCGTCCTGGAGCGCATCGGCGAGGGCGTCGACTTCCTGGTGAACGCGGCCGGGTTCGGCGTCTCCGGAGCCTTCTGGTCCGTGGACCGCGCCGAACTGGACGCCCAGCTCGCGGTGAACGTCACCAGCACCCAGGAATTCACCCACGCCGCCGTCGCCCACATGCTGGAGCACGACGGCGGAACGGTCGTCAACCTCTCCTCCATCACCGGCCTGGTGCCGGGCCGGGGATCGACCTACGCCGCCTCCAAGGCGTGGATCCTGTATTTCTCGCAGGGGCTGAGCCACGCCCTGCGCGGCACGAACACCCGGGTGATGGTCCTCGCCCCCGGATTCGTGCGCACCGAGTTCCACGCACGGGCGGGCATCGACGTGCGCACGGTCGGCGACGGCTGGTGGATGGATCCGCACGCCGTCGTCGACCAGTGCCTCGTGGACCTCCGCAGAGGAAAGACGTTCTCGATGCCCGGGATCCGCAACAAGGCGTTCATCGCCGCGGTCTCCCGGTTGCCGAGGGCGCTCGCCCAGCAGGTGAACCGGATGCTCGGTAACGCCGGCGCGCGAGCGTAGGACAAGAGAAGAATCAGCGAAAGAAGAAGAACCATGAGCAAGCGTCGTGTCCTTGTCGCAGCGGCCCTGGTGGCCCCGCTGCTCCTCGGTGGCTGCGGTACGTCGTCGGAGAAGGACGGTGCGGACGGCGGCAAGGGCGGGGAGAAGGCCCCCGCCGAGAAGACGACCCGCAGCATCACCCACGCGCTCGGCACCCTGAACGTGCCGACCGCGCCCAAGTCCGTGGTCGCGCTGGACGAGGTCGCCGGACTCACCCTCGTATCGCTCGGCATCAAGCCCAAGGTCGTCTACAAGGCGAGCGCCCAGCCGCGCGCCCAGGAGATCCTGGAGGCCGAGGGCGTCGAGGTGCGCGACGTGACCGTCGGCACCCTGCCCTCCATGGAGAAGCTCACCGTCGACGGACCCGACCTGATGGTCGGCACCGGCGCGGCCGGACCGGCGGGCGTCGGCCACAAGAAGCTGACCAAGCTGGCCCCGACCGTCGTCCTGCCCATCGAGGGCACCTGGCGCGAGATCGTCGCCGACACCGCCGGCTACTTCGGCAAGGAGGAGATCGGCAAGCGGCAGATAGCCGCGACCGAGGCGCTCCTGAAGAAGCCGGCGGAGGCCAACAAGGCCGAGAAGGGCGACCAGACGCTCTCCCTGCTCGGCAACTCCTTCGGGCAGAACGACTTCACCATGCCCCCGCACGTGCCGATCTCCACCCTGGTCTCCGAGGCCGGATTCACCCGGCCCGCGTTCCAGCAGCGCAAGGTCAAGGGCTACTCGGTGCCGCTCTCCTCGGAGTACCTGTCCGAGCAGGACGCCGAGCTGATCGTGATCCCCAAGGGGGCCTACTACGACCCGGCCGCGCTCCAGAAGAAGCCGACCTTCAAGGAGCTGAAGGGCAAGGTCGTCATCCCGGACGCCGACATCTGGTACGGCATGTCCGGATTCGCCTTCTACGCGTCCGCGCACGACCTGAACACGCTCGCCTCCGGACAGGGCGAGCTGGCCTCGAAGACGACCGTCCAGAAGGTCTGGAAGACGTACCTCTCCGAGACGACGAAGTAGTCCGTCCCGCGGTGCCCCGGAACGCTCCGGGGCGCCGCGGTCCGTCGAGATCCATTGATCAGAATCCGTACCGGCCAGGGAGAATTGGTGGCAGAGGGGAAAGGAACCGCGGCGCCGTTGTGGCTCATCGCGCTGTTCCTGTCGATATTCACGTTCTACACGGACGATCATGTGATCGCCGGGATACTCCCCGAGCTGGCCGAAGGGCTCTCGGTCTCCGAGGCCCTCGCCGGTCAGCTCGTCACGGTGTTCTCGCTGACGATCGCGCTCGTCACACCCCTGGCCGGACTGCTGCTGTCCCATGTCGCCCGGCGCGCGGTGGTGCTGAGCGCGCTGGCCGTCTTCACCGCCGCCAATCTGGCCGCCACCGCGACCGACTCGTACGCGGTCATGGTCGGGCTGCGCGTCGCCGCCGCCCTGGCCGCCGCCGCGGCCACCCCGCTGATCTTCGCCAGCACCGCCGAACTGGCCCCGCCGGAGCGCCGGGGACGGTACCTCTCCGTCCTGGCGATCGGCGTCACCGGCTCCATCGCCTTCGGAGTGCCCCTCGGCAGCTGGATCGGCACCGGGCTGGGCTGGCAATCCACCTTCGGCTCCATGGCCGCCCTCGGCGCACTGAGCCTGGTGCTCGTCGCCCTCTTCCTGCCCGCCACCGAGCCGACCGTCCCACTGCCCCTGCGGCAGCAGATCCGCGCGCTCTCCGCCCGCCCGATCTCCCTCGCCCTCACCGGCGGCGCGGTGGCGATCATGGGCTCGATCATGCTGCTGACCTATCTGGTCCCCTATCTCCAGAGCCTGCTCAGCGCCGGTGACAGCGTGCGCGGCCCGGTCTTCGCGGTCCTCGGCGTCGCCGGCACCGTCGGAGTCTTCGCCGGCGGCTTCGCCACCGACCGGCTCGGCGCCGACCGCACCATCCGGCTCGGCCTCGGAGCCTTCACCGCCGTGATGATCGCCCTGGCCGCGCTCTGGTGGCTGCGGCCCGTCCCCACCGCGCTCTTCCTGCCGCTGGTGGCCCTCTGGGGCGCCCTCGCCTACCTCAGCTCGCCCGCCGTCCAGACCCGGCTCCACCAGGTCGCCGGCGAACTCACCGCCCAGGCGCTCGCCCTCAACACCAGCTTCGGCTACCTCGGCATCGCCCTCGGCGGAGCGCTGGGCGGAGTCATCGTCTCCCAGGCGGGCGCGGGCTGGCTGCCCGTCGCCACCGCCGTCACCTCCCTGCTCGCGCTCGGGCTGATCACCCTCGCGTTCCGGCAGCCGACCACCGCCCCCGTGCCCAGCGGCGCCGGCGACCAGCAAGGAGCGCCCCAGTGAGCCAGACCACCACCGGCGTCGACACCGCCGCACCGGCCGCCCGGCCCGAGGAGGACCCGCCCGCGAACACGGCCCCGGCCGCCCCCGCGCCGCCCGCCGACGCCCCCGCCACCCTCGGCGCGCTGCTGCGCCCGGTCCGCGCTCCGCTCGTCGTCAGCGCCGCCCTCGCGGCCGTCGCCGCCTTCGCCGGCGTCGTACCGCTCATCTGCCTGGTCGAGCTGGCCCGGGTGCTGCTGCCCGGCGTGGACGGCGGCGCCGTCGACGAGGACGCCGCCTGGACCGCGGCCGGGATCGCCGCGGGCGCGCTCGCCCTGCGGCTGGTCCTCACCCTCGCCGCCGCCACCGTCTCCCACCTGGCCGACGTCCGCCTGGGCTCCTCGGTCCGCCGCTCGGTGGTGCGCCGGCTCGGCCGGGTGCCGCTCGGCTGGTTCACCGAACGCAACTCCGGCCTGGTGAAGAAGGCCGTACAGGACGACGTGGGGGCGCTCCACCACCTGGTCGCGCACTCGGTCACCGAACTCACCACCGCCGTCGTGGTCCCCGTCACCATCCTCGGCTATCTGCTGCTCACCGACCCGCTCATGACGGCCGTCACCCTGCTGCCCGTCCTCGCGGGCATGCTCGGACTGAAGATCGCCACCCGGGGCACCACCGAGAAGATGGTCGAGTACGCGGCCTCCCTCGGCCGCCTCGGCTCGGTGACCGTCGGCTTCGTCGACGGCATCACCGAAGTGAAGTCCTTCGGCACCATCGGACGCGCCCACCGGGCCTACCGGGAGGCCGCCGACGACTTCGACGGCAGGCACTACGCGTGGATGCGGTCCAGCTCGGCGGGCGCGACCTTCATGGAGCTGGCGCTCTCCCCGATGACGCTGCTGCTCACCACCACCGCCGCGGGCGCGGCCCTGCTCAACGCCGGATGGCTCGACGGACCGCTGGAGCTGCTGCCGTTCATCGTCCTCGGACTCGCCATCCCCGCACCCGTCCTGGCCGTGGGCTTCAACTACCACGCGCTGCTCGCCGCCCGCGGCGCGGCCGACCGCGTACGCCAGATCCTCGCCGAACCGGAACTCCCCTCCGTCCCGCACGGACCGCAGCCCTCCGCCACCGGCTCCACCATCCGCTTCGAGTCGGTGGACTTCGCCTACGGCGACACCTCCGCGCTGCGCGGAATCGATCTCACCCTCGCCCCCGGCACCATGACCGCCCTGGTCGGCCCCTCCGGCTCCGGCAAGTCGACGCTCGCCAAACTCCTGGCCCGCTTCCACGACCCGGCGTCCGGCCGGATCACCGTCGACGGCGCCGATCTGCGCCGGCTGCCCTTCGCGGACCTGTACGGACACATCGGCTTCGTCTTCCAGGACACCACCCCGCTGCGGATGTCCCTGCGCGACAACATCCGGCTCGCCCGGCCCGACGCGAGCGACGAGGACGTGATGGGCGCGGCCCGCGCCGCCCACGTCGACGAGGTGATCGAACGGCTCCCCAAGGGCCTGGACTCGGTCATCGGCGAGGACGCCACCCTGTCCGGCGGCGAGTGCCAGCGCATCGCCATCGCCCGCGCGATCCTGGCCGACCGGCCCGTCCTCATCCTCGACGAGGCCACCTCCGCCGTCGACCCCGACAGCGAGGCCAGCATCCAGCAGGCGCTGAGCGCCCTCGCCGCCGACAAGACGGTGCTGGTGGTGGCCCACCGGCTGCACACCGTCCGCCACGCGGACACCATCGTCGTCCTCGACGGCGGCGAGATCGCGGCCGTCGGCACCCACGAGGAACTGCTCGAAGGCGGCGGGCTCTACCCGGCGCTGTGGGCGGCCCACACCGGGGAGGACCCCGCCGGGCGACCCGGCGACCAGGACCCGGCCCCGAGCGAGCCGCCCGGGCGCCCGGCCGGCGAACCGGCCGGGGAACCCCCGCCGCCGGCCGACCCCGCCGGGGACCGGGCCGACGACGACCGCAGCGACCGCCGGGAAGGACCCGCAGCACCATGATCCGCGATCTGCACGCCCTGCTCGACGACACCGGACGGCGCCAACTGCGCGCCCTGCTGCTGCGGATCACCGCCGCCGCCGTCCTCCAGGCCCTCGCCGGCTGCACCCTCATCCCCCTGCTCGGCGCCGTCTTCACCGAGGACTGGCAGTCCACCTGGACCTGGGCCGGAGTCCTCGCCGGCCTCGTCCTCGCCCACCATCTGCTGATCCTCCGCAACCATCTGCGCTCCGGCGAACTGTCCAGCCGGCTGCTGCGGCTGCTCCACACCCGGCTGGGCGAGACGCTCACCACCATCCCGCTGGGCTGGTTCGACGCCGGCCGCTCCGCGAAGGTCAACCGGCTCGTCACCAAGACCGCCATCGACGTCGCCACCGCCCCCGCCCATCTCGTCTCCCCGGTCATCACCGCCTTCGTCACCCCCGCCACGATCATCGCCGTCACCCTCGTCGTCCGCTGGGAGATCGGCCTCGCGCTGCTGATCGGCGCACCCCTGCCGCTCCTCGCCTACCGCCTCTATCTGCGGGTGATCGAACGGGTCGAGAACGACTGGGAGGCCGGCACCAACCGCGCCTCCGCCCAGGTCCTGGAGTACGCCACCCAGCAGCCGGTGCTGCGCGCCTACGGCCGCGGCGCGGACGAGGGCGGCCCGCTCGGCGCGGCCTTCGCCGAACAGGACGCCCAGGCCCGCCGGATGGTGATCGGCAGCTCCGCCGCGAGCGCGCCGCTCTTCCTCGCCCTCCAGACCGTGCTGACCGCCGTGCTCGCCCTCGTCGTGCACCTGTCCCTCGCGGGCGACGCGGACATCGCCGTCCTGCTGGCCGTGATGGTGCTCGCGGTACGGTTCGTCGAGCCGCTCACCGCCGTGGCCGAGGTCGCCGGCGGACTGCGGATCGCGGCCGTCGGAATGCGCCGGTTCCAGGAGGTGCTCTCCGTCCGGCCGCTGCCCGAGCCCGAGGAGGCCGCCCCCGCGGGCGCGCCCACCGTCGAATTCCGCGACGTGGACTTCGGCTACGAGCCCGGCCGGCCCGTGCTCCGCTCGCTGTCCTTCAGCGCCGCCCCGGGCACGCTCACCGCCCTGGTCGGCCCCTCCGGCGCGGGCAAGTCCACCGTCCTCTCCCTCATCGCCCGCTTCTACGACCCCGGGCCCGGCGCGGGCACGGTGCTCGTCGGCGGCCGCGACATCCGGGAACTGGGCACCGAGGCGCTGATGCGCCAGCTCTCCCTGGTCTCCCAGGACCCGTACCTCTTCGAGGACACCATCGAGAACAACATCCTGCTGGCCAGGCCCGGAGCCACCCGGGACGAGCTGGAGCGGGTCGCCCGGCTGGCCCGCGTGGACGAGATCGTCGACCGGCTGCCCGACGGCTGGGACACCCGCGTCGGCGAGGGCGGCTCCACCCTGTCGGGAGGCGAGAGGCAGCGCGTCTCGATCGCCCGCGCCCTGCTGAAGGACGCCCCCATCGTCCTCCTCGACGAAGTGACCTCCTCCCTCGACGCGGAGAACGAACGACTCGTGCAGCAGGCCATCGCGCGACTCGCCGAGGACCGGACCGTCCTCGTGGTCGCGCACCGGCTCCAGACCGTCCGCGGCGCCGACCGCATCATCGTCCTCGACGAGGGCCGGGTGACCGAATCGGGCACCCACACCGAACTGATGGAGCACGACGGCACCTACCGCCGCTTCGTGGAACTCCGCCGGCAGGCGGACTCCTGGAAGCTCACCCCCCGCTGACCGAACCGCCCCGGCCCGCCGCCGGACCACTCACCCCCAAGGGAGAACCCCCATGTCCACGAACCCCTTCGACGACGAGACCGGCCGATTCCACGCGGTCGTCAACGACGAGGAGCAGTACGCCCTGTGGCCCGCCTTCCGTGAGATCCCGCCCGGCTGGCGGAGCGTCTTCGGCGAGGCGTCCCGCGCCGAGGTCCTCCAGTACATCGAGGACAACTGGACCGACATGCGCCCGCTGAACCTGCGCGAGGCGATGGCCGCGGACGCCGCGGCCCACTGACCGAACCGGCCGGCCGCGGGCCCCCGCGGCCGGCCCCGCCCAGGAACGCGCACCCGCCCATGAACGACCGCACGTCAGCGAGAGGTGAGGAACACCCGGTGGCCCCCAGCGGCAAGCAGGACATCGCCCACGTCCTGGCACTCGGCCCCCTGCAACGGGGGCTGTACTCACTCAACAGAATGCTCCACAGCGCACCGGCCCGCCCTCCCGGCGACACCGCCGGGCCGGACGCCGACGGCGCGGCGGACATCTACGCCATCGCCGTACTGACCGACTTCCACGGACCGCTGGACGTCCCCCGGCTCCGGCGCGCCCTCACCGCCGTGCTGGCCCGGCACCCGCATCTCCTCGCCCGCTTCTGGGACGAGGGACTGCCCCACCCCGTGCAACTGGTCCCCGCCCGACCGGACTTCCCCTGGCGGGAGGTGGAGACGACCGCCCCCGAATTCCAGTCCTATGTGCGCACCGCGCAGTACGAGCCCTTCGACCTGGCCGAGGGGCCCCCGCTGCGCGCCACCCTCGCCGCGCTCGGACCCGACCACCACCGCCTGCTGGTCGTCTTCCACCACATCGTCCTCGACGGATGGTCGGTGCCCCTTTTCTGGCGCGAGCTGGCCGACCGCTACGAGGAGGACGGCGCCGAACCCGTCGAGGCGTCCCCCGCCTACCCCGCGTACATCGGCTGGCTCCAGCGGCAGGACCGGCAGGGCTCGCTGCGCCGGTGGCGCGAGATGCTCGCCGGGGTGGACGAGCCCACCGTGGTCGCCGGCGCCGCGCCCCCGGGCGCCGTCCCGCTGCCCCGGCTCACCATGCGCTCCCTGGAGGGCCCCGCGCTCGACACGCTCCTCGCCCGGGTGCGATCGCTCAACCTCACCGTCAACACCGTCGCCCAGGTGGCCTGGGCCGTGCTCCTGCACCGGCTCACCGGCCGGGAGGACACGACCTTCGGCGTGACCGTCTCCGGCCGCCCCGAGGAGGTCCCGGGCATCGAGTCGTCCATCGGACTCTTCATCAACACCGTCCCCGCCCGCGTCACGCTCCGGCCCGACGAGCCGCTCGGCGAACTGTGCCGCCGCGTCCAGCGCGACGCCGCCGAACAGCGCGCCCACGGCTATGTGGGACTCAGCGAGATCCAGCGCGAGGCCGGCGCGGGCGACCTCTTCGACACCATGATGATCTTCCACAACACGCCGAAGGGAACGGCCCGGGACACCCTGGACCTCGGCGACGGCGTGAAGATGTCCCCCGTCCTCATGGACAGCTACACCCACTACCCGCTCACCGTGGTCCCCTTCCTCCTCGACGACCGGCTGTACGTCAACGTCGACCACGTCGACGCCCTCCTCGGCGGACTGGACGCCGGACGGCTCGCCGAACGCTTCCTCCACCTCATGCGGGAGATCGCCCGCGACCACCAACGCACCCACCGCGAACTGGACGCCCTGCTCCCCGGGGAGGCCGCCGAGCTGCGAGCCCTCGCCGAGGGCGCCGGCGACGGCCGATCCGGGACCCCGGCCGACCACGGCGTCCACCGCGCCTTCGAACGGGCCGCCGATCGACACCCGGACCGCACCGCCGTCATCGACGCCGCCGGCGAGATCGACTACGGGACGCTCGACCGCTGGGCCGACTCCGTCGCCCACCGGCTGCGCGCCCTCGGCGTCGGACCCGAGACCCGCGTCGCCGTGGCGCTGCCCCGGACCCGCGCCTACCTCGTCGCCCTGCTCGCCGTGCTCAAGGCCGGGGGCGTCCTCGTACCGCTCGACCTCTCCGCGCCCCGCGAACGCAACGCGACCATCGTGGAACTGGCCGGCGCCCGGGTGCTCGTCGCCGAGCCCGGCGAACAGGACTGGTGGCAGGGCGAGCGCTGCGCCACCGGCGACGGGCCCCCCGCCGCCGGCGGACCGCGCGCCGGACGGCTCACCGGCGCCACCGCCGCCGACCGGGCGGTGCACACCGTGTTCACCTCCGGCTCCACCGGGGAGCCGAAGGGCGTCATCGCCACCCACGGCGGGCTGCTGGCCCTCCTGGAGGCGCACCGCACGGAGATCTACGCGCCCGTCCTCGACGACCCCGAGCGGGTGCTGCGGGTCGGCCACGGCTGGTCGTTCGCCTTCGACGCGAGCTGGCAGCCCCAGCTCGCCCTGCTCAGCGGACACACCGTGGTCCTCTTCGACGAGGAGGACCAGCGCGATCCGTACCGGCTGGTGCGCAAGATCCGCGAGCACCGGGTCGACATGCTCGACACCTCGCCCTCGATGCTGGGCCGGCTCGCCGAGGCCGGACTGATCGAGGGCGACCGCTGCCCGCTCGCCATCCTGGCGCTCGGCGGCGAGGACATCCCCCGCAGCGCCTGGGACGTCCTCGCCGGACTCCGGGGCACCCGGGTGCACAACTTCTACGGCCCGACGGAGATCACCGTGGAGGCCGTCAACGCCCTCGTCGTGGCGGGCGAGGAACCGCAGATCGGGGCCGCCGCGCCTGGCTCCACCGCCCAGGTGCTCGGCCCGGACCTGCGGCCGGTGCCCGTCGGGGTGCGCGGCGAGCTGTACCTCGGCGGGCTCCAGGTGGCGCGCGGCTACCAGTCCCGGCCCGGACTCACCGCCGAACGGTTCGTACCGGACCCGGTCACCGGCGAGCGGCTCTACCGCACCGGAGACGTCGTCCGCCGCAACGCGGCCGGCCGGCTCGTCTTCCTCGGCCGCGCCGACGACCAGGTGAAGGTCCGCGGCTACCGGATCGAACTCGCCGAGATCGTGGCCGCGCTGGAGACCCGGCCCGACGTCGCCCGGGCCGTGGTGGTGGCCCAGCCGGAGGCGCGGGGGCGGGTCCTCGTCGCCTACGTGGTGGCGACCGAGGAGGTGCGCGCCGCGGGCGGCCGGCTCGACCCGGTGGATCTGCGCGAGGACCTGGCCCGGCGCGTTCCCCACTACATGGTGCCCGCCCGGTGGATGGAGCTGGACGCCGTTCCCCTGACCGTCAACGGCAAGACCGATCTGCGGGCCCTGCCGCGCCCCACGGGCGGCGGTGACTCCCCGGACGTCTCCCGTCCGCCCGCGAACGACGCCGAGCGCACGGTGCTCGCGGCGGCGCGCGCCCTGCTGGACGAGCCGGGGCTGGGCGTCGACGACGACATGTTCCACCGGGGCATGGACAGCATCGCCACCATCTCGCTCGTCGGCGAACTGCGCCGGGCCGGTCTGCGCTGCACCCCCCGGCAGATCGCCGTCCACCGCACCCCGGCCGAGGTCGCCCGCGCGGCGACCGCCCCGGCGGCCGTGGACGGGCCCGGGGGAGCGGCCCCCGAGGGGGCGCGCCCCGAACCGGTGCGCACCCCGGCGCTGGACTGGATGCGGCGGCTCGGCTCCTACCGCAGATTCGCCCAGTCCCAGCTGATCGCCCTCCCTCCGGACATCACCGCGGAGGAGGCCGCCCGCGCGCTGGAGCGCGTACGCGCGGCGCATCCGCAGCTGTCCGCCCGTACCGTGCGCGAGGCGGACGGCCGGATCGCCCTGGTCCCGGCCGAACCGGACGCCGTGCCCCGCGTCCTGACGGCGGAGGAGCACCCGAGGCTCACCCCGCCGGTGGTCCTGGCGAGCGCCCACCGGGTGTGGGAGCGGCTCGACCCGGACGCCGGCGCGATGATCGTGGGAGTCTTCCTGCGGGAGACCGCGACCGGGGCGGCCCGGCTCTTCCTCGCCGCGCACCACGCCGTGGTGGACATCGTCTCCTGGCACATCCTGCTGGAGGACCTCGCCGCGGCCCACGAGTCCCCGGAGCCGCTGCTCGCGGAGCGCACCACCATGGCCGAGTGGTCCCGGGCGCTGGCCGCGCGGGCCGGCGGACCCGAGCCGCGCGAGCAGCTGGCCCACTGGGCCGGGGTGGCCGAGGAGCACGGGCGCGCGCCGAGGATCGCGCGCCGGACCGCCGACCCCGCCGTCCACACCCGGGGGCGGCTGGTGTCGCACCGGGTGACGGTGGACGCGGCCACGACCGGCGCTCTGGTGCGCTCCGCGCGCACCACTCCCGAGAACGCCCTGCTCACGGCGGTGGCCCTCGCGGAGGCCGGCTGGCGTGAGCGCCGCGGCCACCCCGTGGACAGCGGACTCACCGTGGTCCGCGAGGGGCACGGCCGCCGGGACGATCTCCTCGCCGGCCTTCTCGAAGGCCCCGTCGACACCTCGCGTACCGTCGGCTGGTTCAACGTCTTCCACCCCGTCGTCCTGGACGGCGGCACGGCGGAGCGGCTGACCGCCCGCGGCGCGGCGGAGGACCGCGAGGCGGCGCTCGGACTGCTGGAGAAGGTGGCGGGGGAGCTGGCGGCGGCGCCGCACGGCGGATTCGACCACGGGCTGCTCGGCGACTCGGTCGCGGTGCGCGCCGAGGTGTTCTTCAGCTATCTGGGCCGGCTGGACCAGGTGGTGGCCGCCGACGGCGACCGGCCGTGGACGCTGGTGGTCGACGACGGACTGCGGGCGGTCTTCCCGCAGGACAGCGAGCCGGACGCGGCCCAGCCGTATGCGCTGGAGCTGGTGTGCGCGATCCACCCGGGGCCGGACGGCCCGGTGGTGGAGGCGCTGTGGAGATACGACCCCGGCGTCTGCGACGAGGGGGACGTGAGGGAACTGGCCGCGCTGTGGCGGGGGGCGCTCGAAGCGCTGGCCGCCGCGGTCGCGGGGAACGAGAGGAACGGCGCATGACAGAGACCATCGAGCTGGGCGGGATCACCCTCGCGTACGAGGAGTTCGGCAGCGGGGACCCGGTCGTGCTGGCCATGGGGGCCGGCTCGCCGGGGCGGGTGTGGCGCGCCCACCAGGTGCCCGCGCTGGTCGCGGCCGGGCTGCGGGTGATCGTCTTCGACGCCCGGGGCGTGGGCGGGAGTTCGCCCTGCCCCGAGGGGTTCACCCTGGACGATCTCACCGACGATCTGGCGGGTCTGATCGAGAAGGCGGCCCAGGGGCCCGCCCATGTGGTGGGCACCTCCCTCGGCGCCAGGGTGGCCCAGCAGCTGGCGCTGCACCGCCCCGATCTGGTGAACCGGCTGGCCCTGCTGGCGACGCGGGGACGGCCGGACGCGGCGCTCACGGTCTTCTCCCAGGCCCAGATCGCCCTGCACGACCACGGGGTGGTCCTCCCCACGGAGGTGCGGGCCGCGCTGGGCGCGCTGGCGAATCTCTCGCCGGCCAGTCTGCGGGACGAGATCGAGGCGGAGGACTGGCTCGCCATCCTCGGCATGGCCCCGGCGACTCCGTCGGCGGGCGTCCGGGCGCAGTTCGCGGCGGCGCTCACCGGGTTCCCCGAGAGCGTCTCCGCGTTCGCCGGGATCACCGCGCCGACCCTGGTGGTCTCCTTCGCGGACGACCGGCTGTCCCCGCCGGCGCTGGGCGAGGAGATCGCCGCGGCCGTGCCGGGCGCCCGCTCGGAAGTGGTCGCGGACACCGGCCACTTCGGCTATCTGGAGCGGCCGGCCGAGGTCAACCGGCTGCTGGTGGAGTTCCTGACCGGGTCCTGAACCGCCGGCGGGGCCCGCGGGACCCTTTCCGGGATCCCGCGAGCCCCGCCGCCGCGCGGTCAGCGGCCGAGGCCGCCGGACTCGATCTCGCCGGGCCCGCGGCCCTCCCGCCCGGGCAGCGTCCGGTCGGCCACCGCCTCGGCGCTCGGCCGCATGCCCAGTGCTTCGAGCGCGGCGGCCGAGTTCAGCCGGTCGCGGGCGGCCGGATCGTCGACCCGGTCGATGAAGGCCGTCGCCTTCTCCATCCTGTGGTCCTGATCGATCTTGATGTCCATCCGGTCGGCCTGCTCGGTGACATGGGCCCGCGCCCGGCGCGCGTGGAGCGCCAGCGCGCCGCCGCCGCCGGTGATCAGCGCGCCCGTCAGGAAGGTCACGATCGGCAGATAGCTCAGATCCGGATTCCCCGCGTGCACCAGACCCAGCACGGCCGCCGCCAGGATGATGCCCGCCCCGCCCGACATGAACCAGACGCTCAGCCTGAACGTCCACTCGGCCTGCCGGAGCGAGTGCTTCAGGAAGTCGAAGAAGAATCGCTGCCGCTGTTGGGCGAGGCTCTCCCCGTGAGGCTCGCGCGCCTGCTCCGGCGGTTTGACCGGACCGCTGTCGCCGGCGATGACGACCGTGTTGTGGTTGCCGAGGCTGATCGCGCTGCCGCTCACCTCGCCGATCCGGAAACCGTGATTCCCCGTCGGGCCGGTGGGCCGGCCGACGCCCTTGCCCCCGGCCGCCTCGGCAGGTCTCTTCTCACCAGTCGTCATGTCATCCCCGTCCGCACCCGACGCCGGTCAACTTCCTTCAGGGTAGCGCCGCTTGAGGTGTTCCATCCGGCCCGGACGGCCCCCCTCCCGGGAGCCGGAGAGCCCCCGGGGCCAGTGGTGCGCGAGGGGCGGCCGCGCCGCCCGGAGGGTCAGAGTCCCAGACCGCTCAGCCGGTCCTCGTACTCGATGGTGACGTCCTCCAGATCGTCCGTCGGCGCCTCCCACAGGGCCTCCAGCTCGGCCTTGACGGTCGCCGGGAGGGCCTCCCAGCGCTCCGTCCAGGTGTCCGCGTTCGGGACCCAGTAGCCGACGACCTTGAAACGGTCGGTGGGGAGCGCCAGGGTCTTGCGGAGGTGCTTGCGCACGGCGCGCAGGGCGGTGGTCTCGCCCGCCGTCCAGAGGTAGGTCCCCGTCAGATCGCTGTCCTCGGGCAGCGCCGCGGCGATCAGCTCCCCGAGCCGGCTCGGGGAGTGCCCGTTGCCGCCGTAGGTCCAGGTCACCTTGGTCCGGGGGTGGGCCGGCAGGGGCAGCGCCGACGCCTCGTCCGGGACCTCGATGATCACCCGGGTGGTGATGTGGTCCGGGGTGTTCTCCAGGATCCGCGCCACGGCGGGCAGCCCGGTCAGATCCGCCACCAGGATCTGACGGGTGAGGTCGGCGGGCGGGTCGTACAGCGCGGTGGGGGAGTTGAGGCCCACCGGATCGCCCGGCCGCGCGGCGGACGCCCAGGTGGCCGCCACCCCGTGGTCGTGCACGACGAAGTCGACGTCGATCTCGTGGAGTTCGGGCCGCACCGCCCGGACGGTGTACGTCCGCATGGGGGCCGTGGGGCGGCCCTCGGGCGTCTCCCAGCTCGATTCCGTCGCGACCGGAAGCGACAGATCGCTCCGGTCGGGCCCGTGCGGGAAGAACAGCCGTACGTACTCGTCCCCGACGCCCGTGGAGGTGAAGCCCGGCAGGTCCCCGCCGGTCAGCGTCACACGGATCATCGTGGCGGAGAGGTGCTGGACCCGGGCGACGAAGGCTCGGTAGATCTCCATGGTTCAGTGCTCCTTGTCGATTCCCGCACCGGGCTCCGGTGCGCTCTTCAGATCGGATCGGGGACTCGTCGCCGCCGAGCCGGTGTACGCCCGCCACAGGGCCGCGTACTCGCCGGCCGAGGCCAGCAGGGCTTCGTGGGAGCCCTGTTCGGCCACCCGCCCGTCCTTGAGGAGGACGATGAGATCGCAGTCACGGGCCTGTTCCAGCCGATGGGCGACGATCACGCTCGTCCGGTCGCGGGTGACCCGCTCCAGCGCCGCGCCGAGGACGGCGCGGTCGGCGGGGCCCGCCTCGGCGGTGGCCTCGTCGAGGACGAGGACGGGAGGGTCGGCCAGCAGCGCCCGGGCCAGCGCCAGATGCTGCACCGACCCGTCGTCCAGGGCCGCGCCGTCCGGGCCGCCGATCACCGCGTCGAGCCCCCGCCCCGGCTCCAGCGCCCAGTCGGCCCCGGTCTCCCGCAGCGCCGCGACCAGCTCGGCGTCGGTCGCGTCCGGCCTGGCCAGCCGGAGGTTGTCGGCGAGCGTGCCGCCGAAGAGATGGATCTCCTGGGTGACGAGATAGCGGGGTCCGCGCTCCGGACCCGACCCGACCGTGATCCGCCCCCGGACCGGGCTGCCCACCCCCGCCATCAGCCGCGCCAGCGTGCTCTTGCCCGAACCGCTCGCGCCCACCAGGGCGACCGTCGCCCCGCCGGGCACGGTCAGGCTGACGTCGCGCAGCGCCTCGCGGGCCGAGTCGCCGTACGCGTACGACACCCCGGCGACGGCGATGGCCGGGGGCGGCCCGGAGCGCGGCGCGGAACGGGAGGACGCCGGGCGCTCCCGCGCCAGATCCGTGACGCCGATCAGCCGGGCCAGACCCACCGTGGCGCGCTGGATGTCGTCCAGGCTGGTGAGCAGCAGCCCGATCGGATCGAACAGCCGGTGGAAGTAGAGGGCCGCCGCGGTGGCCGTCCCCAGGGTCACGGCGTCCTCGCGGAGCAGCGCGTACCCGGTGGCGAGGACGGCGGCCAGACCCAGGAACTCGGCGGTGTTGAGCAGACCGAAGAAGCCGTTGCGCAGCCGCACCCCGTCGCGCTGCCGGTCGATGGCCCGCTCGCTCCGCCCGGCCAGCTCGGCCAGATGGGCGGCCTGGGCGCGGTACGCCCGGATCGTCTCCGCGCCCCGTACCGCCTCGATGACCGTCTGCCCGCGGGCGGACTCCAGCCGGCGGATGTCCCCGTACACCCGGTGCGAACGGCTCAGGAAGCGGCGGGTGGCGTACCAGTGGAGGGGGAGGCAGATCAGTCCCGCGAGCGCCAGACGCGGATCGAGGACGGCCAGACCCGCGACGGTGAGGACGATGGTGAGGCCCGCGCCGGTGATGTCGGGGAGCACGCCGGAGGCGGCCTCGGAGACGGCCTCGACATCGCCGGTGACCCGGGAGACCGCGTCCGAGCTGCCGGCCGACTCCAGGGTGTCGGCGGGCAGCCGCACCGCCGCGTCGAACACCTCCTCACGCAGTCCGGCCAGGGTGTCCTGGACCAGACCGACCAGCATCCGGCCGCCGAGGAGGGTGAGCGCGGCCCCGATCAGCGAGGCGCCGGCGAGGGCCGCGCCGAGCGCGATCAGCCGGCCGCGCCCGGACCGGTCGACGACCGCGTCGACCACGGCCCCCAGCAGCGGCGGGGTGGTGAGCGCGGCGGCCGTGCCGACCAGCAGCACGAGCAGGGTGAGCGCCAGCCGTCCGCGGTGGCGGGCGAGCCGCCGGACGACCTCCCGGCGGGTGCGGGCCGGGGTGGCGACGGGGAGCGCCGGGGCCGGGGCGGCGGCGGTGTCCGGGGCGGGCGCGGTCACTGGAGGACTCCGTTCGGGTCGTCGTCCCGGGCGGCTTCGCCGCCGGGTCCGCCGAGTCCCGGGAGGTCGTCGCCGACCGCGTCCGTGAGGTCGACGACATGGTCGCAGGCGGACAGCAGGATGCGGCTCGCGGTGATCACGACGATGGCGCCCGGCAGCCCGCCGAGCCCCGTCGCGATCCGCCGCTCGGTCACCGGGTCGACCGCCGTCGTGGGCTCGTCCAGGACGAGGACGCCGGCGTCCGCGTGGAGCGCCCGCGCGAGCAGCAGCCGCTGCCGCTGACCGCCGGAGAGCCGCCGGCCCTGCTCGCCGATGTCCGCGTCCGCGCCGCCGAGGTGCTCCAGCACGTCGTCCAGCATCGACGCCCGGACCACGGCCGGGTCGGGATCCACCCCGGGCGGGGTGAGATTGGCCCGCAGGGAGCCGGAGAACAGGGCCCCTTGATGGGGCGGGGCGGCGATCAGGGCGCGCACCGCCTCGGGGCCGAGGTCGACGGCGTCGACCCCGTCGATCAGCAGCTCGCCCCGGTCCGGCGCGACCCGGAAGGCCAGCCGGTCGCTGAGGCCGCGCGCGTGCGCGGGGTGCCGGGGCACGATCCCGATCAGCGCGCCGGGCCGCAGCTCGACCGGACCGCTGTGCCCCGGCGGACGCCAGACGGCACGGGCGGGGGAGCGCTCCGCTCCGGTCCGGGGACGCGGCACCGGCGCGCGGTCGCGGTGTCCGGCGCCCGCCCCGGGCGCGGCGACCAGGGGCGGTTCGGCCAGCAGCTCGCCGATCCGCCGGGCGGAGGCCCGCTTGTGGGCCCAGTTGGAGGCGAACGTTCCCACGTGCGCGAGCGCGCCCTGCAGGAACTGGGCGAGGCCGAGGACCGTCACGAGCTGACCGACCGTGAGCTGCCCGTCGAGGGCGAGCAGCCCGGCCGAGGTGGCGAGGGCGGCGAGGAAGACGCCGGAGATCAGCAGACTGAGGGCCGAGTATCCGAGGGCGGCGCGCGAGGCGGCGATCGCGCCCCGCTTCGACGCGTCGCTCGCCTCCCGGTACCGGTTGGCCGCCTCCGTCTGGGCGTGCATCCCGGAGAGGACGCGCAGGCCGCCGATCATGTCGGCGGCGACCTCCCCGGCGCGCGCCGCCGAACCCTGTTCGGCCAGGCCCCGGGCCTCCAGCGGCATCGCGAGCCGTCGCATCAGCAGCAGCACGGCCACCGTGCCGGCGATCACCCCGAGCGCGAGGGGAACGGAGATGAGCAGCAGCGCGGTGGAGGCGGTGAGGATCGCGGTGATCGTGGCCGCCTGCTGGACGACGCTCCAGGAGACGCCCGCGACCCGGTAGGTGTCGGAGGTGACCAGGGACAGGGCCGCGCCGGGGCCGGGCGCGCGCCGCAGGCCGAAGGGGTCCAGGAGCCGGGTCATCGCGAGCCGGCGCAGCTCGTGCTCGGCGTAGCCGTAGACGCCGACCATCGCGGTCGACGCCCGCTGGTAGGAGAGGGACAGGACGAGGAAGACCCCGGCGAGGACGGCGAGCCAGCGGAGCAGCGCGCCGGGGTCGCCGGGCTCCAGCGCGCGGTCGATGACGACGCCGATGAGGATGGGCACCAGCGCCTCGCAGAGCTGGTGCAGCATGAAGGCGAGGGTGGTGAGGCCGAGCCGTCGGCCGCGTCCGCCGTCCAGCAGCGCGATCGAGAAGAGCTTCCGGGCCGGCGGCGCGGGCCGGCGGTCCGCCTCCGTGCCGGGCTTCGCGCCCGGCTCCGCGCGGCTCACAGCTCGTCCCGGCGGCGGGCCAGCGGTACGACCATGGGCGTGCCGGTCTCCGGGTCGGGCACCACCCGGCACGGCAGCTCGAACACCTCGTGCACCAGCTCGGCCGTCATGACCTCGGCCGGCGGCCCCTCGGCGACGACCCGGCCGTCTCGCATGGCGATCAGATGGGTCGCGTAGCGGGCGGCGTGATTGAGGTCGTGGAGGACCGCGACGAGGGTGCGGCCGGAGCGGTGCAGATCCGTGAAGAGTTCCAGCAGCTCGATCTGGTGGGCGATGTCGAGGAAGGTCGTCGGCTCGTCCAGCAGGAGGACGGGGGTCTGCTGCGCGAGCACCATGGCGACCCAGACGCGCTGGCGCTGACCGCCGGACAGCTCGTCGACGAGACGTCCGGAGAGCTCGGTGACGGAGGTCGCCGCCATCGCGGCGGCGACCGCGCGTTCGTCGTCCGCCGTCCACTGGCGGGTCAGCTTCTGGTGCGGGTAGCGGCCCCGGGCGACGAGTTCGGCGACGCTGATGCCGTCGGGGGCGAGCGAGGTCTGCGGCAGCAGTCCGAGGCGGCGCGCGACCTCCTTGGAGCGGTACTCGGAGATCGACCGGCCGTCGAGGAGCACCTGTCCGGCGGTGGGGGCCAGCAGCCGGGCCACCGCGCGCAGCAGGGTGGACTTGCCGCAGGCGTTGGGCCCGATGATCGCGGTGAACGAGCCCTCCGGTATCGCGAGGTCCAGATGCTCGGAGACGGGCCGCCGCGCGTATCCGAAGGACGCGTCCCGCACCTCCAGCCGGGCGGGCGGTTCCGGGGGAGGCTGCGCCCCGGCGGGGCGGCTCGGCCCGGGGCGGTCGGTCTTCGACGGCATGAGGAGTCCTTGGGAGGGCGGCGGGGCGGGGTTCATCGGCGGGTCGCGTACTGGCGGGCGAGCAGCCAGGCGAGATAGGCCCCGCCGACGCAGACGGTCACCACCCCCACCGGGAGGTCGAGGCGCTGGGCGGCGAAGTCGGCGGCGGTCAGGACCAGCGCCCCGGTGAGCGCGGTGGGCACGAGGCGCAGGGTGGTGGGGCTCCTGGTCAGCCGCTGGGCGATCTGCGGGGCGGCGAGCGCGATGAACGCGATCGGGCCGACGGCGGCCGTCACCAGGGCGGTGAGCGCGACGCCGACGACGGTCCCGGCGAGCCGGGCGGGCTGCGCCCGTACGCCGAGGGCCACGGCCGTGTCGTCGCCCATCTCCAGCTGGACCAGCGGCCGGACCACGGCGACGGAGCAGAGCAGCAGGACCGCGAAGACGGCGACGGTGGGCCCCAGCTGTCCGAAGCCGAGTCCGCTGAGCGATCCGGCGGCCCAGGTCGCCGCGAGCATCGCCTGCTGCGGATTCACGGAGAGCAGCATCATTGAGGTCAGCGAGCTGAGACCGGCGCCGACGGCGATGCCGACGATGATCAGCCGGAACGGGTGCAGCCCGTGGCGGTAGGCCAGCAGATACACCACCAGCGCGGCGACGGCCCCGCCGATCAGGGAGCCGGTGGCGATCGCCAGGTAGTTGGCGGTGCCGAGGAGGAGCATCACAACGCTGGCCCCGGCGTACGAGCCGGAGGAGAAGCCGATGATGTCCGGCGAGCCGAGCGGGTTCTTGGTGAGCGACTGGAAGATCGCCCCGCTGATCGCCAGCGCCGCGCCGCAGACCAGCGCGAACAGCAGTCGCGGCAGCCGCCAGTCCACGACGACCAGCCGGGCGCGGCGGTCGGACTCGGGGTCCACGAGCGCGGTCACGACCTGGGCGGGGGTCAGCGAGAGGGAGCCGCTGCCGAGCGCGAACACCCCGAGCGCCAGGAGGGCGGCGGCGAGCGCGGCGCAGACCAGGACGGACCGGCGGTCCACGCGCAGCGCGGCCCCCAGCCGCCGTACGGCCCAGGTGGGGCGTCCGAAGTCGACGCGTACGGGAGGCTCCCCGGCGGTCGTCGGCTCCGGGGCCGGGGTGCGAGCGGCTGTCACGGCGGGTCCGCTCTTCTCGGTGGAGTGGGTTTTCACAGTCCGCTCACATTCCGGCGCCGGACGAGGGCGATCAGGACGGGGGCCCCGACCAGCGCGGTGACCAGGCCCACCCGCAGTTCCCCGGAGGGCAGGACGACCCGTCCGACGACGTCGGCGGCGAGCAGGAAGGCGGGGGCGACCACCAGGGTCAGGGGCAGGATCCAGCGCTGGTCGGGGCCGGTGAACCAGCGCACCACATGCGGCACCATCAGCCCGACGAAGGCGATGGGGCCGGCGACGGCGACCGAGGTCCCGGCGAGCAGGGTGACGGCGACGACCACGCACGCCCGGGTCGCGCCGAGGCGCACCCCCAGGGCGCGGGCGCTGTCGTCGCCGAGCGCGAGGGCGTTCAGGGAGCGGGCGCTGAGCAGCCCGAGGACGACTCCGGCGCCGATGAGGGGGAGGGCGACGGTGAGGATGTCGAGGCCGCGCCCGCCGATGGAGCCGACGCCCCAGAACCGCATGATGTCGAGGGTGGCCAGGCTCTTGAGGGTGAGGGCCGAGGTCAGCCCGCTGAACACGGCCGTGAGCGCGACTCCGGCGAGGGTGAGTTTCACCGGGGTCGCGCGGTCGGAGCCGAGCGAGCCGAGGGTGTAGACGATCACGGTGAGCGCGAAGGCCCCGGCGAGCGCGAACCACACGAACTGGGCCGGGTCGGTGAGTCCGAGCACGGCGACGGCGAAGGTCACCGCGAAGCCCGCGCCGGCGTTGACGCCGAGGACGCCGGGGTCGGCGAGCGGATTGCGGGTGAACGCCTGGATGAGCGCCCCGCACAGCCCGAGCGCGGCCCCCACCAGCAGCCCGATCACCGTACGCGGCAGCCGCAGCTCGCGGACCATCGCGTGTTCGTCGAGGGACCCGTCGAAGCGGAACACGGCGTCCCACACGGTGCCCGGGGCGATCGCGCGGGCGCCGACCATGAGGCTGAGGACGCTCATGGCGAGCAGGAGCGCGACGGCGGCGAGCAGTACCAGAAGGCGGTGCCGGTGACGCGGGACCAGGCCCGTACCGGAGTACGGGCCTGGCGCGTCACGCCGTGCGGGGGTGGTCTCACCGGGGGGTGAAGCGGTCGTCACGGGTGATCCTCGTGGGTGGCTGTGCGGGGTGGGCCGGGCGCGGGGCGGATCAGGAGGCCGGGACGTCCGACCTGCCCTTGCCCGCGACCGCGTCGGCGAGCAGCGGCACGTACCGCTCCATGGCCCAGGGGATCGAGAGCACGGTCGGGCCGCTGACGGCCATACCGAGTTCGGCGGTCTGGACGAAGGCGTACCGCTTCCCCTCGATGGGCTCCCAGCGCTTGAAGAGCGGGTCCTTCAGGGTGTACGGGACTTCCTTGGGGTCGTAGGCCCAGCCCACGAAGACATCGGCCTCGACCGTGTCGAGCTTCTCCAGGCTGACGCCGCCGTAGAAGTTGGTGCCCTTGACCCCGTCGGTGATGACCTTCATGGAGGGGGTGTTCTCGAAGCCCATCTCGGTGAGCAGCCGGACCCGAGGGTCGTAGTCGACGTACAGTCCGGCCTCGGTGGAGCCGGGGGTGAGGGCCACGCCGTAGGCGAAGGTCTTGCCCTTGAAGTCGGGGTTCTTCTCGACGACGTCGGCGAGCACTCCTTCCGTGTCGCCGACCAGCGCCTCCGCCTTCTCGTTCTCGCCGAGGGCCTTGCCGATGGTGCGGGTCATGTCCTGCCAGGAGCCTCCGTCGAACGGCCGCTTCAGGTAGGGGATCGTGGGGGCGATCTCGGTGAGCCGCTTGTAGTCGACGTCGGAGATGCCGGAGTACAGGCCGAGGATCAGATCGGGTTCGAGGGAGAGGATCTGCTCGAAGTCGATCTCGCCGGCGTCCCCGTAGTTCAGCGTCTCGGGGAGTTCGCCGCCGAGCTTCTCGACCTGGGCGCGGAACCAGGGGGTGTGCCCGTCCTTGTCGCCGCCCCACTGCTTGTCGACGCCGACGGGCACGGTGCCGAGCGCGGCCACGACGTCCTGGTTCATCCAGCTGACGGCGACGACGCGCTTGGGCTTCTCGGTGATCTCGGTGGTGCCGTGGGCGTGCTTGACGCTGACCGGGAACGCGGCGGAGGAGCCCTTGCCGGCGGCCTTGTCCTCACCCTCGGAGCCGGAACCGGAGGTGCCGCAGCCGGTCAGGACGAGGGCGGCGGCGACCGCCAGCCCCGCGACACGGGTCCAGAGCCTGGCGGGTCGGGCCGCCGGGGCGGGGGCGGCCGTGGGTAGGGACATGGTTCTCCTCGGTTCTGCGCAGCGCACGGGCGGGCGACGGCGGTCGGGGGTGAGAGCCGGCCCGGCGGTGCGGGACACGCGCGCGGTCGAGGCACGGGGGCGCTCGGCCCTGCCGTACCGGAGGTTAGGTAACCCTCACTTCGGCCAAAGCTAGTGAATCCCCGGGCCGCCGGGCGTCGTGCCCCGGCCAGGGTGCGTCGCGAATCGGCCACCCTCCGGCCGCGCGGCTCCCTCGGCCGAGGGCTCGGACCGCTCCGGCGGTCCGGACGCCTCCGGCGGCGCGGGCACGGAGCGCTCGCGCAGATACTCGGTCGGGCTGGCGCCGGTGACCCGGCGGAACGCGGCGCTGAAGGCGCTCGTCGTGGAGTAGCCGCAGCGGTGCGCGACGAGGTTGACCGGGTGCCCCTGGGCCAGCAGGCCCATCGCGGCGGACATCCGCACCAGGGCGCGCCAGCGGGTGAACGACACGCCGATGTCCTGGCTGAAGACCCGGGTGACCGTCCGCACGCTGAGCGCGTGCCGCGCCGCCTGCTCCTCCAGCGAGCGGTCGTCGTACGGATCGCGCAGCACATCCTCCGCGAGGGCCTGGATGCGCCAGTCCGCCGGGACGGGCACCTCCAGCACGGGCAGCGGATCGTCCTGGAGCATCTCCAGGATCACCCGCTGGGTGCGCAGCCTGAGGTCGTCGCGCATCGGCGTCGCGTCGAGATGGAGCAGCATCTCCTGGAGCGCCCGCCCCACCTTCACCGCCCTCGGCGAGGTCCAGGTCACCGGGGTCGCGGACCGGGCCACATAGGTGTAGCAGCCGACTCCGCCCGGGTCCGCGGCCGAGGCGTGCGGGGCGCCGGGCGGCAGCCACAGCCCCTGCCCGGGGACCAGCCGCCGCACCCCGGTCGGGGTGTGGAGCGTCATCGACCCGGTGTGCGGCCACACCAGGAGCCCGTCGGCGTGGGTGTGCACCCCGGCGAAGGCCGAGCCCATGGGCTCGCTGCCGTCGAAGACCGCGGTGGTCAGCAGATACGGCGGAGACACCTCCGCCCCGCCGATCACCGGGGCGGACCACCGCAGCGGAACCGCCTCGAGGCGTTCACGACCGGAGACAGGGGCAACCGACATGAAGTTAGGTTAACCTAACTCATTTCGCGGCCCCGGCCGGGTGCCGGTGTCCGCCCGCCGGGCGCCCGCGCGGCCGCGTCTCGCACCCACTCGGCGCCGGGGGGAACGCCGGGACCGGCGGAGTGCGGCCCGACGGGCGAGGTGGGCCCGGCGCGCCCAACTCGCCCCGCGGCCAGCGGTCATGGAGGGCAGGGGCCCGCCCCCGGACCTCTAGACTGAGGCGCGGGGCCGAGTCGCGACTCGTGGATGTTCCCGAGACCCTCGCGCGGCGTGGCCGTCATCCGACGGTGGTCCGTCGTCCGGCCCCGAGTCGTAGCACTGACTGGGAAGGGTGTGTCGCGTGACGCGCTATGGGTCTCCGCTGCCGGAGAAGCCCTCGCTGGACGGACTGGAGTCGAGGTGGTCGGAGTTCTGGAGCGAGGCCGACGTATACCGCTTCGCCCGGCCGGGCAGCCGTGACGCGGTATTCTCCATCGACACCCCGCCGCCCACGGTCAGCGGCTCGCTCCATGTGGGGCATGTCTTCAGCTACACCCACACCGACATCGTCGCCCGCTTCCAGCGGATGCGCGGCAAGCGGGTCTTCTACCCCATGGGATGGGACGACAACGGTCTCCCCACCGAGCGCCGGGTGCAGAACTACTACGGGGTGCGCTGCGACCCCTCGCTCCCGTACGACCAGGACTTCACCGCGCCCGTTCCCATGTCGGAGCGTACGGCCAAGGAGCGGAAGGCCCCCGCGCGGAGCGTCTCGCGGCAGAACTTCGTCGAGCTGTGCGAGAAGCTCACCGCCGAGGACGAGCTGGTGTTCGAAGGGCTCTGGCGGAAGCTGGGGCTCTCGGTGGACTGGTCGGTGACCTACTCCACCATCGGCAAGGAGGCCCAGCGCACCTCGCAGGCCGCCTTCGTGCGGCTGGCGCGCTCCGGGGAGGCGTATCAGTCCGAGGCCCCCACGATGTGGGACGTCTCCTTCCAGACCGCCGTCGCCAACGCCGAAGTGGTCGAGAAGGAGGTCTCGGGCTCCTACCACCGGGTGGCGTTCAAGCACGGGAACGAGGACGTCTGCATCGAGACGACCCGGCCCGAGCTGCTGCCGGCCTGTGTGGCCCTGGTGGCGCACCCCGACGACGACCGCTACCGGTCGCTGATCGGCGAGGAGGTCGTCTCCCCGCTCTTCGGGGTCCGGGTGCCGGTGCTGGCCCACCCGGCCGCCGACCGGGAGAAGGGCAGCGGCATCGCCATGATCTGCACCTTCGGCGACATGACCGATGTGATGTGGTGGCGGGAGCTGCGGCTGCCGACCCGCACGGTCATCGGGCGCGACGGCCGGATCCTGCCGCTGGACTTCGCCGAGCTGCCCAGCACGGACGCCACCCGGGCCCAGCGCCTCCACGACGAGATCGTGGGCAAGACGGTGCACACCGCCCGGGAGTCCGTGGTGGCGGCGCTGCGCGAGGACGGCAGCCTGATCGGCGACACCCGGCCGACGACCCGGGCGGTCAAGTTCTTCGAGAAGGGCGACAAGCCCCTGGAGATCGTCAGCAGCCGGCAGTGGTTCATCAAGACCGTCGCCCACCGGGAGGAGCTGCTCGCCCGGGGCGAGGAGATCCAGTGGCACCCGCCGCACATGCGGTCGCGCTACAACGACTGGGTGCAGGGGCTCAACGCCGACTGGCTGATCAGCAGGCAGCGCTTCTTCGGGGTGCCCTTCCCGATGTGGTACGCCCTGGACGCCGACGGTCTCCCGGACTACAGCGAACCGATCCTTCCCGACGAGTCGATGCTCCCGATCGACCCGTCCGCCGACTGCCCTCCCGGCTTCACCGAGGAGCAGCGCGGCACGCCCGGCGGATTCATGGGCGAGCCGGATGTCATGGACACCTGGGCGACCTCCTCGCTCAGCCCCCAGCTGGCCTGCGGCTGGCTCTCCGACCCGGAGCTGTTCGCCCAGGTCTATCCGATGGATCTGCGTCCCCAGGGACACGACATCATCCGGACCTGGCTCTTCACCACCGTGGTCCGGTCGCATCTGGAGGCCGGCGCCACACCGTGGAAGCACGCCGCCCTCTCCGGCTGGATCCTCGACCCGGACCGCAAGAAGATGTCCAAGTCGCAGGGGAACGTCGTCACCCCCGGCCATCTGCTGGACGAGTACGGCGCGGACGCGGTCCGCTACTGGGCGGCGAGCGGCCGCCCGGGCACGGACACGGCCTTCGACCCGCAGCAGATGAAGATCGGCCGCCGGCTCGCGGTGAAGCTGCTCAACGCGAGCAAGTTCGTGCTCTCGCTGCCCGCCCCCGCCGCCGGGGCGGAGACCACGGACGCGCTGGACAAGGCGCTGCTGGCGAAGCTGGCGAGCACGGTCCGCGAGGCGACGGAGGCGCTGGAGGGCTTCGACTACACCTCGGGGCTGGACTCCATCGAGCGGTTCTTCTGGTTCTTCTGCGACAACTACGTCGAGCTGGTCAAGGAGCGCGCCTACGGCAAGGGCACCCCGGAGGGGGCCGAGTCGGCGCGCGCCACGCTGCGGCTCGCGCTCGACGTCGTGACCCGGCTGTTCGCGCCCGTGCTCCCCTACACCACGGAGGAGACCTGGTCCTGGACGCACGGCTCGACGGTGCATCTGGCCGCGTGGCCGGCCGTCGGCGAGCTGGGCGCCGGCGCCGCGGAGGGGCGGCCGGAGGTGGCCGAGGCCGCCTCCTCGGTGATCGCCGCCGTGCGCAAGGCGAAGTCCACCGCCAAGGTCTCGATGCGCGCCGAGGTCGCCCGGGTCGTGGTGGTCGCCCCGGCCGGCGTGCTGGCCGAAATCGGTTCGGTGAGCGCCGACATCCAGGCGGCCGGCAACGCGGCCGAGGTCGTCCTGCGGGCCGGCGAGGACGACGAGCTGTCCGTCGAGGTGGAGCTGTCGTAACGTCCGGGCCCCGGACCCGGCGACCTGGTCTCTGTCTCGGACCCGGCGACCCTGGTCTCTGTCTCGGTCCCGGCGACCCCGGCTTCGGTCTCGGTCCCTGGCGACCCCGGCCCGGCGACCCGTATCGCGCTCCCGGACCCCGTGACCCGTACCGCGTCACCGGGCGCCCACGGCCTGTGGGCGTCCGGGCGCGGTCGCCTCGGCGTCGTGAGCGCCGGGCGCGGGGACCGGGAGGGGGCCGGGCGGCGGACCGGTCACCGCTTCCGGCGGCGGGCCGGTCGCTCCGGCGGTCGCCGGAGCGCCGACGCGTCGCCCGTTCCGGCGCGGGCGACGCGAACGCCGTCCCCGGACCACGGCTGCCTACGCTTGCTCCCATGTCGGAATCAGAACTGAAGCGGGTCAACGCCTTCCTCGCCGCCTTCGCCCGCCGCCAGGCCGAACGCGTGGTCGACCTTCCCGGCGGGTTCGCCGTCCACGACGAGACCTTCAGACGTTCCCGGGCGAACAACCAGCTCTTCATCGACACCCCCGTCGACGCCGAGGCGCTGCCCGCCCTCGCGGAGCGGGCGCTCGGGCATCTGCCGCACCGGACGATCTCCGTCCTGGACGACGAGTCCGGAACGGCCTGCGCGGAGCCGCTGATCCGGGCCGGTTACACCCACTCCGTCTATCTGGTCATGCTCCACACGGGCCAGGCCCCCGCCGGCGGCCGCGCGGAGGAGGTCGACCTCGACGCGATACGCGGCCCCCTCACCCGGGTGCTGCGGGACTTTCTCCCGGACGCCGACGACGAGGTCGTACGCCACCTCGTGGACCGGCGCGGGGCCCGTCGTCGCGGGGCCGACTCCGTGCACTTCGTCGGGGCCCGCACGGAGGAGGGCGAGGTCGCCTCCTGGGCCGATCTCTACATGGACCCGGCGGCCGGCACGGCCCAGATCGAGGATCTGAACACCTCGGTCTCCCATCTCCGGCGCGGCTACGCCGACGCCGTTCTGTCCGCCGCCCTGCGCCTGGCCGCCGACAGGGGCTGCGGCACCCGCTTCCTGATCGCCGACGCGGAGGACTGGCCGCGGCACTGGTACGAGCGCCGGGGCTTCTCCGTCATCGGCCGCTGCCACGGTTTCGACCGGAGCTGACGTCCGAAGACCGCCGATCGGCCCCCGGCGGACTCTCAGCGCGCGGAGTCGCCGGAGTCGCGCGGCACCGTCCACGAGGGATGGGCGTCGACCTGGGCGGGGGTGGCCCCGGACAGCTCCTGGTAACGGAGGGAGATCCGCCCGGCCCGTCCTGCGGGGAGCGGTCCGCCGTGTTCGGCGGCGCGGGCGATGATCTCCTCCGGGCCCAGACCCCGGTTGGCCAGCACGATCGCGTTGACTGCCGGCCGGCGCAGCCCGTCGTAGCGGCGCAGCGCGGCCGTCGGGTCGCTCTCCCGGGCCAGGCACCAGGCGAGCACCCGGGCGTCGACGACGGACTGCGATCCGCCGTTCATCCCCATGGGGTACATCGGGTGTGCCGCGTCGCCGAGAAGGGTCACCCGCCCGAAGCTCCAGCGCGGCAGCGGGTCGCGGTCGAGCATCGGGAACTCGGCGATCGCGGGGGAGCGTTCGGCCAGGGCCGCGGGGTCGACGAACGGCAGGGTCCAGGAGGCCAGCCCGGCCCGGGCCTCGGCGGCCGTGACCCGGCGGCCCGCGCCGCCGGGCGGGGGCGCGGCGGGATCGTGCCGTACCTCCAGCACCCAGTTCAGCTGGGCCTCGCCCCCTTCGGCCGCCGGATCCCCGATCGGATAGGCGACGAACTTGTCCCCGGGGGTGTGGCCGGCCACCACGATCGAACGGCCGTCGAGGAACCGGGGGTACGGCGCGACCCCGCGCCACATCCGGACGCCGTTCCCCTTCGCGGGCCCCTCGCCCGGAAAGAGCTGGGCGCGGACCGCGGAGTCGATGCCGTCGGAGCCGATCAGCACGTCGGCCGTCCCGGCGGTGTGCGCGCCACCGGACCGGTCCAGGAAATGGGCCCGTACGCCGCCTTCCGTCTGCTCGAAGCGCCGGAACCGCAGACCGGTGCGTACCGCGTCCGGGCCGAGTCGCGCACGCACCGCCGCCAGCAGCAGCAGATGCAGCCGGCCGCGGTGTACGGAGTACTGCGGCCAGCGATGGCCCGCGGCGAGCCCGAGCGGCTCCTCCCACACCGGCGCGCCCGCCCGGTCGCGGTAGCTCAGCAGCCGCGGGGCCGGCGCGATGGCGTCCAGCTCATCGGCGAGTCCCAGCTCGGCCAGCTCCCGGACGGCGTGCGGCAGCAGATTGATCCCCACCCCGACGGCCTCCACGGCCCGAGCCGACTCGTACACCCGCGGTTCGAAGCCCGCGGCGTGCAGGCTCAGGGCGCAGCTCAGCCCGGCTATGCCCCCGCCCACGACGATCACTCTCATCGATTCGCCTCTGTCTTTCGTCGGGTGTCACCGGGCCGGTGCGGCTCGCCGGGTCCGGGCTCGCCGGGGTGTCCGAACGGCGGGGGAGGAGGGTTCGCCGCCGCGACTCGTCCGCTCCTGGGCGAACTCGGCGGCCCGGGACGGCCCTGGGGGCCGTGACGGCAAGTCTTCCGGCCGGGCGTCGGCCAGTCCAATATCTGGCGCTGCTGCGACCGATCACATTCCCTGATGCGGCCGGGGCCCGTGCTCCTCGGCCGGGCGGTCCTCCGCACGGCCGCGCGGCTCGTCGCAGGACGGACGCGGAGCCCTGGGGCGGAACAGGGCGGACCGGGTCGGTCGTGAGGCGTACGAACGCGCGGGTCGCCGGGCCGCCTCCCGGCGGTCCCGGCGCCCCGGAGCTGAGGCTCTCGCGCCGCTGAACGGGCCTTCACAGCGGAGGCCGTACGCCCTTCCCGCCGGTTCCCCGAGCGCCGCGCACGCGGCGGACGCTCACCGCCGGCCGGCGGCGGACGGTGCTCCCCGGCGGTCCCCGAGCGGCGCCGCGTGGAAGCCCGTCCCCCTGGAGACCTTCTCCCGCGAGGCGGGCTCGGCCCGCGCCGAGTCCGGGTGTGCGACGGGGGAGTCCACCGCGTCGCCGCCGAGGGCGAGCCGCAGCGGGGTGTTCTCGGCCTCCAGGGCGGTCCGGATCGCCGCGGCGGCCCTCGCCGGGTCCCCGGGCTGTGTGCTGTCACCGGTCCGCACCCGCTCCCCGGCGGCGCGGACCGACTCCGCGTACGCGGGGTGCTCCTCGGAGAAGCGCGCGGCGCCCTCCTCGGACGGACGGGTGCGGAACGCTCCGGGCTCCACGATCAGAACCGATATCCCGAACGGCGTCACCTCGTCCGCCAAGCCCTCGGACAGCTGCTCCAGGGCCGCCTTCGTCGCGCTGTGGGCGGAGAACCCGGCGGGGGACAGCCGCCCGCCGACACCGCTGACGTTCACGATCGATCCGCTGCCCCGCTCCCGCATCTGCGGCAGCAGCGCTCGGGTGAGACGCGCCGGACCGAACACACGCAGCTCGAACAGGTGGCGCAGCTCCCGGTCCGTGGTCTCCTCGAAGGCCCCGGCGCGTAGGCGCCCGGCGGCGTTCACCAGCACATCCACCCGGCCGTATCGCGCCAGCACATCGGCGGTCACGGAGTCGATCTCCCCGCCGTCGGTGACATCCAGGCCGACGGCCTCGAAGCGGTCCGGATACGCGGCGATGAGACCCGCCAGCCGCTCGGGCCGGCGGGCCGCGCCGATCACCGTGTCCCCGGCGGCGAGGGCGTCCTCCGCGACGGCCCGGCCGAGTCCGCTGCTCGCGCCCGTGATCAGCCAGACCGTGCGCTTCCCGGTCATGGTCTCTCCGTACTCCCGGCCCGCCGGGCCGATCGCCGCCCGGCGCGGGTCCCGTCGGCGGACGGCATCGCCCGCCCGTGCCCGGGTCGCGTCCAGCACGTGTTGTGACGGCCATGAGTGATGAAGGTGCATGGGCGTGATCTCCGTTGTTTCGCCTCGGTCGCGGAGGAGTTGGACGTCACACGGGCCGCCGGGAGGTCCTTCGTCTCCCGGCCCTCGGTGAGCGGACATGTGTGCCGGTGGAGCGGCGCGCGGCGGTTCCACCGCGACCGCGGGACGGTGCGGCCGACCGCGACGGGGGAGGCCCCGCCGCAGTGCGTCGGCTGTCGACGGCGCGGTCCGCCCGGGGAGACCGCGTCCCGGTCCCACAGGATGACCCGTACCGGACAGCGATGTCATGGGTACCGCGTGGCACGTTCCTTGCGTCAGAGTGAACTCGACGCACCCGCCCGAGCGCGGGAAGGCGGTCAGCCCGAACGGGCCCGGCCGGTGCGGCGCGTGACCGTGTCACCCGCCCACGCCGGGCAGGAAGGAAGGACGCGACCATGTCCCCGACGATTCCCCCTCCGGCCTCGTCCCCGCCGCTGCCCTCGGTTCTCCACTCCACCGGTCATATCCCCGCACAGGACCGTTTCGGCCACTGGCGCGAGCTGCTGAGCGGCACACACGCGCCCATGGATCTGCGCAGCGACCACTCCGACGACTTCCGGGCGCGGCAGCGCGTGATCAGCCTCGGCGATGTGACGGTGTGGCCCGCAGCCTTCCCGTCCGTGGTCTTCCGCCGCCCCCAGAAGCTCATACGGCAGTCCGATCCGGAGAGTTACCACCTGACCCTGATGCTGCGCGGCGGCGGAGTGGCCGAGTGGCGCGACAGAACGCTGCTGTCGAGCCCGGGCACCTTCCACACCAGCGACTCCTCACGCCCCGTCGAGATCCGCTCCTTCGCGGAACGGGACCGGATCCTGATGATCGGGGTCGAGGTGCCCAAGGCCGTGCTGCCGCTGCCCCGGCGGCTCGCGGACCGCTCCGTGGGGCTGCCCATCGCGGACGACCGGGGCGCCGGGGATCTGCTGGCGCTCCTTCTCCGGCGGCTCGTCCGCAACCTTCCCGAGTACCGGCTCGCGGACGGTCCGAGGCTGGGGCGGGTGGTCGCCGATCTCACGGCGACCGCACTGGCCCAGGTGCTGGAGAACGACAAGGCGCTGCCGCAGCACACCCGCCGGGTCACGACCACACTCCGGATCAGGGCCTTCATCGAGCAGAACCTGGGCGACCCCGCACTGTCCCCCGCCGCGGTCGCCGCCGCGCACCACATCTCCGCCAGTTATCTGCACCGCCTCTTCCGGTACGAGGGCGTCACCGTCGGGTCGCTGATCCGGCGGCGGCGTCTGGAGCGCGCCCGCGACGACCTCGGCGACCCGCGCCGGGCCGGCGAGCCGATCCAGGCCATCGCGGCCCGCTGGTCCCTGAGCGCGTCCGAGTTCAGCCGCGGCTTCAGGGCTGCCCATGGAATGACCCCGGGCGAGTACCGCCGGGCGACCCTGCGCGCCGGGTCCGGCGGCTGACCGCGCGGAGATCGCCAGCGCCATGCCATCGCCGGTCGCGATCGCCGGTCGGCAGCGGCCACAGCCGCGTCGGATCCACCGCCCGGGTCTCGCGGGCCTCCGTCCCGACCCCGGGGAGTTCGCCGCGCCCACCCCTGGGCGGGCCCGGTTCCGAGCGGCCGGTTCCGGACAGTCGCACCACGATCGCCGCAGGAGCCCGCGCCGTCGCCCAGAACCGCTTCGGTGACGAGCATGCGTGGTGAAGAGCGCCCTCGCCCATGTGCCGGGCGCGGTGCCCGCCGCCCTCGTCCTCCCGGCCGTGCCGGCCCCGATGCGGGGGAGCGGCGACAGCGAGTGGGCCCTCCCCGTCCGTTTCCCGATGAGCAGCGTTCGGTGCCGGACGGAGGAAGGGCGCGCCTCCCGGCCTTGACGCGGGGGCGATGTGGACGGGGTTGCACCTTCCGTAGCGGCATGTGGTCGGGTGGACCCACGTCCCGGTCCCTTGAGGAGAGGTCCCCGCTCGTGCATTCGTCCTTCATGCCACCCCGTCAGGTCAAGATCGGTGACGCGGCGGCCTTCGCCGGCAGCACGCCACGGGCGATTCGGCACTACCACGAGATCGGCCTGCTCCCCGAGCCCGAGCGCGGCGGCGACGGCCGACGCCGCTACGGGTACGAGGACATGATCCGCCTGCTCTGGATTCGCAGGACCGCCGACGCCGGGATCGCCCTGGACGACATCCGTGACGCCTTCGCCACCGGCACGGCCTCCACCGGCACGGACAGCGGCAACGAAATCGCGGGCATTCTGGAGCGACTGGAGGAGACCCTCGCCGAGCGGGAGGCGACATTGCGGCGGCAGCGGACCGCCGTGCGGCGGATGCGTACCGAAGGCAGCCGGACGGGCCTGCTCTCCGACTTCGTCACCGTACGCCTCAAGGATCTGCCCGAGGGCTCCCTGAGCCAGGCTGACCTGGACGCTCTGCTGGTCACCGAGCGGATCTTCGGCCCGCTCGGCGCGGCCGTCCAGGCCACCCGCTTCATCGTCCTGGCCACGCATCCCGCTCTGCGGGAGCGCTCCGACCGCGTCGACGAAGCCGAGGAGGCACTCGACGACAGCGTGGCCGTCGACGATCCTCGGGTGGCTCAAGTCGCCGCCGAGCGGCACGCCTTCGAAAGCGCCCTGCACGCCGTCATCGAGGAGTCCGGCCTGGACAGGGAAGACGATGCCCTCTTCGACGCCTGGGACACCTTGCACCCTGTCGCCGCCGACGACGACGAGGCCGAGGGCGACCTCGGCTCCGGCAGAGGGGAGGCCGACTCCATGAGCGTGCTCGAAGCCGTCGGCAAGATGCCCTACGACTTCTCCCCGGCCCGTCTGCGCTGTATGGAACTGGCCGAAGAACTGTCCGCCCAGGACTCACCCGCCACCTGAGACACGCTCCGGGCGGGACGGGACGACGGCATGGACCCGCGGCCGGACAGGCATCCCTCGTACGGAACGTCCCGTCTCGCGGTTCTGTACGAGAACGGTTCGGTCGGCGCGGCATCCGCCGAGTGGCCGCCCGAGGCCAGTGCGCCCTGGTCCCGCACGGCGACCACGCGTCCGCGAGTCGATGGAGTACCCGGTCGGCGCCCCGGGAGTGGCTGCGCCCCGGATTCCTGCGATATAGTGATCATGTGCTCGCGGCCGTGACTCACGGCGGTGGGACCGGCGTTGGTGGTCCAAGGAAAGACACCCCACTTCCCGTGGGGGGATGCAGGTGCGAGGCCTGCCCAGCGCTCGATCAAGGCCCCGGCCTCCGTCAGGAGACCGGGGCCTTCCACATGCGCGGACGGCGAAGCGGCGCCCGCCCGGTGGATCGCGAATCCCGTCCGCGCCCGAAGGGCGTGTGGGGACCGGTGCTCGCTCTCGTCGTCCGGTGGACTATCGGTTGCCGGCGGGCCGGTCCCGGGCCGCCCGGGCGGTGACGACCAGGCCCCGGCTACGCGTCCCGGCCGGGGGGCGCCGGGGACGAGGCGGCCCCGGCGGACACGGGTCCGGCGGAGGGCCGATCCGGGTGACGGGTCACCACCTGGAGTGCCAGTAGAGAGCCGTGAAGGCCTTGTCCAGCGGGGCGTCGCCGCTGCGCCAACCGGTCGCGGCCTCGGGCAGGTTGCGCCACTTCACCGTGAGGGTCTTGTCGCGGGTGGTCCGGAGCAGGGAGTGGTCCTTCTTGCCCGGGATGTTCTTGTAGCGGACCCAGTGGCGCACGCCCCCGCCGGTCGCGGTGTCCTCCCCGATCGCCTCGTCGGCGTCGCTGGCGATGGCCGTCCAGTCCGTGCCCTGAGCGGACTGCGGGTTCCTCTTCAGCAGTTCGAGGTAATGGGAGTTCTTCCACATCTGCGCGCAGGGCGTGTACACGCACAGGGACGAGTTCGTGCCGTTGTGCGGGGTCCCCAGCGTCACGACGTCCTCGACGTAGAGCTTGGCCGGGTAGCCGGACTGCTTCTTCGCGACGCCCGACAGCGCGTCCCGGATCACGAGACCTCCCATCGAGTGTCCGACGAGGTCGACGGACTTCCCCCTGGAGGTGTACTCCGAGTAGATCTTCTTGGCGAGCGCCTTGCCGAGCTTGTGTATGCCGTCGTTGACGCCGGCCGAGGCGATGCGGAGGTCGCAGTTCTTGTCCTTCTTGTAGAACGCGACGCTCCGGACACTGCCCTTCCAGGCGTGCTCCTTGAACTCGCTCTTGAGGTTCTTCCAGCCGCTCCTGCAGTCGAACGACGCCTCGCCGACCCAGTCGATGCCGTGCACCAGAAGCACGGCCTCCGTCTTGCTGTCGTTCCGCTTCGGCGTCGCCGCCTGCGCGGGCGCCGCCGTTCCCAGTACGACCGCCGCTGCCGTGAGCCCCGCCACCGCGAGCGCCGTCCCCCGCTGCTCCATCCGCATCCTGGTCCCCCTGAGTTTCGCGTAGCCGTGATGGTGGTCGTCCACGCGGCGGGATGCGCTGCCCCCGGTGTCAGCGAACGCGTGGCCCCCGCGCCGCGTTGAGCGTGAGCATCGCGGAGGCGGGCAGGGCCGGCCAGGCCTTTGGGCTGTGCCCGAAAGGCCTGGGTCACAGCGGGTGCGACGCCGTATCCAGGTCAGGCGTGTACGGCTCGGTCGGGCGTCTGCGAGCGGAAGCTGTGGCCCAGCTCGGGGCCGAGGCCGTAGTAGTGGCGGAAGTTGTAGATCAGCGGACTCCATGCGGACGGGTCGATGTGCTGGGAGCCGGGGACCACGATGCGCGGATCGGCGTGGACCTTGAGCACATGGGCTTCGACGATGAGGAACTCGCCGCTGACGTCGGTCTGGACCCGGGCGGCCCGGGCCTCCATCTGGAGGGGGCACTCGGCGACCCGGGGCGGTCGTACCAGCTCTGAGGGCTCGGGCCGCAGAGCGGCCGCCGCGAACTTGTCGCGCTCGAAACGGAAGCCGCCTCGTTTGGACGCGGGCACCGGAGTGCGTCCGGTGAGCGGCGCGAGCCGTTCCACCGCCGGCCACTGGGCCGGGGCGGGCAGGCTGATCACGACCTCGGGTCTGGCGCGGAGATTGCTCGCGGTCTGCCCCTCGACGCCCAGACCCAGGACGATCACCTGTCCCAGGGCCCATGCCGAGGAGATCGGCGCGAGATTGACGGAGCCGTCCTCGTTCTCCGTGGACAGCAGGACGACCGGTGTCCCGAAGTACAAGACGCTCGGTGTAATGGGCACGTGATTCGTCGCGGTGTCGGCGGGCGCACTGCCCGGCGGCGTCATGGTGTTCATGGGCTCGACGGTAGGGCGGGGACTCTTCGGCGCACGCCGAAGAGTCGCCGGTGGACGATGGACCCGACGAGCGGCCGCGGCAGTCCGATGCGGCGGCCGCCCACCCGTCCGCGAAGGATTTCGTCGAACCCGGCGGCACCGCCTGTACGGACGAGAGATCCGAACCGGTACGGGGATCAGGCCGCGACGAGCCTCTGCTCGTGGTCAGGTGTCTTGCCCTTGGGCTTCTTGTTCGGCAGTGAGAGGCGGAAGACCTTGCGCCACGCGGAGAACACTTGCTTGGGCAGCGGCCCGGTGACGTACTCCAGCTCGTACTTCTCGAACAGCGCGCGCACCTTCACCGCGACCTCGGCGTACCGATTGCTCGGCAGGTCCGGGAACAGGTGGTGCTCGATCTGGTGCGACAGGTTGCCGGTCATGAAGTGCATGGCCCTGCTGCCGCTGATGTTCGCCGAGCCCATCATCTGGCGCAGATACCACTGGCCGCGCGTCTCGCCCTTGATCGACCGGCGCTCGAAGACCTGCACGCCCTCGGGGAAGTGCCCGCACATGATCACCGAGTGGGTCCAGAGGTTGCGGATCAGGTTCGCGGTGAAGGTGGCGGCGAGGGTGGTGAGGAACGACGGGCCCGACAGCAGCGGGTGGATCACGTAGTCCTTGAGCACCTGCTTGCGGATCTTGCGGCCCACGGCCCTGGCCCGCGCGCGGAACTCCGGGTTCTTGCGGCGGCGCTTGCGCAGGTTCTTGCCGAGCTCCAGGTCGTACGCTGCGATGCCGTACTCGAAGAAGCAGGCGTTGATGAAGTTCCACAGCGGCTGGCCGAGGTGGAACGGGTGCCATCTCTGGTCCTCGTCGACGCGCATGATGCCGTAGCCGAGGTCGTTGTCCTTGCCGATCACGTTGGTGTACGTATGGTGCAGCTCGTTGTGCGAGTGCTTCCACTGATCGGCCGGGGAGACGTGATCCCACTCCCAGGTGGTGGAGTGGATCTTCGGGTCCCGCATCCAGTCCCACTGGCCGTGCAGGACGTTGTGGCCGATCTCCATGTTTTCCATGATCTTCGCCACGGACAGACCGGCGGTGCCGATCAGCCACGCGGGCGGGAAGAACGAGAACAGCAGCACGCCCCGGCTGGCCAGCTCGAGCTTGCGCTGCACCGAGATGACCTTACGGATGTACGCGGCGTCCTTCTCGCCTCGGTCGGCGATCACCTCGTCGCGGATCGCGTCCAGCTCGCGGCCGAGCTCCTCGATCTGCTCCGCGGTCAGGTGGGCGGTGGGGTCGATGGCGGTCACGGGTTCCTACCGTTCGATGTCGCAGGGGCCCGCCGCGGCGGACACACAGGTCTGGATGAGGACGCCGGGCTCGGCCTCGGTGATCTCGCCGGTGCGCAGGTCGCGGACGGCGCCCGCCTTGAGCGGCGTGACGCAGCCGAAACAGATGCCCATGCGGCACCCGGAGGGCATGAGCACGCCGGCCTCCTCGCCGACGTCCAGCAACGGCGTGGCGCCGTCCGCGTCGACGGTCCTGCCGGTGGTGGTGAACGTGACCTCGCCACCGTCTCCGGTGACGACGATGCCGGGGCGGAAGCGCTCCGTGTGCAGGCGCTCCGGTACGCCGTGCTCGGTCCAGTGGCCTTCGGCGGCGTCGAGCAGGCCCGCGGGCCCGCAGGCCCAGGTCTCGCGCTCGGCCCAGTCGGGCACGAGTTCGTCGAGACGGGCGATGTCGAGCATGCCGTCTGTGTCGGTGTGCACCTCGGTGAGACGCAGCTTCTTGTCCGCGACCAGGTCGTGCAGCTCGTTGCGGAAGATCACGTCCTGCGGCCGCGGCGCGCAGTGGACCATGACGACGTCGGCGAACTCGGTGTCACGCAGCATGCCCATGACCGGCGTGATGCCGCTGCCCGCCGTCAGGTAGAGCACCTTGGCGGGCTTGGCCTCCGGCAGCACGAAGTCGCCGGTCGCCTGGTCGAGCTGGATCAGCGTGCCCGGTTTCGACCTGCGGACCATATGGTTGCTGACCTTGCCGCCCGGGATCGCCTTCACGGTGATCGTGACGCGGCCGTCCTGGCGGTTCGTCGGCGAGGTGATGGAGTAGGCGCGCCACAGACACACCCCGTCGACGGCGATCCCGATCCGCACGTATTGACCGGCCTGGTGGCCACGCCAGCCCCGTCCCGGCCTGATCACGATGGTCGCGGCGTCACCCGTCTCGGGATGCACGGCCTCGATGCGCCCACGCAGGTCGGCGCCCGCACGCAGCGGACTGACCAGGTCGAGGTAGTCCGACGGCAGCAGCGGCGTCGTGACCATCTCCAGCAGTTTCCACGCCCTACTGCGGAGGGCTGCACTCGTCATGACTCCAGCTTGATACGCCCCAGGGCGTAAAGTCCTACCCGTAGGGCGTGAATCTGGTCGGCTTAATTGTTCGCAGGGAACAAAACATGGGGCATGTAATCCGGAGGGCCACCGAACTGGCTCTGGACGAGACGACGGTCGCCGCGCTTCGGGCCGCGCTGAAGAGCACTGCCGACGAGGTCGTTCAGGCGATCATCGACGAGGTCCCTCCCTACGCCAACGCTCTTTCGGGCCGCATGGGCGGCACCATCCGCCGATCCGTCCGCACCGCCCTGGGGCACTACCTGGACCTCGCGAGCGGGAAGGCCACGGGCGGCGACGCCGGTGACGCGGCCTACGAGCTGGGCCGCGGCGAGGTGCGCGACGGCCGTTCGATGGACGCCCTTCTCGGCGCCTACCGTGTCGGCGCCCGCGTGGCCTGGCGATGCCTGGCAGCGGGTGCCGTGCCCGCGGGTCTGCCCGCTGCCGAGGTCGCCAAGTTCGCCGAGCTGACCTTCGCCTACATCGACGAGCTCTCTGCCGCGAGTGCCGCGGGCCACGCCGACGAACTGGCCGCCCGCGGCCGGGCCCACGAGCTCCACCTGGAACACCTGGCCCACGACCTCCTCGCCGGCGCGAGCCCGGACGTGCTGCTGGCCTCCGCTCAACGGGCAGGGTGGCAGCCTCCGGTTTCACTGACCGCGGTCCTGCTGCCCGCCGCCCAGGCCCGGCCCGCCTACCGCGCGCTCGACCCGACCACCCTCGTCCTCGACGATCTGCCGGACACCACCGGTGTGCTGCTCGTCCCTGACGCCGACCGGTCACACCTCCTGAGCCGGCTGGCCGACCGCACCGCCGTGGTCGGCCCGGCCCGGCCATGGACGCGAGCGTCCGCCTCGTACGCACGAGCCGTACGGGCGCGCTCCCTCTCCTCTGATGTTCGCGACACCGAGGACCACCTGCCCGAGCTGGTGCTGAGCGCCGACGCGGACGCGTTCGCGGATCTGCGTGCGCGAGCTCTCGCACCATTGCGGACTCTGCCTGTCGCGACGGCACAGCGGCTGGAGGAGACGTTGCGGGCGTGGCTGCTGCACCAGGGCAGACGGGACGAGGTGGCGGCGGCGTTGTTCGTCCACCCCCAGACAGTCCGTTACCGGATGTCGCAGCTACGGGAGCTGTTTCCGGACCTCGCATCGCCGCACCGGGTCCTTGAACTGACACTGGCGGTCGGTCTTCGGGGCAGCTGAAAACTGATTCACCAGGGCCTGTTCTGCCTGTCCTGGCTGATGGACCACCGGACGGAGTTCCAGCACCCGGTGCGCGACCGCCTCGGAGCCGAGGCCGCCGGGCGGATCCTGTGGAGCGATCCGCGGCCGGTCCGCGTCGCCGCAGACTTCACCCTGTACATCCTCCACGCCGCGCGTGAGCACCGGCGCGGCATCGACCTCGTCCGCTACCGGCTCCACGGCGACGACCACATCGCGCTGGAGACCGTCGCCTCCGTCCACGGGCACGCCGGAGCGTGCGGGTGGAGATGTCGCCGGTGTCGATCACGTGCGTCCTTCAGCCGTGTCCACTCGGCCGTCCGCCGGCGCCGAGCGCCGCCTCCACATGACGAAGAGCCCCCTGTCTCCCGGAGGAGTCGGTGGCCTGCCCTGATCAGCGGTCTGTCAGTGCCCCGGGACCGGTGACGCCACTCCCCGGGCCATACCTTCAACAGAGGGGCGGTTCATGCCGGGCCCGGAGGCCGGGAGCCCCACCGCGGGACCACCGAAAGGTAATGGGGGCTGTTGCCCGGCTGTGAGCGGGACGGTGGTGGTGGCTCGACCAGCACATCGCCCTGCTGCGCTCGCTCGGGATCACGGTCGTCCGCCCGGACCACCTCGACCACGGGCACCGCTTCGCCGCCCCCGACCGATCCTCATGCTGCTTTCGATGCCGTGGCGGCTGGGCCCTCGGCAGGCTTCTGCGTGGGCTGGGTCTCGCGTCGCGGTGGGCGGTGGCGGAGGGCGGCCGACCGTCTCAAGTCTTCCTGATCGATCGTCGGGGAAGTCGGCAAGTGGTCAGTATGAGTCCCGAACAACCTGGGGAACGGCGCCCGGGCATGCGACTCGTTGTAGAGTAGGGAAACCGCACTTGACCTGCAAGAACGCAGGCAGGGAGCCGAGATCCGGGAGTACCTCGATGCTGCGCACCATGTTCAAGTCCAAGATCCATCGCGCCACCGTGACCCAGGCCGATCTGCACTACGTCGGCTCCGTCACCATCGACGCGGAGTTGATGGAGGCGGCGGATCTGCTGCCCGGTGAGCTGGTGCACATCGTGGACATCACCAATGGCGCACGGCTGGAGACCTATGTCATCGAGGGCGAGCGCGGCTCCGGCGTCATCGGGATCAACGGCGCGGCCGCGCATCTGGTGCACCCCGGGGACCTGGTGATCCTGATCAGTTACGCGCAGGTCGACGACGCCGAGGCGCGTGCGCTGGCCCCCCGGGTGGTGCACGTCGACACGGAGAACCGGATCGTCGAGCTGGGCACGGACGCCGCCGCGCCCGTGCCCGGGAGCGACACCCTGCGCAGCCCGCACGCCGTGGCCTGACCGAGCGCCCGGCGGCCGACCGAGAGAGTATGCCGTCATGCCAGACATCTCAGCGTTCGACATTCGCGACGACCGGGCGAAGGGCCTGCTGGAGGCGTACGAGAGCGGAGACGTCACCGGACGCGTCGCCTACTTCGTCCTGGACTCCGGGCCCGCCGCCCTGGTCCCCGTGCACACGGTGGTGGAGCCGGAGCACGAGGGCAAGGGCATCGCCGGCTCGCTGGTGCGGGAGCTCTACCGGATCGCCGCCCGGGAGGGCGTTCCCGTCGTACCGCTCTGCCCGTACGCGGCGGTCTGGGCGCAGCGGCACCCGGACGAGGCCCCCGAGGCCCCCGCGGAGCTGGTCGAGGCGGCGAAGCGGCAGCTGAAGGCCGATCCTGACCGCTGGTGAGCGGATCGGGAGCGCTCTCCACCAGTGGTGAGCGCTCTCGGCCGGTGGTGAGCGCTTCCGGTCGGTGGTGAGCGCTCCGGGAGCGTCCCTACGCTGTCCCTCATGCTCGCCCTGCTGCACACCTCGCCCGTCCATGTCCCGGTCTTCGACGCCCTGCGCGACCGGGACCACCCCGGCACGCCGCTGCGCCATCTCGTCCACGAGGAACTGCTGGAGCGGGCCGTGGCGCTCGGCCCCGAGGCGGTCGCCGGGCAGGTCGCGGAGGTGATCGCGGGAGCCGTCGCCGAGGGAGCCGGGGCGGTGCTGTGCACCTGCTCCACGCTGGGCGCCGTCGCCGAGGCGAGCGCCGGGGCCGTCGGCGCGCCGGTGCTGCGGGTCGACCGTCCGATGGCCGCCGAGGCTGCGCGGGCCGGCCGCCGGATCGTGGTCGTGGCGGCGCTCGACAGCACCCTGGCCCCCACCGCCGCGCTGATCCGCGAGGAGGCCGGGGACGTGGAGCTGCGGACCGTGCTGGCGGCGGGGGCGTGGCGGCGCTTTCTGGCGGGTGACCGGGACGGCTATCTCGACGCCGTGGCCGCCGCCGTCGACGCGGTGCCCGAGGCGGGCGCCGACGCGATCGTGCTGGCCCAGGCGTCGATGGCGGACGCCGCCGCGCGGACCTCCACGGCCGTACGGGTCCTCTCCAGCCCCCGGCCGGGACTGGGCGCGGCGGTGGCGGCGAGCGGGCTGCGCGCGCGGAAGGAGGCCGGCACACCGGCTCCGGGGGTGTGAGCGGTCGCCGGACGGTCCGCGCAGGACGCGCCGGGCCGGCGTGCGCCCGGCGCAGGGCCCGCACAGCAGCCCGGCGCGGGGCGCACACTGGGCGCGATTGGCGGAGGATCTTCTTCCGGTCGCCGCCGTGTGAATCCCGCGCGCGCGGGAACGCGGACCGGGAGACAGTGGGAACGCACGACTCCGAACCCTGGAGGACAAGCATGACCCAGCCCGTACCGCCCCCGCCCGCCCCGGCGCCGCCGGGACCGCCGGTCCCGCCGCCCGGACCGCTCCCCGGCCCGGTGCCCACCCCCTCGCCGCCGCCCGTCCCGACGCCGGACCCGGTGCCGAGGCCCCCCGCGCCCGGCCCCGAGCCCTCGCCGGAGCCGGAGCCCGCGCCCGGCCCGGTCTGAGCCCGCCCGGACCGCCCGGTCGCCCGCACGTCCCAAGGGCCGCACGTCCCAAGGGCCCGGGTGCGGAACCCGGGCCCGGGGCGGTCCGTCGCGTCAGTCCGTGGAGATCTCCGAGCGGTCACCGCCCCAGAGAGTGTGGAACGAGCCCTCCCGGTCGGTCCGCCGGTAGGTGTGCGCGCCGAAGAAGTCCCGCTGCCCCTGGGTGAGCGCGGCCGGCAGCCGCTCCGCCCGCAGGGCGTCGTAGTAGGCGAGGGCCGCCGAGAAGCCCGGCGTCGGAACCCCCTCGCGGGCCGCCGTGGCGACCACCTCGCGCCAGTCGTCCTGCGCCGCGCCGATCTCGTCCGCGAAGCCCTTGTCCGAGAGCAGGCTCGGCAGCTCGGGACGCGCGTCGTACGCGCCCCTGATCCGGTCCAGGAACGCCGCCCGGATGATGCAGCCCGCCCGCCAGAGCGCCGCCACCGAACCGAGGTCGATGTCCCAGTCGTACTCCTCGCTGCCCGCCTGGATCTGGTGGAAGCCCTGGGTGTACGACACGATCTTGGACGCGTACAGCGCCTGCTCGACCCGCGCGGCGAAGCGCTCGGCCTCCGCCTCGTCCAGGGCCTTCGGCGTCGGCCCCGGCAGCCCGCGCGATGCGGCCCGCAGATCCGCGTGCCCCGAGACCGCGCGGGCGAAGACCGCCTCCGCGATACCGGAGACCGGCACCCCCAGATCGAGCGCGATCTGCACGGTCCAGCGGCCCGTGCCCTTCTGCTCCGCCCGGTCGGCGACGATGTCGACGAACGGCTTCCCGGACGCCGCGTCCGTATGGGCCAGCACCTCCGCCGTGATCTCGATCAGATACGAGTCGAGCCGGCCGGTGTTCCAGGTGCGGAAGGTCTCCGCGATCCGCTCCGGCGAGTAGCCCGCGACCGAGCGCAGCAGATGGTACGCCTCGGCGATCAGCTGCATATCGGCGTACTCGATGCCGTTGTGCACCATCTTCACGAAGTGGCCCGCGCCGTCCGGGCCGATGTGCGAGACGGTGGGCGTGCCGTCCGGGGCCTTCGCCGCGATCTTCTCCAGCAGCGGTCCGAGCGATTCGTACGACTGGGCGGAGCCGCCCGGCATGATGCTCGGGCCGTGCAGCGCGCCCTCCTCACCGCCGGAGACGCCCACGCCCACGAAGTGGATGCCGCGCTCGCGCAGCTCCTTCTCGCGGCGCCGGGTGTCGGCGAAGTGGGCGTTGCCGCCGTCGATGATGACGTCGCCCTCCTCCAGCAGCGGCGCGAACTCCTCGATCACGGCGTCCGTCGGCCCGCCCGCCTTGACCATGATCACCAGTCGGCGCGGGCGCTCCAGCGCCGCCACGAACTCCTCGGGCGACTCGGCGGCGACGAACGCGCCCTCCGAGCCGAACTCCTCCACCAGCGCCCGGGTCCGGGCCGCGGTCCGGTTGTGCACGGCCACGGTGAAGCCGTTGCGGGCGAAGTTGCGGGCGAGATTGCGGCCCATCACCGCGAGTCCGGTGACACCGATCTGGGCTGTTCCACTCATCATGCGCTCCTGGTCGTGCGTTGCGAGATCGCTCCCCTTCACTGATCCTCAAGTGCCGCGGGCCCCCGCGCATTCCGGGTTCCGCCAAGTAGCTCCGACGGGTCAGGAGGGCGATCGCCCCCGGCTGGGGTGCGCCCCGGCGGGTCGCGCGCACCGCGCGCCCGGTGCGCCCCGAGGCCCGCGTACGCCGTGCCGCCGGTGCGCCCGGGCGGTCGCGCACGCGGCGGGGCCGGTGCGGGGGTTGCCCGGATCTGCCGCAGTGCGCCCGCCATGAGCCCTTGTCACCGCGCAATTCGAGCACTTAAGTTGACCGCTGGACGTGACCCATTCGTAATGTGGCAGAACTGTTCCGTGGGGGAGACTCACATGACCGCAACCGGTCGGCACCGCAAATACCAGCCGAGCCGTTTCAACCGGGCCTCTCTCACCATCACCGCCGGCGGCGCGGGCATCGCGCTGCCGCTGGTCGGCGCCGGCTCCGCCAACGCCGCCTCCTCGGACGTCTGGGAGAAGGTCGCGGCCTGCGAGTCCACCAACCAGTGGAAGATCAACACCGGTAACGGCTACTTCGGCGGGCTCCAGTTCAGCCAGTCCACCTGGGAGGCGTACGGCGGCCGGGAGTACGCCCCGCGCGCCGACCTCGCCAGCCGCGACCAGCAGATAGCCGTCGCCGAGCGGGTCCTCAAGGGCCAGGGACCGGACGCCTGGCCCAACTGCTCGGTCCGCGCCGGTCTCACCCGGGGCGGCGACTCGCCGGCCGTCTCACCCGCCGTCTCGCCCGAACGCCGTCAGGACGCCGACCGGGCCACGGGTCAGAGCGCCCAGGGCGAGCGCAAGGGCCCCGCGTCCACGGCTCCCCGCCCGACCGTCCAGCAGCAGGCCTCGCCGACCTCGGTGCCCACCCGGCGCGAGGGCTACACGGTGGCCCCCGGCGACTCCCTCTCCAAGATCGCCGCGAAGAAGGACGTACGGGGCGGCTGGCCGAAGCTGTACGCGCAGAACCGCTCCGAGGTCGGCCCCGACCCCGATCTGATCCACCCGGGCCAGCGTCTGGTCATCCGGATGGAGGCCCCGAAGGCGGGCACGAAGACACCGCCGCCGAGGACCCGCGAGAGCCCGAAGCCCAGGGAGACGGCGAAGCCGCCGAAGAAGCAGGTCCCCCAGCAGCCCCCGGGCGGCACGGACCTCAAGAAGCCCGATCCGGCGAAGGAGACGCCCCGGGGCGGTCCCGGGCTCAAGCAGCAGACCCCGCAGCAGAGCACGCCGCAGACGAAGAAGCCGACCGCCGCGCCGACCGAGAAGCGGGCCGAGCAGCGAACCGGGCAGCGGACCGCGCCGCAGGCGAAGAAGAAGCAGGCCGAGCCGGAGGCCAAGCGGGTCAGCGCCGACCGCCCCGCGACCCGGGCCGCCCGGATGAGCTCCCCCGTCGACGCGGCCACCGGCACCGCCTACCGCCAGACGGGCTCCTCCTGGTCCAGCGGCTATCACACGGGCGTCGACTTCCCCGTCCCCACCGGCACCTCCGTCAAGGCCGCCGCCTCCGGCCGGGTCGTCTCCGCCGGCTGGGCCGGCGCGTACGGCTACCAGATCGTCATCCGTCACACCGACGGCAGATACAGCCAGTACGCGCACCTCTCGGCGCTCACCGTGCGCTCGGGGCAGCAGGTCGCCGCCGGGCAGCGGATAGCCCGCTCAGGTTCCACCGGCAACAGCTCGGGACCGCATCTCCACTTCGAGGTCCGTACGGGTCCGGGGTACGGATCCGACATCGACCCCCTCGCCTATCTCCGCGCGGGCGGCGTCTCGATCTGAGGCCGGCCGGAACCGCGACGCCGGCTCCGGTCCGATCCGCGCCTCCGACGCGGGCTCGGGCCGGACCCGGGGCCCCGACCCGGACTCCTGCGGAACCCGCTCCGAGCCCTGATCGGCCGGCGCGGGGAACGCCTTCACCGGGTGCGTCGGCGGAGGCACGGCCCGGGGGAGCGCCCCCCGGGCCGTGCCCGGCTCCGCCGGGCGCGCCGCCGGATCCCCGTCGGCCGTCCCCTCCGCCGACGCCTCCGGGGCGGGCAGCGCGCCCGGCGCCCCGCCGCCGCGGGCGCCCTCCTCGGCGGCCAGCCGCTCGGTCGTGAGCAGGATCAGACCGGCCGCGGCCACCACCCCGAAGCCCAGCGCCAGCACCGCGCCCAGCACCCCGTAACGGAAGCTCTCGCCGAACATCGTGATGCCCACGACCGCCGCGACGACCGGATTGACGACCGTGACCGTCGCCAGCGGGGCCGCCAGACCCGCACCCCGGTACGACGCCTGGGAGAGCAGCAGACCGCCGAGCGCGAGCCCCCCGATCACCGCCAGACTCGAACCCTGCTCCAGCGGGCGGGACCACTCCCAGTCCACCGCGACGGTCTTGGTGAACACCGAGGCGATACCGAAGGCCACACCCGCGGACGCGGCCAGCAGCACACTGCGCAGCACCGGCCGGTGAATGGTCTGAGCGATCAGGAAGAGCAGCGCCACGACGCCCAGGGTCACCGCGGTGAGCACCCCGCGCTGCCCCGTGCCCAGCGTGTGCGAACCGGTGTCCCCGGCCACCGCCAGCAGACCCGCCAGGCCCACCGTCGCCAGCAGCGCGCCGCGCCACGCGGTCGCGCCCGCCCGCCGACCCACGAACAGCGCCGCCATCGGCAGCGCGAAGACGATCGTGAGCGCGCCGAGCGGCTGCACCACGCTGAGCGGGCCGTACGCCAGCGCGATCACATGCAGGACGGCGCCGACGCCGTTCAGCGAGACGGCCAGCCACCACCCGGCGTGGTGCAGCGGGGCGTACGGCCGGGCGGGGGAGGCTGCGGCGACATGCTCCTGCATGATCGCCCCGGCCGCGTACGCGACCGCGGAGACCAGCGACAGGACCACTGCCAGCACAAGGGAACTCATAGAGACCACGATCTCCCTGTTCGGCGGTCACGTCGTCGTCCTTGAGCAGGCATTTGGACGTACTGCCGACGGAGTACGAGCGTAGGCCAAAAGTCCCCTCGGCGACTGCGGAGCAGGTCAGAGGGGGTGGCCAGAAGCACGGTCCTGACTAGGCTGGCCATCGCACTCACCGACGAGTGACAAACGAGACAGCCGGGGCGGGGCGCGTGGATCTTCGGGAGCTGGACACGATGGGCGGCTTCTTCGCCCTGCGGACCTCGGGGGACGCCCCCGGCGGCGGGGCGGAGGGGGTGCCGCTGGCCGAGGTGTACGCGGGCGACACCGGCCCCCTCACCCGCCGTGTCGACCTCGTCGCCGCCCGCCACACCCCGCCCGAGCGGCGCGTCGCCGCCTCCATCGCCCAACTGGGCCTGGCCGCCCGGCTCTGGTCCGTCGCGCTGGGGGCCGCCGCCTTCCACGGCCGCCTCCCCGACCTCGACCCGGCCCGGCTGCGCTGGTCCCCCGAGGGGACCACGCCCGACGACCTCTGGCTCGACCTCGCGGACGGGCCCCGTACGCTCCCCGCCACCGCCGAGGCCCTCCGCGCGCAGGTCCAGGACGCGCACCTCGCACCCCTCGCCGAGGCGCTGCGCCGCGACACCCCCGTCTCCCGGCGACTGCTCCGGGGCAACGCCGGCTCCGCCCTCGCCTCCGCCGTACGCCAGATCGACGCCTGGAGCCGCGACACCGGCCGCGGCGACGTCGCCGAACGCGCGGCGGCCCTCGCCGCCCTGCTCTTCCGCCACCCCGATCTGTCCGGCACGGTCCACGGCCCCGGAATGCGGCGCAACAGCTGCTGCCTCTACTACCGCGCCCCGCGCGGCGGCCTCTGCGGCGACTGCGTCTTCGACCGCCCGCCGGGGCGCGGGGGAGCGTGACGGGGGCGGCGGCCGTCCTCCCCGGGCGACCGTGGTGGATTTTCCAGGGGGCGGCAGGGGGGGGCGGCGGGACGGTCTTCCCCGCGCGCCCGGGGTGGGTGACCATCGGGGGGTGAAAGTGGGACTGCTCACTCGCGAATACCCGCCGGACCTCTCCGGGGGCGCCGGGGCCCATGTGGAGTTCCTCGCCCGGGAGCTGCGCGCGCTCACCGACCTGGAGGTGCACTGCTGGGGCGACGGCGAGGCCGAGGGGGTGCTGCGCCACCGCCCGGCCGCCTCCCTCGCCGGAGCGGATCCCTCGCTGCGCGCCCTCTCCGTGGATCTGGCGATGGCCGCGGAGCTGGCGGGCCGCGACCTCGTCCACTCCCACGCCTGGCACGCCTCGCTCGCGGGCCATCTCGCCAAACTCCTCCACGGGATCCCGCATGTGATCACCGCGCACTCCCTGGAGCTGCCCCGGCCCGGCGGGGAACGGCCGCCCGGGGAGGCCCGTACCGGGGAGGCCCCGCCCGGCGGCGCCCGCGCCCTCGCGCACTGGGCCCGGCGCACCGCGATCGAGTCCGCCGACGCCGTCGTCGCGGTCTCCCGCCGGATGCGCGAGGAGATCCTCGCCGCCCATCCCGCCCTCGACCCCGCCGTGGTGCGCGTCATCTGCGGCGGCGTCGACAGCGCGCTCTTCCGTCCCGACCACGGCACCGACACGCTGGAGCGGACCGGGATCGACCCGGAGCGGCCGTACGCCCTGTTCGTGGGCCGGGTCGCGCCGCGCAAGGGAATCCCGCACCTGCTGCGCGCGGCGCGGACCTTCGACCCCGAGGCCCAGCTCGTCCTGTGCACCGGGCCGGCCGGCGCGACCGCCGAGGACGACGAGGTGCGGGAGCTGGTGACGGAGCTGGACCGGGTGCGCGACGGGGTGCACTGGATGACCGGGACGCTGCCGAGGCCCCGGCTCGTGCAGCTCCTCAGCCATGCGACGGTCTTCGTCTGCCCGTCGCTCCACGAGCCGCTGGGGATGGTCAATCTGGAGGCGATGGCGTGCGGTACGGCGGTGGTCGCCTCCGCCGTCGGAGGGATTCCCGAGGTGGTGGACGACGGGACGACCGGGCTGCTCGTGCCGTACGACGCGCGGCGTCCCGAGGACTTCGAGTCGGGGCTCACCCAGGCGGTGAACCGGGTGCTGGACGATCCGCGCGGGGCGGCGCGGATGGGGGCGGCGGGGAGGCGTCGCGCGGTCCGCGACTTCGCCTGGGACCAGGCCGCCCGACGCACCCACGCCCTTTACACCGAACTCCTCACGGGCCCCTCGCACCCGGGGTCGCGGTGAGCGGCTCGGCGGGGTTCGCCTTCAGGTGCGGCGGGGACTCGGGGGCAGGGGCCCTGCGGGGTGCCTGCTCCTGGGGCGTCGGGGTCCGTCCTCAATCGCCGGACGGGCTGGGGTGTGTGGGGACTCGGGGGCACGGGTCCTGCGGGGTGTCTGCTCTCGGGGCGTCGGGGTCCGTCCTCAATCGCCGGACGGGCTCAAGTCGTGCCGCTCGTTCAGCCCTCAGCCCTCCGCCTCCCACTCCGTCGCGCCCGCCCCTTGAGGGCACCCAAGCCCATCCGCTGCTTGAGGCGCGCCACCTCGATTCCACCCCGTCCGCCGCTTATCCTCGCCCGCCCGCCGCTCGAGGACGGACCCTGGACATCCCAGCCCGTCCGCCGCTTGAGGACGGGCCTTGGCCATCTCAGCCTGTCCGGCGTTTGAGGACGGACCTTGGGCCCGGGTGCGGGGGCTTCGCGGGAGTGGTTGCCGCGCCCCCCAGCCCGTCCGCCGCTTGAGGACGGGCCTTGGCCATCTCAGCCCGTCCGGCGTTTGAGGACGGACCTTGACCCCGGGTGCGGGACCTCGCGGGGGCGCTCGGCGGGGGCGGCAGCCCGTCCGGCGATTGAGGACGGACCGTGCGCCCGGGCGCGGGCAGCGCACCGCACCCCGCCCCGCCCCGCCCCGCGAGGCCCCCGGGCCCGCCATTTGGTCGTCACCCTTTCGCTCAGTAAAGTTGCGCTTTTGAAACCCCGCAGCTCGTGAGTGATCGAGGAACGCCAACGCCATGACGGTGACAGAGGACAACCCCATCCACGGCCCCGGAATCGACCCGGAGCGGTTGGCCGTCTGCCTGAGCGTGCTCGACGAGCTCGACAAGCTGGACGTCGACCACCCGCACGCGATCATGGTGCGCCGGGCCACGGCGGGCATCTACCGCACGGTGAAGCAGCGCAGGCGCCAGGAGCGCCGCGCCGCCAAGACCGCTCACGACCGGGCGGTCACCGAGGCCACCGCCACCGGCTCCGCCGAGCGGATCGACGACGAGACCGAGGGCCTGCTCCCCTCCACCTCCGTCACCGGCGAGATCGCGGGCATACTCCAGCGCCCCCGGTCCTGCTACATCTGCAAGAGCCGCTACACCGAGGTCGACGCCTTCTACCACCAGCTCTGCCAGAAGTGCGCCGCCGAGAACCGCGCCCGCCGCGACGCCCGCACCGACCTCACCGGCAAGCGCGCCCTGCTCACCGGCGGCCGGGCCAAGATCGGCATGTACATCGCGCTGCGCCTGCTGCGCGACGGCGCGCACACCACGGTCACCACCCGCTTCCCCAACGACGCCATCCGCCGCTTCAAGGCGATGCCGGACAGCGACGAGTGGATCCACCGCCTCAAGATCGTCGGCATCGATCTCCGCGACCCGGCCCAGGTCGTGGCCCTCGCCGACTCGGTGGCCGCCGAAGGCCCGCTCGACATCCTGATCAACAACGCCGCGCAGACCGTGCGCCGCTCCCCGGGGGCCTACCGCGAGCTGCTGGCCGCCGAGTCCGCCCCGCTGCCCGCGGGCGAACTGCCGCCCGCGCAGATCATCGGCACCTTCGGCAGCGGCTCCGTGGACTCGGTCGCCGCGCTGCCCTCCGCCGCCCGCGAGGGCCTGAGCGCCGACGACGTGACGGGTCTCGCCCTGGTCTCGGGCTCGGCGACGCCCGCGCGGATCGAGGCGGGCACCGCGATCGACGCGGGCGGGCTGGTCCCCGATCTGCACGACACCAACAGCTGGATCCAGACGGTCTCCGAGGTCGACCCGGTGGAGCTGCTGGAGGTCCAGCTCTGCAATTCGACCGCGCCGTTCATTCTGATCAGCCGGCTCCGCCCGGCGATGGCCGCCGCCGAGGCGCGCCGGACGTATGTCGTGAACGTCTCCGCCATGGAGGGCATTTTCAGCCGCGGCTACAAGGGCGCGGGCCATCCGCACACCAATATGGCCAAGGCGGCCCTGAACATGCTCACCCGCACCAGCGGCCAGGAGATGTTCGAGAGCGACGGCATCCTCATGACGGCCGTCGACACCGGCTGGATCACGGACGAGCGCCCGCACCCCGACAAGATGCGGCTCGCCGCGGAGGGCTTCCACGCTCCGCTCGACCTGGTCGACGGCGCGGCCCGGGTCTACGACCCGATCGTGCGCGGCGAGGCCGGCGAGGATCTGTACGGCTGCTTCCTCAAGGACTACGCCCCCGCGAACTGGTAGTCCGCACACCACAGCCGCCCCCCGACGGACGGCGGTACGAGCCCGGGAGCCCCGCTGCCCGCCCTCGTACCGCCGTCCGTCGGCCGTTCAACGCCGCCGACCCGCCGTGATTCATCCGGTTAGTTCGTTTCGTCCTCGTGGTTCGCCCCTTCGCGCGTCACCCGGACAGCCGAACGAGGGCTGACTCCCTCGGCCGTGACGTCGATTACTCCATCCGGGTTCCCCGTCGAGCCGACAATACGACCACAAATCCGTTATGTGGATGACCCGTTGGCCGGAATCAAGCGGAATTCAAGGCCCCATCGAGCGATGCTCTGCTCATTTGGTTAATCTGAGGTGCACGGACGCCACCGAAGGGTTCACGAAAGCCTTTTGGCCGTCCTGGGACACGTCTGCAACCAGGCTGCGGTCCCGCCAGAGAGCCGGCGCCACCGCGACCGAACCGCCCTGTCCCAGTTACGCGACACAGAGGAGTGCGCGGTGACAACTGAAGTCAAGAAGAACGACCAGAGACCGCCGGAACGTATCCGCGAGCGGACCCGCCGGCCGGACGAGCTGGGCAGCCTGGAAGTCTGGGCCCGATCGGCGCCCATCCGCCTCGCGGGGTACGAGGACGACCTCGCGGAGCCGCACATCCTGCAGGGCGTCGACTGAGCCCGCCCGCCGCGACGGCGCCCCCGGCCGGACGGCCGGGGGCGCCGTCGTACCCGGACCGGCCCCGGGCCCTCAGCGGCTCAGCCGGGTCGGCGGCAGGAACTCCCGTACCAGTGTCCGGCGCCACCACGCGCCGGTCGTCCGCAACTCCCGCCAGGTCGTGAACCGGTAGCGGTAGAGCCGGGCGCGGATGTACGCGGGCGGCTCCCCGGGGAACGGGTTGTGCCCCAGCAGCCGCAGCGTGTCCCGGTCGCCCGCCAGCAGCCGTTCCACGAACGGGCCGAACCAGGGCCGCGCGTACGCCGGCGAGAGCGCGGCGAACCACATCATCCAGTCGAGCCGCAGATGGTACGGGGCGAACTGGCGCGGCATCCGGCGCACATCCGTGGGCTTCCCCCGGAAGCCGTACTCCCGCCAGACGGCGCCCTCGTGGATCCGTGTCTCCACCGTGCCCTCCACCACCAGCTCCATCCGCACCCGCCCCACCGTGCCGAACGCCCCGTAGGCGTTGACCAGATGGAGCGGATCGTAGGAACGGTTCATCCGCTGCCGCCGCGAGAGCAGATTGCGCGCCGGACGGTAGCTGAGCACCAGCAGGACGGCGGCGACCGCGATCACCGTGATCTCGTACCAGAGCGGGGCGGCGGGCAGCGCGGGCGGCCGGGCGATCGGCGAGCCGTCCACCGCGCTCAGGGCGAGCGCGATCGTCAGCCAGTTCAGCCAGGAGAAGTTGCCCGAGAGCACCAGCCAGAGCTGGGTCAGCACGATGGCGGCCGCGGCGGCGGTCGCGACGGGCTGCGGGGTGAACAGCAGCACGGGGACGAGCAGTTGCACCACATGGCTGGCGGCCGTCTCCACCCGGTGCAGCGGCCGGGGCAGCCGATGGAAGAACCAGCTCAGCGGGCCCGGCATCGGCTGGGTCTCGTGGTGGTAGTAGAGACAGGTCAGATCGCGCCAGCACCGATCCCCCCGGATCTTGATCATTCCCGCGCCGAACTCCACCCGGAACAGCACCCACCGCAGCAGCAGAAGGATCAGCACCGGCGGCGCGGTCCGCTCGTTGCCGAGGAACACCGCGAGGAAACCCGTCTCCAGCAACAGCGATTCCCAGCCGAAGCCGTACCAGGTCTGTCCCACATTGACGATCGACAGATAGAGCGCCCACAGCACCGCCCACCAGGCCATCGCCACCGCGAGCGGCAGCCGGTCCGCCGCGCCCGCCGCCAGGGCCGCCGAGAGCGCCGCCCCGGTCCAGGCGCAGAACGCGAACAGCCGGTCCGAATAGCGCAGCCGAAAGAGCCCCGGGGCGTCGCGGAACCGGACCCGGCGGACGAAATCGGGGACCGGCAGCATGCCCCGCTCGCCGATCAGAGCCCGGAACTGGAGCGCCGCGCTCAGGAAGGCGACCACATACACGGCGGCGAGAGCCCGCTGGAACACCAGCCGGCTCAGCCAGTAGTCACCGTCGCCGAACCACTCCATCGCCTCCAGTATCGGGGTGGGCGGCCAGCCCGCGCAGGGTGCGGCCGAGCCATCGGGCGTACCCCCGCTGCATCGGGGGGACGAGCGGCCCGGCCGCGCGGGTGTACCAGCGGCCCGGACGGCTGAAGGCCGTCACGGTGAACCAGACCGATCCGTCGTCCCGCAGATCCACCACGAAGGACTCCTCGCCGCACTCGGGATGCCCGGTGAGCGTGCCGTAGCCGAAGCCGGCCCGCCGGTCGTCGTCCACCGTCCAGACCACCTCGCAGCGGCCGCCGATCCGCAGCGGGCCCCGCCCGATCGAGAGACCGACCCGGACGCCGGGCTCGGCGCGCGCCGCCGTGGCGCGCAGCCGGACCCCGGACCGGCGGTGCATCCGCCAGTCGAGCACGGCGGCGCCCGCCGCCTCGAAGGCCGCCCGGCCGTGCCCGACCGGGGCGGTGTGGTGCAGCGGGCGATAGCCGCCGGGCAGCGGCCCCAGCCGGGTCGCGCCGACCTCCGGATAGTTGAACACCGGCCGGACGGGTGCGGGCCGTCCGGCGGACGGACGCGGGGACCCGAGCCGTGCGAGGGCCGATCCGGCCGTCCGCCCCACCATGCTGACCAGCGCCGACACCATGCGCACCCCCCAGATCTGAACATGTTCAATTCGATTGGCTCCGAGCGTACGCACCCGGCTGAACGCGTTCAAGTGGCGGGGGCCCGGGGAGTCCGGGAGAACTTGAGTGACCGAAGCAGGGTGAGCAGGCGGGAGAGGTACGTGCGTCCCATTCGTCGTCGCGGCACCGCGACGCGTCGTCGTTGGTCCCCGGTGCCCGGCCGACGGGCGGCCCCGCCCGGCCCCGCCTCTCCGCCCGGCATCGCCTCCCCGTCCGCCCGGTCCGGCCCGCCCGCCCCGCCCACCGCTCCCGTACCGCGCGGCCGCCGGTCGGCCGCCGTCGCCCTGGTCGCCGGCGTCTGTCTCGCGACACTGCTCGCCGGATGCGGCACGGACCCCGTCGCGGACAGCCCTGCCGAGGAGGACATCCTCCTGGAGCCGGTCGCCGCGCCGGGGCCCGACCCGTACACCGCGTCGACGGTCAGAGCGCTCTCCGCCCCGGCCCCCCGCCCCCCGGCCCCCGACGCCGGGACGCGCGGCGCCCCGCTGCGCGCGCAGACCCTGCGCACCCTCTCCGGCGGCACGCCCGGCCTCTACGGCGGGGTCGAGGCCGTCGGCAACTGCGACGCGGGACGGCAGCTCGACCTCGTCCGAGAGTCCCGCGACAAGGCCCGCGCCTTCGCCCGGGGCGCGGGCGTCTCCCCCGCCGGTCTGTCCGGCTTCCTGCGCGGGCTCACCCCGGTCGTCCTGCGCACGGACACCCGGGTCACCGCCCACGGCTTCCGCGACGGCTCGGACGTCTCCCGGCAGTCCGTGCTCCAGGCGGGCACCGCCGTGCTGGTCGACCGGCGCGGCACGCCCCGGGTGCGCTGCGCGGGCGGGAACCCGCTGAATCCGCCGGTCGCCGCGGACGGGCCGGTCGTCCACCGCGGCCGACCCTGGGCCGGTTACGCGCCGGAGCGGATCGTCGTCATCGAGCCCGCCGAGCGGGTCGCCGACCGGCTGGTGATCGTCGACGTCCTCGACAGCAGCTGGATCGACCGGGAGACCGGCACCGACGGGGAGCGGGACAGCAGGCCCGAGGTGATCCCGCCCGAGGCCCGGGACGACCTCTACAGCTATCCGCCCGCCGCCTCGCGCTCACGGACCCCGGCCCCGGCCGCGTCCTCGGGACCCTCCACGGCCGCGACTGCGCCGGCCGTGCCCCCGGCCGACCCCGGCGTACCGGCCGAGCCGCCCCTGCCGCCCGCCGACCCCGGCGACGGCTCCGACCCCGGCTCCGGTACGGACCCCGTGCCGGACGACCTCCAGCCCGGCGACGATCTGACGTCGCCCGGCGAGGACGACCCGGAGTCCGACCCGGAACTGCTCCTTCCCGCGGGGGCGCCGGAGGACGATCCCGGCGTCTTCGCGGGCTGAGAGACCACAGACAGTCGAAGAATCCGACAAATGATGACAGAGTGGCTCCATGGTTGAGCGGGCAGCGGGGGCTCTGTCCCTTCCCGACGACTGGCCGGCGGGCCCCGAGGCGAGCCTGGCCCTCACCCGCATGGGCAGCTTCGACTGGGACCTGGCCAGCGGGCTCTGCCACCTGGACGAGACCGCCCTGCGGGTCCTCGGACTGGGACCGGACGACTACGACGGCCGCCGCGAGAGCCTCACCGCCCGGATGCCGCCCGCGGAGGCCGCCCGGCTGGACGCGAAGGTGGCCAGCGTCCTCAAGGACGGCAGCGAGGACTACGGGGTCTACTTCCGCTTCCGCCACGGCGACGGCGGCCTCCGCTGGACGCACACCCAGGGCCATGTCCAGCGGGACGACACCGGCCGCCCCCTGCGGATCATCGGCATCGTCCGGGAGGCCACCGAGGAACTGGCCGACTCCGCCGCGCGGACGGAGGCCGACGCCGCACGCCGGCGCCAGACCGGAGTGGTCGAGTCCACCACCGCCGCCCTGGCCCACGCCCGGACCGTGCAGGACGTGATCGACGTCCTGCGCGACGTCCACGGCCTGGAGCATTTCGGCGCGGCCAGCCTGGTGATGGGCCTGCTGGAGGCGGGCGGCAGGATCCATCTGGTCGCCGAGGGGCCCCAGGAGGCGTACATCCCCGGCACCCGCTACACCCATGTCGACGACGCGTACCCGATGAGCGAGGTGGTGCGGACCCTCGCACCGCTCTTCATCGAGTCCCGCGAGGACTTCGCCGCGTCCTACCCGATCCTCTGGCCGCATCTGGACACCCTCGACATCAAGGCCGCCGCGTACCTCCCGCTGATCGCCCAGGCCCGCCCGATCGGCGCGCTCGGACTCCTCTACAGCGACCGCACCGGCTTCAGCGCCGAGGAGCGCGATGTGCTGGTCGCGCTCGGCAGCAGCATCGCCCAGAGCGTCCAGCGGGCCGTGCTGTACGACCAGGAGCACGATCTCGCCGAGGGGCTCCAGCAGGCGATGCTGCCGCGCAGGATCCCCGAGGTGCCCGGCGCGCAGATCGCGGTGCGCTACCGCTCGGCCAGGATGGGCCGGGACATCGGCGGCGACTGGTACGACATCATCCCGCTGCCCGGCGGCCGGGTCGGCGCGGTCATCGGCGACGTCCAGGGCCACGACACCGACGCGGCGGCGGTCATGGGGCAGCTGCGGATCGTCCTGCGGGCGTACGCGGCCGAGGGCCACACCCCGGCCACCGTGATGGCCCGCGCCTCGGTCTTCCTCCATGAGCTGGACACCGACCGCTTCGCCACCTGCATGTACGCCGAGGCCGACCTGTCCACGGGAGTGGTGCAGGTGGTCCGCGCGGGCCATGTCGACCCGCTGCTGCGCGACACCGACGGCAGCTGCCGCAGAATCCCCGTGGAGGGCGGACTGCCGCTGGGGCTCTCGGCGGAGTTCGGCCGGCTGGAGTACCCCGTCTCCACCGTCGAGCTGGATCCCGGACAGACCCTGCTCCTCTACACCGACGGCCTGGTCGAGCAGCCCGGCTTCGACCTCGACCACGGGATGCAGCAGCTCACCTCGCTGGTGCGCGGCGGACCGCGCGATCTCCAGCGGCTCGCGGACCGGCTGTGCGAGGTGGTGGACGAGCGGGGCGGCGACGACGACGTGGCGATACTGCTGCTGCGCCGCCAGGGCGCCGTCACCCCGCAGACCGGCGGGCGGCTCCAGCAGCACGTCGCGCAGAACGACCCCGAGGCGCTCGTCTCGGCCCGCCACATGGTCCGTTCGGCGGTACGGGCGTGGGGCGCGGGCCGCCGGACCGACGAGATCGAACTCGCCGCGGACGAGCTGATCACCAACGCGCTGCTGCACACCGACGGCGGGGCGATCGTCACCGCCCGGGTCCTCTCCGGGGAGGTGCGGCGGCTGCGGGTCGAGGTGGAGGACCGGTCCAGCGCGCTGCCGAGGCGGCGCGACGCGGGGGAGTCCGGGGTCTCGGGCCGCGGTCTGCTGCTGGTGGACCGGCTGGCCGACACCTGGGGCGTGGAGTCGCGCGGCACCGGAAAGTGCGTGTGGTGCGAGTTCCGCGTGGGGGACCGGCCGGGCGCGGACCGCGCCGACGACGGATGACGGGCCGGACCCGGCCGGCCCCCGCGGCCGGTCAAAGGCGGCCCGCACTGGGCCGGCGGAACGTGAACGGAACGTACTTGCCCGTAATCGACCGAGAGCGATTGACTGCGATTCCCCGGCCCTGTAGGACATCCTTCCCGGCGGCATTTCGGACATCGTTTACCTCCAGCCCCCGTTCCAGCCCCTTGAGGACACCGTGAGCAGCGAGCTTCTCGCCCCCCTGGACCTGGCCTTCTGGCATCTGGAGTCCGACGGCCACCCCATGCACCTCGGAGCCCTCGCCTTCTTCGCGCCCGCGGACGACACCGCCGACGGCGACGCGATCTGGGAGCTGCTCGCGACCCGCGCCGCCGCGATCCGCCGCCTCCGGATGCGGGTACGCGACGTTCTGCTGCCGGTCGGCGGCGCCGCGTGGCGGGCCGACGAGGACTTCGACGTACGGCGTCATGTCCACCGGCTGCGGCTGCCCGGGGACGACTTCACCGCGGCGGCCACCGCGATCGCCGGGGAACTCATGGAACGGCCGCTCGAACGGGGGCTGCCGCCCTGGGAGATGCATCTGCTCACCGGCCGTCCCGACGGGGCCTTCGCCGTGCTGGTCAAACTGCACCACGCGCTCGCCGACGGAATGCGCGCGGTCGCCATCGGCGCGGGCGTCTTCGACCAGATCGCCGCCCCGGCCGGGGCCGCGCTCCGCCGGGCGCGCCCCGCGCCCGAGCGGCCCGGGCCCGCCGACCCCAGACGGCTGCTCGGCCTCGCGCTCGACCGGATCGACGATCTCGGCCGGGCCGTCGGCGTCGGGGCCTCGATCGTCCGGGCCAGCCGCCTCGATCCGCGCGGGCTGCCCGCCCTCACCGCCGGGCCCAGCGGCACCCGCAGGCTCGGCACCGCCGTACTCGAACTGGAGGATGTCCGGCGGGTGCGCAAGGCGGCGGGCGGCACGGCCAACGACGTGCTGCTCGCCGTGGTGGCGGGCGCACTGCGCCGCTGGGCGGCGGAGCGCGGCGATCCGCTGCCCGCCGCCGGGCCGCGCGCCCTGGTCCCCGTCTCCCGCCGCCGACCCGGCGGCCCGCCCGGCTCGGCCAACCGGCTCTCCGCCTATCTGCTGGAACTGCCGGTCGCCGAGGCCGATCCGCGCGCCCGGCTGGAAGCCGTACGGACGGCGATGGACCGCAACAAGGCGGCCGGACCGCTGCGGGGGGCCGGAGCGCTCGCCGTACTCGCCGACCAGCTGCCGCCGCTGGCCCACCGGTTCGGCGCACCGCTCGCCGGGGGCGCGGCCCGGATGCTCTTCGACATCCTGGTCACCAGCGTCCCGCTGCCGCGCTCCGCGCTCTCCCTCGGCGGCTGCCCGCTCAGCGCGATCTATCCGATGGCCCCGCTGGCGAGGGGCCAGTCGCTGGCGGTGGCGCTGACCGCGTACGGGGGGCTGGTGCACGTGGGGCTGGTCGCGGACGGCAAGGCGGTGCCGGACCTCGACGGGCTGGCGCGGAGCCTGGGCGAGGAGACCGCGGAGCTGCTGGACCTGACGCTGTGAGGCCGCCGGTTCCTGCGCAGCCGCCGGTTCCTGTGATGCCGTCGGCTCCTGTGATGCCGCGGGGCCCGAGGCTTTGAAGCCCGCCGGCCCGACGCTGTGAACCTGCGGCGCGGGCGTCGCTGCGGCACCCTGGAGCCATGCCGGAACTGCCCGAAGTGGAATCGCTGAGAGAGTTTCTCGACAGCCATTTGGTGGGACGGGAGATCGCCCGCGTGCTGCCGCTGGCGGTCCATGTGCTCAAGACGTACGACCCGCCGCCGAGCGCCGTCGAGGGCGGCGAGGTCACGGCCGTCGACCGGCACGGCAAATGGCTCGACATCACGGTGGCGGGGACGGCGCGCGGCGAGCGCGCCCTCCATCTGGTGATCCATCTCGCCCGCGCGGGCTGGCTCCGCTGGCAGGACGAGTTCCCCGCGACGCCGCCCCGGCCGGGCCGGGGGCCGCTCGCCCTCCGTACCGTCCTCGCCTCGGGCGGCGGCTTCGACCTCACCGAGGCGGGCACCGCCAAACGTCTCGCCGTCCATCTCGTCCGCGACCCCGCCGAGGTCCCCGGCGTCGCGCGTCTCGGGCCCGATCCGCTGGCGGACGGATTCGACCGCGCCGCCTTCGCCGCCCTCCTCGCCGGAGAACGGCGCCAGATCAAGGGCGCGCTGCGCGACCAGGGTCTGATCGCGGGCATCGGCAACGCCTACAGCGACGAGATCCTGCACGCGGCGCGGATGTCCCCGTTCAAACCGGTGCGGAGTCTGGACGAGGAGGAGATCACCGGGCTGTACGAGGCGCTGCGCGCCACCCTGGAGGAGGCCGTCGAGCGCTCCCGGGGAGTGGCCGCCGGGCGGCTCAAGGCGGAGAAGAAGAGCGGGCTGCGGGTCCACGGCCGCGCGGGGGAGCCGTGCCCGGTCTGCGGCGACACCATCCGCGAGGTCTCCTTCAGCGACTCCTCGCTCCAGTACTGCCCCACCTGCCAGACCGGCGGCAAGCCGCTCGCCGACCGCAGGCTCTCCCGGCTGCTGAAGTAGCGGGACCGTGTCGGCGACGCGCCGGTGGCGCGCGGATCACGGCGCGCGTCGCGGGCCGGGTCGGAGCGCCGGGGCGTACCGGTCCGGCGTACGGGTCACGGGTACGGGTTCGGCGTACGAGGGGCTGCGGGCCGGGTCGGGTCGCCCGGTCGCCCGGGCGGGGTCCGGAGAAGCCCGGGCGCGGCGTCCGCCGTTCGGTGCGGATGCCCGGTGCGGGCACCGAGGCACGCGGCCGCGCCCGGCTCATCTGCTAAGTCGGCCACCCACACCCCTTTCCACGAGACCGGCGGATCAGCGCCGGCGCGACCGCCGTCCGCCGTCCGCGCCCCGGATCCCCGGCGCGGGACGCGGCACGGCGTCTCGATCTCCCGGCGCGGGACGCCGCACGGCGCCCTGAACCCTCAGCGCAGGACGCCGCACAGCGCCCGGCTCCGCGCCCAGACCACCAGCGCCCGGTCGTCCAGCGAGCGCACCCAGTGGTCGGCCATCGCGAAGCTCTCCCGGTCGGGCCGCGACCCGACGCCGAGCACCCGCAGCCCGGCCCGGACCGCCGAACGGATGCCGCAGAGCGAGTCCTCCACGGCGAGGCAGTCCGACGGCTCCGCACCGCACGCCGCGGCGGCGCTGAGATACACGTCGGGGTGGGGTTTGGGGCGTACATGTTCCTCCGGCACGATCACATGCGCGAAGTGCTGGAGCAGTCCGGCCGTGTCGAGGCAGTCCTCGACGACGTCCCGGGGGCAGTTGCTCGCCACGGCCAGTGGCGCGAACTCGGCGGCGTGGGCGACGAGTTCGGGTGCGCCGGGGATGGTGACGGGGTCTTCCGCGACCAGCGTGCGGAAGCCGTCCAGGAGCTTCTCCGTCATCTCCGGGGCGAGTTCGGGGCGGCCCGCGGTGGCCGCCATGAGCTGACCGCACTCGGTGTAGTGAACCCCCTTCGACAGTTCCGCGAACTCGTCGTCCGGGGCCACTCCGTATTCACGGAGCACCAGTTCCCGAGCGCCCTCCCAATGGCGCTCGCTGTCCATCAGCGTGCCGTCGCAGTCGAAGACCACGGCCGCTGGGGTCCAGGGAAAGATTTCTGACATGTGTCCGCCCTTCCTGAGGCGATGGAGGTGCGTCCGGTCCGGATTTCCGCGCAGGCCGTGAGGAGCGCGCTGCGGGCACGGGGACTACAGACTCATGCCGCAGAGAGATTTCCGTGCGTGCCCGTGCGGCGGGGCGGCCATTCGCCGGAGCCGACCGCATGCTGATACGTCGCACGACACGATCGGGACCGGACGGTAACAGCGAAAGCCACGTTAATTTTCCTTGGGCATGACAGTCAATGAATTCGGGTTAAGCGATACGAGATGCCTGAATTATGTATATGCTAATAATTTCCCAATTCCCATTGAATGTACGAAGAGGCGCAAACGTGCACGTGGAATGCATCGCCGAACAGCATTGCCGCAGGTCATCGGCGGACCCCGCGCGGGCGCGCGGACACCGTGCGCCCCACCGCTGAAATCGCGCCAGGGGGTGCGTAATTCAGCCTCCATGCGGTGGACACAAAGCGTTAACCCGGCAAACATCTGAGCTGATTAACGTGTTGATCCACGGGCGCTCGGAAGCGCCCGGCCGACAGCGGTCACCGAAGGGGGGCGAATGAACCGGAGCAGCGCCGCAAGGAGCCGCTTCGCGTTCCTCGCCGCCTTACTGGCCGCCCTCCATCTGCTCACCCTCACCGCCTCCCCGGCGTCCGCGCTCCGCGTCTCCCCGCCGTACACGGCCGAGACCGCGATCTGCGCGGAGAGCGAGCGGACCAAGGAGGGGCACGCGCACCAGCGCTCCCGCGACCGGGCCCGCGCCGGCGGCCCGGGCGGCGGACCGCCGCCCCCGCCGGCCTTCCCGGGAACCGCCCCGGACGCCCTCCTGGAACGATCCGCCCGCGCGGACGCGGACACGGCCCTGCGCCGCTCCAGACCGCTCGCCGCCGCCGCGCCGGCCGTGCTCCAGGTGTTCCGCTGCTGAGCGGACCGACGAGTGCCCGCAGGAACGGCATCCGCGACGAACCCCCCGGTTCGTCCGCGCCCCCACGGCTCGATGCCGCCGTCCGCGCCGGCCCGTTCGACCCCCCTCACGCACACCCGACGCGCCCTGAGGCGCGCCAGGAGGAACCACCCCCATGCAGCCCCTGATCGACCACGCACGCTCCTTCGGCCGTCTGACCGCGGCCCGCTCCGGCGAATTCGCCCGGCTCGCCGGCGGCCAGTCGCCGCAAGCCCTCTTCATCACCTGCTCCGACTCCCGGGTGATTCCCGCCCTGATCACCGGAGCCCGGCCCGGCGAGCTGTTCGAGCTGCGCACCGCGGGCAACATCGTCCCGCCGTACACCCCCGGCCGGCCCACCTCCGAGGCGGCCACCGTCGAGTACGCGGTGGACGTGCTCGGCGTCCGCGACATCGTCGTCTGCGGCCACTCGCACTGCGGCGCGGTGGGCGCGCTGGTCCGCGGCGAGGATCTGACTCCCGTGCCCGCCGTCCGCGACTGGCTCGCCCACACCGTGCCCGACCCGCGGACCATGAGCACCCCGAACACCCGGCCCGGCACACCCGACTCGCCCGACTCGCCCGGCACACCCGACTCGCCCGGCACGCCCGACTCGTCCGCGCCGTCCGCCGGGGACGGCGACGACCCGGCCGTCGCCCAGGCCGTACGCCGTCATGTGCTCGCCCAGCTCCGGACGCTGCGCACCTACCCCTGTGTGGCGCGTCGCGCGGCGGACGGGGAACTGCGGCTGCGCGGCTGGTACTACGAGGTCCATACCGGAGCCGTGCTCGCCCACCGCCCGGACACCGACGACTTCGCCGCCCTGTGAGCGGCCCCGTGGAGAAGCTCCAGAACCTCACGGGCGGCGCCGGCCCGAACAACCCCGCCACCGGCCGTTTCCCCTGGCTGCGGCAGGACTTCGCCGCCTCGCTCGTCGTCTTCCTCGTGGCCCTGCCGCTGTGCGTGGGCGTCGCCGTCGCCTCCGGAGTCCCCGCCGAACTCGGCCTGATCACCGGCATCGTCGGCGGCATCGTCACCGGACTGCTCCCCGGCAGCAGCCTCCAGGTCTCCGGACCGGCCGCCGGACTGACCGTGCTGGTCTTCGAGGCGGTACGCGAACACGGGCTGCCCATGCTCGGCGTCATCGTGCTCGCCGCCGGACTGCTCCAACTCCTCATGGGAGCCCTCCGGCTGGGCCGCTGGTTCCGCGCGATCTCGGTCTCCGTCGTCGAGGGCATGCTCGCCGGCATCGGCCTCGTCATCATCGCGGGCCAGCTCTACGCCGCCGCCGGACTCACCGCGCCCGCCTCCGGCCTGGAGAAGATCACCGGCCTGCCCGCCGCCGCCGCCGACGCGGCGGGGAGCACCGAGGCCCTGATCTCCCTCGCCCTCGGCGCGGGCACCATCGCCGTCATCGTGCTCTGGCGGCGGCTGCCGCCCCGGGCACGGGCGGTGCCCGGCGCGCTCGTCGCGGTCGTCCTGGCCACCGTCGCCACCCTCGCGTTCGGACTGCCGGTCGCCACGGTCGAGATCAACGGACTGCTGAACGCGATCCAGCTGCCCGGCGCGGACGCCTTCGGCGGACTGCTGAGCGCCGGAGTGATCGGCACCGTCCTGGCGTTCACCCTGATCGCCTCCGCCGAGAGCCTGTTCAGCGCCGCCGCCGTCGACCGTCTGCACAACGGGCCGCGCACCCGCTACGACCAGGAACTGATGGCCCAGGGCGCGGGCAACGCGGTGTGCGGGCTGCTCGGCGCGCTGCCGATGACCGCGGTGATCGTGCGCAGCTCCGCCAATGTCGAGGCCGGCGGGCGCACCCGCGCCTCCCGGGTGCTGCACGGCGTCTGGCTGCTGCTCTTCGCGGCGCTGCTGCCCGGCGCGCTCGCGCTCATCCCGCTGCCCGCCCTCGCCGGGGTCCTGGTGCACGCGGGCTGGAAGCTCATTCCGCTCGGGCGGCTCGCCCGGCTGTGGCGCGAACACCGGGGCGAGGCCGCGATCCTGGTCGGCACCGCCGTGTCGATCGTCGTGGTCAACATGTTCGAGGGGGTGCTGATCGGTCTGGCCCTGGCGGTGGTCAAGACGGCCTGGGAGGCCTCCCACGTCCGCCTCCAGGTCACCGACACCGAGCCCGGCCCGGTCGTCGTCCGGCTCGGCGGCAACGCCACCTTCCTGCGGCTGCCGAAGATCCTCGACAGCCTGGAGGCGATACCGCTCGACCGCGCCGTGGAGCTGGACCTGTCCGGAGTCCACCACCTGGACCACGCCTGCCGCGCGGCCCTGGAGAACTGGGCGGCCCGGCACAGCGCCGAAAGCCCCGAGACGGTCCGGATCACCGACCCGGAACCGGCGCGATGGCCCGAGCCCGAGCCGGGGCCCGAGCGCGCCGACGAGGCCCGCGAGGCCCTCGTGCCCGCCGCCGACCGCTCCTGACCGCCCGCGGGCCCCCCTCCTCCGGGAGCGCGGGGCCCGCGTCCGTCCTCCCCGGGGAGCCCGGCGACATCCGCCGGTCAGGCCCTAGACTCCCCGGCATGCTGCGCGTACTGGCCGTCGACGACGAGAAACCGGCGCTCGGGGAACTGCTCTATCTGCTGCGGTCCGACCCCAGGATCAGCAGCGCCGAAGGAGCCACCGACGCCACCGAGGCGCTGCGCCGCATCAGCCGGGCGCTCGACGCCGGGCCCGACGGCGAGGACGGCATCGACGTCGTCTTCCTCGACATCCACATGCCCGGACTCACCGGCCTCGACGTCGCCCGGCTGCTCGCCCGCTTCACCGACCCGCCCCTGATCGTCTTCGTCACCGCCCACGAGGGCTTCGCCGTCCAGGCCTTCGACCTCAAGGCCGTCGACTACGTCCTCAAACCGGTCCGCGGGGAGCGGCTCGCCGAGGCCGTACGGCGGGCCGAGGAACTGGCCGGCGCCGCCCGGGGACCCCGCACGACCCGTACCGCGCCCGCGCCCCAGGGCCGGCCGCCCGCCACGGCCGAGCACATCGCCGTCGAACTCGGCGGCGTCACCCGCTTCGTCCCGATCGAGGCCATCGCCTACGCCGAGGCCCAGGGCGACTACGCCCGTCTGCACACCGACAGCGGCAGCCATCTGGTCCGCATCCCGCTCTCCACCCTGGAGGAGCGCTGGGCCTCGCGCGGATTCGTCCGCGTCCACCGCAGCCATCTCGTCGCCCTCTCCCGGATCGACGAACTCCGTCTGGACGCCGGGGCGACCTCCGTCCGCGTCGGCGAGGTCGAGATCGCCGTCAGCCGCAGACACGCCCGACAGCTGAGGGACCTGCTCATGCGGCATCCCCGCGACTGAACACCCCGCCGCTCGACCGTTCGTCGCGGCCCGGCGACCGCCGACCGCGCCGCGCCCCCGCCGGGCGAACCGCCCCCGGGTACGCGGATCCGCCGCGCCGCCCGGGGCATAGCCTCGGCGGGGGACGAAGGGATCCGACGTGTCCGACATCGAAGCGCTGCTGACGGAGCTGCGGAAGCTGCCCGCGATCCGGGTGTCCGACGCCGACGACGTCGAAGCGCTGCTCACCGGGGTGAGGACCGCCGCCGGACGCTGGGCCGACATCCTCTACGACCTCCAGGAGGCGTCCCGGGGCCTCGTCGGCCCCCGCGCCGAGGCCGCCCTCACGGTCGCCTTCCGGCGCGCCGAGGAATGCTACGTCGAACTCGAGATCGCCCTCGACGCCTGCGCCCGGGGTTCCCGCGGCTGAACGCGGACGCCCGCGCACCGGGGCCGGCCCGGGGCCGAACGCCGCCTTCCGGCGGCACCCGCGCACCGGGGCCGGCCCGGGGTTGAACGCGGCGCCCTCCGGCGGGACCCGCGCACCGGGGCCGGTCCTGGGCTGGAGACCGAGCCCTCCGGCGGACGCCCGCGCCCCGGGGCTGGGTCGAACGCCGCGCCCTCCAGGGGAAGCCCGCGCGTCGGCGTCGGTCCCGGGTCGAACACCGCGCCCTCCGGCGGCCACCCGTGCACCCGGGTCCGCCCGGGCTGGACGCTGCCCCGGCGGCCACCCCTGCACCGTGGCCGGGTCGAACGCCCCGCTCTCCAGGGGACGCCCGCGCCCCAGGCCCGGCCCAGGCCGAACGCCGCGCCCCCGGCGGGCGCCCGCGCACCGGCGTCGCCGAACACCGCGCCCTTCAGCGTGAACCCGCGTACCGGAAGCGGCCCGTGGGCCGCCCGCCGGCTCCGACCACCGGCTCCGCCCGCCGCAGGCGACCCGTCATCGGGCGCGACCCGGCGGCCCGCACCTCGCCGGCCCCCGGCCGGCCCCCCTGCGTAGACTCCACCCTCCCGGACTGGTTCCCCGGAGAGATTCACCTGAAGTCACCGACGAACGCTGGAGCGGACGGACGATGTCGGCAGAGCAGACCCCCCGCCGCGAGGTGGTCACCGGTGTGCCCCGGGGCGCCCGCCGGGCCCCGGGGCACGCGCACGCGCGGTCCGAGATCACGGAGCAGACCACGCTGGGAACCACCTATGTACGCTCCCTGATGCGCAGTCAGCTGCGCACCGCGCTCGCCGCGCTCGCCTGTCTCGCCCTCTTCGTCGGCACGCTGCCCCTCCTCTTCGCGCTCCCCGCCGCCTTCGACCGGGGTTCCCCCGCGCCCGCGGCCGTCGTCTGGGCCGCGCTCGGCGTGGCCGTGCACCCCCTGATGTGGCTGACCGCCCGCTGGTACGTCCGCCGCGCCGAGCGCAACGAGCGGGACTTCCTCAGGCTCGTCGAAGGGCGCTGACCGTGGACCGCGCACCCGGTGACCGCCGGTGAATCAGACGTACGCGGTCGCCGCGGTCGCCGCCGTGGTGCTCGCCACCCTCCTCATCGGCGGCCTCGGCCTGCGGATATCCCGTACCACCTCCGACTTCTACGTGGCCTCCCGCACCGTCGGGCCCGGTCTCAACGCCGCCGCCATCAGCGGCGAGTACCTCTCCGCCGCCTCCTTCCTCGGCATCGCCGGGCTGGTCCTCCTCCAGGGCCCGGACATGCTCTGGTACCCCGTCGGCTACACGGCCGGCTTCCTCGTCCTGCTGGTCCTGGTCGCCGCCCCGCTGCGCCGCTCGGGGGCGTACACCCTCTCCGACTTCGCCGAGGCCCGGCTCGAATCAGCCGTCGCCCGACGCGTCGCCAGCCTTCTCGTCGTCGGGATCGGCTGGCTCTATCTGCTGCCCCAGCTCCAGGGCGCGGGGCTGACCCTGGAGATCCTCACCGGCGCGCCCGGCTGGGTCGGCGGAGTGATCGTCGCCGTGGTCGTCGCCGGGGCGGTCGGGGCGGGCGGCATGCGCAGCATCACCTTCGTCCAGGCGTTCCAGTACTGGCTCAAGCTCACCGCGCTCCTGGTCCCCGCCCTCTTCCTGGTCGCCGCCTGGACCGGGGACGACGCGCCGCGCGCCCGCTTCGACGCGCCCGCCGTCCTGCGCGAGCACACCGAGGTGCGGATCGAGGACACCGTACGGATCGAACTGGACCAGCCGCTCACGCTCACCGTCTCCGGATCCGTCGACGGCCGGGAGCACCGCGGGCGCACCCTCACCCTCGCCGAGGGCGGCCACCGCGTCGGCGCGGGAACCACCCTCGGCCTGCCCGAGGGCGCCCGGATGCCCACCCGCGTCACCTCCGGATCCGATCCGGCGAGCTGGTCCCGGTCCCCCTCGGACGCCCGCGACGGCCAGGGCCTGTACGCCGCCTACGGGCTGATCCTCGCCACCTTCCTCGGCACGATGGGACTCCCGCACGTCGCCGTCCGCTTCTACACCAGCCCCGACGGACGGGCCGCCCGCCGGACCATCCTCGTGGTCCTCGGCCTGGTCGGCGCGTTCTATCTGCTGCCGCCGGTCTATGGGGCGCTGGGCCGGATCTACGCCCCCGAACTCGCCCTCACCGGCGCCGCCGACGCCGCCGTCCTGGTCCTCCCGGAGCGGATCGTCGGCGGCGCGGCGGGCGAACTGCTGGGCGCGCTGCTGGCCGGCGGGGCCTTCGCGGCCTTCCTGTCCACCGCCTCCGGTCTGACGATGTCGGTCGCCGCGGTCATCTCGCAGGACGTGCTGCCCTCCCGGGGCGTACGCCACTTCCGGCTGGCGACCGTGCTGGCCATGGCGGTGCCGCTCGCCGTCGGCGTCGTCGCCGCCCAGGTGCCCGTCGCCGACGCGGTGGGCCTCGCGTTCGCCGTGTCCGCCTCCTCCTTCTGCCCGCTGCTGGTGCTCGGCATCTGGTGGCGGCGGCTCACCCCGCCCGGGGCCGTGACCGGACTGCTCGTCGGCGGCGGATCGGCGCTCACCGCCGTGATGGCGACCCGGGCCGGACTCGCCCCGAGCGGCTGGCCCCACACCCTGCTGGCCTGGCCCGCCGTCTGGTCGGTGCCGCTGGCCTTCCTCACCATGGTGGCGGTCTCGCTGGCCACCTCGGGCCGGATACCGCCCGGCACCACCGCGATCCTCGCCCGGCTCCATCTCCCGGAGGACCTCACCGGCCGCCCCCGGCCCGAAGGAGCGCGCCGATGACCGCCACCGGGATCGCGGCGCTGACGGCGGCCGCGGCGGTCCTGCTCGCCGTGGGATTCGTCCTCGGCCGGCTGCCCGCCCGGCGCGGCCGGGGCGCCGACCTCGATCTGGGCACCCCCGTCGAACACGCCACCTTCCACACCCTGCACACCGCGTCGCTCGCCGCGCCCCCGCTGCGGGCCGGGCTCACCGAGGACACCGCCCGCAAGGCCGCCCGGCGGCTGCGCCCCCTGCTCGGCACCGAGGCGCTCTGTCTGACCGACCGGGAGTCCGTCCTCGCCTGGGACGGTCCCGGCCGCGACCATCATGAACGCCGGGTGATGGACCGGGTCGCGCAGATGCTCGACTCCGGGCGCAGCCAGAGCGTCCAGACCGCCTGCGAGGACCCCGAATGCCCGCTGCGCTGGGCCGTCATCGCCCCGCTCACCGGCGAGGAGGGGGTGCTCGGCGCGCTCGTCGCCCATGGCTCGCGCGAGTCGGCGGTGCTGGTGCGCGCGGCCACCGAGGTCGCCCGCTGGGTCTCCGTACAGCTGGAGCTGGCCGAACTCGACCGGTCCAGGACCCGGCTGATCGAGGCGGAGATCCGGGCCCTGCGCGCCCAGATCTCCCCGCACTTCATCTTCAACTCACTGGCCTCCATCGCCTCGTTCGTCCGCACCGATCCCGAACGGGCGCGTGAACTGCTCCTGGAGTTCGCCGACTTCACCCGCTACTCCTTCCGCAGGCACGGCGAGTTCACCACGCTCGCGGACGAACTCCGCTCGATAGAGCAGTATCTGGCGCTGGCCGGGGCCCGCTTCGGCGACCGGCTGAAGCTCACCCTCCGGATCGCCCCGGAGGTGCTCCCCGTCGCGCTGCCGTTCCTCTGCCTCCAGCCGCTGGTCGAGAACGCCGTCAAGCACGGCCTCGAGGACTCCGCGGACGTCTGCCGGATCACCATCGAGGCCCAGGACGCGGGGGCCGAGGCCATGGTGACCATCGAGGACTCCGGCGTGGGCATGGATCCGGCGGTGCTGCGCCGGACGCTCGCGGGGGAGCGGGGCGGTTCGGCGGGGATCGGACTGTCCAATGTGGACGAGCGGCTGCGCCAGGTGTACGGGGACGATCACGGGCTGGTGATCGAGACGGCCGTCGGCGCGGGGACGAAGGTCACGGTGCGGGTGCCCAAGTACCACGCCGGGGTGCACTCCTCGCCGGGCCGCCGGGGCGCGGGGCCCGGCTGAGCCCCGGACCCCGGCCCCGGCGCGCGCCGGGGCCCGGAAGCCGGGTCTCGGAAGAGTCAGAAGAGGTGGATGGCCAGATGGCTCAGCGGCAGCCCCAGCTGCCAGGCCGGGGTCCAGATCTGCTCGTACTCGTCGACGAACGCGTCGGGCGGCACCGCCGGATGCCAGGGCTCCTCGTCCCCGAGGTCGGTGGCGAGCAGCTCGGTGGCGCGCAGCCACCGCCAGGACTCCCGGGCGAGCGCGAGGTCCGGATCGTCGGTGCCGCTTCCCTCGTGCTCCTCCCGGGCGGCCAGCCGCTCGCGCACCCACTCCGACCAGGGGTGACCGTAGGAGGTGAGGGTCAGCCACTCCTCGATCCTGGACATCGCGCGGACCCCGGCGAGTTCGTCGGAGGTGTCGCAGAGAAAGATGGTCAGGGCCAGGGTCTCCCGGCCCGCCCGGTATTCGAGCGAGCCGCCCTCCACGAGAGCGCCGGTGCGGAGCATCTCGTCCGCCACGTATTCGGCGCAGAGCCACGCCATGGGGATCGCCAGCGTGTCGCCGGTGCCGTTCGTACTCTCGGGGTGCACCCGTCCCACCTTCTTCCGTACGCGTGCTGGTGCGGGCCTTCGTCTCCCGGCCCAGAGTCGAGCCTCCACTGAATGACACGGTTCGCGGCGGCTCTTTGCTCAACTTCACCGTGCCGTTTCGCGGCGGCGCGGGCCGTCGCCGTTGCCGGAGGGGGAGGGGAGCACGGGCGGGATGTCCGGGGCGGACGGGACGGAGTCGGCCCCCGCCTCGGCCCCGCCTCCGCCCGGGGACGGGCCGGGACGGGGCCGGGGCGGGGGCCGGCCGCGCTCAGCCGCGGGCGCGCCGGGAGCCGCGCCGGGAGCGGGTGTAGCCCGGCAGACACCGGGCGAGGGCGCGCAGGGCGTAGTGCGAGCGGGACTTGACCGTCCCGGGCGGTATGCCCAGCGCCTCGGCGGCCTCGCTCACGCTCAGGCCCTGGAAGTAGACCCGGATCAGCACCGCCCGGTGTTCGGGGCTGAGCGAGGCGACCGCGGCGCGGACGTCGAGCGCCTCGACGGCCCGCTCGGTGATGTCGTCGGGGTCGGGCGTGGCGGCGAGCAGACCGTCGCCGATCTCGGCGGGGCGGGCCAGCCGGGAGCGGCGGGCGTCGATCGCGAGACGCCGGCCGACCGTGAAGAGCCAGGGGCGCATGGACTCGTAGGGGCCGCGGAACGCCTCGGGGTGCTGCCAGGCGCGGACGAGGGTCTCCTGGAAGAGGTCCTCCGCCCGCTGCTGGTCCCCGTAGGTCAGCCCCTGGAGGAAGCTGAGCAGGGCGGGGCCGTGTTCGCGCTGCACCTCCGCGAGGGCCCGCTCGTCGGTTCTCGCGGGAGCGGTCACGGTCGCCGTCGCCATGGCCCAACACCTTTCGCGCGGAGTTTCGCTGTCGGCCGGCTCACCGGCCTGGGGCGTATCCGAACGCATCGGGGCGCTGAGGGACAGACGGGTCCGCGCGATCCTCGGCGAGCGGTCGCACGGAGCGGCGAGCGGTGCGGTGAGCGGTCGGCCGGATCGCGACGACCGGGGACCGGCCGTTCGGCGGCGGGAGCGGACGGCTGAGGTCCGTTTCAGTGACCGCGACGGCTGGGTCGCTTGACTCCGCCCTGCCCGGACTGTGCAGTCAGATTGTCATATTTGATAAGGATTGCACCGATGGGGAATCGCCATGGCACGGCATACGGGACGACGCCGCCCGGCGGGCGTCCGGCGGGGAGCCGCGCTCCTCGCCGCACTTCTCACGGCCACGGCCTGCGCGGCCCCCGGCCGGGACACGGCCCCCTCCGCGCGGCGCTCCGCCCCGGCCCCAGCCGCCGAGCCCGCCGCCCCGGCCCCCGGATTCACGCTCGTGGCCAGCGGCGATGTGCTCCCGCACGACTCGATCATCCGCCAGGCGCGGATGGACGCTGGCGGCGACGGCTATGACTTCGCGCCCATGCTCGCCGCCGTCCGGCCCGTCGTCTCGGCGGCCGACGCGGCGATCTGCCACATGGAGACCGTGTACGGCGCGGACGGCGACTACCGCGGATACCCCGCCTTCACCTCGCCGCCGGAGGTCGCCGCGGGCCTCGCCGCCACCGGCTACGACGCCTGCTCCACCGCCTCCAACCACTCCCTGGACGACGGGGCCGACGGCATCCGCCGCACCCTGGACGCCCTCGACCGGGCGGGCATCGCCCACCACGGCTCCGCCCGCACCGCCGCCGAGGCCGGCACCCCCGGCTGGCTGAAGGCGGGCGGGGCGAAGGTGGCCCAGCTCGCGTACACCTACGGCACCAACGGCCATCCGCCGCCCGACGGCGAGCCCTGGGCCGTCAGCCCGCTCGACGAGGAGAAGATCCTCGCCGACGCCCGCGCGGCCCGCCGGGCGGGCGCGGACGTGGTCGTCACCAGCCTGCACTGGGGCACGGAGTGGCAGACCGAACCCGACGAACAGCAGCTCTCCCTCGCCGAGACGCTGACCGCCGCCACCACGGCGGGCCGCCCCGACATCGATCTGATCATCGGCACCCACGCCCATGTCCCGCAGGCGTACGAGAAGGTGAACGGCACCTGGGTGGTCTACGGCATGGGCGATCAGATCGCCGGGCCGATGTTCGACTACTACGGCGACTACGACGCCCGCGGCAACCAGGGCTCCATCGGCCGCTTCACCTTCGCCCCGCCCGCCCGGCCCGGCGGGCGCTGGGAGGTGCGCCGGGCCGAGTTCGTCCCCCAGTGGTTCGACACGGACGCCGGACGGCTCGTCAATCTGCCGGCGGCCCTGGAGCGCGAACCGGACCGGGACGACTACCGGGAGGCCCAGGAGTCGATCGCCGCCGCCGTCCTCGGCCGGGGGGCCGCCGCCGACGGCCTCATCATGACGGCCCGCTGAGCCTCCGCCGCACGCGCACGCGCACGCGCACCCGCACGCGCACGCGCACCCGCACGCGCACGCGCACCGCCCCGCACCCGCCCCGCACCGCACCCGCTCCGGGGCCAGGCTCAGGGGACCACCGTCACCGGCCAGCGGCCCGCCTTGACCAGCCGTACCGCCACCGATCCGACGATCCGGTGCCCCGCCGACTCCGACGCGCCCACCACCACCGCGTCCGCCGTGAGCCGGTCCGCCGCCGCGACCAGCCCGCCGTACGGATCGCCGGTGAAGGTGTGGAACTCCCAGCGGACGTCCCAGATGCCGCGCACCCGCTCGGTCGCCTCCCGGATCTCCGCCGCCAGCTCCTCGGCGATCGCCTCCGTCGCGCCCGCGACCGGCGCGCCGAACGCCGCCCCCGCGGGCATCACCGGCTGGATGTACACGATCGCGAGCAGCGCGTTCTGCCGACGGGCCAGCCCGCTCGCGTACGCCACCGCCCGCAGGGAGGAGTCCGAACCGTCCACCCCGGCGACGATGACCTTCGGACCGTCCGTGCCCCGTTCGAACTGATGAGGTCGCTGCTCCGTCACACCACCGAGGCTAGTTCGTCCCGGCGCGCGCCCGCGCGTCCGCCCGCCCGGCCCGCGGAAGGGCCCGGTCCGGCCCCCGGGGCCGGGCGGTCGCCCCGGGCCGGGCCGCCGTACAGGAGTGGGACCTTCGTACGACTGCTCCCATCGGGTGCTTTCGCCCCCCGGCGCGTGTTGATCATCATCCTGGCGCGGACGCCGTGCGAGCAGTTGGGCATGACGAAGGATCAGACACCGCCGGACCGCCGCTCGGTGCTCCGCTTCATCGCGTTCCTCGGCGCAGCCGCCACGGCGGGCCTGCTTCTCCCCGAGGGATCGATTCTCCCGCGCACCGGAACCTCCAAATCCGGCGCTTCCCGGACGGCCGCGCTCACCGCGGGGGCCGGCGGTCCCGGCCCCGCGGGCGGCCCCCCGATGGCCGCCGGACAGGCCGTACGGGCCTCCGCCTACCGGCTGGAGCCCATGACCGCCCATCCGCCCGGACCGCGCAGGGCACTGCCGCCGGTGCGCCGCCGCCCCTTCCACCGGCTGCCCGAGTCCACCGGCCGCACCATGGTCCTGACCTTCGACGACGGGCCCGATCCCCGGTACACGCCCGCGATCTTGCGCACGCTGCGCCGGTACGACGTCCGCGCCATGTTCTTCGTCTGCGGGGAGATGGTCACCGTCCACCGGGATCTGCTGCGGGAGATCGCCGACGACGGGCATGTGATCGGCAACCACTCCTGGTCGCATCCGCTGATCCCCCGGCTCGCGCCCTCCGCCATCCGCGACGAGCTGGGCCGTACGAGCGAGGTGATCGAAGAGGTCTCGGGGCTGCCGCCGCTCTGGTACCGGGCCCCGTTCGGCGCGTGGAACAGGCACTCCTTCGAGATCGGCGCGGAGCTGGGCATGGAGCCGCTGGCCTGGACCGTCGACACGCTGGACTGGACCGAGCCCGGCGCCGGGACCATCGTGAGCCGGGTGCTGGACGGCGCGGGGCCCGGAGTGGTGGTCCTCTCGCACGACGCGGGCGGCGACCGTTCCCAGAGCGTCGCCGCGCTGCGCAACTATCTCCCCAAGCTGCTGGAGGACGGCTACCGGCTCACCGTGCCCCGCCGCTGAGCCCCCGGCGAGCGGCGCTGAATCGTTACGACAGAGGCGGACCCGACAGGGGCGGACCCGGCGGGCGGGGCCTGGAGGGCGGGACCCGGCAGGCGGGCTCCGGTCGGCCGGCCTCGGCGGGCGGGCCTCGGCGGATCGGGTCCCGGCAGGCGGGCTCCCGCTGGTGAGGCCCGCCCGCCGCTCAGCCGCCCTTGACCATCCGGGCGAAGACCACGACGTTCGCCTCGTAGCCGTCGGCCTTCGAGTAGCCGCCGCCGCAGGTGATCACCCGCAGCTCGGCATGGCCGGTGTCCCCGTACACCTGGGCGGCGGGGAAGCCGTCCTTGGCGAAGACCTCCACCCCGTACACCTCGAAGACGGCCTCGGAGCCGTCGAGGCGCGGGACCTCGATCCGGTCGCCCCTGCGGACGGAGCCGAGACCGTAGAAGACGGCGGGGCCCGACCGGTTGTCGACATGGCCCACGATGACGGAGGTGCCGCGCTGACCGGGGGAGATGCCGTTCTGGTACCAGCCGGCGACATTGGGGTCGCGGGGCGGCGGGGCCTCGATCCAGCCCTCGGCGTCCAGTCCCACGTTCATGACCGGGGCGTCCACCCCGAGGGAGGGGATCCGGACCCGCTCGGCGGGGGCGAAGTCCATCGACCTCGGCGGGGTCAGGGGGGCGAAGGTCTCGCCGGCCGTACGGCCGAGGGAAGCGGCCGCGGCCGGCTGGGGCGGGCCGAGCGCGACGTCGACGCCGTTCTTCATCAGCGCGATCCCGGTCAGCATCACCAGGGCCAGCACGCCCCAGGGCGAGCGTCTGCGCGACTCCGAACCGGGGAACTCCTCGCCCATGATTCTCCCTTTTGTCATATTTCTCTGACGCCTAGGGGCACGGTAGGCGAGCGCGGGGGCGGCGGCGAGGAGGAAAGGGCGAACGGGTGGCGTCGGCCACCCGGGGTGACCCATCCGTGTCATCGCCGGGACATCGCCGCTGATGGTCCATGACCTGCGCCTCCGTCAGATCTCCCGGCGTGTCGTCGGCGCGTCGTCTCACTGGGGTGGACCAGCGCCGAAATGCGGGGAATGTCGGGTCCGGTGAGGGTTCGTCATGGAGGGCGTACTCGTCGAATCCCCCGGAGCGCCGCTTCGGTGCGTCTTCCTCTGGAGGTTCACGATGCGTGCTTCACGCGCTCTCGCAGCAGCCGCCGCCGCGTGCGCCGCCGTCGGGCTGTACGCCCCGACGGCTGTCGCGGGCGGCGACGGCGGAGACCGGGACTCGGTCCATGTCTCCGTCAGTCCGCACGCCGTCCATCAGGGCGGCACCCTGACGATCACCGTGCGCGGCTGCGACCGCGGGGGCACGATCGCGTCCAACGCCTTCCCGCGCATCCATCTGCACCGGGGCGAGGGCCGGGGGAACGACCGCGACGGCGGCAACCAGAACAACCAGAACAACCGCGACAACCAGGAGAACCGCGAGGACGGCCGGGGCGGTGGTGCCGACAACGACAGGACCGAGAACCGCGCCGACGACCGGGGCGAGGACCGGGACGGCCGCGGGAACTCCCTGAGCGTCGGCGCGCGGATCCACGACCACGCCTCGCCGGGCCACTACAACCTCGTCGTCCGCTGCCAGAACAGCTCGCAGGTGGAGACCGCGCAGTTCACCGTGCTCTCCGGCCGGGGCGCCCGCGGCGGCCTCGGCGGCTCCCTGGGCCCCAGCTCCGCCGAGACGGCGGTCGGCGTCGGAATGGTGGCCGCCGCGGCCGTCGGCGGCGCCCTCTTCGTCGTCCGCCGCCGCCGCACCGTCGGCGGACGCATCTGACCGTCCGGGCACGCGAGAGCCCCGGAACGGCCGTCGCCCGGGTCCTGACGAGGACCCGGGCGACGGGAGGCGGGGCGAGGCGGTCGGCGAGGGGCGGGTGACGCGGTCCTGGGGTCAGTGCCCGCGGTCCTGCGCCGACCGGCGGCGGATCGCCAGCACGGCCCCGCCCGCCGAGGCCAGCACCAGGGCCGCCCCGATCGCCACGTCCACGGCGTCCGTCTCCCCGACGCTGCCGCCGAGACCTCCGCGCACCCCCTGCGGAGTGGCCGAGGCGCTCGACGACCTCGAAGCCGAAGCCGAAGCCGACGCCGGGGCAGAAGCGGTCGGCGTGGAGGTCGTGGCCGGGGCCGACGTCGTGGCCGGCCGGGGCGGCGTGATCGTCGTCGTGCTGATCGTCGGGGACGAAGTGCCGCCAGCGATGGTGAGATTGAACGAACCCCGCCGGCTTCCGCAGGTGAACTGGACCGAGTGCTCGGTGCCCGGCCGGGCGGCCGAGCTGACCGTGGCGACGGACGAGGTCCCGGACCGGATGGTCACGGCGTCGAAGACGCCGGACGACGCCGTCGCGGTGCTGTCGCAGCCGCTCGCGGACACATAGACCCGCCCGCCCGGCGCGACGATCGAGGGGCTGACGGTGAACAGGGGCGACGTCCTGCCGCCGGCGGGCGGCTCCGCGGCCGCGGCGGGAGCTGTCAGGGCGAGCGCCGCCGCTCCCAGCGCGGCGGCGGACGCGACACATATCGCGCGCATGGTGGGTCCTCCGGATTCCCCGAGGAGCTGCCGCGGAATCTCTTTCCACACAAAGCAGGAAAAACCCCTCGATATCCGGAACGCTAGGAGCGCCGCCGCGCGCCCGCGATCCCTGCCAGGCGAATGGGTCAGCCGCGTAGCCCGTGCGGAGGACGCCGACGGCGCGCCGCGCGCACCGGCCGGAATTTCCCGGCGGCCGTTGAACACGACACCGCTTCCCGTCCGTACCTAGGGCCATCGGCGGCGCGCCTCGCGCGCCGAGACCCGACGGACCACAGGAGTGGACATGAACACCTGGCGCAGCGCCTCGCTCGCGGTGACCGCGGCGGCCGCACTCGTGCTGACGGCCGCGTGCGGTCAGGAGCGGACCGGGGACAGCCCCCGGGAGCGGGCCGAGGGCTCGGGGCGGGACGCGGCGGACGGCTCCTACGGCTCCGGCGGGTCCTACGGCGACGACGCGGAGTCCCGCGCCCGGCAGGCGGCGGCGAAGCCGGCCGGCCGCCTCGCCGTGCGGGAGATCGGCGGACTCGGCCGGGTCGTCACCGACGAAGCGGGCTTCACGCTCTACCGCTTCGACAGGGACAGCGCCTCGCCGCCCGGGTCGACCTGCGACGGGGCCTGCGCCGCCGCCTGGCCCCCCGTGGCCGCGGACGGCGCGTCGGCCGGCCCCGGCGCCGACGGCTCCCTGATCGGCGAGGTCACCCGGAGCGACGGCGGCAAGCAGCTCACCCTCGGCGGCCGGCCGGTCTACCGCTTCGCCGAGGACGCCGAGCCGGGCGACGCCAAGGGCCAGGGCGTCGGCGGCGCCTGGTTCGCCGCCGCCCCCGACGGCACGAAGGCGGCCGCCGCCGAAGGCTCCCGGGCCGGCGGCGCGGGAGACGGACAGGACGCCGAACGGCGGCCCGCGGGGAGCGTCGGGCTCTCCACCCGGAAGGACCCCAGGCTCGGCGAGATCGTCGTCGACCGCAACGGCAGGACCGTCTACCGGTTCACGAAGGACTCCGCCCGGCCGATGAAGACGGCCTGCACCGGTGACTGCCTCAAGAAATGGCCGGTTGTCGCGCCTGTGCGGAAGAACGACACCAAGGGCATCCGGAAGAAGGGCTTCGTCACCTTCGAGCGCCCCGACGGCGTCGAGCAGCAGACCATCGACTGCCGGCCGCTGTACACCTTCGCCGGCGACACCCGCCCCGGCGAGACCAACGGACAGGGCGTCGGCGGCGCCTGGTTCGCGGTCTCCCCGCAGGGAAAGCTGGTCGGAGCCCCCGCGTAGACCCCGAGCGCGACCTCCGGCCCGGGCCGGCCCGCCGCACGTCCCCCATGTGACGGCGGGTCGGTCACCATACGGGCGATGTGACCAAGAACGGACCGCGAATTTCCGTTTGGACTCGCCCAATTGGCGGGCGATCAGTAGCCTCGGCTCGAACACTGGCCGTGCACATGGCCAAACTTCCCCCGTGGCCACCCTGGCGACCTGGTTGGAGACATCGATGGAGCGTGCCGCCTGGGCCCCGCCCGGCATCGATATATCGATGCCGAGCGTGTCCCGAATGTACGACTTCTACCTGGGCGGTTCGCACAACTTCGAAGTCGACCGCCAGGCCGCCCGCAAGGCGCTGGAGTTCATGCCGGGACTGCCGAAAGTCGTCCAGGCCAACCGCGCGTTCATGCGCCGCGCCGTACGGTACGCGCTGGACGCCGGCGTCACCCAGTTCCTCGACATCGGCTCCGGGATCCCCGCCTTCGGCAGCGTTCACGAGGTCGCGCTGACGGCCGACCCCGCCGCCCGGGTGCTGTACGCCGACCGCGACCCGGTCGCCGTCGCCCACGCCCGCGCCCTGCTCGAAACCGAGGACCGCGCCGCCGCCGTAGTCGCCGACCTGCGCAAACCCCGGCAGATCCTCGACAGCGCCGAACTCGCCGGACTCTTCGTCCCCGAGCGGCCGGTGGCGCTCCTGCTGCTGTCCGTGCTCCACTTCGTCGAGGACGCGGACGACCCGTACGGCGCGGTGGCCGCGCTGCGGGACGCGTGCGCGCCCGGCAGCCTCATCGTCATCAGCCACGCAGCGTACGACGGAGTCCCCGTGCCCGAGGAACAGGCGGCACGCGCGGTCGACGTCTACCGTGAGATCCGCAACCCACTGATCATGCGTTCGCGAGACCGCATAGCTAGGTTCTTCGAGGGGTACGAGATGGTCGAGCCCGGACTGGTGTCGCCGCCCTGCTGGCGGCCGGACTCCCCAGCCGAGCAGGAGGACCCATTCGCCTTCGCGGGCTTCGCCGGGGTGGGGCGCACGGCGTGATGGCGCCCATGCACGCGGTGGACTCCGCGGCGGACCCGGACGGACTCGAGGACAGACTCCGCAGGTTCGCGACCATCTGGAGCCGTGCGGTCTTCCCCGTGACGGCGACCTCGCTCACCCGGGCCGAGATCGAGGAGCGTCTCGTGCCGCTGGCACGGATGCTGAACGATTCGCTGCACGCCCGGGTCTTCGACGCCCGGGCCGCCCAGGGCATCGGCGCCGCGCTCGTCGACGCCCACTGCACCGACCCCGAGGCCCTCAGCCGCACCCTCGGCGTCATCGACGCCTATCTCGTCCTCTACTGCGGATCCCACCCCGGACAGGGCGCCGACCCGGCGGCCGAGGACGGCCGCGCCCGCTGCGCCCGGGTCCAGCACGCGCTGGCCGCGGGCTTCGCCGGCGCGCTGCGCGACCGCACCCTCGCCGAGCAGGAGGCCATCGCCCGCTCCGCGCTCCGGGCCCGCTCCGACGCCGTCAGCGCCCTGCACGCCACCGAGACCCGGCTGCGCGCCGTGTTCGAGGGCGCCGCGATCGGCATCGGCATCGCCGACCTCGACGGCAATGTGCTGGAGCTGAACGAGACCCTGACCCGGATGTTCGGCGGCCTGGAGCACCATGTCCGCGGCCGGAAGGTCTCCGACTGGGCCCATCCCGAGGACCGGCCCCATGTCTCCCAGCTCCACCGGGAACTGATCCGCGGCGAACGCGAGCACTTCCGGGTGGAGAAACCGTTCTTCCGCAATGACGGCACCGTGCTCTGGACCAATCTGACGGTCTCCCTGCTCCGCGACACCGAGGGGAGACCCGAGTACCAGCTCGCCCTCCTGGAGGACACCACCGAACGCCGGCTGCTCAATCTCCGGCTGCGGTACGAGGCCACCCATGACGCGCTCACCGGTCTGCCGAACCGGACCCTGTTCTTCGAACGGCTGGAGAAGGCGATCTCCGGCGGGGACGGCGGGCGCTTCGGCCTCTGCTATCTCGATCTCGACGGATTCAAGGCCATCAACGACAGCCTCGGCCACGCGACCGGCGACCGGCTGCTGGTCGAGGTGGCGGACCGGCTGCAGAGCTGCGCCACCGCGCCCGGCGAGATGGTCGCCCGGCTCGGCGGCGACGAGTTCGTGGCGCTGACCACCGGCCCCGACACCCAGCACGAGGTGGGGGAGCTGGCCGCCAGGATCCTCGGAGCCCTCGCCGCGCCGATCCGGGTCGACGGGCGCGAGTTCTCGGTCCGCGGCTCCATCGGGATCGTCGAGGGACCCGCGGGCGAGCGCACCACGGCGGAGGTGCTGCGCAGCGCGGACATCACGATGTACCGGGCGAAGTCCGCGGGCGGCAACCGCTACGAGATCGCCGACCCCGAGCTGGACGCCCGCGCCATCACCCGGCACGGGCTGACCACCGCGCTGCCCGCGGCCCTGGAGCGCGGTGAGTTCTTCATCGAGTACCAGCCGCTGGTGCACATGGACGACGGCAGTGTGCACGGCGCGGAGGCCCTGGTGCGCTGGCACCACCCCCAGCACGGGGTACTGGGCCCGGACCAGTTCATTCCGCTGGCCGAGCACACGGGTCTGATCGTGCCGCTCGGGCGCTGGGTGCTCCAGGAGGCGGTCCGCCAGGCGATGTACTGGCAGGAGAACCACGCCGACGGCGGTCCGCTGCGGATCAATGTGAACCTCTCGCCCACCCAGCTGCACCACCCCGGTCTGGTGACCGACACCATCGCGGTGCTGGAGGGCTCGGGCCTCGCCCCGGGCGCGCTCTGCCTGGAGGTCACCGAGTCCGCGCTGATCGGCGCGGACGAGGCCCTGCTCAAGCCGTTGCGGCAGCTCGCCGAGATGGGCGTCGACATCGCGCTGGACGACTTCGGCACCGGGTACTCCAATCTGGCGAACCTCCGCCGGCTCCCGGTGAGCGTTCTCAAGCTGGACCGCTCCTTCACCCAGGGCATGCAGCATCTGCCGGTGGACCCCGTCGACGTCAAGATCGTGGAGGGGATCGTCTCCCTGGCGCACAGCCTGGAGCTGGCCGTCACCGTGGAGGGGGTGGAGACGGGGGCCCAGGCGGAGCAGCTGAAGGAACTCGGCTGCGACACGGCCCAGGGCTGGTACTACGCCCGCCCCGGCCCGCCGGACCGGCTGCACGCGCTCTCCCTCGCCGACGCCGTCTGACGCCTTCCCGACCCGTGCGCCGCTCGGGGCCGGGCCCGCGGCCGCTCCGGCCTCCCGGGCCCGGCCTCGCGGACCGGGCCCGACCGGACCGGGCCCGACCGGACCGGGCCCGACCGGACCGGGCCCCTCGCAGCCCCCCGCCGCTCAGCCCGCCCGGGAGATCAGCACCCGCTGCAACTCCCTCGCCGCCCTCGGCGGAGCCACATCGCTGCGGTGGGCCAGCGCGATCGTCCGCCGCAGCCCCGGGTCGGCCAGCGGCGTCACCCGGAAACCGGGCCCCGCCCGCCCCGCGACCATGCTCGGCACCACCGCCACACCGAGGCCCGCGCGGACGAACCCCAGCACCGCGTCCATCTCGCCGCCCTCCACGGTGAAGCTCGGCTCGAACCCGGCCGCCCGGCACGCCGCCACCGTCAGCTCCCGCAGGTCGTACCCGTGCCGGAACATCACCAGCGGCTGATCCCGCAGGTCGGAGATCCGCGCCGGCCGCCGGGGGGCCTTCTGCGAGGCCGACGACACCACCACCAGATTCTCCCGGAGCAGCTCCACCGTCGTCAGCGCGGGCGACCCGGGCGGCAGCGGCAGCACGATCAGCGCCAGATCGAGCGCGCCCCGCGCCAGCTCCCGTACGAGATCGTGCGAGCCGCCCTCCTCGATCAGCAGCTGGATCCCCGGGTGCCGGTCGTGGAAGACCCGCAGCACGTCCGGCAGCAGTCCGGTGCACAGACTCGGCGTCGCCCCCAGCCGCACCCGCCCCCGCCGCAGCTGCACCAGCTCCTGCACCTCATGGCGGGCGGTGTCCGCGTCCGCGAGGATCCGGCGCGCCAGCGGCAGCAGCGCCTCGCCCGCCTCGGTCAGCCCGATATTGCCCCGCGCCCGGCTGAACAGCTCCGCCCCCAGCTCCGTCTCCAGCGCCCTGATCTGCTGGGACAGCGAGGGCTGCGAGACATGCACCCGCTCGGCGGCATGGGTGAAATGCCGGGTCTCGGCGACCGCCACAAAGTACAGAAGTTGCTGGAATTGCATACTCCACCGTAGCCCACGATAGTCATAGGCTATCGACATCAGCCAGATCATGTCTTGGACCACTGGACACCCTCGGCCCTACCGTTCCCCTCATGGCTCTGGCAACGCGTACCGACAAGGGACCGGCGGATCGCAAACCGCCGCCCAGGCGCACCTTCTGGGGATCGACGCTCGGCAAGAAGGTCGTCATGGCCGTGAGCGGCCTGATCATGCTCGGCTATCTCGTCGTGCATGTGCTGGGCAATCTCAAGGTCTTCTTCGGCTCGCAGGAGTTCAACGAGTACGCCCACTGGCTGCGCACCCTGGGCGCGCCGGTCCTGCACTACGAGTGGGCCCTGTGGCTCGTCCGCGTCGTGCTGGTCGCGGCGGTCGTGGCGCACGCGGTCTCCGCGTACCAGCTCAGCAGGCGCGACATCCGGGCCCGGCCGGTCGCCTACGCGCACAAGCGCAAGCGGGCCAGCTACGCGACCCGGACGATGCGCTGGGGCGGCATCATCATCGTCCTGTTCATCGTCTGGCACATCCTCGATCTGACGACCCTGACCGTGAACGAGAACGCGCAGCACGGCCGCCCCTACGAGAACATCGTCGCCACCTTCTCCACCTGGTACGGCAATGTCATCTACATCACCGCGATGCTCGCCGTCGGCCTCCATGTCCGCCACGGCTTCTGGAGCGCCGCCCAGACCCTCGGCGCGGGCAGCGCCGGCCGCGACCGGGCCCTCAAGGCCGTCGCCAACGGCCTCGCGCTGATGCTGACCGCGGGCTTCATCGCGGTACCCGTCGCCGTCATGACCGGAGTGGTGAGCTGATATGAGCTTCGCGCAGTACGAGACCGGCGAGCCGATCGCCGACACCAAGGCCCCCGAGGGGCCGATCGCCGAACGCTGGGACCGCCGGCGCTTCGAGGCCAAGCTCGTCAACCCGGCCAACCGGCGCAAGCACACCGTCATCGTCGTCGGCACCGGCCTCGCGGGCGGCGCGGCCGGGGCGACCCTCGGCGAGCAGGGCTACCACGTCGAGCAGTTCTGCTACCAGGACTCCCCGCGCCGCGCCCACTCCATCGCCGCCCAGGGCGGCATCAACGCCGCCAAGAACTACCGCAACGACGGCGACTCGATCCACCGCCTCTTCTACGACACGGTCAAGGGCGGCGACTTCCGCGCCCGCGAGTCCAATGTGCACCGGCTCGCCCAGATCTCCGTGGAGATCATCGACCAGTGCGTGGCCCAGGGCGTGCCCTTCGCCCGGGAGTACGGCGGACTCCTCGACACCCGCTCCTTCGGCGGCGTCCAGGTCTCCCGCACCTTCTACGCCCGGGGCCAGACCGGACAGCAGCTGCTCCTCGGCGCGTATCAGGCGCTCTCCCGGCAGATAGCGGCGGGCACGGTCAACCTGCACGCCCGCACCGAGATGCTCGATCTGATCGTGATCGACGGACGGGCCCGCGGGATCGTCGCCCGCGACCTGGTCACCGGCGAGATCACCAGCCACTTCGCCGACGCGGTGGTGCTGGCGACCGGCGGCTACGGCAATGTCTTCTATCTGTCGACCAACGCCATGAACTCCAACGCCACCGCCATCTGGCGCGCCCACCGGCGCGGCGCGCACATGGCCAATCCCTGCTTCACCCAGATCCACCCCACCTGCATCCCGCGCACCGGCGACCACCAGTCGAAGCTGACGCTGATGAGCGAGTCGCTCCGCAACGACGGGCGGATCTGGGTCCCCAAGGCCCACGGCGACCGGCGGCCCGCGAACGAGATCCCCGAGGACGAGCGCGACTACTACCTGGAGCGCATCTACCCCGCCTTCGGCAATCTCGTCCCCCGCGACATCGCCTCCCGCGCCGCGAAGAACGTCTGCGACGAGGGCCGCGGCGTGGGCCCCGGCGGACAGGGCGTCTATCTCGACTTCGCCGACGCCATCCGGCGGATGGGCCGGGAGAAGGTCGAGGAGAAGTACGGCAACCTCTTCGACATGTACGAGCGGATCACCGCGGAGAACCCGTACGAGGTCCCGATGCGGATCTACCCCGCCGTGCACTACACCATGGGCGGCCTCTGGGTGGACTACGACCTCCAGACCACCGTCCCCGGCCTCTTCGCCATCGGCGAGGCCAACTTCTCCGACCACGGGGCCAACCGCCTGGGCGCGTCCGCGCTGATGCAGGGACTGGGCGACGGCTACTTCGTACTGCCGTCCACGATCAACGACTATCTGGCCCGGGCCCCGCTCAGCGACCGGCCCGACGCCTCCCACCCCGCGGTCGCCGAGGTGCTCGCGGAGACCGAGGACCGGCTGCGGCTGCTGCTCGCCGTCGACGGAGACCGCACCCCGGACTCCTTCCACCGCGAGCTGGGCGAACTCATGTGGGAGTTCTGCGGCATGGCCCGCACCGAGGAGGGCCTGCGCAAGGCGCTCGGCCGGATTCCGGAGATCCGTGAGGAGTTCTGGCGGCGGATCAAGGTCCCCGGCACCGGCGAGGAGTTCAACCAGTCGCTGGAGAAGGCCAACCGCATCGTCGACTATCTGGAACTCGCCGAGCTGATGTGCCTGGACGCGCTGCACCGCGCCGAGTCCTGCGGAGGGCACTTCCGCGAGGAGTCCCAGACCCCGGACGGCGAGGCCGCCCGCCGGGACGAGGAGTTCGGCTACGCCGCCGCCTGGGAGTTCACCGCGACCGGCGCCGCTCCCGTCCTGCACAAGGAAGAACTGGTCTTCGAGTACGTCCACCCCACTCAGCGGAGCTACGCATGAAGCTCAAACTGCGCGTCTGGCGTCAGCGCGACGCCACCGCGTCCGGCACGATGGCGACCTACGAGGTCGACGGGATCTCCCCGGACATGTCGTTCCTGGAGATGCTCGACACCCTCAACGAGGAGCTGATCCTGCGCGGTGAGGACCCGGTGGCCTTCGACCACGACTGCCGCGAGGGCATCTGCGGAGCGTGCAGCCTGGTCATCAACGGCGACGCGCACGGCCCCGAGCGCACCACCACCTGCCAGCTCCACATGCGTTCCTTCGAGGACGGCGACACCATCGACGTCGAGCCGTGGCGGGCCGCCGCCTTCCCGGTGGTCAAGGATCTGGTGGTCGACCGGTCCTCGTTCGACCGGATCATCCAGTCCGGCGGCTATGTCAGCGTCCCGACCGGCGCGGCGCCCGAGGCGCACGCCACCCCCGTGCCCAAGCCGGACGCCGACTTCGCCTTCGAGCACGCGGAGTGCATCGGCTGCGGAGCCTGTGTGGCGGCCTGCCCCAACGGCTCGGCGATGCTCTTCACCTCGGCGAAGATCAATCACCTCAATGTGCTGCCGCAGGGCGCGCCCGAGCGCGAGACCCGGGTGCTCGACATGGTGGCGACCATGGACGCGGAGGGCTTCGGCGGCTGCACCCTGACCGGCGAGTGCGCCACGGCCTGCCCCAAGGGCATTCCGCTGCCGTCCATCGCCGCCATGAACAAGGAGTGGCTGCGGGCGAACCGCAAGGCCAAGCGGTAGAAACCGACGCGCGGGGCCGTACGCACCGCAAGGCCGAGCGCCGGGAACCGCCGGCCGGGCGGAGGGAAACGCCGGCCCGGCCGTACGAATCACCGGGCCGACCCGTACGAATCACCGGGCCCGGCGGGAGGAAACGCCAGGTCGGGCGGTACGCGCCACGAGGCCGGGCGATGGCCGGCGGCCGCGGGAGGCCCCCGCGCCCGCCGGGCCGGGGAACCGGCGAATCGGGTGTACCCGACAAGTGGTTGCCTCGATTTCCGGTCATATTTGTGTCCTACACGCACCACGTCGTGGTGTGCGGAGTTCCGAAAGATCTTCACGCGAGGGGCACATCCGCAAGGGAATCTCCTCTTCCGGGGCGAGCGATCGCTCCCGCGGAGCAAGATCGAAGACGCCGGCCCGCGCCCGGCCCGCCAGGACATGTCCGTATGACAGCCAACCGAACGGACACCCCTACACGAGTCATCACCCTCCGTGTAGGCATGGCCAAGGCGGTCCTTCCGAATCCGGGGCCGCCTCCAGCCATCCTTTCTGGGGGTTATCCGTCATGTCCAGAATCACCCGCCGTCAGGCCGTGGGAGCCGTCACCGGCGCCGCCGCGGGCGTGGCGCTCGCCGGTGTGGCCACCGCCTGGGCGGACACCGCACCGGCCGAGGCCGAGAACAAGGCCGCGCCGCCCGGCGGCAACGGCGAACCCGGGTCCTTCGACGAGGTCTTCCAGGGCCGCCGTATCCAGGGACAGCCCGTCACCGGGGCCAAGGCCCACTCCGGTCACGGCGCGCACGGCGGCCACGCCCCCTACCGCGTACTGATCGACGGCCGCGAGCTTCACGTGATGCACCACGAGAAGAGCGGCTGGAGCAGCGCGATCAACCACTACGAGCGGTTCGCGACCCCGCTCGACGCCGCGCGCACCGCGGTCACCTCCCTCAAGGGCGCCTCCGTCGTCCCCTTCACCCCCACCGCCTGAGCCGGGAGCAGCAGTCGCCATGACCGTACGCAAGAACCAGGCGAATCTCACGGCCGCCGAGAAGAAGGCCTTCACCGACGCCGTCCTGGAGGTGAAGCGCATCGGCGTGTACGACGAGTTCGTCGCCGCCCACCGCCTCCGCTTCGCGCTGGACATGAACACCGGGATCTACGTGGGCCACTTCGGCCCCTCGTTCCTGCCCTGGCACCGCAAGTTCCTCATCGACTTCGAGGACGAGCTGCAGAAGATCGACCCCTCGGTCTCCATCCCCTACTGGGACTGGACCGCCGACAACACCGTCGCCTCCTCGGTCTGGGCGCCGGACCTCCTCGGCGGCACCGGACGCCCCCTGGACGACCAGGTGATGGACGGCCCCTTCGCGTACTCCGCCGGCAAGTGGCCCATCAACATCCAGGTCGACAGCCGGCCGTTCCTCGCCCGCAATCTGGCCTACCGCGTCCCCACCCTCCCGTCCCGGGCCGAGGTCGACGCCGCCCTCGCCATCCCCACCTACGACTCCGCGCCCTTCCGCGACGGCTCGGCGGGCTTCCGCTCCACGCTGGAGGGCACGGCCGCGTACATGAGCATGCACAACCGGGTGCACACCTGGGTCTGGGGCCAGATGGAGTCGAGCGTCTCTCCCAACGACCCGGTCTTCTGGCTGCACCACGCGTTCGTCGACAAGCTCTGGGCCGACTGGCACGCGCTCCACCCGACCAGCGCCGAGTACCTCCCCGCCGGGGGCACGGTCGATGTGATCGACCTGAACGAGACCATGCCGCCCTGGCCCAACACCACGCCGCAGAGCATGCTGGACCACACCCCCTTCTACACCTACGCCTGACCGCGTCCGAGGGCGGACGCCAGAAACGGCGCCGTACGGCTCCCCGCCGCCGAGGCCACCTCGGCCGGGACGCCCGCCGCGACGACGCGTCCGCCCTCGTCCCCGCCGCCGGGGCCAAGATCGATCACCCAGTCGGCCCCCGCGACCACGTCCATGTCGTGCTCCACGACCACCACCGAATGACCGGCGTCGACCAGACCGTTCAACTGCCTCATCAGCACCTCGGTGTCGGCGGGGTGCAGACCTGCCGTCGGCTCGTCCAGGACGTACAGCGTGTGGTCGCGGCGCACCCGCTGAAGCTCCGCCGCCAGCTTGATCCGCTGCGCCTCGCCGCCGGACAGCTCGGTCGCGGGCTGCCCGAGACGCAGATGGCCCAGCCCCACGTCGAGCAGCGCGCCGAGGCTGCGGGCCGCCGCCGGGACGTCGGCGAAGAACGCGGCCGCCGACTCGACCGTCAGATCCAGCACCCCGGCGATGTCCAGACCCCGGTAACGGACCTCCAGCGTCGAGGGGTTGTAGCGGGCGCCCCGGCACTCGGGGCACGGCGCGTACGTACTGGGCAGAAAGAGCAGCTCGACGGTGACGAAGCCCTCGCCCTGACAGGTCTCGCACCGGCCGCCCGCCACATTGAACGAGAACCGGCCCGCCCGGTAACCCCGCTCCCTCGCCTCGCCGGTGTCGCTGAACAGCCTCCGCACCACGTCGAACAGGCCGGTATAGGTGGCGAGATTGGGCCGGGGCGTACGCCCGATCGGTTTCTGATCCACCGTCACCAGTCTTTGTACGCCGGGTGATTGCGCGGTGATGGCCCCGACCAGGGTCGACTTTCCCGACCCCGAGACCCCGGTGACGGCCGTCAGCGCCCCCAGCGGCAGCCGCGCCGTCACCCCGCGCAGACTGTGCCGGGTGACCGGACCGACCTCCAGCCAGCCGGCGGGCTCGCGCACCGCGCGTCCGGGCGCGGGGGAGCGGTCGAAGAGAAACCGCCGCGTCGCCGACTCCGCCACCTCCGCGAGCCCCGCCACCGGACCGGAGTGCAGCACCCGGCCGCCGTGCTCGCCCGCGAGCGGCCCCACATCGACGATCCAGTCGGCGGCCCGCATCACCTCCAGATGGTGCTCCACCACGAACACCGAGTTCCCCGCGGCCTTCAGCCGCTCCAGGACCACCAGCAGCGCCTCGGTGTCCGCCGGGTGCAGCCCGGCCGACGGCTCGTCCAGGACGTACACGACCCCGAACAGCCCCGAGCGCAGCTGGGTGGCGAGCCGCAGCCGCTGAAGCTCCCCGCTGGAGAGGGTGGGCGTCGCCCGGTCGAGACTGAGATAGCCGAGGCCCAGCTCGACGACCGTCTCGATCCGCGCCAGCAGATCCCCGGTCAGCACCCGGGCGGTCTCGTCCCCGCCCGCCGCCGGCAGCAGCCGCGCCAGCTCGGTCAGCGGCAGCGCCGCCAGCGCCGCGATCGTACGGCCCGCGAAGGTCACCGCCAGGGATTCGGCCCGCAGCCTGCCGCCGCCGCAGGACGGACACGGCTCGCTGGTCAGAAAGCGCTCGGCCCTGGCCCGCAGCGCCGGACTCTTAGAATCGGCGAAGGTGTGCAGCACATACCGGCGGGCGCTCTGATACGTGCCCTGGTACGGCCGCTGGATCCGGCCCGCCTCCCGCACCGGCTCCACCGTGACCACCGGCCGCTCGTCCGTGAACAGGATCCACTCCCGCTCCCGCCGGTCCAGCTCGCGCCAGGGCCGGTCCACGTCGTACCCCAGCGCGTCCAGCACATCGCGGAGGTTCTTGCCCTGCCAGGCTCCGGGCCAGGCCGCGATCGCGCCCTCCCGGATCGACAGCGAGGGATCGGGTACGAGCAGCTCCTCGTCCGTGCGGTGCACCCGGCCCAGACCGTGACAGGCGGGACAGGCCCCGGCGGCCGTGTTCGGCGAGAAGGCGTCCGAGTCCAGCCGGGGCGCGCCCGCCGGATAGTCGCCCGCCCGGGAGAACAGCATCCGCAGCGAGTTGGAGAGCGTGGTGACCGTGCCGACCGAGGAGCGCGAGGAGGGCGACGAACGGCGCTGTTCCAGCGAGACCGCGGGCGGCAGCCCCGAGATCTCGCCCACCGCCGGCGCGCCCACCTGGTGGATGAGCCGACGGGCGTAGGGCGCGACGGACTCGAAGTAGCGCCGCTGGGCCTCGGCGTAGACGGTGCCGAAGGCGAGCGAGGACTTCCCCGACCCCGAGACGCCGGTGAAGACGACCAGCGCGTCACGCGGAATGTCCACGTCGACGCCGCGAAGATTGTGCTCCCGGGCGTCACGGACGCGAACATAAGGGTCATGAGGGCTGTGCATATCGGACAATTCTAGGTGTCGGCGCCGGTCGGGGGTTCGTCGGGGGTCAGGGCGGCGCCGTCCGCCCCGGCGATCCGGGCCAGCTCCTGGTAGGAGTCCAGCAGCGCGTCACGGTCGTACGCGCTCGTCGTGATCAGGATCTCGTCCGCCGCGCTCTCCCCGAGCAGCGACTCCAGCTCCAGCGCCACCCGCTCCCCGGTCCCGGCGACATGACCCTCCATGGCCGACTCGTAGAACGTCCGCTCGCGCGCCGTCATCGTCAGCGACTCGACCCGCTCGGCCGGGAGCAGCGGGGGGAAGACCCCGTGGACACGGGAGTACGCCAGCGACCAGGCCTCGGAGACGAGCAGCCGGCGCGCCTCCTCCTCGGTGGCCCCGACGGCGACCGTGCTCGAAAGGATCACGTACGGCCGCTGCGACGCGGGCGAGGGGGAGAAGTCCCGGCGGTAGCGCTCGACGGCCGCCAGCATCCGGTCCCGGCCCCGGACCGCGGCGATGACCAGCGGCAGCCCGGCCCGGGCGGCGATGTCCGCGCCCTCGCCGGTGGCCAGGACGTACGCCGGGACGCGCAGCCCGTCTGCGGGGTGGGCGCGGACGCCCGGGGGAGCGTCCTCCTGGCCGTGCTCCTCCTCGACCCGGAAGAAGCCGAGCAGCTCGGCGAGGCGCTCCTCGAAGGCCTCCGCGTCCGAGGCGTCCCGGCCCAGCGCCCGGCGGATCGGCTCGGTGAAGCCGACCGAGCGGCCGAGACCCATGTCGATCCGCCCGGGGAAGAGCGAGGCGAGCACTCCGAACTGCTCCGCCACCACCATCGGCTGATGGTTGGGCAGCATCACCCCGCCGGTGCCGACCCGGATCCGCGAGGTCGCCGCCGCGACGGCGGCCGCGAGCACGGTGGGCGCGGAGCCCGCGACCCCGGGCACGCCGTGGTGCTCGGAGACCCAGAATCTGCGGTACCCGAGCCGCTCGATCCGCCGGGCGAACCGGACGGTGTCGCGCAGGGCCGTCGGCCCGTCGTACCCCTCGCGGGTGCGGGACCGGTCGAGCACGGAGAGCGGCGTCGCCGCGAGACGTGAGGTCACTTCCGTTGCAACGCCCCGGGGCCGCCGGGATTCCCGGCCGCCCGCCTGGGCCGGCCGGGTGAGCCGGGGCCCGGCCGGGCGGGCGGGGCCGGGGGCGGTGCGGCGCGCGTACGGCCCGTCAGCCGCCGTCCTCCAGTCGGAAACCGACCTTCAGCCCGACCTGGTAGTGCTCGACCCGTCCGTCGGCGATGCTGCCGCGGACCTGGGTGACCTCGAACCAGTCGAGTCCCCGCAGGGTCTGGTGCGCTCGGCTGATGCCATTGCGAATGGCTTGATCCACTCCATCGGGAGATGTGCCGACAATCTCAGTGACTCGATACGTGTGATTGGACATGTGGTCGTACTCCTCTCGCTACACTCTCTCCACACGCTCTCCACCGTGCCCCACCAGGAGGCAGTGCGCGAGGTGTCGGTATAGGGCTTGACCGGCACATTGGTACATACCAAAATCCAGCCACACCCGTGCGAGCCTGGAGCGCGCTTCCCCCCATCGGGTACACGTTTCCATGCCCTCGAAGGTGAACGCTGTGAAAATCCGCCGTCCGCTCCCGTCCTCCGTCGCACTCGTGTGCGCGCTCGCGCTCACCTCCGGATGCGGGCTGATACCGGGCACCGGTACCGACACGCGCACCGTGCGGGTATGGCTCATGCAGGAGAGCGTCTCCCAGGACTTCCTCGACCGCTTCGCCAAGGAGTACGAGAAGGACCATCCCTCGGTGAAGCTGGAGTTCAGCTTCCACTCCTGGACCGGTATCGGGAAGAAGGTCACCGCCGCCCTGGAGGGCAAGGGCGAGGAGAAGACCCCGGACGTCATCGAGGTCGGCAACACCCAGGTCGCCCAGTACGCCGAGAGCGACGCGCTGGTCGACCTCACCCTCGAATCGGTGCGCGACCTCGGCGGCGAGGAGTGGCTGGAGGGTCTCGCCGAGCCGGGCAACATCAACGGCTCCCAGTTCGGCATACCCTGGTACGCCGCCAACCGCGTCGTCGTCTACAACAAGGACATCTTCAAGGACGCCGGCGTCACCAAGCTCCCGAAGACCCGCCAGGAGTGGCTCGACCTCTCGGAGAGCCTCAACACCGACGGCACCCAGGGCATCTACCTCGCCGGGCAGGACTGGTACAGCCTGGCCGGCTTCATCTGGGACGAGGGCGGCGACCTCGCCGTCGAGCGCGGCGGCGACTGGGAGGGCAGGCTCCACACCGACGCCGCCCTGCGCGCCATGTCCTTCTACAAGGAACTCCAGTCCCACGGCAACGGCCCCAAGGACGCGGACGAGCAGAAGCCGCCGCTGGTCGACGTCTTCGCCAAGGGCGATATCGCCCAGATCATCGCGACGCCCGGCACGGCGGCCGTCATCGAGAAGACCAACCCCCAGCTCAAGGGCAAGCTCGGCTACTTCACCATTCCGGGCAAAACGGCTGACAAGGCCGGAGCGGTCTTCACCGGCGGCTCCGACCTGATCATCCCGGAGCGGTCGGAGGAGCGCGGGGCGGCGACCGAGGTCGTCAAGGCGCTGGCGGGCGAGCGCTGGCAGACCGATCTCGCCCGGACGATGAACTACGTGCCCAACAAGAAGTCCCTCGCCCATGTCATCAAGGGGCAGGAGTCCACCGCCGCGATGGCGGCGGGCGCGGCCGCCGAGGGCAGCCGGGCCACCCCCAACTCCCCGAAGTGGGCCGATGTCGAGGTCGACAACCCCATCAAGCCCTTCATGACGAAGGTGCTGGTGGGCGGCGACGCCAAGCGCGCGGGGCAGGAGGCGTCCGACCGTATCGCCGCGCTTCTCTCGCACGGCTGAGCCGAGAGCCGAAGCCGACAGTCGGCAATGGGCAATCACCAGCCGAAGCCGACCGCCGACCGCGCCGGTCCGGACCCGCGAGGGCCCCGGACCGGCGCGTCCGTCCGCTGTGCGCGTCCGTCCGCTGCGCGCGGCGGACCGACCGCCGGGCCGTTCGCAGCGCTCCGGCGGACCGGCGCGTCCGTCCTCCGTCAGGGGGCGGGCGTCGCCAGCGAGAGCGCGAACCTGCCCTCCGTGTCCGTCCACCACCGGGAGAGCTCCATCCCGGCGCGGGCCAGCTCCTCGCCCACCCCCTCCCGGCGGAACTTCGCCGACACCTCCGTCCGCAGCTCCTCACCCCGGTCGAAGGGCGCCGCCAGATCCAGTTCGGGGATCTTCACGGTCAGAGCCCGGCGGGCGCGCAGCCGCATCTCGATCCACTCGTGCTCCCGGTCCCAGAGCGCCACATGGTCGAAATCGGCGGGATCGACGTCCGCGCCCAGCTCCCGTGCCAGAACATTCAGGACATTCCTATTGAACTCGGCGGTCACGCCCGACGCGTCGTCGTACGCCCGGACCAGCACCCCCTCGTCCTTCACCAGATCGGTCCCCAGCAGCAGCGCGTCCCCGGGCCGGAGCAGCGACCGCACCGAGCGCAGGAACAGCGCGCGCTCCGCCGGCAGCAGATTGCCGATGGTCCCGCCGAGGAACACGATCAGCCGGGGCCCCGGAGTCCCCGGCAGCGCCAGCCCCCGGGTGAAATCCGCGATCAGAGCGTGGATGTGCAGCCCGGGACGGACCCCGAGCAGCGCCCCGGCCGCGCCCCGCAGGGCGCTCTCGCTCACATCGACCGGGACATAGCTGTGCAGATCCGGCAGCGCGTCCAGTAGGTGCCGGGTCTTCTCGGAGGAGCCCGAGCCCAGCTCCACCAGGGTGCGGGGCCCGGTCGCGGCGGCGATCTCCGCGGCGCGGGCGATCAGGATCTCCCGCTCCGCCCGCGTCGGGTAGTACTCCGGCAGCCGGGTGATCTCCTCGAACAGCTCACTGCCCCGGGCGTCGTAGAACCATTTCGGCGGCAGCTCCTTGGGTGTGCGGGTGAGCCCCTGGAGCACATCGGCGCGCAGCGCGGCGCCGGTGGCGTCCTCGGGCAGGGTGCGGGTCAGCTGGAACGGGCTCACAGAGGGGACTCCTTGAGCGGAGAGAGAAGAACATCGGCGCCGGTGGCGACCAGCAGCGTGCGGTCGGGCACCTCGCGCCAGTGCGGATCGTCGTCGTACGGCTCCGACGCCACGACCCGGCGGCCCGCCGAGGTCAGCGACCACAGGGAGTCGCCCCAGGCGGTCGCCGCGATCGTCGTGCCGTCGGTGAGCAGCAGATTCAGCCGTGAGCCCGGCGCGGCCGCGGCGACCTCGCGGACCGTGTCGGCGAGCGCCTGGCCCAGCTCGTCGCCGTCGCGCAGCCGGTGCAGCACCAGCGCCCACAGCAGCGCCGTGTCGCTGCGCGCCTCCAGCGTGAGCAGTTCGGCGGCGGGCAGGGCCGAGGCGAGCGGGGCCATCGACCCCGGCCAGCCGGCGACCGCGCCGTTGTGGCTGAACAGCCAGGGTCCGGAGGCGAAGGGAGCCGCCGCGGCCTCGCCGTCCGCGCCGGGCTCGGTGGCGTCGCGGACCGCGGCGAGCAGGGCCCGGCTGTGGACGACCCGGACCAGATCGGCGAAGGAGAGATCGGCCCAGACGGGACCCGCGCGCCGGTAGCGCGCGGGCACGGGATCGCCGTCGGCGTACCAGCCCACGCCGAACCCGTCCGCGTTCACGGTGCCGTGGCGCTGGCGGCGCGGGGCCCAGGACTGCCGCAGCAGCCCGTGGGCCGGCTCGGTCAGCAGCTCGCCGAGGGGCGCGGGCGGCCCGAGGGAGGCGATGTGGCGGCACATCAGTCGGTCCCCTCCCCGGGACCGGCGTCCCGCGCGGTGCGGAATCCGCTGAAGATCTGCCGCCGCACCGGAAGGTCCCAGTTCCGGAAGGTGCCCCGGCAGGCCACCGCGTCCACCCCGAAGGAGCCGCCGCGCAGCACCTTGTGCGCGGGCCCGAAGAACACCTCCGAGTACTCCCGGTAGGGGAAGGCGGCGAAGCCGGGGTAGGGCAGGAAGTCGCTCGACGTCCACTCCCACACATCGCCGATCAGCTGCCGTACGCCCAGCGGCGACCGCCCCTCTCGATAGCTGCCCGCCGGGGCCGGGCGCAGATGGCGCTGGCCCAGATTGGCGTGGGCGGGGGTGGGATCGGCGTCCCCCCAGGGGAAGCGGCGGGAGCGGCCCGATTCCGGATCGTGGCGGGCGGCCTTCTCCCACTCGGCCTCGGTGGGCAGCCGCCGCCCCGCCCAGCGGGCGTACGCGTCGGCCTCGTACCAGCTCACATGGAGCACCGGCTCGGCCGCCGGCACCGGTTCGGTGACCCCGAAGCGGCGGCGCAGCCACTGGCCGCCCTCCCGCCGCCAGAACAGCGGGGCGGTGATGGAGTGCTGACTGATCTGCTCGAATCCCTCCGGGGCCCACCAGCGGGGATCGCGATAGCCGCCGTCCTCCATGAAGGCGAGATAGGCCCCGCAGGTCACCGGCACGGTGTCGATGCGGAACGCCGGGACCACCCGCTGGTGGGCGGGCCGCTCGTTGTCCAGTGCCCACGGCTCGGCGGAGGTGCCCATGGTGAAGGGCCCGCCGGGCATCAGGACGTCGGCGGGCAGCCCCGCCGCGTCGGGCCCGGGCCCGGGCGGCTCGGGCGCGCCGAGCGCGGCGGGCCCCCGGCGCAGCTGATGTGTGATCAGCATCGTCTCGTCGTGCTGCTGCTCATGCTGGGCGATCATGCCGAACGCGAACGCCGAGTCCACCAGCCGGCCGCCGCCGTCCAGCGGGGTGCGCTCCAGCAGGTCCAGGACCCGGCCGCGGACGTCCGAGGCATAGCCGCGCGCCTCGGCCGGGGCGAGCAGCGGCAGGGAGGGCCGGGCGGCGCGGGGGTGTTCGAAGGCGTCGTAGACCGAGTCGATCTCGGGGCGCAGGGCGGGCCGTCCGCCGACCGTGCGCAGCAGCCACTGCTCCTCCTGGTTGCCGATGTGGGCCAGGTCCCAGACGAGCGGGGACATCAGGGGGGAGTGCTGGGCGGTCAGCTCCCGGTCGTCGACGCAGCCGGTGAGCCCGGCGGTACGGGACCGGGCGCGGGTGAGCGAGTCGAGGGCGCGCTGTCGGAGGTCTTCGCTCATGTGCCCGGCTCCCTTTCCAGTGTTCCCCGGCCGTGCCCGGGCGACGGTATGAGCAGCAGATCGTCGGCGGGACATCGGCCCCTGAGGACATGGCGTTCGTTGAAGGAGGCGACCGCCTCGCACACCGCGCCGGACGCGCCCAGCCTCGGCAGCGCCTCCAGGGCGACGTCGAAGCAGACCGCGGCGGCCGCGCGCAGCTCCGGATGGCTCAGCCCGAGCCGTGCGGCGTCGAGCCAGAGCGGATTGCGGGGCGCGGGCCGCGACCCGGCGTACTCCGCGAGCGGTTTGACCGTCCGGTACACCGTCTCGGCCGCCTCCGGGTCGTCGAACAGGGCCGTGGTCACCGCGAGCGGGACCATCCAGCCGTCGTCGCCCGGCTGCGCGTCGATCATGCGCAGTTCGAGATGGCCGCGCGGGCGCACCGGCGGGAAGAGCGTCGTCAGATGGCGCTCCAGATCCTGCCGGGTCGGCGGCCGGGGCGCGCCCGAACGCAGCCACGCGCGGAAGCTGAGCCCGTCGGGCCGCTCCCAGGGCCCGCTGGCCGTCGTCACGAACATCACCGGCGCGTCCATCGCGTGCGCGGCCCAGGCGGCCTTCGGCTCCCGGTCCAGCGGCGGCGCGAGAGGGCGTACGGCGTCCAGCCCGTTCCAGATCGCCTGCCGGGTCGAGCGCCAGCCGGTCAGCCGGCCGGCCATGGCGGGCGAGTTGGCGAAGGCCGCGGTCAGCACCGCGCCCAGCAGATGGGCCAGCTGCCAGCGCCTGCCGTGGCCGAGCGGCCCCGGCTCGCGCTCCCCGGCGTCCAGGCACACCTGGATGGAGGCGGAGTTGCACATCATGACGCGCCCGGACGGGCCGGTGCGGTCGAGGTAGGCCTCCATGGCGTCGTAACGGGGCTCCCGCAGGATCCGGCGCGGCGGCTGCCAGGGGTCGATTCCCATGCCCGCGAGGGTGAGACCCGACGGCGCGAGCGCCGCGCGCACCGCGTCCAGATCGGCGGCGACGGAGTCCACGCACTCCATGAGGGAGGCGGCGGGGCGCGAGCTGAGCTCCAGCTGACCGCCCGGTTCGAAGGTGAGAGCCGAGGTCAGGGGGAGGGTGCGCACCCGGTCGTGGGCGGCCCTGAGGCGATCGGCCGACAGGGTCAGCTGGGGGCTGTGCCGTTCATGTATGAGCCATTCCAGTTCCACTCCCACAGTGGCGGGAGGGCCGTTCTTGAAGCAGATGCAGCGGAGAAGGTCCTCCGCTTCCGCCTCGGTGATGGGTCGGCCGTGGTCGCCGGCATCGGGTGGGTGCATGAGCGGCTCCTCTTTCGAAGGCCTCGCGAAGACACTCTGCCAACCTAAGGCCAGGGTCGACGCCGCGCACAAGGGTGCCGCCCGCCGCCGCCCGCCCGGTTGCGGCGGCCCCCGGCCCGCGTCCGAAATGTGTTTGCCGCGTCCCTCGCAGGTCACGGACGATGTGCTCATGAGCGCACGCCTGCGCGGGATCGCCCGGCAGACCGAGGAAATCGTTGAAGCTGGTCACTATCTCGCCACCAATGGACGAAAAGTAGTCATCTCTGGAGAGATCTCCGCCGCCCGGGCCGGAACTCGGCTGTTCGGGCCGGATCCGGTGGCCGTCGCCCCGGACACCGGGCACCGGACCGCCTTGGAGGTCGCCCGGGACACGGGCCGCCGCAGCCTCTTCGAGGTCGCCCGGGACACCGGCCGCCGCACCCTCTTCGAGGTCACCCCGGAGAGCAGCACCCAGGCCGCCCGCCGTCTGACCCGCGCCGGAGCGGACCCGGTCGCCGTGCTCAGCTTCGCCTCCGCGCGCAATCCCGGCGGCGGCTATCTCAACGGCGCGCAGGCCCAGGAAGAGGCGCTGTGCCGGGCCTCCGCCCTCTACACCACTCTGCTGTGCGCGCCCGAGTACTACGCACACCACCGCGCCGACCGCGACCCGTTCTACTCGGACCGGGTGATCTGCTCACCCGCCGTGCCCGTCTTCCGCGACGACCGGGGCGCGCTCCTGGACACCCCGTACACCGTCGGCTTCCTCACCTCGCCCGCGCCGAACGCCGGGGTGATCGCCCGGCGCGCCCCGGAGGAGAGGCACCGGATCCCGGCCGCCCTCGCCGTCCGCGCCGAACGGGTGCTGGAGACGGCGGCCGTCCACGGCTACCGGCGGCTGGTGCTGGGCGCCTGGGGCTGCGGAGTCTTCCGCAACGACCCGGCGGCCGTCGCGGGAGCCTTCCGCGCGCTGCTCACCGGGGACGGCCGCTTCGCGGGCCACTTCGAGCGGGTCGTGTTCGCCGTGCTCGACCGTACGGCGGGGCGGACCACGCTCGGCGCCTTCGAGCGGATCCTCGGCCCCTTCGCCGCCGGCCCCGCTCCCGAGGACCACCCCCACGGACCCGGAGGGCCCGCCCCCGAGCCCGTCGCCCCCGGGGCCGCCGATCCGCGCCCCCGACCACCGGCGGCCCCGATCGCGACCCCGGGCCAGGCCCCGTCGCCCCGCTGACCGTCCGTAGCCGTCGCTGACGAATCGCGACCGATCGTCACGGACCGTGTCCCCCTCGAGGGCGACATTCGTACGACGCGCGTCTACCGCCAGCCGTAGCGCTCCCGGAGCCGCTGGACGACCGCGTCGAAGCGGGGCCGGTCCAGCGCGCACGCCTCCCGGCGCATGCCCTTGTCGTGCACCCGCAGCACCCGGTCCAGATCGACCCAGGACTCGCGCCCCTCCCGGTCCCAGGGGCCGACCCCGATCGGCACCCACTCGTGGTCCCGGTCGTGGCGCTTGCTGGAGAGCTGCACGGCGAGCAGCGTGCCCGCCGCCTCCCGGGCCACGATCAGCACCGGGCGGTCCTTGCCGCGGCCGTCGTTCTCCTCGAACGGCACCCATGTCCAGACCACTTCACCGGGATCGGGGTCGCCGTCCTGGTCCGGGGCGTACGAGGTGCGGACCGGGCCCACGGCGTCCGGATCGGCCTCGGAGGTGGCCGCGGCGCCGCCGCGGCCCGGGGAGTCGAAGGCGCCCGACGCGCCGGAGAAGATCGTCACCGTCCCACGGTAATGCCCCGCGGGCCGGGCCCGGCGGCCCCGGCCCCGGCCCGCGCGCTCCGGGATCAGATCCAGCCCTCCAGCGCGGCCATGAACCCGTCGAAGTCGTCGCGGTGCACCGTGTGTCCGGCGCCCGCGACCGTACGCACCTCGAATCCGCGCTCCCGCAGCACCGCCGCCCGTTCGGCGCTGATCAGCACACTCGGGTCGGCGAGCGCCACCAGCGAGCGGCCCACGGGCGCGGCCGGCATCAGATCCCGGCCGACGACGCCCATCAGCCCGTGCGCCGTCGCCTCGTCCCAGACCGCGAGGGTCTCCAGCTCGATGTCGACGTCCTCGTCCTCCCAGCGCGGCGCGGTCTCCCGTATCCGCTCCCGCGTCTGCGCCTTCGCCCCCGCGAACGCGTCCGGGCCGTACCCCTTCTCGCCGTCCGGCAGATACCAGACGGGGTCCACATAGACCGCGCGCTCCGGCGCCAGCTCGGCCACCGCCAGCGAGAGCGTCAGCGCGCCGAGCGAATGCCCCATCACCAGCTCGGCCCCCGCCGGAAGGGACGCCACCAGATCCTCCGCGTGATCGTGCGCGGTGTACGAGTCGGCGCGCCCGCTCGCCCCGTGCCCGCGCAGATCGACCGCGATCACCCGATAGCCCCGCGCGGCGAGGGCGGGCCCCACCCGACGCCAGGTGCGATGGTCGGCCATGATGCCGTGGACCAGAAGCGCGAGCCGGTCGCCCGCGCCCCATGTCGTCGTGTGAAGCTGCACGTCGAAGCCTTTCCGGTACGGTGCACTGCCACGGCCAGCATGCGCTGTCGAAGATCGGAACAACAGGGGCATCGGATCCGGCCATCCAGCGATCAGCACCCCGGATCGTTCTGGAAAGATGCCCAGGGCGATGAGCCAGACACCCAAGCAATCCGCCGAACGCCCCGTTCCCACCAGCGCCGATGTCGCCCGGTTAGCGGGGGTTTCCCGGGCCACCGTCTCGTACGTGCTCAACAACACGTCGTCGGTGCGCATCAGCGAGCCCACCCGCCGCCGCGTCCGGGAAGCCGCCGAGGAACTGGGCTATGTGCCCCATGCCGCGGCCCGCAGTCTGCGGGCCGGACACACCCGGATGGTCCTGCTGCCCGCCGGGACCTTCGCGGTCGGCCCGCTGTTCCACCAGTTCTTCAGCGAACTCCAATGGGCGCTCAGACGCCTGGACTACACGGTGGTGCAGTACGGCAGCCTCGGCCTCGACGGCGACGAGGCGGCCCGGGCCTGGGCCGAGCTGAGACCCGTCGCGGTCGTCTCGCTCGGCGAGGTCGGACTCACCCCGCAGGGGGTCGAGATCCTCAAGCGCTCCGGCGCGAAGGCCGTCATCAGCCTCGCCCCCAGCCCGGTGACGGGCGCGCACTGCCTGGTCATGGACCAGAGCGAGATCGGCAGCTGCGCCGTCACCCATCTGATCCAGCGCGGACGACGGGCCGTCGGAGTCGTCATGCCCTGGGAACCGGGCCTCGAACACTTCGCCGAACCCCGCCTCGCGGGCGCGCGCCGGGCCGCCGCGCTCGGCGGAGCCCGTATCGAACGGCTGCCGCTGGCCTACGACGAGGAGTCGGCCGCCGCGCTCGCCGCCGACTGGCGGGAACTCGGCCTCGACGCGGTCTACGCGTACAACGACGACTACGCCATGCTGCTGATGCGCGCGCTCCAGGAACAGGGCGTCGACATACCCGGGCGGACCGCGGTGATCGGCGCGGACGATCTGCTGCTGGGCAGGCTGCTGCGGCCCCGGCTGAGCACCGTGCACATCGACATGGTGACCGGACGGCTGCTGGCCGAGATCGTCGACCGCGTGGTGCGCGATCCGGCGGACCGGCCCGAGACCCGCGATCTGATGCGAGCGAGGGCCGTGCATCGCGAGTCGAGCTGAGCGAAGGGTGCGCGTCGGGGTCCGCGTCGGCACCGGTGCCGACGTCGGCGTCCGCGGGGACCCGGTTCTCCGTCTCCCGGCGTCTCGGCGCCCGTACGCGGGATCTCGCTCCCCGTCGGCCGGGATGCGGAGGGGGCGCTCTGTGCCTAGCGTCGCGCGCATGGACGATGCTCGCACCACCGACAGCGGCACGCGCACGCGCGCCCGGAACCGTGCCCCGAGCGGCCCCGGCGAGAACCGGCACGGACACGCGTACGGCGCCGTACCCGTACCCGACATCGGATCCCGACCCGGTTCCGGTTCCGGACCCGTACCCGGACGCGGACCTCGGGCGGAGGCGGCCCGGTGACGCACGACGCGCGGCGCTTCGAAGTCCTGATCGTGCCCGAGCACGCGGAGGGACACGACGCGGCGACCCTCTCCGAGGTCGCGATCCGCTCGGCCGTGGTCGCCGTCACGGGCGAGACCGGGGCCTCCGGCTACCCGCGCTACGCGGGGGAGGGCGTCGTCGCCGACATCGACCCCGCCACCCGTACGGTCGAGGCCCTGCTCGTGGACGGCGCCGAACTCGACTACGGGCTCTCGGCCCGGGTCCGCGAGGCCCCCGAGCCCCGCTGAACCCACACCCCCGGCGCCCCGTCCCCGCGGGGCGCCGGCTCGCGTCAGGCCTTCGGGGCCTCGCCGTTCCCCGCGGCCGCCTCAGCGGTCTTGATCGACTGGCGGACCTCGTCCATGTCCAGCGCACGGGCCTGCCCGATCACATCCTCCAGCACCGCCTCGGGCAGCGCGCCCGGCTGGGCGAACACGGCCACATTCTCGCGGACGATCATCAGCGTCGGGATGGACTGGATCTCGAACGCGGCGGCCAGCTCCTGCTGCGCCTCCGTGTCGACCTTGGCGAAGACCAGGTCGGGGTGACGCTCGGCGGCCCCTTCGTACACCGGGGCGAACTGCCGGCACGGGCCGCACCACGAAGCCCAGAAATCGATCAGAACGAAGTCGTTGTCGGAAACGACCTGATCGAAGTTCTCCTTGGTGAGCTCTACAGTGCTCATGACGTGGTTACCTCTCCCTGTGTCCGGTGACTCGCCCCCGACAACGGCGCCCGGGGCCGTGCTATTCCTGCCCCTGCCCATGTGGCCAGGAGACACACCCGGTACCAGACTGTCCCTATGACCGAAGCTGTGGAGTTTGACGTCGTGGTGCTGGGCGCGGGCCCCACCGGCGAGAATGTGGCCGACCGGCTGCGGGCTGCGGGCCTGAGCACGGCGGTCGTGGAGAGCGAGCTGGTCGGCGGCGAGTGCTCGTACTGGGCCTGTATGCCCAGCAAGGCCCTGCTGCGCCCGGTGCTCGCCCAGGCGGACGCCCGTCGCCTCCCCGGACTGAGCCGGTCGGCCGAGGGCCCCCTCGACGCCGGGGCCGTACTCGCCCGCAGGGACTCCTTCGCCTCCCACTGGAAGGACGACGGCCAGGTCTCCTGGCTCGATTCGACCGGAGCCCGCCTCTACCGGGGGCGCGGCAGGCTGGACGGGCCCAGGCGGGTCGTCGTGGACGGCCCCGAGGGCGAGCACCAGGTGCTCACCGCCCGGCACGCGGTGGCCGTCTGCACCGGCAGCCGCGCCGTCCTGCCCGACCTCCCCGGCATCCGGGGCGCCAAGGCGTGGACCAGCCGCGAGGCCACCAGCGCCCACGCCGTACCGGGCCGGCTCGCGATCGTCGGCGGGGGAGTGGTCGGCGTGGAGATGGCCACCGCCTGGCAGGCCCTCGGCTCCCGGGTCACCCTGCTGGTGCGCGGCGACGGTCTGCTGCCCCGGATGGAGCCCTTCGTCGGCGAGCACATCGCCGCCGCGCTCACCGAGGCGGGCGCTCAGGTCCGCACCGGCGTCTCCGTCGCCTCCGTGGAACGCCCCGACGCCTCCGGACCCGTCACCCTCGTCCTGGACGGCGGCGAGCGGATCGAGGCCGACGAGGTCCTCTTCGCCACCGGCCGCGCCCCGCGCACGGACGACCTGGGCCTGGACACCGTGGGCCTCGCGCCCGGCTCCTGGCTCACCGTCGACGACAGCTGCCGCGTCGAGGGCAGCACCTGGCTGTACGGCGTGGGCGACGTCAACCACCGCGCCCTCCTCACCCACCAGGGCAAGTACCAGGCCCGCATCGCGGCCGCGGCCATCGCCGCCCGCGCCCAGAAGGTCCCCCTGCTCGAAACCGACCGCTGGGGCGCCCACGCCGCCACCGCCGACCTCGCCGCCGTCCCCCAAGTCGTCTTCACCGACCCCGAGGCCGCCTCCGTCGGCCTCTCCCTCACCGAAGCCGAATCCGCCGGCCACCGCGTCCGCGCCGTCGACCACGACCTCGCCGCCGTCGCCGGCGCGAGCCTCTACGGCGACGACTACAAGGGCCGCGCCCGCATGATCGTCGACCTCGACCGCGAAATCCTCCTTGGCGTCACCTTCGTCGGCCCCGGCGTCGGCGAGCTCCTCCACTCCGCGACCATCGCCGTCGTCGGCGAGATCCCCATCGAACGCCTGTGGCACGCGGTGCCGGCGTATCCGACGATCAGTGAGGTGTGGTTGCGGCTGCTGGAGGCGTACAGGCAGGGGTAGCTGACCGGGGCCTTACTAGGCACTGTTTCTCGGATCATGTTCGGAGCCAGATGACGAGGGCTGCGAGGGTGACGGTGCCGAGGTAGACGTAGGCACGTTTCTCGTAGCGGGTGGCGACGGCCCGGAAGCCCTTCAGCCGGTTGATGGCGCGTTCTACGGTGTTGCGCTTCTTGTAGCGCTCGCTGTCGAAACCGGTGGGCCGTCCGCCCCGGGAACCGCGGTTCCTGCGGTGCCTTTGCTGGTCAAGGCGTTCGGGGATGGTGTGCCGGAGGCCGCGTCGTCGCAGGTAACAACGGTTCTTGCGTGATGTGTAGGCCTTGTCCGCCAGGACATGCCGGGGCCGGGTCCGTGGCCGTCCGACTCCGGCCCGGGGCACGGAGACTTGTTCCAGCACGTGCTCGCGCTGGGGGCCGTCACCGTAGTGTCCGGGTGTCAGGACGAGGGCGAGGGGTCGGCACCGCCCGTCGGCGGCGAGGTGGATTTTAGTGGTGAACCCGCCTCGGGAGCGTCCGAGGCATTCGCCGACCTGACCACTTCCTCCAGCCGGACCTTCAGTTTCCGCAGAACCGGATCGACCTGGTTCGTCCCCTGGACGGCCCCCTTTTGAGGATCTCCGGCCGCCGGCGCCTTCCTCGCGCCGGCGGCGTGCTGGTGGGCCCGTACCACGGTCGAGTCCACCGAGAGGTCCCAGTCGATCCGGCCCGCGGTATCCTCGGCGGCCTGGACACGCGACAGGAGCATTTTCCACGTTCCATCCGCCGACCAGCGGCGATGCCGCTTGTAGACGGTCTCCCACGGCCCGAACCGCTCCGGCAGATCCCGCCACTGCACTCCCGTCCGCACCCGGTAAAGCACCCCGTTGATCACCCGCCGGTGATCACTCCACCGGCCCCCACGGGCACCGCCAGGAGGCAGGAACGACTCCAGCCGTCCCCACTCCGCATTCGTCAGATCCCCACGACCCATACCACCAGCCTGACGCCAACACTCCACTCACGTCAGGAGATCCGAGAAACAGTGCCTAGGCGCCCCGCAGGCAGAAGCAGGCGGGCCTGTCAGACGACGGTGGGCCGGGGACTGGATAGCTCACAAGGTGCTCGGTCCGGGGCTCGCCCTCTTGCGCAATGCTCTGTCCGGAAAGCATCGAGAGCGATGTGTGACGCGTGCGCTTCAGGTACTGGCACACGTCGGGCCCTCAGGTCGGGTAGCCCGATCTCTGCGATGTCCCACGGGGGGCTCCGGGGCGGAGAGCGCCGATCCCCGTGGTGAGTGATGCGCGAGAGTGACGAGGGTCGCTCAACTTCCCATGACGGATGTCCATCACAGCCAGGGCGACGCCGTTTCCATGAGGGCGCCCACAGGGCTGGCGGGGCGATGCCGCATGGTGACCTCGGCTGGTCCGGCCTGGAGTCTCCCTGTTGACGGTCCCGCTGCTGTCGCTTCTTCGGTGGGAAGTGGCCCACGACCTGAACGAAGCGGGAAGCGGATGGTTGGGAACCGATCTCTTTGGGGGCCGTTGTCGACCGTACCCAAAGAGATCGCGAGAAATGTATTAATTCTCGCGATCTCTTTGGGTACGGATGCCTTGAACCCTCCTGTCCCGGAACCTCTGGGAGCGGTCGGCCATCGGCATGGTTTCTGTAGGAGTGAACGCATGCAGTTCATGACTTCTGTAAGGAAGGAATCCCCGCTTGGGCGGGGAATGCGACGGTTCGAAGCAGCCGACGCAATGAGATCGGGGATCATCCCCGCCTTTGCGGGGACCTGAGCTTGACAGAGATGCTAGCAGCTAAACCTCGTGACCAATAGGAGCGGTCGGAGTCTGTGCAGGGGACCCTGCGCGCCTGGTGGTCTTTCGATATCTTGGCAAGAGGGGGTTGATGTGGTGGGCTCGAAGCTATTGACCTGCTCGTGTGTTACGCGGGGAGCTATCTTGAGAAAGTTTCTATCAGATTGTTGGTTGGACTCGCATGAGGAGGCCGAGCCCGATATTTTGAAGAAGAAGTTCCCAGGTCGTGCAGAACAGGTCGGCCGAGCCCGCGACTGGACACGGGGCGAGTTGCAGGGTGAACCATTTTTGGATGACGCATTATTTATTGTGGGCGAGTTGAGTGCGAACGCCGTCATACATACTGCCAGCGGATTGGCTTCCGGTGAATTCTGTCTGGAGTTCGGGGTGTCGGAGCGGGTCTTTACCTTGTCGGTTGTGGACGAGGGTGGAACGGATGGCACTCCTCGCTGGAAAGGCTATGACGGTGAGGCTGAGAATGGGCGAGGTCTTGACATCGTCTTGGGTCTTGTCGGTCGGGTCGTGATTCACCGAGCCTCCGCTGGATTGAGAGTCGCTGTAGATTTTCAGCGCGCCTCAGACTCTCCGGAGCCGGGGCCCGAGCGAGGGCCGGAAACGCCAAATCCGCTCCGATCAGCCGTTCGGTGGTTGGGTTCCGCCTGTGCGTCACTGTTCCGTCCGCGTCCCCGGTGACGGCCCGGGGCGCCCTGTCGGCCACCGTGTTCACCACCGCACACACTTGACCGTCGTGGCCAACGAGGCAACGCCCAAGGGGCCGCTGACACAAGGAGCCGATGGCCCGTTCCGCAGACATGTCCGCATCCAACCACCCTACGCCGACACTCCCTTTCTCCATCAGATGGTTGCCGATGCGATGTACGTCATGTGACGGCAAGAGGTCGCTGACTTCATACGTAAAGGGACGAGGACAGGGATGCTCGCCGGATTCCAGAACCTCAGTTTCCGCATCTCCGTGCCGTCGCTGCTGATGCTGTGGTGGGCAGGGCAGCATGGAGATGTCCCAGGTCTATCGGAGGCCGATATGGTGTGTCCTTTGCGGCGGTTGCTGGAGAGCTACCGCGGTTGAGCGCGAACCGACCTCGACGACCCGAACGACGAGAACCGCTTCAGCATCGAAGCCTGGGGCGCGCGGATGGAGCTGCGCGCCATTCAGCGCCGCGATCGCGAGGAATCTGTGTACGCGGCCGCCGCACCCGGTGGCGGCCGGGCCGCCCCGCCCGCCACCGGGTCGCCACCGCAGGTCAGCGCCGCAGACCGCGGTCCAGTGCGGCGATCAGCGAGCCCTGGGCGTCATCGCCGTCCAGGGACCAGACCATCACACCGCCGAGACCGTTCCGCTGGGTGTAGCGGGCCTTCTGGGCGGCGGTGGCCGGGGTGTCGTAGGTCCAGAACTCGGTGCCGTCGTACTTCCAGGCCGCGCCGTGCTTGCGGTCGGTGTGCACGGCGCCCGGCAGGTCCTTAATGGCCTTGTAGGGCAACTGGCCGCCGCCGCGTGGGGACATGCCGGTGGCGGGCTGGTAGAGGCCGTTCTTCGTCCCGGCGGGCACTCCCGTCCAGCCGTAGCCCCAGGACGGCACCCCGAGCACCGCCTTGCGGGCCGGCAGGCCGCCGGCCAGGTAGTGCCGCACCACCCGGTCCGCGCTGTAGCTGTGGCCGATGCCGGAGGGGTCGGCCGGGTCGGTGTAGAGGTTCGCCTGGTGGTTGGTCGGGCCCTGCGGCTCCCAGGAGCCGTGCATGGTGTAGGTCATCAGGTTCAGATAGTCCACCTGGCGGGCGACCTTTCGCAGCTCCAGCCGGTCCGCGACGTCGGTGTTGGCGGCGACGGCCGCCGTCAGCAGATGGCGCCCCCGCCCGCCGTCGCCCAGCGCGTCCAGCTGCCGCCGGAACTCGGCCAGCAGCAGGGTGAAGTTGCGGCCGTCCTCGGGGCGCACCGAGTTGTCCGGCAGACCGTCGCCGCCCGGGTGCTCCCAGTCGAGGTCGATGCCGTCGAAGACGCCCGCGCCGCTGCCCGGGCCGCCCTCCGACGAGCCCAGCCGCGGCAGGTCGCCCTTGATGTAGAGGTCGACGCAGGAGGCCACGAACCTCTTGCGCGCGGCGTCAGTGGCGGCCACGTCCGAGAAGTACTTGGACCAGCCCCAGCCGCCGATCGAGATGACGGCTTTCAGGTGGGGGTTCTTCGCCTTCAGCTTCCGCAGCTGGTTGAAGCTGCCTTTCAGCGGCTGGTCCCAGGTGTCGGCGACGCCGTCCACCGAGTCGGCCGCGCCGATCGGGCGCTGGTAGTCGGCCCAGGCGTCGGCCTGGTCGGCCAGGTTGTCCTCGAAGCAGGTGCCCTCGGGGGAGATGTTGCCGAAGGCGTAGTTGATCACGGTCAGCTTCGCCGCCTGGCCCGAGTCCTGGACCTTCTTGGCGGAGAAGCCGCTGTAGACGCTCCACGCGGGGAAGTAGGCCACACGATGGCCGGGCAGCCGGCGGCTGTCGTCGTCATCGGCGTGAGCGGTCACGGGGACCGCGACGAGCGAGGCGAGCAGAGCCGTCGCCAGGAACGCGGAGGTGCGTCTGAACATACTGGTGGCCTTGTCTGAGTGGGGTCAGATGGTCTGTACCAATCGCGAGTAGAGATCTAGTCCATCCGGAGGGTGCACACAAGAGACCGAACCGCACGAAGTGGCTTGGCGTGCTTAGAAATTGACGGAGTATCAGTTAATCGGCTGCGCAGTACGTACGGCAGAGTGCCGCCGTTGCCGTAGCGGTCCGCTTCACCGGGGGTGTCGACGCGGACCACCGCGTCGAACTCGACCGAGCCCCCGGTGGCCGGTGACACCGGTCATGGTGAGGGCCTCTGATGTGGTGGAGGCGTCTGGCCTCACCACGCGGAAGTGCCCGTCCCGCCAGGTGAGGACCAAATCGATGAGACCTATTGGATTCTTCGGAGAGCTGTGCCCAGGAAACCCTTCAACGGATGGCGGGCGAGCCCCGGCCGAGGAGGGGGCCCGCGCGCCGCGACAACGGTACGAGCTGACGCTGATCGCGCCCGGAACTTCCCCGGGCCGTGGTCGTGAGGGCTCATCGCGACCCTGTGACATGCCGGCGACCGCGCACGGCACCATCGGCGTCAGCTCTGTTCCCCCGCTCCGCTCCGCCGGAGGAAGGCGCGCGGTCCCACGGGCCGCCGGCTCCGGGGCTCAGGCGGGGGTGGTGCCCGCCGGGGCCGCGCCCGCAGGTGTGGTGTGGATGAACTCTCTGATCAGACGGGCGGTCAGCGCGGGCTGGTCGCGCATGACCCAGGTGCGGCTGTCGGGGACGGCCTCCAGGCTGGCGCCGGGGATCAGGGTCGCGAGCCGCTCGCCGTGGGCGTAGGGGAAGATCCGGTCCTCGCGGGCGAAGGCGATCAGGGTGGGCCGGTCGAAGGAGGCGAGTCGCTCGGCGGCGTCGAGCAGGGCGGCCGGGCCGAAGTGCCGGGTGAACTCGGCGCAGTCGCGCCGGACGCCGGGGTCGCGGAAGAAGGTCCCCATCCACTCGTCGATCAGATCGTGGGGCAGCGCGCCCTTGGTGAGCAGTCCGTAGGCGAAGGGCAGGCGGCGTGCGGCTCGCAGGCGGAGGGCCTGGAAGGCCAGGGTGAGCAGACCGGGCACCCTGGCGGCGGGGACGAGCGATCTGAACCAGACGGCGGGGCAGTTGTCGAAGCACTCGCCGCTGGTGAGGACGAGTCGGCCGACCCGCTCGGGGTGGCGGGCTGCGACGATCTGGGCGATGGCGGTGCCGAGATCGTTGCCGACGAGGGTCACCCGGCGCAGGTCGAGAGCGGTGAGCAGATCGGCGACCAGACGGGCGATGCCCGGCAGGCTGAGATCGGCGCCGCGGTTCAGCGGGATGTGATGGGCGCCGAGGGGCAGTTCGGGGGTGATGCACCGGAAGTCCGGGGCCAGCCGCTCGACCATCGGCTCCCAGAGCCCGCCGCCCATGAGGTAGCCGTGCAGGAAGAGGACCGGCTCGCCCCCCTCTCCGGTGTCCTGGTAGCCGACGGTTCCCTGGTCGAGCGTGATCTGCGGCATGTCGAACGCCCCTCGCGTCAAATTACATACAGACTGTATGTACGTAGAGTGCATGCAGACTGTATGAAACTCAAGGGGGCAGGATGGAACCGACCGCTACCAAGCACACCAGGCGTTCCCGTGCGACCAGGGAGGCTCTTGTCGCCGCCGCCCGGGGGCTGTTCGCCGAGCGCGGTTACGCGGGCGTCGGTACCGAGGAGATCGTCCGTGCTGCCGGGGTGAGCCGCGGAGCGCTCTACCACCAGTTCCGGGACAAGTCCGATCTCTTCGACGCCACCGTGCAGACGATCGAGGCCGAGCTGACCGAGCGGATCGCCGACCAGGTCATGGGGACCGCCGACGACCCGGTCCAGGCCCTCAAGGAAGGCGCGCGCGCCTTCCTGCACGCCTTCGCCGAGCCCGACGTGGAGCGGATTCTGCTGCTGGACGCCCCCGGGGTGCTGGGCTGGCGGCGCTGGCGGGAGATCGGGCAGGAGCACGGCCTCGGGGTGATCGCGAAGACCCTGGAGGCGGCGATGGCGAGCGGAGCCCTCGCTGCCCGACCGGTGGCCCCCCTGGCCCACGTCCTCCTCGGCGCCCTCGACGAAGCGGCGCTGGTGGTCGCCCACTCCGACGACCCCGCCGCCACCCGTGCGCAGATGGCCGACACCCTGGAAGACCTGTTGGACGGGCTCCTTGCCGGGGGTGGGCGATGAGGGCTGGACGCCGGCGGGCGGACGGCATCCAACCCTCATGCCCAGCGACGCGCCGATTGTTCTGATGCGGGCTGCGCGGGAGCCCCGCCCTGAAATCGTCGGCCGGGCGCGCCGTTCCCGCTCGCACGCCGAGGAGTGCCCGGCCGGCAGGTCCCGTACGGAGAAGCCTTCTGCGGCCCGGGCGTCCGAGTCCTCGGGCCCCGCCTTGAGGCGGCCGCAGCGAGGCCACCGCCGCCGTCCGGCTCAGCCTTCGCCAGGGGGCCGGTCCTCCAGGGCGGTGATCAACCTGACCGGGAGGTCCGTGTCCTCCTGGATGACGGCGACGATCAGTGTGCGGCCGTCCAGTCCCCACTTCCGGAACGCGATGAACTCGTCCGTGTCGTCCGCCGTTCCCTCTGCCTCGACCAGGCCGTCGGCGAGGGACGACGAGAGGATCTCGGGGAGAAACGCGGACAGAGCTTGCTCGCCCTCCTCGTAGACGGCTTCCGCATCCTCGAAGTAGCCCGTTCCGTCGTCGTCCGCGTTCCGCATCCAGACGGTGAATTCGACGCGGACGCCGCCGTCGTGGGGGTGGACCCAGCCGCCGATGCCGTCCTTGTCCCATGAGGTCTCGAAGCCGTTCTTCGGACGCCCTTCTGGCATCCAACCCTGGGCCGCGAAATGCGCCGACACGCCTTCGCCTGTCAGCGGGACGATGTTCCGGACGCTCTTCAGCAACTCGACTACTGCGGCCATGCGCTCAATTCACTCATGCCGTCGCCCGGTACGTGATGGGCCTTGAGGGTGCCGTTGGCGACCGCCTCGGGAAAGGCTCATGCCGGGGCCACGTTCACCGGAGCATGCGCCCCGATGAATGAGGTCGGCGGGGTCCGTGGCGGTCGCGGTACGCCGGTCGGCAGCAGGGCGACGGGACGGTGAAGCCTTCGGCGGGGCCTTTATGGCGTTGCTGATCACCGGCTTGCCCGTTCCCATCAGGGGCGGTTTGTACGGGAGTACAGCTCCTTCAGCTGTGCGAGCTGGTCGAGCCAGAAACTCTCCTTCTGCCGGGGTGACGCCTTCGCGGGCAGCAGATCGAGTTCCCGGGCGAGTCCGAAGAATCCGGATCCGGGCTCGTTGCTGTTGAGGTAGAAGACGAGGGCGGAGAGCATCAGTCCGGACTCCGGGTGGTTGCGCTGGACGATCAGCCACAGCAGGTGGCCCATCGCGGCGCGTTCGTCTGCTCGGGAGAAGTCGAACCCGGATCTGCCGGTGCGCCGGACGAGGATCGCGTTGAGCTCTGTGTACGAGGTCGGTCTGTCCAGCCCGGCCCGTTCGATCAGGAACTCCAGGCCGGCTGAGGTGAGGTCGGCCCACTCCTCTTGGCTGCGTCCGTACAACGAACCCCCTCTGCTCGATTCCGATACCGATACCGAAGTATGCCGCCGAACCCCGTGGGGCAGGGCGGCATGACGACGGTCGACGCCGCCCATGACCGCCGTACTCCTGAGCTGCGGCCGGCGCCACCGGCGGTCTCGACCACGAGAGGGAGCCGTCGCCGTGTGCCGGAGGCCGGTGCGGGACGAGGGCGAGTGTGCGGTGGTGACGCACGTCAACGAGGTGCCGCACCTCGGGCGGGGCGGGCTCGGCGCGCGATGGGCGGGTACGGCCGGTGTGACGGAGGTGTGCGGTGCCCTGCCGGGAGGAGCCGACCGCACCGGGCGGTGCGTCACCGGCACACGCCCCGCTCAGGAACCTGTCGCGGGATCGTCACGGACAGGGGCGCGCCGGGCCCGTACCTCCGCGAGGAGTCGTTCGGCCCGTCGCGACCGGCGCAGCAGATGGGGGGCTCGCGCGCCGGCGGCGGCGAGGGCCGTCACGGGGAGGGGGCGGCCGGCCAGGACGGCGAGGGCGATGGACCAGGGCGGGACGCCCGCGAGGGCGCAGACCAGGACGGCCACCCGGGGCGTCCACGGCAGGAGCGAGAGGAGGGCGAGGGCCCAGACGCCGTGCCGCGCCACGAATGCGCCGGACTCGCGCAGCTCGCTCCGGGCCGGCACCAGCGCGCCGGCGGCCTCCATCAGCCAGGGCCCGGCCAGCTGCGCGGCCGTCGCCGTCAGGAACGCGCCGGCGGCGGAGGCGGTGACGAAGGTCAGGGCGATCGTCAGCCAGCGGCGGGGGTGGAGCGCCGAAACCCCCATGAGCAGCATCTGGTTGGGCATGGCCGGCATCGCGTAGTCGCCGAGCGGGAAGAGGGCGAGCGCGGGAAGGAACCACGGACGGTGCGCGGCGCGGTCGAGCCGTACGAGGATCCGTCCCGCGCGGGTGGTGGGGCCGTGCGGAGCGGCCGTGCGGACGTCAGCCATGCCGGAGGGCGCGGTAGCCGAGCGAGGGCGCGATACGCATCAGGGCGGGCAGGTAGCGCGTCTTGCCCACGTAGATGTCCGTCCGGTCGCGGCGGATCCCCTCGACGGTCGCCCGCGCCGCCTCGGCCGGGCTGATCTTTCCCCGGCCCCGGCCGGCGGTCATGTCGGTGTCGACGAGGGGGAGGATCACGTCCATCACCCGGACATGGGGCGCGGCGTGCTCGCACTGGTAGCGCAGGGCCCGGGTGAACGTCCGGACCGCCGACTTGGCGGCGCAGTACACGGGCGCCGAGGCCTTGGGGACGACGGCCAGACCGCTGCTGATGTTCACGATCGCGGCCGAGGGCCGGCTGCGGAGATGGGGGAGCAGGCCCGTGGAGAGCGTGACGACGGCGTCCAGATTGACGGCCAGCTCCCGGCGCAGGACCGGTCGGAGGTCGCGGGGACGGGCGGTGAGGAAGTCGCTGAGGTTCTGGACCCCGGCGTTGTTGACGACGACGGAGACATCGGGATGACGGCCGGGCAGCCCGTCGCTGAAGGCGTCGACCGAGTCCGGGTCCGAGAGGTCCAGCGCCTCGGCCGACACCCGGTCGCCGTGCTCGGCCGTGAGGTCCGCGAGCCCGTCGGGATCACGGCCCACGGCGACCACCCGCGCGCCGTCCGCGATCAGTCGCCGGGTCAGCGCCCGGCCGATGCCACGGGTCGCGCCCGTGACGAGAACCGTTCTGCCGCTGAGGTTCATGACGTTCTTCTCCTCGTCTGTCCCATGGTGCGGCCCTCTCGCTCGTCGGGGGCCGGCTGCCGGAACGCCGCGCGGTAGACCGCTGGAGTCATGGCGGTCCGGAGTTTGAAGTGGCGGGTGAAATGGGCCTGGTCCGCGTAGCCGCAGGCGAATCCGATGACGCTCACGGCGTGTCCGCTGCGCATGAGCAGCTCGGCGGCGACTTCCGTACGGACCGTCCCGAGCAGTCCGCTGAAGCCGCCCGAGCCCGCCAGCCGCCGCTGGAGGCTCCGCGCGGGAATGTCCAGCTCGGCGGCGAGGCAGCCGAGCCTCCAGCGGCGCGCGGGGTCGGCGACGAGCAGGCCGCGCGCCCGCGAGACGACATCCCGGCCGGGAGCCTCCGTACGGGCCCTGGCGGCGGGTGCCGAGCGCGACCAGGCGAAACGCCACAGACCGCTGTCGTGCGCGGGCGGCGACGCCGTGAAGACGCCGTTCGCGTACACGGCGACCGGCCCGGCGCGGCCGACGGAGACCGTGACGTCCCGGGCCCCGCACAGGGGCAGCAGCGCCGTCAGCACACCGAGGACGAGGGCGTCCTCGGCGGGATCCGGCGCTTCCCCGGCGGGTCCGACGTGCTCCGCGACGAGATGTCCCGGACCGCGCTCGCGGACCGCCACACGGTGACGGGAGTGGGTGAACCGCTCCAGCCGCTGCCACCGCCCGAACAGGTCGTCCGGGGTGACGGCGCCGAGCAGGGCGGCGACGGCGGGGTCGAAGGAGACCGCCGACATCATCGAGCCCACGCGCAGCAAGGGCAACAGGCCGTGGTCACGGGCGAGGCCCGTCAGAAATCCCCGCTTCGCCGCGAAGGGCAGCAGGGCCCCGTCGCTCACGGGCGCGACGGCCTCGATCCCCTCGGCCGCCAGCGCGCGCTGGACCAGTTCGAGCAGCCTGGCGCTCGCGTACTCCTCCATGACGACCGACCGTCCCTTCCTCCCGCTTTCCGGCAACGGTAGGTCCGGCCCCGGGAGGTGTCTTGAACGATCACGCCATGCCGGTGAGGCGCCCGGGGCCGCCGACCACTCGCCCGGGGCCGCCGACCACTCGGCCGGGGCGGTCGACAGCGAGGCGACCCGGGTCACATCGGCCCGTCTCGCGGTCGCCCGCCGGGGAGCCGCCTGACGGTCGCGCGACGAATCCGCCGACGCCCGCCCGCCGCTCCTCACCGACGCGTTCCCGCCCCAGCGCAGCGCGTGTGCGACGTAAGGGCTGCTGTTACGAGGGCGGTGGCCCGATCGCCGCGCCCGGTCCGGGCGGGGGCGCTCGGTGCGGAGCGGCCGTCGACGGCGGATCTTCGGCGGACCAGCCCCGAGAGGCCGGACGTTCAGGGGCCCGGCGGGGCCGGCCGGTCGAGCCCGACGGGGGTCGCGGCCGGGCGGCGGGACCGATTCACCGAACGCCCCCGCTCTCCCCGCCGGTGGCCTCGACCAGGTGCTCCTCCCCGGCGTCGCCCGTGCCGGGGGAAGACTTCGGAATCCAGCGCAGGGCGAGCACGCCGAGCGCGATGTGGAGGGCGCCGGCGGTGGCGGCGACCACGTGCAGACCGGTGACGAAGGCGGCCTTCGCGTCGCCGATCGCCTCGGGGGCGAGACCAGGGATACGGAGTGTCTCGTTCAGGGTGTCGGCGAGGTCCGGCCCCTGGAGCCGGAAGAGCAGGGTGGCGAGCGAGCCGAGGAGCGCGATGCCGAGGGCGTTGCCGATCTCGTTGCCGGTCTCGGCGAGCGCCGCCGCGGACCCGGCGCGTTCCGGGGGAACCGCGGAGACGGCGGTGTCGGCGACGACGCTGAAGGAGACGCCGTAGCCGAGTCCGGCGACGATGGTGGACGCGATGTACCAGCCGGTCCCGGCGGAGGCGTCGGCGGACAGCGGCAGGAGCAGAAGCAGACCCGCGGCGACGCAGAAGTGGCAGGTGATGAGCGCCGCTCGTCTGCCGATCCGCCCGACCAGGGCCGGTGTGACGACGCAGGTGACGGTGAGGACGGCCGCGCCGGGGATCGTGAGGAGCGCCGCGTCCAGGACGGGCAGCCCCTGTACGGACTGGAGGTGGACGCCGGCCAGGTAGGCGGTGGCCGACCAGGCGGCCAGCGGCAGCAGACCGGTGATGATCGCGACCGTGAACACCCGGTCGTGGAACAGGCTGAAATCGATCAGCGGGTGCTCCAGCCGTCGTTGGCGCCGGGCGAACCACCCCAGGCCGACGACTCCGGCGACTCCGGCGGCCGCCGTCGCGGCCGTCGGCCCCTCCGCGGCCGCGTGCTTGATCGCGTAGATGGTCAGCAACAGGCCCGCGGCCGAGAGCAGCACGCTCAGGGCGTCGACGCGCCCGGCCCGGACGGTGCGTACCTCACGGAGCAGGAACGGCGCCAGCACCAGGAACAACAGGACCACGGGCAGATTGATCAGGAAGACCGATCCCCACCAGAACCTGCTCAGCAGCTGTCCGCCGACGAACGGGCCGATCGCGAACCCGGCGGCGAAGGCGGCCGCGAAGATTCCGATCGCCCTCGCCCGACGGCGGCGGTCGGTGAAGAGCTCGCTGAGCACCGCCAGCGCCGACGGCAGCAGGGTGGCCCCGGCCACGCCCATCAGCGCCCGGAAGGCGATCAGCAGTTCCGGTCCGGGCGCGAGCGCCGCTCCGGCCGAGGCGACGCCGAACACCGCCACTCCGATCATCAGCAGCCTGAGCCGGCCGTACCGGTCGCCGATGCCGCCGAAGGCGACGAGCAGCGACCCGACCGCGAATCCGTAGACGTCCAGAATCCACAAGGCCTGATCGGCGCTCGGCGACAGGGCCTCGGTGACCTTGGGCATCGCCAGGAACAGGACCGAACCGTCCATCGCCACGAGCAGTACGGGGCCGAGAGTCGCCAGGAGACCGAGCCACGCCCGCAGGCCGGGCGGTCGGGAGACACACTGATCATTCATGTCTCCGACGGTGCGGCTCCGGGCGCCCGCCGACCAGACCCCCGTCATGGGTACACCTCGCGGGGACACCCGGGCGGGGACGGACCTCGCCTACGCTCGGGGCATGGAACTGGAGAGCCTCGGGGCGTATCTCAAGACCCGCCGCGACCGGGTCACGCCCGCCGACGTCGGACTGCGCGTCCACGGCACCGCGCGGCGCGTACCGGGCCTGCGCCGTGAGGAACTCGCCCAGCTGGCCGGTGTCAGCGTCGGCTACTACATCCGGCTGGAACAGGGCCAGTCCGGCACCGCGTCCCCGCAGGTCCTCGACGCGCTCGCCCGGGTGCTCCGGCTCGATCCGGTCGAGACGGCCCATCTGCACAACCTCGCCCATCAGCCCGCCGTACCGCGTCTGGAACGCCCCCGCGCCGAAAGCCCCCACCCACGCGTGCTGACGCTCCTGGCGTCCCTGGGGGAGAGCGCGCCGGCCGTGCTGCTCGGCCGCCGCGGCGACGTACTGGCCTGGAACCGCGCCGGACACGCCCTCGTCGCGGAACACCTCGACTTCGACGCGCCCCGCGATCCCGCGCGGCGGCCCTCCATCCCCCGGATGTTCTTCCTCGACTCCCTCACCCGCGACCTCCACCGGAACTGGGACGAGCTGGCCCGTATCCATGTCGCCTATCTCCGGCTGACCGCGGGCCGCCATCCCACCGACGCGCGACTGGCCGAACTGGTCGGCGAACTCGCCATGCGCAGCGCCGACTTCGCCTCGCTGTGGGCCGCGGGAGACGTCGCCGACTGCACCATGGGCACCATGCGCCTGCGGCACCCGACCGTCGGGGCCGTCGACGTCGACTACCAGGTGTGGCTCCAGCCCGACAGCCCGGACCACCGGCTGGAGGTCTACACCCCCAACGACGAGGCCTCGGGGGACGCGCTGCGCCTGCTGTCCGGCCGGGCCGCCGACGGGCGGGGGCGTGGGGACGCTTCTTTGGGGGCGTCGGCGCACGGGACGGGCATCTGAGCGCCGAGTCGCGGAGTCGCGTGGTGCGCGGACGGTACGGGCCACCGCCACGGCACCGTCTCACGCCGTCGGCGGCCCTCCCCGGGTGAGGACCGCCGTACCCCCTTCTACGATGTCCGGCCGTCCTCCCCGTCGCCGCGCGCGCCGGGCAGATGAATCAGTACGAGGACGAAGGCCGCCAGCATCACATTGCGTCCCGCGGGCTCCAGACCGTTCCAGTCGGACGACTGCCACATCTGGAACCACTCGCCGCCGATCACGATGAAGCCGAAACCGAAGAGCAGCAGGACCATGATCAGCCCCAGCGTGGTCGTCCGGCGCGCCCGGTCGAGGTCCCCGCGGCTTGCGCTCCGCAGTCCGCGCACCCACGGCCACAGGGCTCCGAGCAGCACGGCGGCGGCCAGCGTCTCCCAGGCGATGATGGCCACGTAGGCCGCGTCGGCCACAGCGCGCGACTCGATCGCCCGCCACATGACGTCCTCGTCCCGGAAGGTGGTGTCCATGGCCAGGACATGGCGGACGAATTCACGGTTCGTTCCGAAGTCGGTGATGTTCCCGAACGCGACCAGGGCCATATAGACGGCGACGATGCCGGTGAGCACGGCCCCCGCGACCGGCAGGCTCCCGAACCGCAGCACCCGCTGCCCTCCCGCCCCGCCACGGACCTCGGCGGCCGCCCCGCCCGGTATGCCGTTGGTGTCCTTGCTGTCCTTCGTCATGGAATTCCCTTCCGTTCCAGCGCACTTCACCGCGCGTTGATCATGGGCATCGTTCCATGTCGGCGGTTCGGGCGACCGTTACACCGGTCCGAGCTGGCGATCGAGCCGGCTGATCAGGTCGGCCCGGTGGGCCCGCAGTTCGTCAGGTGCACAGACTTCGGCGATACGGTGGGCCTCGATCAAGGGGCCCAGCTCCGGCGGAGGTTCGACCACCCCCGAGAAGAGCGGGGCGGGCCAGACACCGACCGGGCCATGGGCATCCGTCGTTCCTGGCAGTGCCTGCGGCTCGGGCGGGAGATGTCCGGCCTGGCCGTGCACCATACGAGCGGTGAGGATGGCCGCCTCCCAGACGCGCATGCTCTCCAGACGTACGTGGGAGGACAGTTCGTCCCGCAGCGCGCACAGATCGCTCCAGGACCGCTCGTGGTCCCGCAAGGCGTCCCCGGCTCGTCGCACCAGCACGGCGTAGGCCATTCGGGAGCGGAGCGCCGCACGGCGGGCCTCCGCGGCGCTGTCCGCGTACGGATTGTGGGCGATGACCTTGATCGCCACGGCGGTGAGCGCGAGGACGAGCATGAGCAGCGCGACCCAGCCGGGTTCGTACCTGGAGCCCTCGATCTCCGAAGTGTCCAGTCCGGTGTCCCTGGCTCGCAGAAGGGCCCATACCGCGACGGTGATCAGCACGGCGCCGAGGTACAGCGCGGGTACGACGAGCGAGACGCACAGCGCCACGCCGAAGCGGCGCTCGCGCAGCGCGTGCAGACGCTCCCGCAGCCGGTACAGGGGTGCCGCGACCGCGTGTCCGGAGAGCACCAGAGCGAGGGCCAACACGGCCCCGGGCAGGAAGGAGACGATCTGGTCGATCGGCGAGACGGTCTCCTCGCTGCTGGTGAGATAGCGGAAGACCTGCATGAAGTACCACGCGTCGAACAAGGCCATGGCGATGATCACCGGCCAGCGCAGTACGCGTATCCACAGTTCACGGCGGCGGCGGTCGTACGCCCCGTCCTCGGCGTGCCGTGCCTCGACCTTCTCCTGGGCGGCCCGTGTGGTCCGGAGGGAGGCAGTGGCCTCGAAGCGAGCCAGGGACTGGACGGCCTGCTCGGCCCTGGCATGGGTGCCGATCGTGCGAACCCTGGCATCGGACAGCTGATCGCGGTTCCGGCCGACGAGTTCGGCGACTTCGCGCGCGGCGCGCAGCAGCATCCGCATCTCGCCGTTGTCCAAGTGCTCCGGGTCTCGCTCCGGGCTGTGCTCAGAGCTGTTCACCAGGTCCCGGACATCGCATCCGCAGCCGTGGTGGCAGAGGGCTCCCCGGTGGTTCAGGGACATGGCGCACATCCTTTTCAGTGGTTCCGCGCAGACGTGTTGCGGCAGGTGACGACTCGGGCGGTCAGCGGCGGCGCAGGGTGACATCGATCTCCACGCGCCGGTTGCATGCCATCGCCGCGTGATGCGGCAGTCCGTCGCGGTACTCCGGGCGGCACTTGGGTCGGTCGTCGGAGTAGCCGCGGGCGGTGGCCGCGATTCCGCGATCGCGCAGCGCCAGCCGGACTGCCTGGGCACGGTCCAGGGAGAGCCGCTTGCCCTGTTTCTCGCTTCCTCGTGAGTCGGTGTGCCCGAGGACCGCGACGGAGAGCGCGTCCAGCTCCCGGATCCGGCGTGCGGAGCGGTCCAGGCTCTCCCGTGCCGTCGGCGACAGCTCCGCACGGTCGGTGGCGAAGAGAACGGACCCCGGCAGGGTGAGGGTGACGATCCGCCCGGCGGGCCGCTCGGAGGCCACCGGGAATGTCACCACGGGTTCGCGGACGCCGGTGGAGCCGCCCCGCTCCGCCGCCGGGCGGGTACGGGCCGTGGCCGCCACTTTGCAAGAGGACGCCCCGGTAGCCCGGCACAACTGCTCCCACAAGGTGGTCAGCCAGGCCGTCTGGGGCGACGACGGCGCCGCGCCCCGGGCGGAGCGGCCCAGGCCGACCACGCTTACCTCGGCTCCTGCCAGGTCGGGCAGTTCTCCCGCCCCACGGCAGCGCCGCACCAGGGCCTCGATCTCGTCCCTGCCGTCGAAGCCCGCAGCGCGCAGATCCGCACAGCCTGTGTTGGTCAGGCCGTCCGTCGCCACGACGATCCTGCGGTCTCCGTCGCGACCGAGTTGCTCGCCCGCCGCGGCCATCGCGCCGAGCAGATCGGTACGGCCGGTGCCCGGCGCCTGCGCGGAGAGCTTCCGCAGCCGGTCCTCAAGACATCCGCGGCGCGCGTTGCGTCGGTCATTCTTGAGGGTGTCGTTGCCCTTCACGGGCGGAACGGACACGTTCTCCACATCCCAGTCGACGGTGGCGCGGGTTCCGTCGAAGGCGGCCACCGACAGTTCTGTGCCCTCCAGTTCCGGCAGGACCGCCGCCCGCTGGGACAGCACCGTCGTCGCCCAGTCCGGCACCGGGACGTCCGGCCCGGTGCCCTGGTCCGGCCGGGAGGACGGGCTGACGTCGACGAGCAGTGCGGTACGGGGGCGGTCCTGGTCGCTCCGGGGCGTGTCCCCGGGACGGTCGAGCCAGCCACAGGGCCTGGCTTGGGGTGTCTCGAAGGCGCTGCAGCCGCTGCCCGCCAGCAGGGCGGCCAGGGCCAGGACGAGGGCGGTCACCCGTTGAGCGGGCGCACGGGTCATGAAGGTCAGGGGATTCACGGGCTCTCCAAGAAGGGGGAAACCACATTTCTGACTGTTCTCACGTCGGTCTGTACGTGTTACTGGGACCCCGACCACTCGGTGTCAGGAGGTCTCCCATGACAAGCGCCACCCCTACCGCCACCGGCCCGGCGACCTGTGCCACGGCAGCCGCTGCGACGGACGTGACGCAGGCGGCGGGCCTTCGGTCAGGCCTCGCCGTCTACACCTCGCTCCAGGCGTCGGCCCAGTTCGCCGATGCCAAGGCGGGCATTCTCGGCGCGGTTCAGGCAGGGCTGATGGCGACAGCCTTGCCTCATGGCGGTGCGGTCCGGGACGCGTGGGAGCGGGGCGGGCCGCTCGCCTGGTGCGCGGTGGGCCTGCTCCTGTTGCAGGCGACGGCGTTCCTGCCCGCCGTCACCTGCGTCATCCAGGCGTTGCGTCCCCGGTTGGGCCCCCCGCCGGCTCCGAACAGGTTCAGCCTGCCGTTGCTGGCGTCGGCCGACGGCAGCGTGCCGCCGGCCGACGAGAGCAGTGAGTGCAAGGAGATCTGGCAGCTCATTCCGATTCTGGCCCGGGTGGCCATGGCCAAGAACCGCCATATCGCGCGGGGGGTCGGCTGGACCGGGCTGATGGCCATGGCCGCCGGTCTCTCCTTCGCGGCCCGCCCGCTGCTGCCGTGAGGCGCGCCGACGGCCCCCTCGACGGCCGGCCGGAGCCCGAGGTCAGTCCTGGGCCGGGCGAGGCCGGGGCAGTGGGCCGGGCTGTACGCTGCCCGGATCCGGTTCGCCGGGGAGCGGCAGCCCGAACACCCTCATCGCATGGCCGAGGTTCCTCTCATTGGTGGCGACGAAGTCGAAGAGGTCATGTGCCTGATATCGATTTGTCTGCCCTTCCACAATCTTGACGAAGTCGTCGACCTGCTGGCGCCGTTGCCGGAACATCTCGCCCACCTCACTGGCTGCCTTGTCGGGCTGATCCGCCAGCAGCACCGCCCAGGGGGTCAGCCAGGACAGCGTGTCCTGGCTCTGCGGAGTGTCCACCAGTCCTTCGGCGAGAAACGTCCGCCACTGCTCCGCGGTGCGGCTCAGCAGCCGCACCTGGAGCGCGGACTTCGCGTAGCGGTGCTCGATGGCGTGGAGATCTCGGGCCGCCGTGCGTTGCCACTCCAGCACCTCCGGCGCGGGCTGGAGGCGGGCGATCGAGCGGCAGCTCACCATGCCCTCGGCGATGCACCCGCCCTTGCCGAGCTCCTTGTTCACGGCGTGCTCCGCCGCCTCCACCCGGAACGGATCGAATCCTCGGGCAACATCACGTACAAGCTCTTCGAGACGCTGCGGCATCGTCGACTCGTACTCGTCGATCGCGTACGTCAGCGTTTCCCGGTCGAACCGGCCCTCGGCACACCAATCACAGTGGATGTCGACCTGGAAGGCGTAGCCGTCACCCTTCGACGGTGTTGTGAAGGACACCAGGGAGCCGCGGTGCACGGTCACCTTCTCCGGAACGTCCACCGGAAGACCGGGAAAGGGCTGGAACGCTTCCGACCGGCCACCGCCGAGGAACCGGCGGAGCCTGGAGAACAGCCCGCGGTGCGGTGCGCTCGTCATCGTTTCTCCTCTGTGTCGAACCTGTCGTTCACCCACGCCTCGATCTCCACGGCGGCGTCGTCCTCGTCGAGCTGACGGCCGGCGGTGCGGAACCCCGTCGCTTCGGCCGTGCCGAACTGGTGGCACCACAGCCGGAGATAGAACCTGAGCTGCTCACGCAGCCCGGAACCCCTCTCACCCGGCTCCGGCACCTCGGCGGCGAACTCGGCGATCAGTTCGCGGAGAGGCGGACCGGCGTCACCGGGTGGTCCCGTGGGTTCCTCGTCACGGGCCTGCTCCACCCACAGCTTCAGGGCGCTCCAGCAGCACCGATGGTTTCCCTCGCTCTTGCTGAGCAGCAGCTGACGCACCAGGAGCAGAAGCAGCCCCCGGGTTCCCGGGTCCTTCAGAAACTCGGTCACGGCGCCCTCGCCGCGAATTCGGCTGAGCCGCAGCAGACACTTCGCGGCATCGTCCCGCAGCCAGTGCCGAGAAGACCCCGACCAGGCCGTCAGCCGTTCCAGGACATCGACGCGCGACCCGGCGGCATAGATCTCCCGCACAGCGGCCCACACGCTCTTCATTCCGGACTGGCCTATCCGTTCCAGCCCGTCCAGAGCCTCGGCGGGGTACATCGCCCCGATCCGAGTGCCGTACGCGGCCTGGGCGCAGGACTGGAAGTCGCGCTGCTGGGACCAGCGGCGCAGCAGTTGCTGAACCTGGGGGGCGAGCAGGGGGTCGGCGACGGCCCGCTCCAGGGCCCAGGCGGCGGCGAAGTGCCGACGTACGGCGTGGTCTCCCTTGTCAGAGGCCCAGCGCACGAGCAGCTCCTCATACACATACGGCCAGTCGAACGCGGCCAGCAGGCCGACCGTCTGGGCGGCCGACACCCGGATGTCCTCCTCGTCCTTGTCGACCAGCCCGTCCAGCCACTCCAGCAAAGGCCCCCGGGCTCCGCTGTGGTCATGCCAGAGAACTTCCATGACGGCTTCACCGAGACCACTGGGCCTGACCCGCACCCGGCAACCCGGATAGCGCTCGTCGACCGGGCTCCCCTTGCGGTCGACGAACTCCATTTCCTGTCCGGCCAGCCAGTCCTTGACGCTCTCCGCGAACAGAGGCATCGCAGGAGCCAGACTGGGCGAGCGCACCCCGTGCAGCAGCTCCGCCAGCCGGTGGGACTCGCGACTCACCCGGCTCAGCGCCATCCCGTCGAGAACGACCCCGGCCAGGAGGAACGCGCGGGACCACAGGGAAACATCCGCCTTCGGGTCCTCGCCGGCCGCGTCCCGGGGCTGGGCTGTGAGCAGTTCCACGGCCCTGCACCGCAGGGCCGTGGTGAGACCGGACACGATGGCGTCGATGGTGTCCCCGCTGTGCACCCGCCGCGCCAGCCCCTCAGCGAGCAGATCGATCTCGCGCAGCGAGCGGTGACCGCGAAGATCCTCGGTGAGTCCTTCGTGTTCCAGCAGCTTCCGGCATTCCTCGGGACGGTCGGAGAGCCGGGTTGTGAGATGGCGCTCGAACACCTCGTACCGTGCTGATTCTCCGATCTCGTGCTCGACGATGTGGTCCTCCAGCCCCATCGGCGAAACCCGGTCGTCAAGGACGATCACCAAGGGGGAGCGCACGTAGCTCTCGCCGCGCAGGCGCACATGGGTCGCTCCGCGTAGGAGATTGAGCAGTTGGGCGCGGAGTTGGGACACCCATCGCATGCCGTCGCCCTCGATCACATGACCCTTGCCCGGCTGCAGTCCTCCGTCGTCCTTGAGCAGCCGTCGGACGCCCGCCTCCGCGTCCAGGACGACGACGCCCTCCTTCGCGACGTCCCGCAGGGCGAGCCGTGCCAGGGTGTAGCGGCCGGAGCCGGGGGCGCCGCGGAGCAATGCGACTCTGTGCTTCTTCAAATGGTCGACGAGGGTCTGATGGGTGCCGGGTCGCACATAGAGATCGCTCAGCGTGGCGAACTCCTCCTCCGACACCGGCCCGTCGGCCGGGTCGACCGAGGGTCCTCCGTTTCCGTAGTACGTCGTTTTGTAGATGGTTCCGGCGGAGTCGCCGCTGCCGAACGCGACGGATCGACCCTTGATCGGCCCCCGGACGAATGTGCTCGGCAGGCCCTGTTGCCGCAGTCGCCTGATGAGATCGGCGTGGTCGTCGTCGGCGTCCAGGCCCGCGTAGGCGGTCTCGCCCTCGTCGAGAGGCGTGGAGACCGGCGATTCGACAGGGGCTTCGCCCCGGAGAGTGGTCGGCTCGCTCACGATTGTTCCCCCGTCGCGGTCAAGGCTTCTTGTTGATACGACGAGCGGCGTCACCGCTGCCGAAGTGGAACACTCCGCCCTTGTTCCGCTTCACCACGTGGGTGGGGGCCGGAGCGGTCACCGGCGCCTCGGTTCCGCTCGGAGGCTCCTCGACGAGCGGCTCCAGCTCCTCCGGGGCGTGCTCCGGCACATGAATCCAGCCGTAGCCGCTGAACTCCTTCTGGCTCACGTGCACACGCAGATACCGCCGTGGGTCCAGGCTCTGCCCCTCTCCGCGGAGCCTGACCACGTCCTGGTAGACACGGTCGGACACGATCAACGCCAGATCGGTCGACTCCATACCCTCGAGCACCTGCTTGAGCTGAGGCGCGTTGAGGTACCGGGCCACCGAGACAGGGGCCGGCCCGCTGTGTCCGAGTGCGGCGGTCCGGGCCACACCGAAGTCGATGGCCAGCCGGAGCCTCATGCGCCCGCTCTCGGCGGTGTTCGCGTTGCGTTCGCCGAGCCTGACCGCAAGGTTGCGAACGAATCCGCCGAGCACCATGGGCTCCGGCGTCTCCAGCGGCAGCACGGCGAACTCCTGGTCCCCCTGCGGCTGCCGGTGCCAGTCTGTGCGGTCCAGTCCACTGAGGACCGCCGCCTCCTCCAGGACCCGGACCAGGTCGGCCTGGACGGCCTCCTGGACGGGGGTGTCGAGTCGGCTGTATTTCTCGACATCGGCGGCCATGCACAGATGACGCGTGATGATGTCGTCGTGATGGACGGGGGAAGGGAACTGCTCCGTCATCGGGACCACCTGTCCGGTGTAGGGGTGCGCGGTCGGCGACAACTTTGCCGTCGGATCCTCGGAACACCGAGCAGGTCGTAGAAATACGGATTCCCCCGGGAACCGGCGGTCGGAAGCGGGCTACGAACAGTCCGTCCCGAGCCGGGCGGCCTCTCGCAGTCCGTCCAGATCGAGGACCGTGGTGCGCCGGTACCCCGTCGTGACGAGCCCGTCCCTGCGCAGCTCTGCCAGGGCCTTGTGGATCGTCACCTCGGCGGAGCCGGTGAGGGCGGCCATCTCCGGCTGGGTGAGATCGACGCCGATGACCAGCCCGCGAGGCACCTGATGCCCGTACGAGGCGGCCAGTTGCGCGAGTACCCGGGCGAGCCTCACTTTGACCGGGTAGGCCCCGAACTCCACCCGGCGCTGATTCGCCCAGCGCAGCCTGCGGACGACGATCCGATTGACCGCACGCGCCGCCTCGGGGTGAGTGTTCAGAAAGAGTCTGAGGTCGGACTCCCGGACGATGCTGGCCACGATCTCCCCGCACGCGGTGACCGTCGCAGACCTCGGGGCGCCGTCGTCCATCGCGGCCATCTCCCCGACGATGTCCCCGCCGACCCTGATGGCGAGCAGCGACTCGCGACCGTTCTCCAGACTGGCGGTCACCTTGACGAACCCCGAACGCAGGAGCACCACATGATTGGAACGGTCCCCCTCGCGGATCAGGGTTTCTTCCGGCACATACCGACACCGGGTCCCCAGCTGCAGCAGTCCGAGTCTTACGGGCTCCGACAAGTCGCCCAAAAAGCTGCGGGCCGGCCACCGCTCCTGATCCCGGGCCTCGATCTTCCGTGTCAAGGACACTCCTCACTCCTTTGCCGTTGGTCGATCGGCGTCTGGTCGTGCGGAACTTCGGTATCAGGGAAGCAGGTGCCCGCACTCACCGGCAGAGTGCGGGCCCCCGGGAGTCCCCGCGCTGAACGCACAGGACGGCGCACAACGCCCGGCCGCGCGCCCCGCGCGGGGCGCGCGCAGAGGCCGGCCGGGCGTCGCCGGGGCTCAGGCGGTGACGGCGCGCGCGGCGGCGGGGATGGTGAGGGAGACCTCGCGCGGGCGGGAGACGGCGAGGGCGTGCCCGGCGGCGGCCTGGCCGACCACCGCGCCGGCGTAGGAGTGGCCGACGACGACCGTCGCGCCCTCCTGCCGGTCGATGTGGGCGCGCACCCGGGCGGCGTCGGCGACCAGCTGTGCCGGCCCGGCTTCCGCGGCTGCTCCTTCCTGAACGCCGCCGAACACTCCGGCCCCGGGAGCCCGGTCTCTCGCGCCATCCGCTCCCACACGGAGTGGCTCCACGGCCAACTGCTCGGCCTGCTGCGGGAGGCGGACCAGCCCGTCCCCGAGCGCGCCGTCGGCCGTCTGATGCTTCCGCGCCACGGCGGCATGGGCCGGGTCCAGTGCATGGACCCGGCCCATGCCCGTACGGTCCTGGACTCGGCCGTCCGCGACGTCCTCACCGGGGCCCGAGCCGGCCTGGCGGAAGACCGGCTCGGGCGCGGGGCGCCGCGTCCCCTCGGGTGTCAGAGGTAGATGCTCTGCGTCTCCTGGTACGCGGCCAGTCCCTCCGGGCCCAGCTCACGGCCGAGACCGCTGGACTTGACGCCGCCGAACGGCGCGGCCGGGTCGGGGATGTAGCGGTTGACGCCGATGGTGCCGGTACGGACGCGGCGGGCGACGGCCGCGCCGCGCTCGGGGTCGGCGGTCCATACGGTGCCCCCGAGGCCGAAGTCGGAGTCGTTGGCGATCCGGACGGCGTCGTCGACGCCGTCGTAGGGGATCAGCGACAGCACCGGGCCGAAGACCTCCTCGCGGGCGATGAAGGAGCCGTTGTCGACGTCGGCGAAGACCGTCGGCTCGAAGAACCAGCCCCGGTCCAGGCCCTTGGGCCGGCCCCCGCCCGTGGTCACCCGGGCGCCCGAGGCGCGCCCCGTCGCGACGGCCGACTCGACGCGCTCGCGCTGACGGGCGGTGGCCAGCGGGCCTATCCGGGTCTCCGGGTCGGCGGCGGGGCCCACCGGGAGCGACTCGGCCAGCGCGGTGAAGGCGTCCACCACCTCGCCGTACCGCGAGCGCGGGGCGAGCACCCGGGTGCCGAGGAAACAGGTCTGTCCGTTGTTGAGCAGGGTGGAGCCGAAGAGACCGGCGCCGATCGCCGTGAGATCCAGCTCCGCGTCGTCCAGGACGATCGCCGCCGACTTGCCGCCCAGCTCCAGGGTGACCGGGCGCAGCAGCCGTCCGCAGGTCTCGGCGATCGCCCGGCCCGCCGGGGTCGAGCCGGTGAAGGCCACCTTGTCCACCGAGGGATGGGCGACGAGATACGCGCCGACCTCCCGCCCGGCGGGCACGATGTTGACGACCCCGGCCGGCACCCCGGCCGCCTCCACGGCCTCCGCCAGCAGATACGCGTCGAGCACCGTCTCCGGCGAAGGCTTGATCACCAGCGTGCAGCCCGCCGCCATCGCGGGCGCGATCTTGAACATGGCGAGCGCCTGCGGGAAGTTCCACGGCACGATGGCCGCGACGACCCCGACCGGGTGCCTGCGGACCTCCACCGAACCGCCGAGCAGACCGGGCCGGGTGTCGACGAAGGCGGCCTCCCGGGCCAGCCCCGCGTAGTACCGCAGCACAGCGCTCGGATACCCGGTCTCCAGCTGCCGCGCGACCGCCACCGGCATGCCGTTCTGGGCGCTCACCCGGGCCGCGAAGCCGTCGGCCCGCAGATCGATCTCCTCGGCCAGCCGCTCCATCACCCCGGCGCGGCGCGCGGGCTCCCAGGCGGCCCAGCCCGTGGCATCGTCGAAGGCCCGCCGGGCCGCGGCCACCGCCGCGTCGACATCGGCCTCCGCGCCCTCGGGGACGCTGCCCAGCGGCTCCTCCGTACTGGCGTCGACGGGGACGATCACCCGGTCGGTGCTGGGGCGCACCCAGGCGCCGCCGATGAAGAAGGTGTCGTAACGAAGGTCCATCAGGAGGCTCCCTGGTCGTTCGGGTCTTGGGGGATGCGGGGGGCGGCCGTCGCGGTGGCCCGCAGGACGGCGGCCGTGAAGGCTTCCGGCGCGTCGACGTGCACCAGATGCCCGGCTCCGGGGATCGCCTCGGAGCGCGCCGAGGGCAGTGCGCGGATCAGCCGACGGCGCACCAGGGCGAAGAGCGGATCGCTGTTCGCGCCGTTCAGAAGGGTGGCGGGGACACGGATGCCGCTGATCCGGCGCAGCGACAGATGCTCGAACATCACGCCGTACGGATGCGGGTCGAGTTCCGCCGGCACCGCGCGCGTGTGCGCCAGCAGACGCCCGCGCTCCTCGGCCGGCGCGGTGTCGAAGGCCGGGCCCGCCGCCCAGCGGAAGAAGTGCGCCGCGCCCTCCTCCGGACGGCCGCGCGCCTGGGACCATTTGGTCCGGGCGACGGCGGCCAGCATCCCGGGGGTGGCCAGTCGGGTGCCGTGCAGCGGCGGCTCCACGAGGATCAGCCGGCGGACCAGATCGGGGCGGGCGACCGTCAGCGCCAGCGCGACATTGCCGCCGGAGCTCCAGCCGACCACCGTCGCAGGGGCCCGGGCGACCCGTTCGAGCACGGCGGCCGCGTCGGCGACATGACGGCGGTGGTCGCGTACCGGAGGGTGCGCGGACGCCCCGTAGCCGCGCCGGTCGTAGGCGATGACACGATGGCCGGCCGCCGCGATGCCGTCGGCGACGCCGTCCCCGGTCGCGGCCTGCGCCCCGCTGCCGTGGACGAGCAGCAGCGGCTCGCCCGCCCCGCGCTCCTCGTACGCGAGGTCCACCGCCTCGCACGGAAGGAACACCGTGCCCGCCCTCAGCGGGACGGGCCGAGGGATCGGCCGCAGGATCGACCGAGGCGCGGGCCGAGGGACGGGCCGCCGGGACCGGGCGGGTCGGGCGGGACCTGCGCGGGGGGAACGAGGGCGGTGTCACGCACGGGACGGCTCCTTTGCCGAGGGGATCTCCTGGCAGGCTAGAACCGCGCGGACGCCGCGAAGTGTTCAACTACTGGACACTCGCGGGCACCCCGGGCACCCCGGGCACCCCGGGCACCCCGGGCACCCCGGGCACCCCGGACTGCCCGGAGCTTCCCGTCCGCCCCCGCCCCCGGGCACCCCGGGCCCTCCCGGCTCCCCGGGCCCGCGCCCGTCCGCCCCCGCCCCCGGTCCCCCGAACCCTCACGCCGTGATCCGCAGCGCCCGCATCCGGTTGTAGAGCGTGGTCCGGCTGATCCCCAGCCGCCGCGCGGTCCGCAGCTTGTTGCCGCCGCACGCGCTCAGCGCCGCCGCGATCGCGTCGTGCTCGGCCCGCTCCAGCGGCGTCATCCCGCGCAGCCGGGGGCTCACCCGATAGCCCTCCGGCAGATCGCCCGGGGTCACGTCCCCCGCCGACCGGCGCTCCAGCACCGTATGGACGACCGTCTCCAGCTCGCGCAGATTCCCGGGCCAGGGGTGCCCCGCCAGGGCCGCCAGCGCCGCCGGAGCGAAGCGCACCCGGCCGCCGGAGACCGCGTCCCCCGCCATCGCGCGCACCAGCGCGGGCAGCTCCTCCGCGCGCTCCCGCAACGGCCGCAGCCCGATCCGCTCCGGGCAGCCCGCCGCGAGGGCCGCGCTCTCGCCGGTCAGCTCCCCGGCGGGCGGGCCGGTCAGCGCGGTCCACGGCCGGTCCGGCCGCTCCAGCAGCCGCCGCAGCCGTACCGCGCAGGCGTCGGGGAGCAGCTGCGCCTCCTCCACGAGCAGCAGACCGCCGCCGGTCCGGGCGGTCTCGACCGCCTCGCCGAGCGCGCCGAGCCACCCGGCGGCGCCGCGCGCCGCCGCCTCCGACCCGTCCACGGCGATCAGCGGCGCGCCGGCCTCCGCGGCGAGCCGGTGCGCGGCGGCGGTGCGCCCCGTCCCCGGCTCGCCGCCGATGTAGACCGGGGCGCCGGGGACGGCCGACGGAGGCGGTACGGAGGGCGGGGCGGCCACGCGCCGGGGCGCGTCCGGCTCCTCGAACTCGAAGAGCGCGCCCGCCCCGCCCGTGTCCAGCGCCCGGAACCGTACGCCCGCCGTACGCCCCGAGGCGAGCGTCACCCGCTGCTCGCGGTGCTCCCCGCCCCGCCGGGGGAGACCGGCCGCCAGCTCCCGCAGCCGCAGATGATCGACCGGATCGAGCAGTTCCGCCGCCGCCGGATTCGCCAGCACCACCCCCTCGCCGAGCACCAGCACCGGCCCCCTCCGCCCGGCCGACGCCGTCTGGAACTCGGCCAGCAGCCGCTGCTCGGCGACGCGCGCGGTCCGCAGCAGCCGCTCCTCCACGTCCCGCGCCGCCCGGGCGAGGAACGGGCCGAGCAGCGGGGAGTCGTCCCGGCTGAGGCAGGTGATGTCGAGCACGCCCTCCAGCCGCCGTGTCACCGGGTGGATGATCGGGTGCCCGTAGCAGCTGAACCGTTTGAACGGCTCCAGATAGTGCTCGTCCCCGTGCACCGCCAGCCCCCGCCGTACCTCGTGCACCGTCGCTATCGAGTTCGTCCCCGTCGTCTCCTCCAGGAACACCCCGCCCGAGACCACTCCCAGCCCCTCCAGCAGCCTCCGCAGCCCGCCCTCCCCGCCGACCGTCGGAGCGACGATCCGGGACGACCGGTCCGCGAGTACGACACAGAACGCCAGGTCCCCGAGGTGCGCGGCCAGCTCCGCCAGCACCGGACGGGCGGCGGTCGCCAGCCGGCCGCCCGCGTCGACCGCGTCCGGGTCCACCCGGACCTCGGGGGCGCAGGGGCTGAGCCCGCTCATCCGGGAGCGCTGCCAGGACAGGGCGATCTCCGGGCGCGGCGGGGACGGGGTGGCGCTGCGGTGCACGGCGACCTCCGGCGGGTGCTGCTCGGTGTGTCCTCACGTCCGTACGCGACCGTGCGGACCTGTGGGGACCGATACGAATCCGTACGGACCCGTGCGTCCCGGTCCGGGGCGGTGCCCGAGGGGCCGGTGCGTCACGGGGACGGCGCGATGCTCCGGCCCAGGTGGGCGAGGAGCAGCTCCGTCACGGCCCGGGGCTCCTCCAGGGCGAGATGCCCGGCGCCGATGGTCTCCACCGTAGCCCGGGGGATTCCCGCGCCCAGCTCCCGGGCGTGCTCCGGCGGCGTCGCCGTGTCCAGGGAGCCGCCCACGACCAGGGTGGGAGCGGTGATCCGCCCCAGACGGGGGCGGAGATCGTACGAGGCGAGGGCGTCGCAGCAGGCCGCGTACCCGGCGGGGTCGGCGTCGGCGAGATCCCGCAGCAGCGCCCGCCCCAGCGCTGTGCCGGCCGTGCCGGGCCCGGCGAACCAGCGCCCGGGCGCGGCGGCCGTCACCGCCTCCATCCCGCGCGACCGCACCAGCGCGGCCCGCTCCCGCCACGGCCCGGGAGGTCCGAAGCGGGCGGAGGAGCAGACCAGGGCGAGGGAGGCCACCCGCCCGGGACGGTCGGCCGCGAGCCGGGCGCCGATCGCCCCGCCGAGGGAGATCCCGGCGTAGTGGAAGCGCTCGTGCCCCAGTTCGTCGACGAGCGCGAGCACCGCCGCGGCGAGATCGCCCACCGTCGCCCGGCCCGGCTCCGCGAACGGCTCCGCGAGCGGCGGAACGAACGGCTCCGTGAACGGCGGAACGAACGGCTCCGCGAGCGGCGGCGCGCTCGTCGCGGAGCCCCCGTGCCCGGGAAGGTCGAAGCGCGCCACGCGGAACGCCCGCTCCAGCGCGGGCAGTTGCGCCGACCACACCCGCGTCGAGGTGCCGAGCGAGGGGCCCAGGACGAGCAGCGGCGCACCGGGCGGGCCGGAGAGGGTGTGACGCGGTGGTACGGGGTGGGGCATGAGGGCTCCTGAGTGGTGTGGGGGAGGGGCGTGCGCCGCCCCGGGACTGACGTACGGGTGTCGGCGTGCACCGCCGACAGGTACGCGCCGGCACCTACGAGCCGGGCGCACCCGCGCCGACCACACGCGCGCCGGCACCTGCGCGTCGGCATCCGTCCGCCCGCGTCGAGCCGCCTGCGTCAAGGCACCCGGGGCAAAGGCGCCGGCGGACGGACCTCGCGCCGCCCGCTCAGCGCTCCAGGACCAGCGCCAGGCCCTGGCCGACCCCGATGCAGAGCGCCGCCACACCGGTGCCCGAGCCCGCCGCCTTGAGCTGATGGGCCACCGCGCCCGCCAGCCGCGCGCCGGAAGCGCCCAGCGGGTGGCCGATCGCGAGGGCCCCGCCGCGCGGGTTGAGGATGCCCGGATCCAGCTCGGGCCACTCGGCGACACAGCCGAGGGCCTGGGCGGCGAACGCCTCGTTCAGCTCCAGCACGGAGAGGTCCCCGAAGCTGCGCCCGGCCCGGTCCAGGGCCCGCCGCACGGCCCCGACCGGGCCCAGCCCGAACCACTGAGGCTCGACGGCGGTCACCGCGCTCGCGCCGATCCGGGCCAGCGGCTCCCGGCCGGTCGCCCGCAGCCCCTCCTCGTCGGCGAGGAGCAGCGCGGCCGCCCCGTCGTTGAGCGGGGAGGAGTTGCCCGCCGTCACCGTCCCGCCGGTCGTACGGAACGACGGCTTCAGCTTGGCCATCGCCGCCAGGGAGGCGTCCTCCCTTACGCACTCGTCCCGTCGGAAGGGCACCGTTCGGGAGGGCGCCGTGTCCCCGCGCCGCCCGGGCGTCTCGACGGGGACGACCTCCGCCGCGTACGCCCCCTCCCGCCATGCCCGGGCCGCCTTCTCATGGCTGGCCAGGGCGAAGGCGTCCTGCCGCTCGCGGGTGATGCCGTGCCGTTCGGCGATCAGCTCGGCGCTCTCGCCGAGCGGCGCCGTCCACCGTGGGTCCATCGCCGGATTGACCATCCGCCAGCCGAGCGTGGTCGAGTACAGCTCCTGACCGCCCGCCGGGAAGGCCCGATCCGGCTTCGGCAGCACCCAGGGAGCCCGGCTCATCGACTCCACACCGCCCGCCACCGCGAGGGAGACATCGCCGAGCGCGACGGCCCGCGCCGCCTGGACGACGGCCTCCAGACCGGAGGCGCAGAGCCGGTTGACGGTCACCCCCGGCACGGTGACGGGCAGCCCCGCCAGCAGGACCGCCATCCGCGCCACATCCCGGTTCTCCTCGCCCGCTCCGTTGGCGTTGCCGAGGAACACGTCGCCGATCCGGGCCGGGTCCAGCTCCGGCGTACGGTCCAGCAGCGCCCGCAGCACATGGGCGGCGAGGTCGTCGGGGCGGACGCCGGAGAGCGCGCCCCCGTATCGGCCGACCGGGGTGCGGACGGCGTCGACGACATAGACATCCTTCATCGGAAGCTCCCTGTGGGGCGGGTGTGAACGGGAGCGGCGGTCGCCGCCCGGATCTCCTCGACGGTGACGCTGGGGGCGGTCTCGGCCAGCTCCAGACCCCGCGCCGTGATGTCGAGGACGCCCAGATCGGTGATCACCCGGTCGACGCAGGCGCGGCCGGTGAGCGGCAGCGCGCACCGCGCGACGATCTTCGGGCTGCCGTCCTTGGCGGTGTGGGTCATGGTGACCACCACCCGGCGGGCCCCGTGGACCAGGTCCATCGCCCCGCCGATGCCGGTGACCAGCTTTCCGGGCACGGCCCAGTTGGCGAGGTCGCCGCCGGCCGAGACCTGCATCGCGCCGAGGACGGCGGTGTCGACATGGCCGCCCCGGATCATCCCGAAGGAGAGCGCGGAGTCGAAGAACGCGGCCCCGGGCAGCACGGTGACCGTCTCCTTGCCCGCGTTGATCAGATCGGGATCGACCTCGTCCTCGGCGGGGTACGGGCCGGTGCCGAGGATTCCGTTCTCCGACTGGAGGACCACCCGTACGCCCTCGGGGAGATGGTCCGGGATCAGCGTCGGCAGCCCGATGCCGAGGTTGACGTACTCGCCGTCGCGCAGCTCCAGCGCCGCGCGGGCCGCGATCTCCTGCCGTGTCCAGGCCATCAGCCGCGCACCGTCCTCTGCTCGATCCGCTTGTCGGCCGCCTGCGCGGGCGTGAGGGCGACCACCCGCTGGACGAAGACGCCGGGCACGTGGATCGCGTCGGGGTCCAGCTCGCCGGGCTCGACCAGCTCCTCCACCTCGGCGACGGTGATCCGGCCGGCCATGGCGGCCAGGGGGTTGAAGTTGCGGGCGGATCTCCGCAGGACCAGATTGCCGTGGCGGTCCCCCCGGGCCGCGCGGACCAGCGCGAAGTCGGTGCGGATCCCGTGCTCCAGGACATGGTCGACGCCGTCGAAGGCCCGCACCTCCTTGGGCGGCGAGGCCAGCGCCACCCCGCCCGCCCCGTCGTAGCGCCAGGGCAGTCCGCCGTCGGCGACCAGGGTCCCGACGCCGGCCGGGGTGTAGAAGGCGGGGATGCCGCAGCCGCCGGCCCGCAGCCGCTCGGCGAGCGTGCCCTGCGGGATCAGCTCCACCTCCAGCTCGCCGCTCAGATACTGCCGGGCGAACTCCTTGTTCGCGCCGATGTACGAGCCGGTGACCCGGGCTATCCGGCCTGCGGCGAGCAGCACCGCGAGACCCGACTCCATGGCCCCGCAGTTGTTGGAGACCACCTTCAGTCCGCCGGTGCCCCGCGCGTGGATCGCCTCGATCAGGACGGTCGGCACTCCGCTGAGCCCGAAGCCGCCCACCGCGAGCGACGCGCCCTCGGGCAGATCGGCCACGGCCTCGGCGGCCGATTCGGCCACCTTGTCCAGGGCGCTGGGCACGACCGTGGTGCCCGTGCCCATGCCCATGCCCATGCCCGCCACCGCCCCGCCCTCGTTCGTCGAGCCCATGGCGATCAGCCCGCCGTCAGCGCGGAGGGGTGCGCGGCCAGCGGGGTGACCTCGATCGTCAGATAGGGGAAGAGCGGCAGATTCCAGAGGATCTCGTGGAGCCGTTCGTGGTCCGGGGCGTCGAAGACGCTGAGATTGGCGTACTGCCCCGCGCGCCGCCAGATGTGCGGCCAGACGCCCTCGCGCTGGAGGTCCTGGCAGTAGCTCCTCTCCCGCGCGATCAGATCCGCGCGCCCACCGGGCCGGGAGGCCGGCCACCGCGTACCGCCGGAGCGACAGCAGAGCCCGGCGGCGACCGCGGCACGAACCGAAGGGACCAGGACCCCACCATGACGACCACGCCCCCGACCACGCCCCCGCACCCGACTCCGACTCCGACCCCGCCCCCGACCGCACCGGCGGACGGCGCGAACAGCCCTGCCGGCACGGACAGTCCGGACAGCCCGGCCGCCGCGCCGCGGACACCGCCGCCCGCCGGCCCCGACGACGCCCCGCCCGTTTCGCCGGAGACGGTCCGCCGGTTCCTCTACCGCGAGGCCCGCCACCTGGACGACCGCGAGTTCGAGAAGTGGCTGGAGTGCTACCACCCCGAGGCCGAGTTCTGGATGCCGGCCTGGGCCGACGACGAGGAACTCACCCGCGACCCGCGGACCGAGATCTCACTGATCTACTACGCCAACCGGGGCGGCCTGGAGGACCGGATCTTCCGTATCCGCACCGATCGCTCCAGCGCCACCAGCCTGCCCGAGCCCCGCACCGGCCACAACATCACCAATATGGAGATCACCGGGGAGTCCGGCGGCGTCGTGGACGTGCGCTTCAACTGGTTCACGCTCTACTACCGCTACCAGACCGTGGACACCTACTTCGGCACCTCCTTCTACCGCGTCGACTTCTCCGGGGACGCCCCGCTGATCCTCGCCAAGAAGGTCGTGCTCAAGAACGACTACGTCCACCATGTCGTCGACGTCTACCACGTCTGATCAGGCCCGAATCGAGCATCCATGAGCACCCCCACGGCATTCCAGGTCGCCCTGAGCTTCGAGGACGGCATCACCCGCTTCATCGACTGCCGCCCGGACGAGACCGTCGCCGACGCCTCGTACAAGGCGCGCGTCAACATCCCGCTCGACTGCCGCGACGGAGCCTGCGGCACCTGCAAGTCGTTCTGCGAATCGGGGAATTACGACGGCGGCGACTACATCGACGAGGCGCTCACCGACGACGAGGCCGAGAGCGGCTACTGCCTGCCCTGCCAGATGACCCCGCTGAGCGATCTCGTGCTGCGCGTCCCCGCGACCTCGGCGTCCGCCCGGACCGCCGCCGCCGTCCACACCGCGACGGTCGCGGCCGTCGAGCGGCGCTCCGCGACCACCGTCGGCCTCACCCTCGACGTCGACGACCGCCGGGCGCTGGACTTCCTGCCCGGCCAGTACGTCAACATCGCGGTCCCCGGCACCGACCAGCACCGCTCCTACTCCTTCAGCTCCGGACCGGGCCAGTCCGCGGCCTCCTTCCTCGTCCGGATCACCGACGGCGGCGCGATGTCCGGATATCTCACCGACCGCGCCCGGCCCGGCGACCGGATCGATTTCACCGGGCCCATGGGGACCTTCTACCTCCGCCCGCTCACCCGCCCCGCCCTCTTCCTGGCGGGCGGCACCGGGCTCGCGCCGCTGCTGTCGATGCTGGAGAAGCTGGCCCAGGCCCCGGCCGCCCACCCCGTGCGTCTGCTCTACGGCGTCACCGCCGACGAGGACCTGGTCCATCTCGACACCCTCGCCGACTATGCCTCCGTCATCCCCGGCCTCACCTACGACCACTGTGTCGCCGATCCGGCCTCCACCGCGCCCAACAAGGGCTTCGTCACCGGCCTCATCGACGCGGACACCCTGCACGGCGGCGACGCGGACGTCTACCTCTGCGGTCCGCCCGCGATGGTCGACGCGGTACGGAGCCATATCGCCGGCCTCGGGATCACTCCGGCGAGCTTCCACTACGAGCGGTTCGCGGTGACGGCGGGAACGCCCGACGGAGCGCACGGCGGTGCCGACGCCGATACGGCGCAGGCGACCGCGGTGGACTCGGCGGCCGCCCGGTGAGCGCGCACCCGGGCCGGTTCAGCGGCCGTACGGTGCTGGTCACCGGGGCCGCCCAGGGCATCGGCCTCGCCGTCGCCCGCCGGCTGGCGGCGGAGTCGGCCGAAGTGGTCCTCGCCGACCGCTCCCCGTCCGTCCATGAGGCCGCCGCCGAGCTGGACGGGCACGCCGTCGTCGCCGATCTGGAGCGGTACGAGGGGGCCGAGGCCGCGGTCGCCGCGGCCCTGGACCGCCACGGCCGGATCGACTGCCTCGTCAACACCGTCGGCGGCACCATCTGGGCCAGGCCGTACGAGCACTACACCCCCGACCAGATCCACGCCGAGATCCAGCGCTCCCTCTTCCCGACCCTGTGGATGTGCCGGGCCGTGCTGCCCCATCTCATCGAGCGGCGCTCCGGCACCATCGTCAACGTCTCCTCCGTCGCCACCCGGGGCGTCAACCGGCTGCCCTACGCGGCGGCCAAGGGCGGGGTCAACGCCATCACCGCGGCACTGGCCCTGGAGACGGCCCCGTACGGCATCCGCGTCGTCGCCACCGCACCCGGCGGCACCGACGCCCCGGCCCGCCGCGTCCCCCGAGGGCCCGCGCCCGAAGGGGAGCGCGAGAAGGAGTGGTACCGGCAGATCGTGGACCAGACCGTCGACTCCTCACTGATGAAACGGTACGGCTCGCTGGACGAGCAGGCCGCGGCGATCGTCTTCCTCGCCTCCGACGAGGCGTCGTACATCACCGGTACGGTGCTGCCGGTCGCGGGCGGCGACCTCGGCTGAGGCCTCAGCCGCCCACCCCGGCCGTGGGAGGTCTTCAGGCCGTGGCGGCACCGGGGTTCCCGGCCGGCCGGCGTCTCCACGGTCCTGATCGCCAGGCAGTCGTGACTGCTGCACAGGAGGCACCCCCGGGCCGGGGCTCGCGATCCAGCTCCGCGAACGCGGCCTGCCGCGCATCGCATCCCCCGGGAGTCCGCGGGATGCGATGGCATGAAGCAAACGGCCACCCGTACCCCGCGCCGACCGGCTCCGAACCGATAGCGTGGCACCCGACACCGCCGCCCCGCGTAACCGAAAAGGGGAGGAATGCCGGAATCTGTGGAAGTAAGTAAAAACGCTGCCCTGGGACGATGACACCGCAGGTCACGTCCTGTGGTCCCCGCGCGTGCGGGGCTGGTCCCTCGGCGCCGCGCTCCGAGGGCTGCCGAACTCGGTGGTCCCCGCGCGTGCGGGGCTGGTCCCCCTCCCGTACCGCCGCACGCGAATGAGAGAAGGTGGTCCCCGCGCGTGCGGGGCTGGTCCCGACTGACTGGGCGAGGACGACAGATGCCCCCGGTGGTCCCCGCGCGTGCGGGGCTGGTCCCCATACGACTACTCAGGCAGTTCGCGCAGAGTGGTGATCCCCGCGCGTGCGGGGCACTTCCCCCTCCGCCCATCCGTACTGAGCGTGCCGCTCCCACCCGCCCCCATGCGTTTCACCGTCGTTCCGGACGGGCGGTCGCCGTGGGGTGTTCGGGATTGCGGTAGGCGTGGGTGAGGTGTCGTTGGAGATGGTGGTGCCGGAATTGGTAGACGGCACCGGTGTGGCGGAGGACGCCGAGGTGGTAGGCGTCTTCCAGGAAGGCGACGGTGTCCCAGGGGAGTCGGCGTGTCAGGGGCAGCCAGACGCGGGCCAGTGTCAGCCACTGACCCCAGGCGGTGAAGGCGAGGAGGTAGGCCGTGGAGCCTCCAAGTCCGCCGATGGCTCCCAGATAGACGGTTACTTCCCATGTCCAGATCATGTTCACGGGCAGGATCCGCGGGAGAAGGCGGACCGCGAGGTGGCCGGTGAGGCCGCATCCGGCAGTGATGGCGGGGATGAGTACCAGGAGTTGCCGGATCGCCGCAGTGCGGTTGGCGGAGAGGAGTTGGACCGGCGTCGCCGCGGCGGTGGTGTCCATGGGTGCTTCCAGGGCCGCGACGAGGCCGAAGGCCAGCCCGGCGGTCAGGCTGAAGACAAGTCCGAAGAGCAGCATGTTCCCGGCGGCGATTCTGAGCAGTCCGCTCTCCGGGAAGGCCCCGAGCGGTATGCGTACGAGGATGTCCGACCAGGAGTACCCGATCCCCAGCACCCAGCCCGCCGCCAGCGCGGCTCTCACACGGGTGAGGATGCCGCGTGCCGTGCCGGGGCCGGCCCGGCGTTCCGTGCCGGACAGTTTGAGCTGTACGCGGGACGGCGGGGCCGCCGCCCGGCCGGAGAGGGCCAGGACGCCGTGCGCGAGGCCGAAGCTGATCCCGGCGAGGAGCCCTGCCAGCGTTCCCTGGAGCAGTATCGCCGTCGGCGTGAGGCGGACGGGGAACGCGAAGGCGTACCCGGAGAGTCCCGTGAGCCAGGTGGCGGCGGCCATGCAGAGCGCGGCGGCCAGGGCGGTATGCGCGATGCGGGTCGGCAGCCGTACGGATTCGCCCAGACGCCACCAGGCGAGATCTTGGCGGTCGTGTCCGTCGTGTCCGTCGTGTCCGTCGTGGGCGAGGCTGGAGGCGAGGTGGCCGAGCCAGCGCCGGGCACGGTCGGGGTCGCGGTCGCGTCGCCCGCGGTCGGAGTCGGTCCGCTCGTGAGCGCGGTGCCGGTAGAGGGTGGGGACGAAGCCCGCCAGCAGATGTTCCTCGATGTGGCGCTCGGTGGGAAAGCGTGCGGTGTCGAAGAGTTCCAGCGGGCTCTTCCCGGGCGTCTCGTACATCGTGCGCGCCAGGGCGACCATCAGAGGGGTTCCCAGGACTCTTCCGAGCCGGGCGCCCGCAGGAGTGTCCCCCGCGCGCAGGCGCTCCAGGAAGGCGTCCCATACGCGCACGTCACCGCGCCCGCCGGAGGCGGCGAGCCGGTCGGTCCGGGGAAGGTAGGCCGCGAGGTCTTCGACGGTGAGGTCGTGGAGTTCGGTACAGGCCGCCCACACCAGAGGCGTGTGCCCGTCCCGGATCGCCCGGGCGTACTCCTCCCGCCGGCTGGTGAGGACCAGCGGGAGGGACGTGGAGTTGAGAGCGTCCAGCGCCGGGCTGCGCAGTGCCTCGGCCAGTTCGTCGAAGCCGTCCAGGACCGGCAGAATCAGCTCGGCGTCCACGAGAGCCGCGGCCAGCGTCGCTCCGTCGCCGCTTCGGCGGGCCAGGTGGGGGTGGTCCCGCAGCAGACGGTCGACCAGCAGGTCCCGCACGGTGGTGGTGGTCGGATCCCAGGACCCGATACTGAAGATCACCGGTACGCGGACCGCGAATTCGGGAGCCGTGAGGAGATCGAGGACGAGCTTGACCGCCAGGACCGACTTGCCCGAGCCGGCCCGGCCGAGGATGACCAGCCTCCGCGAGGCGACCTTCCGGTAGATGTCGGCGATACCCCGCAGATCGCCGTTCAGGTCCAGGTCACGGGGCGCGGCTCCGGGCGGCAGGCGCTGGATGTTCTCCGGCCGGTCCATCAGGTCGGGCGGGGCCGGCCGGTATCGCACCGGCAGCGGAAACGGGTCGTGGACGCGGCGGTGGTTCTCCTCGCGCTGCCAGCGCCGCCGGACTTCACGGGCCAGTGACGCCGCGGCCTCGGCGACCGGGGCCGGCACCGGCACGGCCGGCACCGGGTACGGGGACGGGTCCGGTGAGGTGTTGGGCCGTCGGCCGTCCGTCTCCGGGCACCAGGGCCGCACGGTCAGCGTTTCGACATGCAGATGGTTGATGGAGCCGCTGATGGCGGTTCCCCCGCCGGTGGCGATCGCGTCACCGGTGCCCGACACATACACAGAGCCCGGGGCGTCGCCCCCTGTTCCCGGGGCCGGGCCACGATATCCGGTCACAACCGTCTCACCGCCGCCGGCACGGGCATCGCCGGTCTCCGACACGGTCACCGACGGCTCCGGCTCATCGCCACCGTTCGTGTGCCCCGGCGCCTCCGACACGGTCGCGCTCAGTTCGAGTAGTCGATGCCGGAGACGGAGTTCGGACCGCTGGCCTCGCCGGACCGTTCGACGGCGGCCGAACCGCGCCCGAGGCCCCCCGGCCGCCTGATACCCGTAACGGCCCCGCGTGTGGCCGTCCCGGTCCGGCTGACCGTGTCCGCGGGCCCGGCCGGGGACGGCGGCTGGAGTACGGCCCAGACCAGAGCGGCGACAGCCACGGCGGCCTGGACCGAAGCGCCGGTCAACTGCCCGGCCCCCGGGCCGTCCCACAGCCAGATCAGCGGCGTGGAAACGATCCCCAGCCCGGCCACCACGATGATCGTAATCTTCCACAACCGTGCCACAGCGGCTCTCCCTACCCCGAACACCCGCCGCTCGCCGTACTGCCCGGCCGACGGGCCGCCACGCCGCATTGTCCCGCAACCGCAGGCCCCGAACCGGGAAACGCGAAACTCGCCGATACGTCCGGACCCCGCCCCCGCCGGCGGCCCGCCCCTCGGCGGCGGCTACGCCTGGCGGCCTCGGGTGACGACGGCGATCGTCCCCGCGTACGCGCGGACAGCTCCTCGCCGGCTCAGCAGGCGTCGTACTTCCACGTCTTGCCCTCGAGGGTCCACGGCTGCTGCTTCTGGGAGAGCGTCGGCACCGCGTAGGTGTAGGACACCCGGGCCATGCCGTCGGCGGCCCGGTCGACGGTGAGCGACTCGATCTTCTGCTTGCCGTAGTCCGAGGCGGCGGCCTTCACGGCCGGTTCGAAGATCTCCAGCACGTAGGCGTCCTGACAGCGCTGCGACAGCATGCTGTACGCCGCCTTCGCGTCCGGTGCGAAGTACGCGTCCGAGTAGGCGCGGACCGCGGCCTCGAGTTCCTTCGTACCGTCGGCGGCGGCCTTCTCGGCAGGGTCGGCCGCGGGTGTGCTCGCGGCCTCGGCCGACGGACCGGTCTTCGGGTCGGCGCCGCTGCCGCTGCCGGAGCAGGCGGTGAGGGTGAGGAGCAGGACGGCGGCGACCGCGGCGGTGGTGGTCGTGTGGCGCATGGTCCCCCATGTCGAGATCGATGGAGGGAGGCTACAGCGAAGCCCCCGCCGGGGATGCCGATCGGCCGGGCTGCCGGGAAGAGCTGACGGCCGGTCCGGTCCGGTGCGCTTACGAGGGCGTTCTGCCGGTGCCCGGGAGTCCGGCTCCGGCGGGCCGGACGCGGTACCGCTGGTCTTCGTCCCGCTGCCCGGGCCACGGCTGGACGGGCGGCCGGGTACCGCCCGTCCGCGTGGCCCCAGCAGTGCTGTGTCCCGCCCGGGCCGGACGGATCCCTCGGCGTCGCCGAGTACGTCATCGTCATACAAGTAACACGTTTGGGCGAATGCGTCGCGCACAGTGATCGGGCCGCCGGATATCACTGATATCAATCTCCGTGCGCTCGAATCCGAGCCGAGCACCCTCCTTCCAGGGCCCCGTGTGAAACACGCGGCCCTGGTCGAGAATGGAGTCCGCGCATGGGAATCACCCTCCGCAACCGCTTCGCACTTGTCGCCCTGGCGGCGATGGCTTCCCTCCTGCCGGCCGCTGACGCCGGAGCGGAACCCACCGCCCGGCAGGCCATGCGCCCCGGCCTGTACTGCCTGGCCAACGCCTGGGGCACCCCGGACGTCGCCAGCCGGCCCTGCGACATCAACGACGCCGGCCAGCGCTGGACCGTCTCGGGCAACCAGATCTCCCTCACCGACGCTCCGGGCTACTGCCTGGCCAATGCCTGGGGCACCCCGGACGTCTCCACCAAGCCGTGCGACCCCAACGACGAGGGTCAGTACTGGGATGTGACGGGTCAGCAGATCTCGCTGAACTACGACCCCGCCTACTGTCTCGCCAACGCCTGGGGCACCCCGGACGTCGCCAGCCGGCCCTGCGACACCAATGACGCCGGCCAGCACTGGGTGGTGTTCAAGGACCAGATCAGCCTGGCACTCGTCTGACCCTCACCACCGTGCCCGGGGCAGGAGCGATCCTCCCCGGGCACGGTCATGCGGCGGTACCGATGAGGCCCGGACGCTCGGGCGGCGATCCGCCTTCCCGGGCCCGCCCGCGACCTGGCCGTCGGCGGCGAGGTGGCGGGAGCCGCCGATACGGACCGGGCCGGCGGAGCCGGACGGCACGTACGCGGCGATCTCGATCGCCTTCGCCGCCGGCGTTCCTACCGGGACGGCGACCAGGCCGACGCTGATCGCGCCGGACCGTACGGGACGAGGCATGACCGCCCCCTCCTCCGGGAGGAGATCCCCTCTCGACCCTGAGCGCACGAACGGCCCGGACGTGACGCCCGGTGTCCGCATGCGCAGATCCGGTGCGGGACGCGGCAGTCGTCACCGCAGGCGTCTGCCGTCCGTGGGGAGGCCGGGAGGGACGGCGCGGCCCGCGCGGCCGCACACGGGCCCGGGCCTCCGTCTGGTGGCCGGAGGGTCACCACGGTCTCGGCGTGGCATTGGTTTCAGCCGCGCGGCAGGGGCGTGACCTGGAGAAACTTCCGTCCATGCTCCGGCTCAGGAGCCGACCGGCTGCGGCGGTGTCCGGCTCCTCCGGCCGGGCGGGCCCGAGCCCGGTCGAGGCGCGGACCAGGCGCAGGCGAGCCGAGGAGCGAGCCTCGGCGTCCACCGCTCGGCATCCGTGAACTCCGGGCGATGCTCTCTGGATGTCCGCCAATCAGGCTATTTGTCCCGCGTTACCGGCGTTTCCCGCCGTGCTCTCCGACGGCCCGTGCATCTCTTGGACAGTCACGCGATTAGTACGACAATCGTTCCGGCTTGAAGGAGCCCAGCATGCCCATCCCCGTTTCCGTCCGCCCTCTCGGCGCCCGCACAGGCGTCGCGGCCGCCGTCGTGCTCGCCGCCGGACTCGCTCTGGCCGACGCGCCTGCCGCGTTCGCGGCCCCCGGAGACAGCGGCGACCTCACCATTCTGCCCTCCGGAGAAGTCCGAGGCACCCAACGCGACGGTGCGGTCTGCAAGTTCAAGCTCGTCGCGGACAACTTCGAAACCCTCCCCGCGATCGCCTGGACGATCACGGTCCGCCCGCCCACGGTCCCTCCCGGCGACACCCTGACGGGGAACCTCCCTCTCTCACAGGGCAGAGCCCGGAGCAATGAGTACCGGCTGGCCGACGGTACGTACCAGCTCCAGTGGACGGTCCCCAGCGGCGTGACCAAGCAGAAGACGTTCGTGGTCCACTGCGACGAGGGCAAGAACTCCGGCGAGGGGAGGGATTCCGGCGAGGGCAAGGATTCCGGCCGGTCCTACCACAAGCCGTCCGGCCCCGTACCGGCGGGCGGAGGCGGCGTGCCCACAGTGGAGAGCGCCGCCTCCCCGGCCCAGTTCGGAACGGCCGCGGCGCTGGTGGCCGGCGCGGCGGGCATCGCCGGGCTGGCGCTGGTCCGCAAGGCAGCACGACGCCGTTCCCGTGGCGAGGCATAGCCGACCCTGTCGGCGGCGACGGGGGCCGAGCCGCGCATGCCGTCTCACCATGACGCTGTGCGCGGTCTCCTCCCTGGTGAGCGGCATCGTCTGGGCGAGCGGGGACTCGCCCGCGACCGCGCCCGCCGCCCGCGGCTCCGATGCTGCGGGCGGCGCGCCGCCGCCGTCCTCAAGGGCCCCGCACAGGCCGCCGGAGAACGTCCGACCGCCTCGCGCGCCCCTGTCGCCCTCGCGTCCCGTGAAGCTGATCATCCCCGCGATCATGATCGAAGCCCCCGTCCTCGGCGTCGGCCTCGATGCCGAGGACCGGCTCGACGCGCCCCCGCTGAGCAAGCCCAAGGTCGTGGGCTGGTACCAGGACGGACCTTCCCCGGGAGACGCGGGAACGTCCCTGATCGTCGGCCACCGGGACACCAGGACCGGCGCCGCCATCTTCCTCAACCTCAACGCCCTGAAACCGGGCGACGCCGTCAAGATCGTCCGCGCGGACCGGCGGACGGCGGTGTTCACCGTCGATGCCGTCAAGACCTACAAGAAGAGCGAGTTCCCGGACGACAAGGTGTACGGAGCGGCCAAGCGTCCAGAACTCCGGCTTCTGACATGCGGCGGACGCTTCGACAAGAAGACCGGCTACTCGGCCAACGTCGTCGTCTTCGCCCACCGCACCGCACTCAGAAACATGGCATAGCCGGGCCCATGTCGAACCGGCCGTGGACGCCGGGTCCGCCCGGGGAGGCGGCCGTGTGTTCTCTGCCCCGCCGCGACGGTGACCGTGGTCGCTGCCGCCTTCCTCCGCCTCGCCGTCCGGGACGACGACGGACGGCCGCGCGGGCGATGGCCTCCGGACCCATCCGGGGGAGAGGCGGACCGCCCGGCGCCTCGTCGGGATGGCCGACTCCTCGTCGGGATGGAGGAAGCCCGAGCGTGGTGCTGGGCCGCCGTCCATCGTCGCGACGGCCCGGCTCATGGGTGTCGGTGCTCAGGAGCCGCCGGGCTCTTCGGAGGTCGTTGGGCGGACCGGCCCGCAGGAGCAGCCGAGGTGCAACTCTGCGGTTGCGTCAAGCTCAATGATGTGCAACTCTGTAGTTGCACTAAACGCCGACCGTGAAGGAGTCCCTCATGAGCCAGGACCGGATCGAACGCGAAACCCTGATCGAGGCGCCCTTGGAGCGGGTCTGGTCGCTGGTGGCCGAGCCCGGTTTCTGGGTGGCCGACAAGGCGAGCCTGCCCGGCACCGTGGCCCGCGAGGGCGAGGAGCTGCTGACGACGAACCCGCAGTACGGCGACTTCCCGGTGCGCGTGGAGAAGGTCCAGCCGCCGACCTATCTGGCCTACCGCTGGGCCAGCGCGTTCCCCGGGGAAGAGCTGCGCGAGGACAACAGCACCCTCGTGGAGTTCACGCTGACCCCGGACGGCGACAAGACGCGGCTGCGCGTGGTCGAGAGCGGGTTCGCGGCACTGGCCGGGCCCGAGGATCTGCGCGGCCAGGCCGTCAGCGACAACAGCATCGGCTGGCCGCAGGAACTCGACGCGCTCAAGAAGCGCGCCGAACAGCCCTCCGCGTGACCGACGAACCCCGCGCCGCCGAGGCGGTCGACACCGTCCTCACCGCTCTGGCCGACCCGACGCGTCGCCGGCTGCTCGAACTGCTCGCCGCCGAGCACGAGGCCACCGCGACGACGCTCGCCGAGCACCTTCCCGTCTCGCGTCAGGCCGTGGTCAAACACCTCGCCGTCCTGGACGCCGCCGGGCTGGTGAGCAGCGCCCGCGTCGGGCGCGAGGTGCGCCATACGGTACGGCCGGCGGCGCTCGACGCGACGGCGCGGTGGATGGCCTCGCTCGCCGCCGACTGGGACCGGCGGCTGGCCCGCATCAAGCAGATGGCCGAGGCGGCGGAACGGGACTCGCAAGCCGACTGACCGACTGACGGGCTGACCGACTTCGAGGAGACCGACACCCCCACCGCCCTGCGCATCCTGCCTGCGCGTCCTCACCTCCGGCGCGCTGAAGGTTCCCGGCCCGGTCATCGCGGTCCTGCGCCATGTGCTCGCCGTGGTGGCTTTCGTCGGCGGCGGGGCAGCGCCCGGACCCGCTGCCCGCCCGCAGGGCGGACCTCCTGCGGCCCCGCATCGTCCTGCCTCTGAAGCGCGGTACCCGTTGCCGCGCCGGGCGGGTTCGGGCAGCAGCCCGAGGCGGTGGCAGCGCCGCGCAGCACACGGGGCGACTCCGACCGGGGCGGCGACTTCTCCGATTCGCATGACCGCAGTGGAAACCATGGCGTCGCGGCAAGGTCAAGCACGGGCCTGTGCCGCTGCCGACTGCCCGAGCGCGGCTTCGGACAGCTCGCTTTGACCTTGCCGCGACGTCATGGTCTTCAGTGGTGGGCATCCGGCCCGAGCGACCACCGCGCCCGGGTCTCCTCCCGTTCGAAAGGGCATCGAGATGACCACCACCGTCGAACAGAACGTGGCCCTCGTGCGCAGGGCGTACCAGTGCGTACAGAGCCGCGACCTCGACACCGCCGAGAAGCCGCTGACGGAGAACTTCATCGCCAACGTCCCCGGCACGGCCGAGCCGCTGCACGGCCGGGAGAACTGGCGCATGGGCAGCGAGATCATGCTGGACGCCTTCCCCGACCTGACGATCGATGTCCGGGACATCTTCGGCGTCGGCGACAAGGTCACCGTGCTGGTCGCCTTCCAGGCGACCCACCTGGGCGCCTTCCAGCAGTTCGAGGCGACCGGCCGGACGGTCGCCTGTCGCGGCGTCGAGGTCTACCGCTTCGAAGGAGACCGGATCGCGGAGGAGTGGGTCGCCCCCGACCTCCTCCACCTCATCCAGCAGATCGCGCCCACCCCGGCCGGCCACTGATCCGGCCTGCCGACCGCCGTGCCAGGAATCATGGTGGGCGGGCTGCTTCTGCTGCTCTCCCGCTGTTCTCCGGACAGACCGCCGCCCGTACGCGGCTCCATCGCTCCGGACGCGAACCCGAACACCGCCGGGATCAGCGTCTTCTGCACACAGTGCCCGGCGGGCCCGGGGGAGCGGTGCACCGTCCGCCACAGCGACGGAACCAGCGCGGAGGCGGATGTCCACCACAGGGAACGGACCCTGGCCGCCCGGAAGGCGGCGCGCCCGCGATGAGCCCGGCCCGGGAGCCCAGCGGGGGCCGGTCGTGCGGGCCGGCGCTCATGAATCGGGTCACCATCGTGCGCGCGGCACACCGTCGCTGTCGGGTAGAACGGCTTGGAGCAGTGGACTGCGTTCGTCGGTGCAGAAGGACAGGGCACGGGCCGCTCGCGCGTCGGCCACCAGGGCGGCGAGCTCCTGATACTGGGTCTCATCGACGACCACATCTCTGATCGTTCCATCCTTCGTCTCCCAGACGAACTCGACGTGCCACTCGGACGGCAGCGCGGTCAGGACCGCGCCGACGTCGGATTGCAGGTCGGGCCAGACGGTCAGCAGTGCGCGCGGGCCGAGACCGGTGCGCACCCCGTTGAGGTTCTCCGTGGTGAGACGGTGCCAGCGTGAGGCGTTGACGATGGTGGTCTCCTCCAGCAGCAGGCCTTGTCGCGCCGCCAGCTCGGTGCGCACCAACGCCCAGAAGCCTTCGTCGGCGACCTCTGTCACCTCTGGCTCCGCAGCGTAGGGGGAAGCCTCTGTTGGTTCCGCGAAGAGGCCGAGTTCCCGCGTACGGACCACGGCGTCCGTGCAGGGCTGGTCGCTGCCCACGTACATGTACTGGTCCCATCCGACGTGCACGGCGCAAGCGTCTCCCGCCTCCAGCCGGCACCAGGCGCCCTGCTCACGGAGCATGGCGCGGATCAGCTCCAGGGCCACCGCCAGGGAGACCTCGGCCCCGTCGTGGTAACCGGTGAGGTCGGCCGGGAAGAGCCCGCTGAGACCGTGTCCCTCGACTGCCGGCTGGGCGCCGAGGTGAACATGCCCGGTGACGGAAGGCTCGCGGATCTCCAGCCGGTCAATGCCCGCAGCTTCCGCGAACGCGGAGATCGCCTTCAGGTACGCGGCCTCGACCGGGCCGTGGTCGCCAACCGCCTCCTCCGCGCCCCGGTAGCTGCCGTGTTCGTCACGGTCGGCGGGGTCGTACTTCGTGATCCGGTGAACGTAGGCGGGCGGCACGTTACTCCTGGACAGGGGCGGCGGAAGGTAGCGCCAGCGTAGGTCCCGAGTCGAACTCGCGCTTCCTCATTTCGCTGGTTCCGCCCGAGTCGATGTTCACCGTGATGAACAGGTCCTCCCAGCTGCACCGGTGCGAGTACATGGCCACCGCGTCAGCGGCTTCCCCTGCCCTCTCCGGCCCAACGCGTTTCACCGTCACGGACCTGTGGAATCGCCCCCGGAGAGCCCGAGACTCACGATCTTCGCTACTGGTGACAGAAAGGCTGCCGAATGAGTACTTGTGACAAGTAGCCAGCCTCGCTGGTGACGACTCAGCTGCTTCGACCGGTCTCATTCACCCGCTCGATCCGCTCTTTCGGTGACAACTGCTCTGCTTTGACTGACCTGTTGAGCGTTCTCGCTCAACTGCAAGAGCCGCAGAGCGGCCGGCTGGACCGCATCAGCCCGTACCGCCGGCTGCCCGAGCGGTTCGGTATCGCGCGGTAATGGGCGGGCGGGTCCGCCATAAGGGTGGGGGCGAGACGTCGACGCCTTTGGGATCCTGCATATGCTCCATGGCGGGGGCATCGGGCCGGTGACCAGCCACGCCGCCTCGTACATGGCCTACTGGTCGCCGATGGCGGGATGGGCACGGGCGACCGCGCTCCTCCGCCCGTGCGCCACGGTCGGCAGCGGGAAGCATGACGGCGAATGCGCCGGCCGACACGAGGCCCATTGACTGCATTTCGCCGCTCGACGGAACGTGCTGACAGGGATCTGCAACTGCCTCCCGGCTCAAAAGAATTACGCGGAGGCGGGTCTGGTGATCCTGTTCGCTCTGATAAATACTCAAGCTGCCTGGCAGCTGGGGAAGTTGCTGGTGAGGATCAGAGGGAGGACTTCATGCGAGCTGCACGGACGGTCGCAGGATCGACTGCCGTCATCACCGCCGCTCTCGGGCTGGGGCTGGCTACGGCCGGCCCCGCCACGGCCGCCGAAGGCAACTGGCGAGCTTACGGCAACACCAACCCGATCACTTCCAGCCCCAGTACGTGGTGATGTGCCGAATCCAGACCGATAGCCGCCAATGTCATCGCACAGGTTTGTGCGGTCAGATCGTCGAGCGGGACCTCGGTGCAGGGGACGGTGGTCGTGCGCAACAACCGGTCCAGCCTCTACTCCGTCCAAGCATGGATGGACCTGAATAGCCCGTCAGCTGGAGGATTGGGCTCCTGGTCGTGCTCGCCCTCAGGAGTCGGGGCGAACTCATGGTCGGTGTGCTTCGGGAAAACCATCTCTTTCAGCGGCCCGGTGACCTCGGTAGGGGCCGCCAACAATCAACCCCTCAACATGTCGCCGACGGTTTGAACCCGGGCTCGTCAAGACGGTACGAATCCTGCCGGGATTCCCTCGTCCGACACGGTCGCTGACCGGTGAATCAACGGTGAGATGAGCGCGACGCGACCGCCCTTGGGCGGGGACGCCCGAGAGCAGTATCCGGGAGGGGCGGTCGCGTCGCCCATTCACGCTCCCGCATGACCCGCAAACCCGCCCAGCGGCGAATGCGCCTGCGGACCCGGGCCCGGATCGCCCACAAGGACGCCCCTGCCCAGTACTCCGCGCCCCGGCGCGGGCCAGTGCTAGCGTGCTGGCCCATGGAAAACCGCTCTGACCAGCAGCGCAGTCTGATCGGACGGGCCGGGGAGATCGCGGCGCTGGCCCGTCTGCTTCGGGCGGCCCGTGCGGGCCGCCCCGCGGCGGTGCTCATCGAGGGCCCGGCGGGGAGCGGCAAGACCGCCCTCGCCGGGCATGTCCTCGCGCCGGCCCGGGCTCCTCAGCCGGATTCGCCGGGGCCCGCGTTCTCGGGGGAACCCGGGCCGACCGCCTCTCCGGCGCCCCTCGTCTCCCTCGCCCCTCCCGAGCGGTGCGCCCCGTCGGCGCGCGAGCCGCGGATCGTTCGGGTCACCGGGGCGCCCTGGCAGTCGGGGCTGCCGCTCGGTGTGGCGGAGCAGCTGGCCCGCGCCTGTATGTCGGTCTCCGGCCGGGAGCCCGCGTTCGCGGAGCCACCAGCGCGGACCGCGGGCCACGACCGGGGCCAGGAGCCCTGGCCGGATTCCCGCCCGAGCCCGCTCCTCCCGCCGGGCCCGGGCCCCGGTCACGTAACGGCCCCGGCGTCCGACCCGGCTCCCGTCGGCGGACCGGACTCCTGCCCCGAGCCGTGGCCCGTGGGCGGGCCGGTGTCCCCGTACGCGATTCTCGAGGCGGCCCGGCGGCTGCACCGGCTCTGGGCCGCCGCTCAGCGGGAGGGCCCCCTCGCGGTGATCGTCGACGACGCCCACTGGGCCGATCCGGAGAGCCTGCGCGCCATCGGATCCGCCGTCCGGGCCCTCACCTCGGAGCGGGTCCTCGTCGTTCTGATGGCCCGGGACGACCTCTCCGGTCCGCACGGGGAAGTCCCCGTACAGACCCTGGAATTCCTCGACGGCCACCGCGACGGGGCGATACGTCTCGGTCCGCTCGGCCCCGAGGAGATCAGGGAACTGGCCCGGGTCGACGCCGAGCTGGCGCTCTCCCTCCCGGCGGCCCTTCACCTTCGCCGGCACACGCGGGGCAACCCCCGGCACATCCTGGGACTCCTCCGCGAACTACCCCGGGACACCTGGCAGGACTGGCAGCCCACCCTCCCCGCCCCGGCCCGCCACACCGTCGACGTACAGCACCGGCTCGCCCGCTGCGGCGAAGCGGGCCGGGCCCTGGTCGAGGCGTGCTCCGTACTCGTCGACGGCAACGGCGACGGCGGGGGCGCGGGCGCGGGCGCGGGGGACAGCGGCGGCGCGGACGGCGTCCCCGTGGCCACGGCCGCCGCCCTCGCCGGTCTCGACGACGGCCTGCCCGCCGCCGACGAGGCGTGCGCCGCCGGACTGCTCGCCGCGACCGTCGAACCGGGCCGCACCCTGCTTTCCTTCCCCCACCCCCTCACCCGGGCCGCCGTCCGCACCGGCATCGGCCTCGCCCGCCGCCGCGAGCTGCACGGCCGGGCGGCGGACCTCGCCGAGGACCCCGGCCTCCGGCTCACCCACCGCGCCGCCGCCGCCACGGCCGACGCGGAACTCGCCGGAGAACTCGACCGGTACGCCGCCGAGCGGGCGTCCGCCGGGGAGTGGGCCGCCGTCGCCGACGCCCTGGTCCGGGCCGGCCGGCTGAGCACGGACCGGGCCGCCCGCCAGGACCGGCTGCTGCGCGCCGTCGACGCCATGATCGCGGCCGGGGACGTGCCGCGCGCGGCGGTCTTCGCCGCGGAGCTGGAGAGCTTCCCCGCCGGCACGCTCCGCGACGTCGTGCTCGGATATCTGGCCATCATGCGCGGCTGCTCGGCCGAGGCGGAGACCTTCCTCGCCCAGGCCGAGGCGCGCTGCGACCCCGCGCGGCGGCCCGATCTGATGGCGAGGATCTGCCAGCGGCGCGTCCTGCACGCCCTGGGCCGCTGGGACGCGCCCGCGCTGGTCACCTGGGCCCGCCGCGCCCTGGAGTGCGCCGGCCCGGGCGATCCCTCGGCCATCGAGTCCGAGGCGGTGCTCGGGCTCGGACTGGCCGCGCTGGGACGGCCGGAGGAGGCCGTCGGCGTCTACGAGCGGGCCCTCGCCAAGGACTCCGGAGGGGCCCAGTCCCAGCGCTTCCGGCTCGGGCGCGGCTGGGTCGACCTCGCCCACGACGCCCCCGAGTCCGCCCGCCGTGAACTGGAGGGAGCCGTGCCCACCGGCTATCGGATGGGCTCCACCCGTATCTCGCTCTGGGCCCAGGCGTGGCTGGCCCGCACCCAGTTCGCGCTCGGCTCCTGGCCGGAGGCGCTGGAGACGGCCGACCGCGCGGCGGCCCGGCTCGCGGAGGCCGGAATCGAACTCGTCCGCCCGGCGGTGCACTGGACCGGGGCCCAGATCCACGCCCTGCGCGGCGACTGGGAGGCCGCCGAACGCCATCTGGAGGAGGCGTCCGCGGGCATGCACCACTACGAGGTCATGGTGGTCCCGTCCTGTCTGGCCCGCGCCCAGGTCGCGGAGGCGCGCGGGGACTACGCCCGGGTCGTCGAGGCCCTCACCCCCGTGGTCCGGCTGCCGGACCGGTCGGGCTTCGACGAACCGGGCTTCTGGCCCTGGCCGGACGTCTACGCGAACGCCCTGGTGATGACGCACCGCACCGAGGAGGCCGACGCCTTCCTCGCCCCGTACGAAGAGCTGGCGGCCCGTCGGCGGCATCGCTCCACCCAGGCGCGGCTGGGCCTGGTCCGGGGGCGGATCACGGCCGCGCGGGGCGATGTCGCCGCCGCGCGCGCGGCGTTCGAGACGGCCCTCGCCCATCTCGACCGGCTCCCCCTCCCGTACGACCGCGCCCGGGTGAACTTCGCCTACGGCCAGACCCTGCGCCGCGCGGGCAAGCGCCGTGACGCCGACACGGTCCTCAAGAACGCCCGTGACGCCTATCGCGCCCTCGGCGCACGCACCTGTGCCGACCGCTGCGACCGCGAACTCCAGGCGGGCGGGCTGAGCGCCGGCCGCGGCGCTCCCGGATCCTCCCCGCTCACCGCCCAGGAACAGGCCGTGGCCCGGCTCGTCGCCCAGGGCGCGAGCAATCAGCGGACGGCCTCGGAGCTGTTCATCTCCGTCAAGACCGTGCAGTACCACCTGACCCGGATCTACGCGAAGCTCGGCATCCGCTCCCGCGGCGAACTGGCCGCCCGCTGCCACGAGACGGCCCGCCCCGAGAACCCGGACCGGGAGGGATGACCGGCGGCCCGGTGGGGAGCGGCCCGGGCCCCTCGGCCGGGCGCTTCGGCGGGGGGAGGGCGGCCCGGGCCCCTCGGCCGGGAGGCGGGACGCCGTGGCCGGTCGCGGTGGCGGCCGGGCCGGGTCTCAGGGAGCGCAGACGACGCCCGCGCACTGGCCGGATTCGGCGTTGCCGCTCGCCCGGTTGCCTCCGCCGTCGGCATTGCCCGGCTCGGCGTACACGCCCCAGCCGTCGTTGGCCCGGGCGGTGTTGCCCTGAAGGGTGTGGACGGACTTCGAGACGAGAATGCCGCCGCTCTGGTTGGCGTCGGCGGTGTTGTCGATCAGTCGGTTGCCGGTTCCGGGCGAGGCTTCCCCCTCGATGTGGATGCCCTGTGATCCGTTGTGGTTCGCCCGGTTGAGCCGCAGGGAGTTGTCGAGCGACAGCTCCAGGCTGATGCCGTCCCCGGTGGTGCGGTCCGCGATGTTGGACTCGATCAGATTGCCGTCGGACCGGCTCAGTTCGATGCCTCCGGTGTTCCCGCTGACGTCGTTCCCCATGACCGTGTTCCCGTGGGCGGACTGAAGGACGATTCCGCTGTCGCCGTTGTCCTGGAGGGTGTTGGACAGGAGACGGTTTCCGGTCGAGTCGGAGACGGTCAGTCCGGCGTCCTGGTTGAGGGAGGACGCGTTGCCCTGGACGAGATTGCCGTTCGAGCCGAGCCGCAGGGCGATCGCGCCGTCGCTGCTGTCGCCGACGGAGTTGTTCAGCAGGGTGTTGCCGCTCGCGCCCTCCAGGATCAGGCCGCCGTCCCCGCTGTCGGCGATGAGATTGCCCTCCAGGCGGTTGCCGGCGGAGTTCTGGACGAGTACGCCCTCCCCCTGGTTGGCGGTGATCGCGTTGTCGGCGATCACATTGCCGCTCGATCCGCCGGTGACCACGACGCCCCTCTGGGCCTGCCGCTCGATGAGGTTGTCGCGGACACGGTTGTCGTCGGCGTCGTCGAGGTGGACACCGGCGAGTTCGTTGTCATGGAAGGCGAGCCGCTCGATGACATTGCCCGAGGAGCCGGGGCCGAGGCGTGCTCCGTGGTCGAACTGCCGTACGCGGGCGGACGCGCCGCCGCTGTTGGCGATGACGGTGTCGTCGAACCCGTCGACGCGGATCCCGATGCCCAGGCCGACCCCGTCGACCGTGTGTCCGCCGAGGTCGACGGTGATGCCGTCGCCGCCGACGACGAGACCGTCGCCGGGGCAGTCGAGCAGATCCGCGGTGAGGACGACATCGGCCGTGACCGTCTGACCGCAGGAGAGCGGCGCGGCGTGGGCCGCCGACGGGTGCACCGACAGGCCGAGCAGCACGGCGGCTCCCGCCGCCGCGAACCACGCTGAGGAATTCGATCTGGAGAGGCGGGTCATGCCGGGACTCCTTCTGCCGTGTGCTGCCGTGTGCTCCCGGGCGGCCGGCCGAGTCGGCGAGGCCGGGTGCGGATCCTTGGGCGGGCGACGAGACGAAGGCGCCCGCCCTCTCGCACAGGGTCAAGGGCAGGCGTTCTGGGGGCTATGAAGGGGCAAAGAATGACTTGAGCTGAACGAAGGTTGTCTGAATCATGGACATTGGTGCCATATTCACTCATCCATGCATTTCACTGTCTCTTGTATCTCTTTACGGGTGACGCGGGGATCCTGCGAACGGTTCCTCGGGCCGGGGCTGTTCGGGGCCGCCCGCCCCGACCGGCGCGCGAGTCGGGCCGCGGGGATTCGGGAGAACCGCCGCCCCGGGAAGCGGCCTTGCCGGGGCGGCGAGCGCGCGGGCCGCGCCGTGCGCCGGGAGGCACTCGTACAGGGAGCGGGTGCGACCGTCGCGATGGGCGAGATGCCTGCCGTCGGCCCCGCGCGTCAGGGCAGGGGCGTCGCCGGTGAACCGATCGGGGCCGCGACGGACGAGGCCCGGGCGCGCGGGCTGCGCGCGGATCGAGATCTGGACGGGAGGCGGCCCGGACCGTGCGGCAGCGCGCCGCGTCTGCGACAGGCCCGCAGGTGGTCCACTGCCGCCGAGAGCCGTGGCGAACGCGTACGGCGCGGCCCGTGTCCCGGCTCCGCCGGGCGCGGCTATCCCATGAACTGCGCCCGGGTGGGGGCGGGCACGGGGAGCGGATGGGCGTTCTGGGGACGCAGGCTGTCGAAGATCATGGACAGATAGCGCTGCCAGAGTCCGGGGGCGTCCTCGCTGATGCTCAGCACGGCCTGTGAGGCGGCGCTCAGCAGGAGCACGATGTCGAGGCCCGTGATGTCGTCGCGGACCGCCCCGGCCCGCTGCGCCCTGGCGACCAGGGTCTCGGCCACGTCCGCGAGGCGTTCGCGGGAGGTGTGCACGGCGGATTCGCTGCGGGAGAGGGCGGCGGCGGCCTGGCAGAAGGAGCGGTCGCGGGCCTGGATCTCCGTGCCGACGGTCATGAACTCGAAGAGCGCGCCGGCCGGGTCGTCGGACTCGGCGAGCCGGAGCCCGGCCGTCACCAGCTCCTCCAGCCGGTCGCTGAAGATCTCCGCGAGCAGCTGTTCCTTGGTGTCGAAGTGCCGGAAGACCGTCCCCTTGCCGATTCCGGCGCGGGTGGCGATCCGGGTGATCGACACGTCCATGCCGTTCTCGGCGAACTCCGCCGCGGCGGCGTCCATCAGCAGGCGGCGGTTGCGCACGGCGTCGGCTCTCATCATGGACCCATCCTACCCAACCGGACCGCGCGGTCATGTTGTGCTACGGTTCAAAACATGACCGAGCGGTCCGGTTGCTGATTCCGGGGCGTACGGAGCCATCGGGGCTCCCCGTGCCCGGCACGGGGGAGTCCGGTGGATCCACGCCCCCCGCCGGCCGGCCGCGCGGCACGGGGAGCCTCGGCTCCTTCGCGCCACAGGTCCCGGCGCGGCCCCAGGAGGGGGCCGCGCCCGATCAGACCTCCCCGCCCCGCCGGTGACACGGCGGGGCCCGCCCCGAGCGGGATCGCCCGATCCGGGGAGCGGCAGCACGCAGTGAGAGAGGAAACAGTCATGGACGTCCGCGGCTACGAGACCGGCCCGATCAAGGCGGAGGCGGCCTTCACCTCCGACTTCCCCCTGGATGACCGCTACTCCACGCAGGACCTCGTCGACATGTTGGAGCGCGAGCGCCCCAACATGGACATCCGTCCGGGCATGCGCCACAAGTACACCCCGCTGCGCTTCGACCCGGCCACCGGCGTCAAGTACATCGGCGGCCGCTACCTCTTCGACACCTGGGAGAACGTCCTCGACTACAACCACTTCACCAACGAGGAGCTGTTCCCGGAGCCCGGTGTGAAGTTCTGGTCGCGCTTCCCCGGCGTGGACAAGCACTACTGGAAGGTCACCGGCGCGCACGACTTCAAGCCGATGGCCACCTCGCACCACGTCAACCGGTTCGAGCGCTACTCCTACACGGACGAGAACGTCGAGCAGGCGCTGGCGGAGATCTGGCCGGCCGTCCGTGACGAGGCCGAGAAGCAGGGCCTGTCCAGCGTCTGGCTGATGTTCCAGCCGGAGGAGAAGCAGATCGGCGTCCTCACCGTCGCCGAGAAGTCCGGCGACGCCGACCCGTCCGCCGCCGTCTCCCAGGGGCTGGAGCGCCTGGACGCCTTCGGCCGCTTCCTGCCCGAGCGGCTCGGAGCCGAGCTGCTGATGGACCGGACCAGCCTGATCGTCTCGTCCTGGCTGCCGGAGTCCCGGGCGCTGGGCGGGGCCCACTCGTCCTTCGACGTGTCCCCGCCGCACCCGAAGCCGCAGATCTGATCACGGCTCCGGATCCCGCCGGGGGAGCGGGGTGAACGGGCGCCCGGCCGGAACACTCTCACTGTTCCGGCCGGGCGGTCTCATGGGCGGCCGTAGCGCCTCGACGGCCGTACCGCCTCGCGGCGGGCGGCCGTACCGCTCGCGGCCCGGGCCGTCAGCCGGTCCCGGCGGCCCCAGCGGTCCCGGCGGCGCGCCCGGTCCCGGCGGATCCGGAGGTCCCGGTCCCGGCGGCCCCCGGCCCGGCCGGCCCGGCCGTGAGGTCCAGACTCCCCGGTACGGCGGCGAACGCGCGGTCGGTCAGGGCGATCAGCTCCGGCCGGCCCGCGGTCGCGGGACCCGCGGACCAGGCGTGCAGCGCGCACCGGAAGGCGGCCACGGTGATCTCCAGCGCGATCCGCAGCCGCAGATCGTCCGCCTCGGGGCCCCTCGGCCCGCCCCGCCCGTCCGGTCCGCCACCGCCGTCGTCCGCGATCAGCGGCCCCAGCGGTCCCAGGCGTACGGCGAGCAGCGCCAGGGCGGCGTCGGAGGTCTCGGCGCAGTGCTGGAGGCTGTGCGCCGAGAGCGCCGGGGTCCGCCCCACCAGCCGCCGGCTCTCCGCGAACCGGCGCTCCCACTCCTCTTCCATCCGTTCCAGCGAGGCGATCAGCGCCCGGTGCAGCACGCCGAGGACCGGACCGGTCAGCTCGGCCTCCCCGAGGACGTCGAGGAAGGTCGCCCAGAACTCCTTCTCCGGCGCGAGCGCCACATCCTCCTTGGAGGCGAAGTAGCGGAAGAAGGTCCGTTTCGAGACCTCGACCTCGTCGGTGAGGTCGTCCAGCGTCGTCCGCTCGAAGCCGTCCCTGGTGTAGCGGGCGAGCGCCGTCTCGACCAGGGCCCGCCGGGTGCGCAGCCGCTTGCGCTCGCGCAGCGGCAGATCCTTGCCCGCCGGTCCCGGTGTCGTCGCCGTCGCTGCCGTCATACCGGCGAGTGTAGGCGGAATCGCCCCGGGAATACCCGAGCCCTTTCGATGCGTTTGCCCATCATGGGCAAATGCCACTGAGTGCCATATTTGCCCGTGCGGCCCGGCCGGCCCGGCCCGTCCCGTTCCACAGACCCACCGGAGGAATCCCATGCGCGCCCTGATCGTCGACCGCTCCGCCCCGGGGCAGCTGCGGCTCGCCGAAACGCCCGACCCCGTCCCCGCGCCCCACCAGGCGCTCGTCCGGGTCACGGCCATCTCGCCCAACCCGGCCGAGTTCCGCTACATCCTCCCCGGCGCGCCCGACGGATCGGTGATCGGCTGGGACGCCGCCGGCGTGGTCGAACGCGCCGCCGCCGACGGTTCGGGACCGGCGGCCGGCGCCCCCGTCACCACGCTCGGCCTCGGCGAGGGCTGGGCGGAGCTGCGGGCCGTCGACACGGCGCTGATCGGCGCCGTCCCCGAGGGCGCCGACCTCGGAGAGATGAGCACCCTGCCGGTCTCGGGCGGCACCGCGCTGCGCGCCCTCCGCAGGCTGGGCCCGATCCTCGGCCGCCGGGTCCTGGTCAACGGGGCCACCGGAGCCGTCGGCCGGTTCGCCGTCCAGCTCGCCGCCCGCGGCGGGGCGCACGTCGTCGCGGTCGCCCGGAGGCCCGGGGCCGCCGACGAGCTGCGCGCCCTCGGCGCCCACGAGGTCGTCACCGGACCCGGCGGGATCGCCGCGCCCGTCGACGGCGTGCTGGACCAGGTCGGCGGCCCCGATCTCGCCGCGTACTTCGACGCGCTCGGCGAGGGCGGCACGCTCGTGCTGACCGGCGCGGCCTCCGGCGGCGCCACCGCCTTCGCGCCCGGCAGCCTGCTCGCCGACCCGGCCCGCCAGGACCGCTCGATCGTCACCTTCTTCGAGATGTCCGGCGGCGGCGTCGACAGGGATCTGACCTGGCTCGCCGCCGAGACGGCCGCCGGAAGGCTCCGCACCCACACCGTGTGGCGCGGCGACTGGACCGACGCCGCCGGCACGCTCGACGCCGTGCGCGAGAGCCGACTGCCCGGAAAGGCCGTCCTGGACCTGTCCTGACGCCCCCGCGACAGCCGCCCGTGCCGCACAGGGCCCGGCTCCGGCCCCGGAGCCGGCCCCCCGACCCCATCACCCCCGCGCGGGCGCCGCCCGCCCACCCCGAAAGAACCGTCATGACCCGCTACTCCGACATCCCGCTCTCCGTCCTCGACCTCTCCCCGATCCGCGCGGGCGGGACCGCCGCCGAGGCGCTGGGGAACACCGTCGCGCTGGCCCGGGCCGCCGAGGCGTACGGCTACCGCCGCTTCTGGATCTCCGAGCACCACAACACCCCGGCGATGGCCAGCTCCGCGACCTCGATCATCATCGGCCGGGTCGCCGCCGCCACCGAGCGGATCAGGGTCGGAGCGGGCGGCGTCATGCTCCCGAACCACGCGCCGTACGTGGTCGCCGAGCAGTTCGGCACCCTCGCCGTCTTCCACCCCGGCCGGATCGACCTCGGCCTCGGCCGGGCCCCCGGCGCCGACCCGTGGACCGCCCGCGCCCTGCGGCGCGAGCACCAGAGCGGCGCCGACTTCCCCGAGCAGACCGCCGAACTCCGCGGCTATCTCGCCCCCGGCAGCACGGAGCGCAAGGTCCGCGCGATCCCCGGCGAGGGCGTCGACCTGCCCGTCCACATCCTCGGCTCCAGCACCTTCGGCGCGGCCCTCGCCGCCCGTGAGGGGCTGCCGTTCGTCTTCGCCTCCCACTTCTCGCCCGACCGGCTCCGCACCGCGCTGGAGCTGTACCGGACCGCGTTCCGCCCGTCGGCGACCCTGGCGAAGCCGTACGCGATCGTCGCGGCCAACGCGGTCGTCGCCGACACCGACGACGAAGCCGTACGCGTCTTCAGCACCATGCGGCAGAAGTTCCTCACCCACTTCCGGGGCGGCATGGAGTTCCTGCCGCCGGTCGACGACATCGACGCCGTCTGGTCCCCGCAGGAGGCGCGGACGGTGAACGCCATGCTCGCCGAGTCCTTCACCGGTACGCCGGACACCGTCCGCCGGGGCCTGGAGGACCTCGTCGACCGCACCGACGCCGACGAACTGATGATCGTCAGCGAGGCGTGGGACTTCGGCGCCCGCCTCCGCTCGTACGAACTGCTCGCCGAGACCTGGAAGCTCTGACCGTCCACCCCCCTGAAAGGACCCGCTGTGAACGCGCCCGCCGCCCTCTTCGAGCCCGTACGGCTCGGCCATCTCACCCTGCCCAACCGCATGGTCATGGCGCCGATGAGCCGCGCCCGGCGGGAAGCCGACGGCGTACCCGGCACGCTGATGGCGGACTACTACGCCCAGCGCGCCTCGGCGGGGCTGATCGTGGCCGAGGGCACCCACCCGGTCGCCGCCGGGGCCGTCGGCCCGGGCGCGCCGGGGCTGTTCACCGACGCGCACCAGGACGGCTGGGCGCGGGTCGCGGACGGGGTGCACGCGGCGGGCGGGCGGGTCTTCCTCCAGCTCATGCACGCGGGCCGGCTGGCCCACCCCGATTTCCTCCCCGAGGGGGCGCACCCGGTCGCCCCCTCGGCGGTGGCCGCCGACACCCTCGTCCACACCTCCGGCGGCCGGGTCCCGGCCGTCACCCCGACGGCCCTCACCGAGGGCGGGATCCGGAATCTGATCGACGACTTCGTCCGCGCGGCCCGCCGGGCGGTGGCCGCCGGTCTGGACGGGGTGGAGATCCACGCCGCCAACGGCTATCTCCTCCACCAGTTCCTCGCGGAGAACGCCAACCTCCGCACCGACCGCTGGGGCGGCGGCGCCGAGGGCCGGATCCGGCTCACCGTCTCGATCGCCGAGGCCGTCGCGGACGCCGTCGGCCCGCACCGGGCCGGGGTGCGGATCTCGCCGTCCAACCCGTTCGGCGACCTCGCCGAGACCGACCCGTACGGCGCCTACACCGCGCTCGTCCGCGCGCTCGCGCCGCTCGGGATCGCCTATCTGCACCACGGCGAGACGGGCACGGAACTGGACGCGGCGGTAAGGGAGCTGTGGTCCGGGGCGCTGATGATCACGCCTCTCCCGGCCGGCCGGGACAAGCCCCGGGCCGCCGCGCACTCCCTCGAACGCGGCGCGGACCTTCTCTCCTTCGGCCGGGACTTCCTCGCCAACCCCGACCTCGTCGCCCGCTGCCGGATCGGCGCGCCCCTCAACGAGGCGCGGCCCGCGGGCTTCTACGGCGGGGGAGCCCGCGGCTACACCGACTACCCCGCCCTCGGCGGCCCCGCCGGGCCGCGCCGTACACCGCGCGACTGAGCACGGCACGCGCGCCGGCGGGCCCGCCGGTCACCGCCGGCCGGCCCCGCCGGCGTCGGGCGCGGTCACCCTGTCCAGCCGGGCGCGCAGCGCGGCCAGCCGGATCCTGAGCCGCTGGGGAGGCGTGGGCGGCAGCGCCCGGGCCGAGCCGCGCGCGTAGTACCGCTCCACGTAGAACTGTCCCGTGCTGAGCACGGTCGTGACGGCGATGTACCAGACGGTGGCGACCAGCAGCAGCGGGATGACCTGGTAGGTCTGGTTGTAGACCAGCTGCACCGAGTACAGCAGATCGTGCACGGCCAGCACGCTGACGATGCTGGTGCCCTTCAACGTGCCGATCAGCATGTTCCCCGCGGTCGGGACGATGGAGCGCATCGCCTGCGGGATGACGATCCGGCGCAGGGTGCGCGCCCGGCCGATCCCGAGGGCCTGGGCGGCCTCCGTCTGGCCCGATTCGACGGAGAGGATCCCGCCGCGCACCACCTCGGTCGCGTAGGCGGCTTCGTGCAGGGTCAGCCCGATGACGGCGGTGAGGGTGGGCCCGAGCAGATTGACCGTCTCCACGGTGACGAACTGGGGGCCGAAGGGCACGCCGAGGCCGAGCGTCGGGTACAGCGCGCCGATGTTGAACCAGAACAGCAGCTGCACCAGCAGCGGGGTGGACCGGAAGATCCACACATAGCCCCAGCTGAGCGTGCGCAGAACCGGATTGACGGACAGTCGCATCACGGCGAGCGGAATGCCGAGCAGGAAGCCGAGCACCATCACCACCCCGGTCAGCCACAGGGTGAGCAGCAGCCCGTCGAGCACGGCCGCGGTGGTGAAGTACCGGCCGACCACCTCCCACTGGAAGGCGTCGTTGCGGGCGACGGAGCTGACCGCCATCGCGAGGACGAGCAGCGCCGCGGCGGACGCCAGCAGCCGCCCGGCGTGGCGGCGCGGCACGATCCGGGGCAGCTCCCCGCCGGGATCCGGGTCGCCGCCCGGCGCATCGGCGGCGGATCCGGAACGGGTCGCGGGCAAGGCGGGACCGAGGCGGGAGGGATCGGTGATGTCGGACGGCGAAACCATCAGAAGGCTCTCCAGGGGAGGGGCGCGTGACGCCGGTGACCGCCCGGCGGCGCGCGTTCGCGGATGCCGCGCCGGACCGGCGCGGTGCGGTGGCCTGCTGCGGGGCGTCATCGTGATCGCCGCGTCCCTCAACGCGGCCGGTGCGGCTGCCGTGCTCGGCGGAGCCCGTCCGGCCCCGATCGTATGTATCCGACGCACAGTCGTGTCAACCATGAACGGGATCGTTCAAAGGTGATGCATCATCCGGCGCACAGTTGACGGGCGGCGAGATGTACTGCTCAATTAGTTGCATGATTGCCGAGCGGCGCCTGGTCACGCGTGATCACATCGACTTTGGTCGAGTGTGGTCCGCGGCGTGTTGCGCGTAACGCGGCAGCAGACGGTCTGACCGGCCCCTCCCTCCCTCGGTGACCCCGTCGCGGGCCGGATCCTCCCCGCACGGCACCGCCGTGGCTCATGCGTCGAGCATCCGCCGGATCCACGGCGGAACACTCCGGCGAGCCCCGGCCACCGCTGCCCGCCCAGCACGCCCCGGGCCTGCGCCCGGCGTCATCGCACCCGCTCACCATCTGGTTCCCAGCCTCCTGAAACGCCGTCACGCCCGGCCGTGTGCCGCCGGCCGCCGTGCCCGTGCGCCGCCCGCGGCACGGCCCGAGGACTTGAGAAAGGTCATCCCCCATGCCCGTGGAGTTCCTAGGCATCGCCGCCACCAACGACGGCTCCGAAACGACAGCGCGCTCCGGCGCCGCCTTCGACAAGGAGTACACACTCCGGCTCGCCCGGGCGCACGAGGACCACGGCTGGGACCGGGTGCTGTTCGCCTACGGCTCCGGATCGCCCGACCCCGCACCGGCCGCCGCCTACATCGCGAGCAGGGTGGACCGCCTCCAGATCCTGCTCGCCCACCGGCCCAACGTCTCGTACCCGACCTTCGCCGCCAAGACCTTCGCCACCCTCGACCGGATCAGCGACGGCCGGCTGACCGTGCACTTCATCACCGGCGGCAACGACCATGAACAGGGCCGCGAGGGCGACACCCTCACCAAGGACGAGCGCTACGCCCGCACCGCCGAGTACATCCGGATCGTGAAGAAGATCTGGACCGCGCACGAGCCCTTCGACCACGCGGGCGAGCACTACCGCTTCCACGACTTCGTCAGCGATGTCTTCCCGGTCCAGCGGCCGCGCCCGAACGTGTCGTTCGGCGGCTCCTCGCCCGCCGCGTACGCCGTGGGGGCCGCCGAGGCCGACATCTACTGCCTGTGGGGCGAGCCCCTGGCCAGGACCGCCGAACAGATCGAGGCGGTGAAGGCCGCCGCGAAGGCCGCGGGCCGCACCGACGTCCCCCGGATCCAGGTCGCGTTCCGCCCGATCATCGCCCCGACCGAGGAACTCGCCTGGGAGAAGGCCCACCGCACGGTGGGCGCGATCAGGGCCCGGAAGGAGAACGGCGGCGCGATCGTCCGGCCCGGCGACGGCGGCGACCGGCCCGAGAACACCGGATCGCAGCGGCTGATCGCCATCGCCGAGGCGGGGGAGCGCTACGACCGCGCCCTGTGGACCCCGACCGCCGCCGCCACCGGCGGCGCGGGCAACTCCAACGCCCTGGTCGGAACGCCGGAGACGGTCGCCCAGGCGCTGCTGGACTACTACGACCTCGGCGTCGACATCCTCTCCGCCCGCGGCTACGACCTGCTGGGCGACGCGATCGACTTCGGCCGCCATGTGATCCCGATCGTCCGCGAGGAGGTCGCCAGGCGCGACGCCGAACGGGCCGTGCGCGACACCGAGACCCTCGCGGGGGTGCGCGGATGACCTCCTTCGCCGAACCGCTGTGGACCTCCGCCGACCCGGAGATCGTCCGCGTCACCGTGTCCGACCCGAGGGCCCGCCCCCTGCTGCGCGAACTCGGCGACGAGTACGCGACGCGCTACGGCGAGGACGCCCACGCCGAACTCGCCCGCTATCCCGACGAGGAGTTCACCCCCTCGTACGGCGGCATCCTGATCCTGCTCCTCGAACGCGGCGAGCCGGTCGCGGGCGGCGCGTTCCGGCGGTACGACGAGACCACGGCCGAGCTGAAGCGGATCTGGACGCACTCCGCCCACCGGCGGCGCGGCCTGGCCCGGCGGATCGTCGCCGAGCTGGAGCGCGAGGCCTTCGACCGAGGCTACGAACGGATCCGCCTCACGACCGGCCCGCGCCAGCCCGAGGCCCGCAATCTCTATCTGACCACCGGGTACACCCCGCTCTTCGACATCGAGGCCGATCCCGAGACCATCGGCCATCTGCCCTTCGAGAAGCGTCTGCCCGGCGCGACCTTCCACGGAGAGGCGGCCGGCCGGTGAACGTCCGCGGCATCGGAACCCGGCTGCGGACCGGCGCGGTCCTCGCGCTGCTGCCCGTACTGGCGCTGACCGCCTGCGGCTCCGGCGACGGCTCCGGCGGCGCGACGCCGGGCGCCGGGACGTCCCGCGCGCCGGCCGACGACCCCGTCGCCGCCGTACGCGAGGTGAAGTCCGTCGCCGCGCTGCTGCCCGCCGACGTCCGCGCCGCGGGCAGACTGCGGGTCGGCAGCTCGATCGGATTCCCGCCCGGGGCGTACTACCCGAACGGATCGGACCGGCCGCCAGCGGGCCAGGACATCGATATCGCGGACGCGGTGGCCAAGGTCCTCGGCGTCGAACTGGAGCGGCAGGACGCCTCCTTCGAGACGATCCTGCCCGCCCTCGGCAGCGGCAAGTACGACTTCGGCACCGGGAACTTCGGCGTCACCACCGAGCGGCTGAAGACGATCGACTTCGTCACCTACATCAACGACGGCCAGGGCTTCGCGGTGAGGAAGGGCAACACCGCCCTCTCGACGAAGGTCACGGACCTCACCCGGCTCTGCGGACTGACCATCGGCACCGGCGCCGGCACCACCTTCGAGGCCACCCTCACCGCACGGAAGGACGTCTGCGCCAAGGCGGGCAAGAAACCGTACGAGGTGAAGGTCTACTCCGAGAACGGGGCCACCCTCACCGCGCTCCAGCAGGGCCGGACCGACGTGATCATGTCGACCATCAACGGCCTGCGCCACCAGGCGGCCCAGCCCGCCTCGCGAACCACCTTCCTCGGTGAGTACCACCGTCTCGACGTCGGCTTCGCCTTCGCCAAGGGCTCACCCCTCACCGAGGCGTTCCGGGCCGCCGTCAACGAGCTGATCGACAGCGGAACCTACGCCCGGATCCTCAAGAAGTGGGGCACCTCAGCCTCCGCGATCGAGACAGCGCGGATCAACCCGCCCGAGCACACATGACGAATGAGCAGGAACGCCACGATGGGACTCACCACCGAATCCGCGGTCGCGCCACCCGGCACGCCCTCCCCGGGCGCCGGCCCCGACGCGCCGCCCGACCCCGACGATCCAGCCCTTCTCCGGGTCGTCCCCGCCCGTCATTACGCCCGCTGGGCGGCGGGAATCGGCGTGACCGTGCTGGTCGCCCAGTTCGTGCACGGACTGGCCGACAACCCGGTCTGGGAGTGGGGCGTCTTCAGCGACTACATCCTGTCCGAGACGATCGTCGACGCGGTGTGGGTGACCCTCCAGCTCACCGCCTACGCCACCGCGCTGGGCTTTCTGCTCGGCACCGTCCTGGCCTTCATGCGGCTCTCGCGCAGCCCGCTGCTGCAGACCGTCGCCTGGACCTACGTCTGGATCTTCCGGTCCATTCCGATGATCGTCCAGCTGGTGTTCTGGTTCAACCTCAGCGCCCTGTACGAGAGACTCGGCGTCGGCGTCCCGTTCGGCCCGGTGTTCTGGTCCGTCGACAGCAACAGCCTGATCGGCACCATGGGCGCGGCCGTCATCGGACTGACGCTGCACCAGGCCGCCTACGCCGCCGAGATCGTCCGCGGCGGGGTCGTCGCCGTCGACCACGGCCAGCTGGAGGCCGCCGCGGCGCTGGGCATCCCCCGGCTGCGCCAGATCCGCCGGATCGTGCTGCCACAGGCCATGCGCGCCATCCTGCCCACGGCGGGCAACGAGATCATCGGCCTGCTCAAGGGCACCTCGGTGGTCTATGTGATGGCCATCGGCGAGCTGTTCTACCAAGTGCAGGTGATCTACGGCCGCAACGGCCGGGTGATCCCGCTGCTCCTGGTCGCCACCGCCTGGTACGTGCTCCTCACCTCCCTGCTGTCGGTCGGCCAGTACTACGTGGAGCGGCACTACGCCCGGGGCTCCGACCGCACCCCGCCGCCCACCCCGATCCAGCGAGCCCGCCGGCTCGTCCAGACCCTGCGCAGCGCGGCCTCCCGGCCCGACCGGCCCGTCATCCCCAGGAAGAGCTTCGGAGGCAGCAGATGAGCGAGGCGACGGCACACGCCGGCGGCAGAACGGCCCACGCCGGCGAGAGAGCGGCGACGGACGCCGACGCTGGGACGGACGACACCGGCCGGGCGGCATCGCACAGCGACGCCGAAGCGACCGCGACGGACACCGGCGGCGCGGCGGACGGCGCCGGCGGCACGGCGGCGGACACCCGCAGGGCCATGGTGGACATCCGCGGCGTCCACAAGAGCTTCGGCCCCCTGGAGGTGCTGCGCGGTGTCGATCTCCGGGTCCGCGCCGGAGAGGTCACCGTGATCCTCGGCCCGTCCGGCTCCGGGAAGTCCACCCTGCTGCGCACCATCAACCATCTGGAGAAGGTCGACCGGGGCTGGATCAGCATCGACGGCGAACTCATCGGCTACCGCCGCTCCGGCGACAAACTGCACGAGCTGAAGGAGAAGGACGTTCTGCGACAGCGCACCCACATCGGGTTCGTCTTCCAGAACTTCAACCTCTTCCCCCATCTGACCGTGCTGGAGAACCTCGTGGAGGCCCCGGTCTCGGCGCTGCGCAGGCGGCGCGGGGAGGCCGAGGAGACCGCGCGCGGGCTGCTGGAGCGGGTCGGACTCGTCGACAAGACCGACGCCTATCCGCGCCAGCTCTCCGGCGGCCAGCAGCAGCGCGTGGCCATCGCCCGCGCACTCGCCCTCCGGCCGAAGGTCCTGCTGTTCGACGAGCCCACCTCGGCGCTCGACCCGGAGCTGGTCGGCGAAGTCCTGGACGTCATCAAGGACGTGGCCCGCACCGGGACGACCATGATCGTCGTGACCCACGAGATCGGCTTCGCCCGTGAGGTCGCCGACACCGTCGTGTTCATGGACGACGGCGTCGTCGTGGAACAGGGCCCGCCCGCCGCCGTACTGGACAGCCCGCGCCACGAGCGCACCCGCGCCTTCCTCTCCAAAGTCCTCTGACCTCCCCCGCCCCCTCCCGCAGGCAAGGAGCACCACCATGCCCACCTCGATCACCCGCCGCGCCACCGCGACCGCGCTGGGACTGACCGCCGCCCTTCTCCTCGCCGCGTGCGGCAACCCCACCGACGGCGGCGCCCGCGGGGAGGGCGGCGCGGAGGACTCCGGCACGAAGATGAACCTGAGCCCCGACCAGAACCGCGTCACCACCGCCAAGGTCGACTCCATCGCCGCCGGGCTCCCCGCGAGAGTCCGCGAGAGAGGCACCCTGGAGATAGCCGGCTCCTCCCGCTCCGAGGCCCCCCTCACCTTCCACGCCGACGACGACAAGACCGTCATCGGCGTCGAGCCCGACATCGCCCACCTGGTCGCCGACGTGCTCGGCCTCGAACCGCGCTTCAACGTGGTCTCCTGGGAGAACATCTTCCTCGGCCTCGACAGCGCCAAGTTCGACGTCGCCATCAGCAACATCACCGACACCGAGGAGCGCAAGGAGAAATACGACTTCGCCACCTACCGCAAGGACAATCTGGCCTTCGCGGCGAAGAAGGGCAGCGGCTGGAAGATCGCGAAACCCGAGGACGTGGCCGGCCGGACCGTCGCCGTGAGCAGCGGGACCAACCAGGAGAAGCTGCTGATCCAGTGGAGCGAGGAGGTGCGGAAGGCCGGTCTGGAGCCGGTGGACATCAAGTACTACCAGAACGACAGCGACACCTATCTCGCCCTCCTCTCCGGCCGGATCGACCTCTACCTCGGCCCCAATCCGACCGCCGCCCACTACGCGGCCAGCACCGGCAAGACCGAGGTGGTCGGCACCCACTCCGGCGCCGGCGCCACCCTCCAGGGCCTCATCGGAGCCGCCACCAAGAAGGACAGCGGCCTGGTCGAGCCGCTCGCCGACGCACTCGACGAGATCATCCGCAACGGAACCTACGCCAAGGTGCTGAAGCGCTGGGACCTGTCCGACGAGGCCGTCACCACCTCCGAGATCAACCCGCCGGGACTGCCCAAGACCACAGGATGACCCTCGCCGACCGCACCGTACCCCCTGCCCGCCTCGCTCCCGAAGGGGCCGCCATGGCCACCGTCCTGTCCGTCTCCGGAAGCCCCTCCGCCACCTCTCGCACCGCCCGGCTGCTGCGCCATCTGGACCGGCGGCTCACGGCCCAGGGGCACGAGGTGATCCCCCTGGACGTCCGCACCCTCCCCGCCGAGGCGCTGCTCGGCGCCGACTTCCGGCACCCGGCGATCGTCGAGGCGACCGCCCTCTTCGACCGCGCCGAGGGAGTCGTCGTCGGCACGCCCGTCTACAAGGCCGCCTACTCCGGGGCGCTCAAATCCCTCCTGGACCTGCTGCCGCAGCACGCCCTGGCCGGCAAGACGGTCCTCCCGCTCGCCACCGGCGGCACCGCGGCGCACGTCCTGGCGATCGACTACGCGCTGCGCCCGGTGCTCAGCTCCATGGGCGCCGCGCACATCGTCCAGGGCTGGTTCACGCTCGACCGGGACATCGCTGTCGGCGACGACGGCGGGGTGACGGTCGCCCCGGGCGCGGCCGGCTCCCTCGAACAGGTCGTCGACCGCTTCTCCGAAGCCCTCGTGAGCCGTACGGCCTTCCTGACGCCGGCCGGATGCGCGCCGTGACCCCCGGCGAGCGAAGGGCGTGACCCGCCGTGAGCCTGACCTTCCACTGGTTCCTGCCCACCAACGGCGACAGCCGTCATGTCGTCGGCGGCGGCCACGGCAGTCCGGTCACCGCGGCCGGCGGTGACCGGCCGCCGAGCGTCGGATACCTCGCCCAGATCGCCCGAGCCGCCGAGGACCTCGGCTTCACCGGCGCGCTCACCCCCACCGGCGCCTGGTGCGAGGACGCCTGGCTGACCACCGCCATGGTCAGCCAGCACACCGAGCGGCTGAAATTCCTCGTCGCCTTCAGACCCGGATTCGTCTCGCCCACGCTCGCCGCGCAGATGGCGTCCACCTTCCAGCGGCGGACCGGCGGCCGGCTGCTGCTCAACGTGGTCACGGGAGGGGAGAGCCAGGAACAGCGGGCCTACGGCGACTTCCTGGACAAGGACGGCCGCTACGCCCGCACGGGAGAGTTCCTGCACATCGTGCGCGCCCTGTGGGACGGCGGGACCGTGGATCTGGCGGGGGAGCACCTCCGGGTCGAGAGCGCGCGGCTCGCCCGAGTGCCCGACCCGGTGCCGGAGATCTACTTCGGCGGCTCGTCGCCCGCCGCGGGGGAGGTCGCCGCCCGCCACGCGGACGTCTATCTCACCTGGGGCGAGCCGCCCGCGGCGGTGGCCGAGAAGATCGCCTGGATCCGGGAGCTGGCGGCGGAGGAGGGCCGGAGCCTCCGCTTCGGCGTACGGCTCCACGTCATCACCCGCGACACCTCCGAGCAGGCCTGGGCCGAGGCACGGCGGCTGCTCGACGGATTCGACCCCGGGACCGTCGCCGCCGTCCAGGCCGGGCTGGCCCGCAGCGAGTCCGAGGGCCAGAAACGCATGCTCGCCCTGCACGGCGGCCGGCGGGAGCGACTGGAGATCCATCCGAATCTGTGGGCCGGCGTCGGTCTGGTGCGCGGCGGGGCCGGCACGGCGCTGGTCGGCAGCCACGGCGAGGTGGCCGAGCGGGTCGCCGAGTATCACCGGCTCGGCATCGACGAGTTCGTGCTCTCCGGCTATCCGCATCTGGAGGAGGTCTACTGGTTCGGCGAGAACGTGCTCCCGCGGCTCGCCGCCCAGGGGCTGTGGACCGGGCCCCGCGTCTGAACACCAGGTCCGGGGCGCGTGCGCGCCGACGGCACGGGCGTCCGGCCGGGCTTCCTCGCGGCGGCCCCGGCCGCGCCCCGGGCTCCCGCACGACGGCCCCGGCCGCGCCCCGGACCCCGGGCGGCGCGAAGCGGCGCGGCAGGCCCTCTTGACGAAGCGCGCGAGCCGCCGGACACTCCCCTACGGATCCCCAGCTGACGGGCAGGACATGACGGAGCCTCTGGAGTCGCCCGCCGGGCGGGCCGCGCACACGGCCCGGCCGCCCCTTCTCCTGACCTCCCGCCGTCACATCGATCTCCTGCGCGTCTGCAGCGCTCTGCGCTGACATCCGGCGACCGCCGGCACGCGTCCCCGTCGGCGCCGCGTCCCTCCTCCGCCGCGCCCGCACGGGCGCGCGCCCTCACCGCGCCCGTCGATCGCGCGGCGCACCGGCGCACCTCCGCGAACCGGAAGCCCGCCCCGTACCCAGGGAGACCCATGTCCGCCGCATCCCCGACCACCGTGCCGTCCCTCTCCTCCACGCCGTCGCTGCGGGGCAGGATCGGCTCCGACGCGAGCAGCGGATACTTCGCCGCCGCCCGCCGCTACCGCCTCCATCTGGCGCTGTCCTGCCCCTCCTGTCTGCGCATCGCCATCACCCACAGCCTCCTCGGCCTGGAGGAGTGCCTCCCGGTGATACTGCTGCCGGCCGTCCCCGACAGCCCCGACGGCGGGCACCGCGCCCTGCGCCCCCTGTACGAGGCCAGTTCGCACCGGCACCCCGGCCCGGCCCTCGCACCGGTGCTGAGCGACGAGTGGACGGGACGGGTCGTCAGCGCGCACGCCCCGGACATCCTCCGGGACCTGACCCGGACCTTCGGCGGTCACGGCCCCGACCGGCCCACCCTCTGTCCGCCGGGCGCGGACGAGGAGATCGAGGACTTCGGACGGTTCTGCGAGCACCGTGTCGACGAGGCCGCCCAGCACGCCGGAAGAGCCGACGCTGACGGCGCGGAGCGCCGGGCCGCCCTCGACTCCCTGCTCGTCGCCCTGGGCTCGCTGGAATCGCGCCTCGCCCGCCAGTGCTTCGTCCTCGGCGACGAACTGACGGCGGCGGACGTGACGTTGTGGGTGACCCTGGTGCAGCTCGACACCGTGCACCGGCTGCATCTGGACGCCGACGCGGTCCACCGCGTCGCCGGCCATCCGCATCTGTGGCACTACGCGCGGCGGCTGGCCGCCCACCCCGCCTTCGGCCGCCATCTCGATCTGGACGGCATCGCCCGCCGGCACCATGCCCGCTGCCGTGGGCTGGAGGCCGCCGGGGCGGCGGTCCAGATCCTGGACTGGGCGGGCCACATCCCGGACGGGCCCGCCGATCCGCTCTCGCGGCGCTGTCCGGGCGGTTTCATGAACTCGCAACACGCCCTCCACCTCCGCCCGGCCGGCTCCGCCTAGTCTGCGATTCAACGAGTCCCTCGCGCCGGAGCGCGGCGGGGCCCGTTCCGAGCTGGACGAGCGCCGAGCCCTCCGTACGAGGAGAACTCCGCACCAGGAGACCTCCGCACGAAGAGGTCTGTCCGAGCAGACCCCCGCACGCGGAGACCCCCGTACGAGGGCCGGCGGTCATCCACGGCCGACCAGGGAGGCGTCCTTCTCGTGTCCGCACACCCATCGCTCCACCTCGCCGTGACGCCGGACGACGACACGGGCCGGGCCCGGGCCGCCGCGGCCGGGGGCGGTCCCGTACGGCTGGTCCGTGCCGGGGCGCCCAGGCACGGCGGCCGCGACGCCCCTGCGGCGAACGGTCTGTCAGGTCCCCACGCGCGTCCGGCGCGGGCCGCCGGGCGCGCGCGGCGGGAGTCCGGGCGGGCGGCCTCGTGAAGTTCCTGGCCATCAGCCTCGTCGTGCACGCCCCCGACCCGGTCACGGGCGTCCGGAAGACCACCCACGAGCGCTTCCGCGAACTGATCGGCAACGCGCTGCTGGCCGAGGAGCTGGGATTCGACGGCTTCGGCGTCGGCGAACGCCACGAGCGGCCCTTCATCTCCTCCTCGCCTCCCGTCGTCCTCAGCCACATCGCCGCGCTCACCTCGCGGATCCGCCTCTTCACCGCCGTCACCACGCTCAGCCTGCTCGACCCCGTGCGCGCGTACGAGGACTACGCGACCCTGGACCATCTGTCCGGGGGCCGTCTCGACCTGATCATCGGGAAGGGCAACGGCACGGCCCAGCGAGAGCTGTTCGCCGTGACGCCCGAGGACCAGTGGGACCGCAACGCCGAGGGCTACGAGCTGTTCCGCCGGATCTGGCGGCAGGACAGGGTGAGCGCCTCCCCGCGCTTCCGCCCCGGGCTGACGGACGCCGAGGTCTGGCCGAGGCCGTACCAGCGGCCCGTCCGCGTCTGGCACGGCAGCGCGACGAGCCGGGAGTCGGTCGATCTCGCCGCCCGCTACGGGGACCCGCTCTTCTCCGCCAATGTCAGCAACCCGATCGAGCCGTACGCCGAGCTCGTCCGCCACTACCGGGAGCGGTGGGAGCACCACGGCCACGATCCGTCCCGGGCCGTCGTCGGCGCGGGCACGGCCGGCTACTACGCGGCCCGTACCTCGCAGGAGGCCGTCGCCGCGTACCGGCCGCTGTTCGAGAGCCAGCGCGACTTCCAGCGGAACCAGGGCCTCGAACCGGTCTTCGCCACGCTGGAGGACTTCGTCGAGCGCAGCTCGGCGCTGATCGGCAGCCCGCAACAGGTGATCGAGAAGGTGCACCGCCAGCACGAGCGGCTCGGGCACAGCGTGCTCCACCTGCGCGCCGAGGCGAGCGGACTCACCGACGCCCAGCACCGCGAATCGCTCGAACTCTTCCAGTCCGACATCGCTCCCGCGCTGCGGCACGCGATTCCCGACCCGGCGTTCCCCTGGGCTCCGGTCAACGCCGAACCGGATCCCGGGGTCGGGGACGGGGAGGACGGGTCCGGCGCCGATGCCGGGTCCGATGCCGGGCCCGGGGCCGTATCCGCGTCGGAGCCCGCTCTCACCGACCGCTGAGCAGGGGCGCCCGCCCGGAGTCCTCGACCGGCGCCGATCCCGCCCGGCTCCACCGCCGCGCGGGCCCGGCGCGACGCCGCCGCGCACGGGAGTCCGCCGTACCGCGCCTCCCGCCGGAGGCGCGGACACGCGGTGCGCCCACTGGACGCGGCGTGCGCCGGGTATGAGAGTGATGCGGCGGATCCCGTCCGTCACCGTCCGGGGTCCGGCTGACGCGCAGCCCCGCACCCCGGCCGAACGGCGTCGACGACGCGACCGGCCCCGGTGCCGTCCTCCGTCCGCCTCGTGCCCGAGGAGCGCCATGGAGCAGGAACCCTTGATCGTGCTCGACCCCGGCGGCGGCGATCGCCACGGGGAGGACGCCGCCCTCCGCGCCCGCGGCCCCCTCACCCGGGTCGACGTCCTCGGCGTGGAGGCCTGGTCGGTCAGCGATCCGGCACTGCTGCGGCGGCTGCTCCTGGACCCCAGAATCTCCAAGGACGCCCGGCGGCACTGGCCCGCCTTCCCCGAGCGGATCGTCGGGGTCTGGCCGCTCGCGCTCTGGGTGGCGGTGGAGAGCATGTTCACCGCCTACGGGGAGGAGCACCGGCGACTGCGGCGCACCATCGGCCCGGCCTTCGCCGCCCGCCGGATCAACGCGCTCGCACCCGTCGTCGAGCGGATCGTCGGGGAACTGCTCGACGATCTCGCGGCCACCCCGCCCGGTGAGACGGTCGATCTGCGGGAGCGATTCGCCTATCCGCTGCCCATCGGGGTGATCAGCCGGCTCGCCGGCCTCTCCGAAGCGGTCCGCTCCCGCTTCCGCCGCACCGTCGACGTGGTCTTCTCCACCAGCCACAGCCCCGAGGAGACCACCGCGGCGGTCCAGGACCTGTACGGGCTCCTCGCCGAGCTGATCGCCGCCAAACGGGCCGAGCCCGGGGACGATCTCACCTCGGCGCTCATCGCGGCCAGGGACACCGAGGGCGACGGAGCGCCCCTGACCGAGGCCGAACTCAACGACACCCTGCTGCTGGTGATCAACGCCGGTTTCGAGACCACCGTCAATCTCCTGGACCAGGCGATCACCGCACTCCTCCGCGACCCCGCGCAGCTCGCCCACGTCCGTGCCGGACGCGCCGGCTGGAAGGACGTGGTCGAGGAGTCGCTCCGCCACGAGGCCCCGCTCGCCCATCTCCCGATGCGGTTCGCCGCCGAGGACATCCCCCTCCCCGAACACGGCGTGACCATCCGGCGGGGCGACGCCGTCCTGCCCTCGTACGCCGCCGCCAACCGGCATCCGGATCTGCACGGCCCCACCGCCGACGACTTCGACGCCACCCGCGCCGACAAGACCCATCTCTCCTTCGGACACGGCATGCACCTCTGCCTCGGGGCCGCCCTCGGCCGCCTGGAGGCCGAAGTGGCTCTGCGCGCCCTCTTCGAGCGCTTCCCCGATCTCGCTCTCGCGGTGCCCCCGGACCGGCTGCGCCCCAAGGAGAGCTTCATCTCCAACGGCCACAGCGAACTGCCCGTCGTCATCCGTCCCCGGAACACCCCTCCCGCCGCCTGACCGGCACGCGCGCCCGGGACGGGACCGGGCGACCAGCGGGACGCCGCCCGGTCCACTTCGATAACATGATCGGATCATGGTGATAGTTCCGACCGTCCGTCTCTCCCGAGGAACGTGCCGCCGGGCACCGAGAAGTACCTTCCCGTCAAGATCAAAAACAAAAATCGGCTAAACAATTGATGCGTGCAATATCACGATATTTTTCACGAATAGGCAGCGAAGCAGCGCCCGCCGCACGACGTCAACGGCGGGTGCTGCTGTGGACCGCGGTGACTGTGGTCGGCCTCGGTTTCCTGGTCGCGCTGGAACTGGCCGCGCGCAACTATGACCTGCCGGGCCCGATCGTCCATCAGGCGCGCGAGGCGATATTCGTCCCCGCGTCCGGGCACCTGCTGTACGCCAGCATGGCGTTGATGATGGTCGTGCTCACCTGGCGGCAGCGTTTCATCGCGGTCGGCGCCGCGGTCGGCATCGACATCGCCTTCGCGCTCGTACGGTGGGCGGCCGACGCCGAGCAGGGCTACGGCAACGGCCCGTTGTGGGTGATCCTCGGCTGCGCGGTCATCGCGGTGACGCACCGCAAGGGCCCGGAACGGGTGCTCCTGCTCAAGGGCGTCGCGCTGGGCCTGCTGCTGGTGGCGGGCCGCAAGACCGGCGACACCTGGCTGCTGATCACCTCCAAGACCCGCCCCGAGGTCCTCGACCAGTACGTCCTGACCGCCGACCAGGCGCTGGGCAACCCCTCGTGGCTGGTGGGCCGGATGGTCGACGCCACCGGCCCGGTCGGCGCCCATGTCCTCGACTGGGTCTACGTCAAGCTCGCGGTCGCCGCGGTCGTCTTCGCGGTCTACCAGCTGCGCAACGTCGCCGCCGAGGGCCGCTTCCCGGGCCACCATCTGGTGCGCACCTTCCTGGTCATCGGCCTGCTCGGCCCGGGCATCTACATGATCTTCCCGGTGGTCGGGCCGATCTTCGCCTACGGCGTCGACGGCGGGCAGTGGGCGGTGGCCGATCTGTGGCCGAACACCGCGCCGGAGATCACCGCACCACAGCTCATGCCGTTCGACGAGATCACTCCCCGCAACTGCATGCCCAGCCTGCACACGGCATGGGCGGTGGCGATCTTCATCCATTCCCGGAAGGCCCCGCGCCTCCTGCGGCTCGCGGGCACCTTCTGGCTGATCGCCACGCTCGCCGCGACCCTGGGATTCGGCTACCACTACGGTGTGGATCTCGTCGCCGGCGTGGTGTTCACCCTCACCATCGAGGCGGCGCTGCGCTCGCTCGACCGAGGCTGGGACCGCGCGGGCGTCTTGCTGGTCGTCCACGGCGCGGTGGTCTTCACCGCGCTCCTGCTGTCGTACCGCTTTCTGTCGATGGAGATGGCCGACTATCCGTGGGTGTTCGGACCGCTGGTCATTCTGTCGATGATCTCGGTGATCCACCTCTATATGCGGACCGCCAAGAAGTGGGAGGCGGAGCCCGCACCGGCTCGGCAGCCGAAGAAGCAGTTCGAACTCGTCTGACGTCGAAGAGCGCCACTGAAAGGGAGGAGCCCCCGGCCGACGCCGGGGGCTCCTCCCTTTCCTCCGCCCCGCGCCCGCACCGGCGGCGAAGCCGGCAGGGATCGAGCACGTCCGCCGGGCGGCCGCCGGCGCGCGGTCGCGGCCGCCGGGGATCCGGCCGCTGTGACGGACCGCCCGGACCGGACGGGACCGGACTGGCTCGGCCCGGACTGGCCCGGCTCGGCTCGGCTCGGCCCGGAAAATCATTCGCCCGTGATCGTCTCGTCCGATACGGTCGCCAGGTTGTTTCCACCGGGGAGCCCGTGACGTTCGACGGCGACCTTCCCGGCGGACCCCCGGCTGAGAGCAGGATGTGCAATGGCGTGTCGTATCAGTGAACTCGTACTCGGCTGCCACGACCCCGAGGCGCTGGCGCGGTTCTGGTGCGAGGTCCTGGACTTTGTGGTGCTCGACCGCGAGGGCGAGGAAGCGGTGGAGATCGGCCCCAGGGAAGGGTTCGGCGGCGCGCAGCCGACGATCGTCCTCGTTCGCCAGGACGAGCCCGCGAAGGGCAAGTCCCGGCTGCACATCGACGTCAACGCCACCGACCGCGACCAGGCCGCCGAGCTGGAGCGCCTGCTGAAGCTCGGCGCGCGCCCGGCCGACATCGGACAGACGGGGGAGGAGCAGTGGCATGTGCTGACCGACCCCGAGGGCAATGAGTTCTGCTTGCTCAAGGCCCGTCTCAACCCGCTCTGACCCAAGGTCCGGCCCGCCCCGGCGGGAGCTGCCGGGACCGTCACGGCTCCGCCCACGCGGCGCCGGGGGAGTGGGCGCGGATCGTCTCCGCGCCCGCCCCCGGGCACTCGCCCCCGGACCCTAGGCGTCGGACCCTAGGCGTCGGGCAGCGAGGCCGCGAGATGCTCCCAGTCGGTGTGCACACCCTCCCCGACGATGCCGAACTGCGTGATCACCGCGACGCAGCGCCCGTCCCCGTCGTCCAGTTCGATCGCCGAGGTCGGGCCGTGCGCGGCCGCGGAGCGCACCAGATGGCAGGCGCGGACCGCCCGGAGGTCGATCTCCACCGAACTCTCCGCGATCGCCGCGAACACCCGCCCGTCCACCGTCTGGTCGGTGACGTGCACCCGGCCGCCGCACGCCTGCATGGCCCCCGGGGCGAACACCGCGACGCCGATCGGCAGCCCGGCGGAGCAGACATGCTCCAGCACCGCGGGCACGACGCCGACGTCGATCGCCCGGTGCTCGCCGAGGTAGCGGTCGAACGCCCCGCGCCGGGCGATCCCCCCGTCCACGAGGACCGCGTCGAGCTGCGCGAGCTGATCGCCGTTCTCCCAGGAGGGCGACCCGGTGACCGGGGGCGGTCCGGCGGCAGGCCCCCCGGCGTCGGCGGCGCGGGCGAGTCCGACCAGCAGCCGGTCCCCCTCGGAGAGCAGCCGGCCCTGGTGCACGATCCGGCCGTCCGCGCCGAACAGCTGCAGGGCGACCGAGCCGGTCCGCTCGTCCCGCACGGTCGCGGCCGAGACGAGGGCGTCGCCGTCGATGCGCAGCGCGATCGAGCCCGGCCGTACGGTGAACGCCTCGCCGCGCAGACTCGGGACCGCGTAGCTGCCGGCCTGGTCGATCCGTGCGACCGGCCCGCCGGTGACCGCCTGGACGTACTGGAAGAGCGTCAGACAGCGCGCGAGTTCCGGCATCCGCGCGTCGATGGGCCGTACGGTGCGGCCCAGCCGCTCGCAGCGCTGCTCGAACACGCACGGCCCTTCGGCGTCCCGGGACCCGGGATGGTGATTCGTCATGCTCAGTACACATCCCGTACGTAGCGCTTCGCCCGGCGCAGGTCCGCCAGATACCGGGCGGCATCCTCGTCGCCGCGCCCGCGCTGCTCGGCGATGACGCCCAGCAGCGCCGCCTCGACGTCCTTCGCCATCCGGGAGGCGTCGCCGCAGACGTACACGTGCGCGCCGTCCTCCAGCCATCCGTACAGCTCGCGCGAACGCTCGCGCATCCGGGTCTGCACATAGACCTTCTCGGCCTGGTCGCGCGAGAAGGCGAGGTCGAGTCGGGTGAGCACGCCCCGCTCGCCCAGTTCGGCCAGCTCGTCCTCGTACACGAAATCGCTCGCGCGGTGCTGATCGCCGAAGAACAGCCAGTTGCGCCCCGAGGCGCCCCGCGCGGCGCGCTCGTGGAGGAAGCCGCGGAAGGGCGCGATGCCGGTGCCGGGGCCGATCATGATCATGGGGGCGTCGTCGTCCGCCGGGACGCCGAAGGAAGCGTTCGGCTGGAGATAGACGCCGACGGCCGAGTCCGCCGCGCCCTCCGCGTACGCGCCGACCCGGTCCGCGAGATACGTCGACGCGACGCCCTCGTACCGGCGGTGCGGGGTGTCGTACCGGACGGACGCGATCGTGAGATGTACGCGGTCCGGGTGCGCGAGCGGGCTGGAGGAGATCGAGTACTGCCGTGCCTGGAGCGGCCGGAGGAACGGCAGCAGCGCGTCGAGGTCCGGCGCGGCCGGCCCGGCGTCGCGGAGCAGATCGAGCACATCCCGGTTCCAGAGCCAGGAGTCGAGGTCGGACCGGTCGCCGCGGGCGACGACCGAGGCGAGTTCGCTCGACGGAGCACGCTCGACCAGCTCGGCGATCAGCTCCTTCGACGGGGTGCGGATCTCGCGCCCGGTGCGCAGCACCTCGGCGAGCGGCCGCCCCTCGACGTCCTCGTCGCCGCTCGCGCCGAGGTGCTGGAGGAGTTCGCCGACGAGCGCTTCGGCGTTGACCGGCATCACGGCCAGCGCGTCGCCGGCCGTGTACGCGATGCCGCTGTCGCCCAGCTCGAACTCGTAGTGCCGGATCTCCTTCGCGCTGCCCGGCGAGGACAGCAGCCGGTTCACCGCGAGCCGGGAGCGGTACGGATTGCGCCTGTTCCACGGGGAGCGGGTCCGGGAGGCCGGGCCCGCTCCGCCGGCCGTGTCCCCGGCCGCGGGGGCCGGGGCCGCGCCCGCGCCCGTCGCGCCGGTCTCGGCGGCGAGACGCTCCAGGACCGCGGCGGTCCAGGCCGCCGCGGGCTCCTCGAACTCGACGTCGCAGTCGACGCGGTCGTGCAGCCGGACCGCCCCGAGCTGCTCCAGGCGGGTGTCGATGAGCTTGGCGGCCTGGCAGAAGTCGTCGTACCCCCGGTCGCCGAGCCCGAGGACCGCGTAGCGCAGACCCTCCAGCCGGGGCGCGCCCTCCGACTGGAGCGCCTCCCAGAACAGCCCGGCGTTGTCGGGCATCTCGCCCTCGCCGTAGGTGGAGACGACGACGAGGAGGTGGGACATGGCGGCGAGCTGCTCGGGCGTGACGGCGTCGAGTGCGGCGGCGGTCCCGCCGAGGCCGCGGGCGCGGGCCCCGGCGACGGCCTCGTCGGCGAGGGACTCGGCGGTCCCGGTCTGGGTGCCGAACAGCACGTCCACCGTCGCCGAGGGCGCGTCGCCCGGGGCGGTCTCCCGGCGTTCGGCGGCCGCGATGCCCGCGATGAAGCCGGCCAGCCAGGACTCCTGTTCGGCGGAGAACGGCGCGTCGGCGAGGATGAGGGATCCGGTCGGGGGCATGAGCTTCATGCGGTCACCGCCTCGGTCGGGGCCTGCGGGGAGCGGCGGGCGGCGTTGGCGGCGATGTCGGTGAGCGCGGCGGTCGCGAGCAGTTCGTCGAACCGGGCGGCCCGGACCCGGCCGGCGTTCTTCGTGTTCTGGTGGACGATCCAGCCGTAGGTGCCGGGAGCGTCCACGCTGAGGTTGTTCCGCTGCCTCAGCGCGTGCTTGTAGTCGTCGAGGCGCTTGATCGCGATGAGCGTGGCCAGCTCGTCGTCGTCGAACCGGTCCAGCGCGCCGCGCAGATACTTCACCACGCGCTGCTTGACGAGGAAGTCCTCGGTGAGCACCAGATTCCGCACCGCCTCGGCGATGCGGGGATCGTCCAGTCCCGTGGCCCCGGGCACCCGCTTGAGCGCCAGCTCCTGGGCGACGCCGAGCACCGTGTACGAGGACAGCAGCGAGAACATGCCGTCGCCGCCCTGGTCGCCGAGGGCCGGGGCGCGGCCGCCGAGCACGGTGCGGCGGTCGCGGTAGTCGACCTTGAAGGCGCGGAGCTTGTCCGTCGCGATCGAGGTCGCCAGTTCGTCGAGCAGCTCGGACCGGGTCGCCGCGGCGAGGATCTCGGAGGCGTCCTGGTACAGCAGCAGCGCCCGGGGCATCCCGCAGTACACATGCCGCCGCTCGTTCTCCCAGTCCTCCAGCAGCCGGGTCGCGAGCCGGGATCCGGTGGCCTCGACGTGCCACTCCAGGAGCAGCCGGACGGCCTGCTCGTGGAAGGCGCCGTGCGCGGTGTCGGTCACCGGGAACACGAGCAGGGAATCGGCGCTCACCCGGCCGGGCAGCTCGCCCGACGGGTCGTACTGGTAGAGGAACCCGCCGCTCATGCCGTTGCCGAGGCCCTTGCCGAAGCCGCCGAGATTGAGCACCGAACCGCCGGTCATGTACTCGCAGCCGAAGTCGCCGACGCCCTCCACGACCGCGGTCGCGCCGGAGTTCCGCACGGCGAACCGGTCGCCCGCCTCGCCCTCCACGAACGTCCGTCCGCCGGTCGCGCCGAACAGCGCGAAGTTCCCGACGAGCACATTGCCGCCGCGCTCGGCGCTGCCGCCGCCCGGGGCGCGGACGACGATCCGGCCGCCGCTCTGGCTCTTGCCGACGCCGTCGTTGGCGGTGCCGGTGTGTTCGAGCGTGATGCCGTCGTTGCAGAACACGCCGTACGACTGACCGGCGGACCCGGCGGTGCGGATGCGGACGGCCCCGTCCACGAGCCGGCGGCGGCCGCGGTCGTCGGTCGCGACCGCGGACGCGCCGGCGAGGTCGAGCGCGCCGAGTTCGTGGTTGAGGAGCCGCTCCACATCGATGCCGAGCTGCCCGCCGACCGACTTGTCGCTGTTGCCGAGGCGGACGCCCTCGATCAGGACGGCCGGCTCGCACCGCTCGATCAGCGCGGCGCGGACGCGCTCGATGAGCGCGTCGTCGGTGGTGAAGTCCTTCTCCAGATACTCCGGGTCCGCGACGACCTTCTCGGGCACGCGCGCGAGCAGCCGGCGGACGTCGAGACGTCCGACGCTCGCGGGATGGTCGAGCAGCTGGAGCAGATCCGTGCGACCCCGGGCCTCGCGCAGGGACCGCAGACCGAGACGGGCGAGGATCTGCCGGACGTCGTGCGCGATGTTGAGCAGATACTGCGCCAGCGCGCGCGGATCGCCCTCGAAGACCTCGGCGTTCGTGGTCAGCCCGGCGGGGCACTTCACATTGCAGCTCTTCGCCATGACACAGCCGAGCATCATGAGCGCGGTGGTGCCGAACTCGAAGCTGTCGGCCCCGAGCAGGGCCGAGGTGACGACATCGCCGCCGGTCTGGTGCGCGCCCGAACAGCGCAGGACGACCTTCTGCCGGAGCCCGTTCGCCACGAGCGCCTGGTGCACCTCGGCGACGCCGATCTCCGCCGACCGGCCGGCGTACTTGAGGCTGGTGACGGCCGCGGCCCCGGTGCCGCCGGTGTTTCCGGCGACGTTGATGACGTCCGCGCCGGCCTTGGCGACGCCGACCGCGATGGTGCCGATGCCCTCGGAGGACACGAGCTTCACGACGACCCGCACCCGCGCGGCCTTGCAGTCGTGGATGAGCTGCGCGAGATCCTCGATCGAGTACGTGTCGTGGTGCGGCGGCGGGGAGATCAGCTCGATGCCCGGGGTGCCGCCGCGCGCCGCCGCGATGTCGACGGTGACCTTCGGCGCGGGCAGCTGACCGCCCTCGCCCGGCTTCGCGCCCTGGCCGATCTTGATCTCCAGCTCTTCGAGCATCGGGTCGGCGAGATAGCCCGCCCAGATCCCGAACCGGCCGGACGCGAACTGCTTGATCCGGGACCCGCGGATCGTGCCGTACCGGGAGTGGTGCTCGCCGCCCTCGCCGCTGTTCGACAGGGCGCCGACCATGTTCGTGCCGTGCGCGACGGCCTCGTGCGCGGTCGCCACGAGCGCGCCGTGGCTCATCGCGCCGGAGGCGAGCGCGCGGGTGATCTCGTGCGCCGGACGCACCTCGTCGAGCGGCACGCTCTCGGGCGCGCTCGTGAGCAGCGTGAGCAGCCGCGCGGCGGCGCCGACGGCGGCGACGACGACACCGCCGGCGTCCGCCTCCAGCGTCTCGACCTCGCCGGGGTGCGCGAGCGCGAGTCCGCCGGCGAGCGCGGCGTGCCGCTCGGCCCCGTCCGGCCCCGGGGGGATCAGACGCAGCCGGGCCGTCACCGCGCCGTCCAGCCCGGCGCCCGTGTCTCCTGAGACGTCCGACGAGGACGACGACGCGGACGAGGACGACGCGGAGACGGAGGCGGCCACACCGCGAACCGTGACGCTCGCGTTGCCCCCGGTGGAGAACCGCCCCAGCTCACGGGCGAAGTCCTCCGGCGTGCTCAGCCCGGTGACATCGGCGGGCAGCGCGAGCACGTCGCGGAGCGCGGAGGGGCGGCGGAGGCGCTCCTCGCGCGTCGTCCGCAGGAAGGCGCGGTACCCGGGCGTGATCCGGAACGCGTCGATCTCGGCGTCGCTGAGCGCGTCGTACCCCGTGTTCCGGTACGCGGCGTCCGTGATGCCGAACGCGTCGTCGAGCTGGCCGAGCGTCAGCAGCCGGAGCGCGTCCGAGTCGTCCGGCCGGCCGAACTCCGGCCGCTCCTCGGTCATGTCGCCGAAGCCGCGCACGGCCGAGACGCCGTACGAGTGCCCCGCGCCGTCGGACCGCTCCTTGAACAGGCCGAGCAGCGGGATCTGCTGCTCGGTCTCCACCGTACGGGCCCGCTCGTGCCACTCCGTCGCGGCCTGCGCGATCCGGGCGAAGCCGACCCCGCCGACCGGGGCGTCCATGTGCGGGAAGATCCGCGCGAACACGTCGTCGCGGGTGTCGAGGTAGTTCGGCTCGAAGAACTCGCCGCCGATGTAGCTCTCGGCGGTGCACAGCCCCACCCGGCCCATCGTCTTCGCGAGGGACTTCTCCGCCGCCTTGCGGAACCGCGCCAGCGCCCGGTCGGTCTCGGTGACCTCGCCCGCGGGCGCGGGCGCGCTGGGGTGCTTCTCCTCGGCGCGCAGCCGCGCGCTGAGGCTGTAGACCGCCGAGGCGCCGAAGCCGAGCGCGGTCGCGACATGGTGCGAGGAGGCCAGCTGACCGCTCTCCGTCACGATCGAGACGCGCAGGCGCAGCCCGGTCTCGATGAGGCGCTGGTTCACCGCCGCGACGGCGTGGATCACCGGCAGCGGAGCGCGCGTCGACGAGATCGCCCGGTCGCTGAGGAGCGCGATGCCGCCGCCGTCCGCGGCGAACCGCTCGACGTCGTCGCAGAGCCCGTCGAGCGCGGACCGCAGCGCGTCGGCGTTGGCGGTCTCGTCGCCGGGCGCCGGGACGTAGAGCATGGCGAACCGCTCCAGCGGCACGATCCGCTGGTCGCGCAGCCGGACCATGTCGAGGTGTCCGAGCACGGGCGAGGAGAGCACGAGCTGCCGTCCCGCCGTGCTCCCGGCGCCGTCGGGCTTCGGGCCGAGCGCGACCCGCATGCTCATGCCGTCGGCCTCGCGGATGCTGTCGAGCGGCGGATTCGTCACCTGGGCGAAGCGCTGCGAGAAGTACTTCGCCATGCCGCCCTCGGTGTCGCTGAGCGCGTTGATGGCGTTGCCGTACCCCATCGCCGAGATCCGCTCCGACCCGTTGGCGAGCATCGGGTCGAGCATGAAACGGAAGCTCTCCTGGTTCAGCGAGTACGCCACGTACCGCCCGGCGAGGCTGAGGTCGCCGTCGTACCCGAGCGTCGTCGTGCCGCGCTCGTAGCCGGGGGCCGGCAGATCGTCGAGGTTCACCCGGGCCTCGGTGAGCAGCTCGGAGTACGGGCGGCGCTCGGCGAGGGCGTCGAGCACCTCGCGGGTGCGCATCCGGCGGCCGGTGCGGTGGTCGACGACGAGCATGCCGCCGGCCTCGATACGGCCCCGGTGCACGACCTCGTCGTCGGGGAACGCGACCTGGCCCGCCTCGGACGCCACCATGAGGTAGTCGGCGGTCTCGACGGTGCGCAGCGGGCGCAGACCGAGCCGGTCCAGCCGGGCGCCGATGACGTCCCCGTCGCTGAAGATCACGGCGGCCGGGCCGTCGTTCTTCTCCTCGTACAGCGAGAAGTACTCCAGCATGTCCCGCACCGCGCCGGGCAGCGTGCGGTCGTTCTCCCACGCCGGCGGCATGAGCGAGACGACCGCCTCAACGATGTCGAGACCGTCGTCGAACACCCGGCTCTGCAGGGTCTGGTCGAGCCGGCTGGAGTCCGACTGGCCCGGCGGGCGCACGATGCTGCGGGTGCGCGCGCGGGCGAGGGCCTCGTCGGACAGCCGGTTCTTGCGGTCGGTGTTCAGCTCGCCGTTGTGCGCCATGAGGCGGAACGGCTGCGCCATGGTCGGGTGCGGCTCGGTGTTCGTGGAGAAGCGGGTGTGGAAGTACAGCGAGCGGACGGAGTGCCGGGGATCGCCCAGATCGCGGAAGTACCCGATGACCTCGGCGGAGTTGAGCCGTCCCTTGAGCACCTGGGTCCGCGCGCTCAGGGAGAGCGGGTACAGCCCGGCGTACGCGCCGTCGGCGTAGGCGACCGCCTCGACGGCGAGCAGCGCGCGGTTGGCGGCCGCGTCGACCTCGTCGCGCTCCCAGCTCCCGGGCGCGCGGAACACCCACTGCACGATGGGCAGCTGGTACCGGTCGGCCGCGGGGTTGGTGACGCTGTGATCCACCGGGACCTCGCGGACCAGCAGGACCTCGAACCCCTGCTCGGCGATGCTCCGGCCGACCAGCTCCACCGCGCCGTCGCGGCGGCCGGCGTCGGTCGGCACGAAGCAGTTCGCGACGCCGAAGCGCCCCGCGCGCAGCTCCTCGCCGGTGATCGCGCCGAAGAACTCCACCGACAGATCGACGCTCACACCCGCGCCGTCGCCGACGCCCTCGGCCGATTTGCCGCCGCGGTGCGGGATGGCGCGGAGGGCCTCGTCGCCCTTGCGGACGACCTCGTGGCTCGGCGTCCCGTCGAGACGGGTGATGAAGCCGACGCCGCAGTCGCTGTGGTCGCGGGCAGGGCTGTGGAGCCCGAAGGGGGAATGGTTCACGTGGGTCCTGTCAGCGAGAATCCGGGCAGCGGACGGCCAGGCTGCGTCGGTGAAGCGCTCGCCGCGGGCGGACCGGTGTGACGGTCGAGCCCTGAGGGGTGTGAGTGAGTACGGTAAGGCTTGCCTAATCTCCACCGCAAGTGTCTGCCCGCTCCGGTTTCCGGATCCGGACGTCCGGATCGGCGGGCGGCCCGCGCCCCGCCCGGGGCAGGGGCCTCGCACGACGGGTCGCGCACATGCTGGACAGCACTGTCCAGCATGTGGACGATCATGCGAATGGCGGCCCGGGGACGGCGGAAGCCGGCCGGGCGGGAGACAGGGACGGAGGGCGGGAGACGGCGGCCGCGAGGCCGGTCAGGGCCTTCGCGGAGGGCGGGGCCGCCACAGGGGACGGACGGCCCGGCGGAGCGCCCACGGGAAGACGATCCGCCGGGCCGCCGCGATCGTGCGGCCCGCCGGGGCGGTGGTGCCTACTTGCCGAAGAAGGCGTCGTACACGGTCACCTCGGCGCCGCCGCCCTGCTTGTCGGTCACCTGGGCGCGCAGCGCGATCGACTTGCCCCTGGCCGGATTCTTCACGGTGACCTTGTTCTCGGTCACCGTGAGCTTCCGCCAGGTCCTGCCGCCGTCGTAGGAGGCGTGCGCGGTCAGGGCCTTGACATTGCCCCCGGCCGCCGCGCCGTCGATCCGGAGCGGAACGGTCTGGGTCGCGCCCGCCGGAGCGGTGCTGTCCGGGCCGACCCCGGCGCCGGAGAAGCGCACGGTCGACAGGGGCATCAGCACCTCGTCGTCCGTGGGGGCCGCGTCCGCGCGGAAGGTCCACTCGGCGTCGATCCGGGTGCTCACCCGAGCCGTCGCGGCGCTCCGCGCGACCGACGCGGCGAGCCGGAACTCACCCGCGTCCCGGCCGATCGCCAGCGGCTCCCTGCCGGTCAGCGCGTCGGCGTTCTCGGCGATCTTCGTCCCGTTCCGGTACAGCGTCGTCGTGGCGGAGGTGACGTCGGACGATCCGGCGTTCCCGCTGCCGTCCGAGAAGAACGGCATGCGGGTGTACAGCCGATCGCCGAGGCGCGCGGAGCCCGCGTTCCGGCCGAGCATGGGACCGAAGACCGCGGTGTTGAAGGTCTCCCGGTACGTCTTGCCCGCCCGATAGCTCCTGGGCGCGGAGTCCAGCGTCGCGTCGGCGTCGTAGCCGTCCGGGTGCTCGCCCACGACCTGGCCGAAGGAGAAGCCCCACTTCGCCCTGCCGTCCGCGAGGACGTGCAGGGTGCGGGTGTCGGGCAGCGGCCGTGCGGCGCCGAAGCCGCTCACTCCCCACACGGTGTCCCCGATGAGCGCGTTGGCCTCCAGGGCGCCCCGCTTGCCCTCGGCCGAGGCGCCGAGGCCGACCTTCACCGCCGCGAACTCCGCGGACTTGAAGGCGCGCGTGTAGCCGGTGGGAATGCGCTTCACCGGACCGCCGGTGGCGATCTTGTACTCGGCGCCGGACTTCCCGCGCCAGCTCCCGGTCCAGGTCTGGTTCAGGGACCCGTCGGTGATCTGCGGGCCGAGGTGACCGATGCGTACGGTGTCCAGCGCGAACATCGGGTAGAACCCGCCGATGGATCCGCCGTCCGGCGCGGACCAGGCGAACTCCGCGACTCCGAAGGTGAAGACGGCCTTCGGGTCGGGCACGGTGGGCCGCACCGGCTTCGCCGTGCGGGCGTCGAGCGTGATCGTCCGCGCCCTGTCGACCGTCAGCCGGGGCTGGACCAGGACGTCGCGCCCCTTGGAGAAGTCCGCCGGATCGTCCCGGGCGTCGGCGTTGAGCACATACTCGCCCTTGGGGATCCGGACCGTGACATCGCCGTCGGCGGAGTCCACGATGTGCCCGAGACCGGGCACCGTCCTCGATATCAGCGCCGTCTCGAACTTCGTGCTCGGCCTGCCGTCCGGCCCGATGTGCTTCAGCGTGACGTCGTACGACTCGGCTTCGCGCTCGATCGCGACGGTGCTGCGGACGGTCTGGCCCTCCCCGGAGGCGATGACGGAGGCCGTGAAGTGACCGTCGTCGCCCCCGCCGATCCGGGTGTCCGCGGTGACGTCGACCGTCGCGGAGCCCCCGGCCGGAACGGTGACCCGGTCCGCGCCGGTGGTGAAGAATCCGGCCGGGGCCGGCTTGTTCCCCGGGGCGTGTCCGGTGACGGTCAGATCGAGGGTGATGTCCGCCGTACCGCTGTTGCGGTAGGTGAGCTTCTTGGTGACCGGGGCGTTGTCGGTGTGCGGCCACAGCTGCTTGCCGAGGTCGAGCGAGACCTCCTCGGCGAACACCGTCTGCTGCATCGCCCTGTCGACGGAGATACGGCCGGCGCCCTGCTCATACGGTGTGTGTCCGGTGTCCACGGCGGACGAGGCGAGGGCGCTCCGCAGCTGCCCGGCCTTCCACTCCGGGTGGCGCTGCTTGAGCAGGGCCGCCGCGCCCGCGACATGCGGGGTGGCCATCGACGTACCGGACATCGTGGAGTAGCCCGGGACGCCGCCCGGCGTCTCGGTGCCGGCGGCCGCGGCGGCGGAGATGTCCACACCGGGCGCGGCCACATCGGGCTTGATGCCGCCGCCGATCCGGGGGCCGGTGCTGGAGAAGTCCGCGAGCTTGTCCGCGCGGTCGACGGCGCCGACGGTGAAGGCGCCGTCCGCGCTGCCCGGCGAACCGATCGCGTTGCCGCCGGAGTTCCCCGCCGCCACCGCGAAGAGCACCCCCTTGTCGGCCGTCATCTTGTCGACCTGGGCCTCCACGGGGTCGATCCCCGGATGATCCCGGCTGCCGAGGCTGAGATTGACGATGTCCGCCCCCTGAGCCACCGCCCACTCGATGCCGGCGACGGTCTCGGAGTCGCTGCCGTACCCGTCGTCGTCCAGCACCTTGCCGCTGATGATCCCGGCCTGCGGCGCGACGCCCCGGTGGGTCCCGTCCGACCGGGCTCCGCTGCCCGCGGCCGTGGAGGCCACATGGGTGCCGTGGCCCTGCCGGTCCACGGCGTCCGGGGACGCGCTGAAGTTCCGGGACGCGACCACCCGGCCCTTCAGATCGGGGTGCTCGGCGTCGACGCCCGTGTCGAGGACGGCGATCCGCACCCCCTTGCCCTCGTACCCGGACCGCCACGCCTGGGGAGCGCCGATCTGGCCGGTGCTCTTCTCCAGCGCGGCCTTGCGGATGCCGTCCAGCCAGATCCGGCTGATCCCGGACGCCGTGGCGCGCGCCGCGCTGTCCGTGCCCCTGGTCAGGGTCTTCCACAGCCCGGGAGTCGCGGTGACCGCGTCCGCGTTGAGCGTCCTCAGCGGCCGCTCCGGCTCGGTGTCGCCCGCGGCCCGGACGGCCTCGCGGGCGCCTGCGCCCGAGGCCCCGCCGTACGCCACGATCAGCCGCAGCCCGTCGCGGTACGCCTTCCGGCTCTCCGGCCGGCTCAGCTCGGTGACGTCGAACAGCCGCCGGTCCAGCCTGCCGTCGGCGATCAGCCCGCGCGCGTCATGGGGCACCGCGTGGGTGTGACCGCGGTCGGTGTAGGTCTGCACGGGAACGCTCTCGCGCCCCTTGGCCGGGTCGAATCCGACGATCCTGCCCCTGCCGTCGACCCGGACCCGGTCGCCGGTGATCAGCGTGACCCACTCGGCCCCGGCGGACACCGGCCCGGCCTCCGCGGCGCTCCCGCCGGGCGGCGGCGGGGAGGCGGTGGCGGACCCCGCCCCGGTCATTCCGGCGACCAGCGCCAGCGAGACCGCGGCGGTGAGCGCGGCGACCCCGGCGCGCTGATGTCTGTTGAACACAAAACCTCCTGGGGGTGTGAGCGAGCAGATACGGCCTCGCTCATCCCGGGAGAAGTGGAATTGAGACGTCCGAGGTTGACCGGAAGTTCGATCATGGCTGGAAGCAGCCGGTGGGGAGACGGGTTCCGGGCGTATCGCCGATCGAGGCGAACGCATCCGGCGCCCCGGTCGTCTTGATCCGGTTGGGGAGCCGAATCCGGCCCGGTGTCTCCGCCGATCCGGGTGCCGGCCGTCGCGCGACGGGCCCGGTCCCGCGGCGGCCCCGGGCGGTCGGCGACGGGGCCTGGATGCCGCCATTGGTGCCGAGTCCGGGCGGCGGGCGACGGAGTTCCGGCGCGTTCGGGCGGCGGTGCGCCACGATGGCCGGCGGAGATCACGAGGAGGCCCTGTGGGGAAGACCATGCGCGCCGTCGTTCTGGAGGAGCCGGGACCGGTGGACCATCTGGAGCTGCGGGTGCTCCCGGTGCCCGAGCCGGAGCCGGGCTGGGTGCGGATCAAGGTGGAGGCGTTCGGTCTCAACCGGTCCGAGCTGCACACCCGGCTCGGTCTCGCCGAGGGGGTGACCTTCCCCCGGGTGCTGGGCATCGAGGCGACCGGGACGGTGGACGCCGACCCGGACGGGGTGCTCCGGCCGGGCCAGCAGGTGGTCACCATGGTCGGCGGCATGGGCCGTACCTTCGACGGCGGCTATGCCGAGTACACGGTCGTGCCGCGCTCCCAGGTCGTCCCCTTCGCCTCGGAACTGCCCTGGGAGACGGTGGGGGCGCTGCCCGAGACCCTCCAGACCGCCTATGGATCGCTCACCACCGGCCTGGGGCTCCGGGCGGGGCAGACACTGCTGATCCGCGGCGGGACCTCGGCGCTCGGGCTGGCGACGACGGCGCTCGCCAAGGACCTGGGCGCGACGGTGTTCGCGACCACGCGCAGTCCGGACCGGGTCCGGATGCTGGCCGACCACGGCGTGGACCATCCACTGGTCGACGACGGCGAGGTCGCCCCCTCGGTGCGCGAGATCCTCCCGGAGGGAGTGGACGCCGGGCTCGAACTGGTCGGCACGCCCACGCTCCCCGACACCCTGGCCGCCACCCGCGACCAGGGCACCGTCTGCTTCACCGGGATGCTCTCCAACCAGTGGACCGTCCCCGACTTCTACCCGATCGACTATCTCCCCCGGGGAGTGCGGCTGTCCGCCTACGGCGGAGCCTCCGCCGATCTGCCCGCCGAGACGCTCCAGCACTATCTGGACCGCATCGCCACCGGCGAGTTCTCCGCGGGACCCGTCCACGTCTACCCCCTGGACCGGATCAGGGACGCGCACCGCGACATGGAGGAGGGCAGACACCCGGGGAAGCTCGTCGTACGGCTGTGAACCGGGCCCCGGCACCCGCCGGGCGGGGGGCGGGGGCCGGGGCGCGGAGGAGGTCGTACGACGGGCCGTTCGCTCACGCGGCGGGGGCCGGCGGGGTCGGTCGGCCGGTCGCGGATCGGCTGTTCGCGGATCGGCTGTGCGCGGTCCGGTCGGTCAGGGCCCGGTGGGTACGCCTCGGTCGGTCGCGGCCCGGTGGGTCATGCCTCGGTCGGTGACGCCTCGGTCGGAGACGCCTCGGGCCGCCAGTCGAAGGGGAAGTGCTTGCTGGAACCGCCCCGGTACTCGCGGGAGAAGTCGAAGCCCTCGGCGCGGTCCGCGCTCACCACACCCCAGGTCGCGACCTGGCCGGGGCCCACCTCCGACCCCGGTGCGTTGATCAGCTGCACCCGGCGATTCGGGTCCGCGGTCGGGCCGGTCAGCGCCGTGGCCCCCACGCTCACCTTGTCGGACACGGTCGCGCCCCAGTGCGCGAGATCCGGCGCGGCCTCGAAGGTGATCGGGGCGTACTCCACCCCGCGCACATCGCTGATCAGCGAACCGAAGGTGCCGGGCCAGCCTCCGGCGTTGCCGCGGAAGATCTCCTCCAGGGCGTCCCGCTGCTCCTGCGTCCCCTTCGCGTCGATGTAGAACATCGCGGCCATCGTGGCGTCAGGGTCGTTCACCCACATGTTCCCGGCGAACTCGCCGAGCGCCACCACGCCCAGGCCGTCCAGGCGCACATCCCCGTAGTGCCCCTCGTGGATCTGCCACACGAGCGTGAACAGACAGCCGCCGTCCGTCGGAGCCTGCGCGAACGTGCAGGGACAGGGCATCGAGCAGCTGCACACGTCGAACCACTCGCCCTTGAGGTGCCAGTTGGTCTCGCTCATCGCTGTTTCCCCTCTCTCAGATACCCCGGTGGGGTATCGACTTGACGGGAGGCTAGCTCGCTGTCCGCGACGGTGTCAAATACCTCAGGGGGGTATGCAAGTCGCCTTGTTCGGCGGGTAGTTGACCGATACTCGGGGCCTTGTCGCAGTCGATGGGTGGGCGTTCGTCCGGGTCTATGGCCGAATCCATTCGCATACTGGCGCGTTCCCGCTGGCCGAGGGTGCGGGGAGGCTCTGAGGTGCGCACCCCGCCCCGCTGTCTACTAAGGTGGTTAACGGTTCGGTGCGGTCCGGCGGAGGAGGGCCGGCGTCGCGCGGTGGCCGTGGCGTCTCGTGTCGTGCCGTGTCGTGCCGTGTGGAGAATCGCATCGCTTGCGGGCGCCCGGCTGTAAAGCGGGTCGCGCCAGGAGCCTTTCCGCGCACTTCCCGGCCGAATGCCGCGACAGGCTGAATCTCCCCTCGCCGCAAGGGAGTTGTCGGTGAGCCGGGCGAAGTCCCGATTTCCTCCTCAAGCGGAAGGCGCGCTAGGATCACGGCATGATCACGGTCCGGTCCGGTCGCCATCCACGAAAGCTCCGCCGCTCGGCGCGGCTGTTCTGTCTGGCCGCCCTGTCCGTTCTGCTCATCGGGCTCTTTCTGCCGCACGGCGTCACCGCGAAGGATTCCGCGACGAACGCGGCGGTTTCCCGAACGGCCGTACTGTCCATGAACGCCGAAGAGTCCGGCGCGGCGGTGCGAGCGGCGCACGCCGTCGGTCACGAACCGGCCCATCCCGTGCACGGATGCGCACCCGGACCGCCGCGACAGGCCGTGGTGGCGGAAGCACCGTGCCCGTTCTCCTGGGCGGAGACACGGATCACGGGCCAGAAGGATCCCTGCCCGTCCGCCCCGCCCGGGGCGACGCCGGCCGTTCCCTCGCCGGAATGCGCCAGAGCGTCGTCAGTCGTCCTTCGGACATAGGCCCCGCGTGCGTCCGTAAGACTGTTCCGAATCCGCCCGCTCGCCCTTGTGCGCCCGCGCCCGGAACGATTTCAGCCTTTCGGCGTCCATTCCTCCATGTCCCTTTTCGGCGGGCAGGTGTATATCGCCCTGCCTTCCCATTCGCTGAACCACCGCAGCCCCTTTCGCCGTCCAGGACGGGGAAACGACTGCCGCAGGAAGGGCATATGCGCCGCCGATTCCCCGGATGCCACCGCTTCCGGTTCCCGGCCCGTCCGGGACGATTAATCGCCTGTGTACTGAGCGGGCTCCTGCTCGCGACACTCCACTGCTCCACTCCCGCCGTCAGCGGCCACCACGAGCATGTCTCGTCGGTGACCCCGGCCGCCGAACTCGGCCGCCACGGCGCTCCGGGCGACTCCGGGCACCCCGCGCATCACGGCGGCTCCGACTGCTCCGCCCCCGAGGCCCTTCCGCAGATCCTGAGCGAGGCCCAGCCCGTCCCCGGCGCGGAAGCCGCCTCGCCCCTCGCCCTCGCCGACCGCCCCCCGGCGGCGACGGCCACCGCCCTCCACCAGCGGTCCGGCAGACCGCTCACCGACCGGTCCGGCCGCTCGACGCTCACCAGCGTCTGCCGGTGGCGCGTCTAAACCACTCCCCGCCCGCAGCCCCTCAGCGGCTGCCGTACGCCGAGAACCCGGGGCCCGGGACATCCCTGCCCCTGATCACGGCATACGACGCGAGCGAGTACCCGACGCGCATCACCGAACGAGAGCGAAACCATGCATTCCTCGATCACCGACATGACTCCTCCCGCCGGATCCGCCCTGTCCGGGCTGGTCGGCAACACCCCGCTGCTGCGGATCTCCGAGCCCCTCGCCCCGGCCGGGCGAGGCTTCTGGGCCAAGCTGGAGGGCTTCAACCCCGGTGGCATCAAGGACCGTCCCGGACTGCACATGGTCGAACGCGCCCGGGCGCGCGGCGAGCTGAAGCCCGGAGCCAGGATCATCGAGTCCACCAGCGGCACCCTCGGCCTGGGCCTCGCCCTCGCCGGAATGGTCCACGGCCACCCGGTCACCCTGGTCACCGACCCGGGGCTGGAGAACTCCATGACCCGGCTGCTGACCGCCTACGGAGCCCGGGTCAACGTCGTCTCCGAACCGCACCCCACCGGCGGCTGGCAGCAGGCCCGCCGCGACCGCGTCACCCGGCTCATGGAACAGCACCCGGACTCCTGGTGCCCCGACCAGTACAACAACCCCGACAACATCAGCGCCTACACGCCTCTGGCGCTCGAACTCGCCGCCGAAATGGGTCACATCGACGTGCTCGTGTGCAGCGTCGGCACCGGGGGACACTCCGCCGGGATCTCCCGCGTGCTCAGCAAGCTCTACCCCGATCTGACCCTGGTGGGTGTGGACACCATCGGCTCCACCATCTTCGGCCAGCCCGCCCGCACCCGGCTGATGCGCGGACTCGGCTCCAGTATCCACCCCCGCAACGTCGCCTACGACAGCTTCTCCGAAGTCCACTGGGTCGCCCCCGCCGAGGCCGTGTGGGCCTGCCGCCGACTCGCGGCCTCCCACTACGCCACCGGCGGATGGAGCGTCGGCGCGGTCGCCCTCGTGGCCGGCTGGCTGGCCCGCGCCCTGCCCAGGGAGACCCGGATCGCCGCCGTCTTCCCCGACGGACCGCAGCGCTACCTCGGCACGGTCTACGACGACGACTACTGCGCGGCCCACGGCCTCCTCGACTCGCCCCCGGCCCCGGAACCCGAGGTGATCGGCCGTCTCGACGAGAAGGAGGTCACCCGCTGGACCAGGTGCGCCGCCGTACGCGATCCGCTCGCGCTCCCGGCCCGGGCCGCGCGCTCCGAAGCGGCGGACGCGACCGGAGACCCCACCGCGGACCCGACCGCGGACCCGACCGCCGACCCCGAGTCCGTACCCGCCGCGTCCGAATCCGTAGACGAGCCCGAATCCGTAGACGCCGAGTCCGAGTCCGCGCCCGCGCCCGCCGGGGACGCGAGCGACGCGTCCGCGACCGCTGCCGAGGGCCGGACCCGGTGAAGGGCGTCATCGCACAGGTCCGCACCTACGACCGGAGCGTCCGGCTGCTGATGGTGAATCAGTTCACCATCAATCTGGGCTTCTACATGCTCATGCCCTATCTGGCCACCCACCTCGCCGGTCCGCTCGGACTCGCCGGCTGGCTGGTCGGACTGATCCTCGGGGTGCGCAACTTCAGTCAGCAGGGGATGTTCCTGGTCGGCGGAACACTGGCCGACCGCTACGGCTACAAGCCGATGATCATCGCCGGAATGGCGCTGCGCGTCGTCGGCTTCGCGACCCTCGGACTGGTGGAGTCCGTACCCGCGCTGATCGCCGCCTCCGCCGCGACCGGGCTGGCCGGAGCCCTGTTCAATCCGGCCACCCGGGCCTGTCTGGCGGCGGACGCGGGGGAGCGCAGGGTCGAGGCCTTCGCCCTCTTCAACGTCTTCTACCAGGCCGGCATCCTGCTGGGCCCGCTGGTCGGGATGGTGCTGACCGGCGTCGACTTCCGCGTCACCTGTCTGACCGCCGCGGGAATCTTCGCCGTGCTGAGCCTCGTACAGATCCGGGCGCTGCCCGCCCGCCGAGGCGACGGCGGGGCCCGGGAGGACGGACCGCGCGCGAGCGTGCTCGCCCAGTGGCGCGGCATCCTGGCCAACCGGCCCTTCGTCCTCTTCTCCCTCGCCATGGTCGGCTCGTATGTGATGACCTTTCAGGTCTATCTCGCGCTCCCGCTGGAGGTACGGCGACTCGGCGGCGAGGGCCGGTTCGGCACGGCCGCGGTGGCGGTGCTCTTCGCCGTGTCGGGGCTGAGCACGATCGTCCTCCAGACGAGGGTCACCGCCTGGTGCAAGGCCCGGATGGCCCCGGGGCGCGCGCTCACCTGGGGGCTGCTGACCATGGGAGCGGCCTTCGTACCCCTGCTCGCGGCGACGGCGGCGCCGACGCCCCGCGGCGGAGCCGGGCTGTGGCTGCTGGCCGCGGGGCCGCCCGCGCTCTCCGCCCTGCTGCTCGCCCTCGGCACGATGATCGCCTACCCCTTCGAGATGGACACCATCGTCCGGCTCTCCGGGGAGCGGCTGGTGGCCACCCACTACGGGCTGTACAACACCGTCTGCGGCGTCGGGATCACTCTCGGGAACCTGCTCACCGGGGCCGCGCTGGACACGGCCCGCGCCGCCGGGATGTCCGCCCTGCCCTGGCTGGCGCTCCTCGCCCTCGGCCTCGTCTGCGCGGCGGCCCTCCACGTCCTGCACCGCACCGGACGCCTCGCGCCGCCGAGACCCGCGGCCCCGTCGGCGGCCGTCTGACCAACACCCGGCCCCGGAGGGGCGGGCGCTCCCGCCCCTCCGGACAACCCATCACGGCACCAGGGACAAGTCTGTCGTTCCGGTTCGGACCGTGGCAGGGTGCGTCATTCCATCCCCAAGATCCAGAGGCAGGGAAGATGCGCAGAAGAATGCTGCTGCGGGGCGCGGCGGCCGCCGGTCTGGCGGCCGTGGGAGGCGCGGTCACGGCCCGGCCGGCGACAGCCGCCACGAACTACCTGATCGTGACGGTCGAGCAGACCGCCAACCAGATCCAGCGCTTCAGCAACGGTACGGCGAACTGGAACGGAACGCCCGACTGGTACTGGACCGCCCCGTCCAACGCCAACACCTCCTCCTGGTACCGGCTGTCCGACGTCAAGCGCCGTCTCACCGCCAAGTGGGACGACGTGCTGGCCTGCACCTCGTCGGGGACCTCGGTCCTCGGCGGCCGCGCGGCGATGATCCGGGAGAGCGACAAGACGATCGTCTGGTCCGCGGTCGTTCCGGGGAATCCGCATTCGATAGAGCGGATAGACGGGCACGGCGCGATCGTCACCGCGTCCTCCCGGGCCCGGGTCTACGGCAACACCAACGGGGACTGGCAGAACGGCGGCGGCATCAATGTGTTCGTGCCGAGTGTGCGCGGCGGTGTGCCGCCCACCTCGTTCGCCGACAGCATCAGCGTCGGCTTCCCCGGCGCCCACGGGGTGTGGTGGGACGATGTCCACGAGCTGTTGGTGGCGATCGGCAAGGACGAACTCCGCGCCTACCGGCTGGTGCTGAACAGCGCGGGCATCATCACCGGCCTCGCGCTCGCGGCCTCGCTGGCGTTGACGGGCGTGGGCCACGACGTCCAGCCCGACTACTCCTCCGACAAGATCTTCTACACGGTGGGCGGAGACAGCGGCAACCCCGGTCGTGGCATATGGGAGACCACGCTCCTGCGCGATGCCGCGGCCGGGACATGGAGCTTCGCCCCTCCCGCCCGCGTCCACGACTGGCTGTTCACCAAGTCGTACAGCAGGCTCCCCGACGGAACGGGCTTCTGGCAGGACGCCCCGAGCGCGAACGAGTGGTGGAGCGACACGATCGGCTTCTCCGGCCGCGCCGACTCGGTCCGCAGCGGCGCGAGGTTCTACAAGGCCCGCTTCTGGTCGCACGTTCTCACCTGAGCGACGCGATCCGCGCACCAGGACGCCGCGACGGCGACACGGCGACACGGCGACACGGCGTGTCGCCGTGACGGCGTGACGGTGGGCGCGGGCCGTCGGCCGGCAGATCTCAGCGCGGCGGTCGGCACGAGGCCGGGCGGGCGTCGGCGGGCAGAAGACGGAGCTTGTCCAGGGGCGCCTTGAGCGCCTGCTTCTCCCCGGCGTCCCACAGCACCGCCGTACCGCCCGCGTCGCCGATCCGCAGGTACGGACGGTGGGGCAGCAGCTCGCCCCCGTCCACCGGGATGTCCGCGGCCTTGCCGACCGGGCGGACGCACACCCATTCGGGCTCCACCCCGAAGTAGGCCGACGGCGCGCGCCCCTTCGCCGCGGCGGCCACCGCCTCCTCGCCGGCCCGGCTCGCGGCGAGGACGCCCAGATTGAACACCCCGTGGAACAGCAGTGCCAGGCTGGCGGCGAGCAGCAGCAGATTCCCCAGCCAGCGGTCCTTCACATACAGATGCAGATGCTTCATATACCCGAGGAGGGCCGGCACCGCGAACCACAGGCTCGTGCAGGCCATGAGTTTCAGGGACGCGGCGAACTGATGCGCCCTGGGGATCTCGACGTCCTCGACATGGAGCCCCCAGGCGTCGAGATAGAAGGTGTGCAGCCCGATGCCGAGCGGCGGCAGCAGGACCACGGAGAGGGGCAGCAGCGCCGGCAGCAGCCAGGGCGCGGTGCGCTGCCAGCTCCACTGGCGGACCAGCAGCCGGATGCCGTTGAACACCACGCCGGCCACCATGGCCCAGGCGATGACGAGCGAGCCCTGGCCCGCGCCTGGTTCGGTGCGCACGATGTTCGCGCCGGCCAGGGCGGCCCCGGCGGTGATGACGAGGCTCACCGCGAGGATCTCGCGGAGCGGTTTCCCGGGAGTCACCCGCCGGGTCGACGCCGCCACCGCCCAGAACGCCGCGAGCCCCGCGAGGGCGAACCCCCACCACGCGCCGGGGCCCTGGTCGTACCGGTCGGCGATCCGGGCGCCGACCCACAGGGCGACGATCACGGCGACGAAGACCCGGGTGAGCATCCGGCTCGTCTCGCGGCGCCGCCCCAGCCCTTCGGCTCCGTCCGGTCGCGCCGTGCCCAGCGAGCCTCGGGCCGCGGTGCCGGGCGGGGGCGCGGAGGTGTGCGGCAGCGGACGCGCGGCGAGCCGCCCGGCGTCGGCGGCGGAGGACGCGGAGAGCAGCCGGCCGGTGTCCCGGGCGCCGAGCCTCTCGGCGCGCCACAGGGACCAGCTCCTCGCCCAGCGCTCGGTCCGGGACAGGTCCGCGTCCGCGTCGCCGGAAACCGCGCCGGGCCGGGTGTAGGCGAACCAGCGGGGAAGGTCGACCGGATCCCGGTCGACGAGGTCCACGACGAGGACGTTGAGGTCCAGCAGCAGGGCGTCGGCGAGGACCTCGACGCGTTCGCGAGCTCCCCTGACCGCGTTGAGGGGGCTGCCCGGGAAACGTATCTCCACGGTGTACTCGCACCGGCCGTCGGCGATCCCGTCAGCGGTACGGCCGTGCTCTTCGAGGATGGCCCAGCCCGCTTCCGCGAGCGCGCCCTCGAACAGCTCGTACTCGATCCGCGTCCCCCGCAGTTCGATCACCGCGACGGCGCGCTGGTCGAATCCCGATGTCCTGGGCATATGACGTACCGTCCCCCGGTCGCTGTTCCCCGCGTCTCATCCGGTGGACATGGTGCCCGACGCCGAGGCTTGTGCGACGACCGGGACGGGGCCTCGCGGGAGTGCCTCGCGCGGCGGGCGCGGGCGACCCCGGCGCGCACGGGCGTGCGCGCCGGAGTGCCGTGGCGAGCGCCGGAGCGCTCGGCCCGTACGGGGTCTCAGCCCTCGCACCAGCCGTGGTTCTTGCCGAACTGCACCAGCCCGCGGCGGGCCTGGAGAATCTGCTCACCCGTGAGCGAGGGAGCGGAGGACAGCAGGACCTCCGTGACCTCCTGGAGGTACTCGTCGGCGGTCAGCACGTCGCACAGCGAGTCGTCGCCGTCCGCGTGCCTGACCGTCACGGGGGAGGGCGGCACCACAGCCCCCTCGGCCAGCCGTACGCCCGAGGCCTTGAGACCCCGGTCGCCCTCCTCGACCTCGAACTCGACGGCGACCCCGGGACGCAACTGCTGCTCGGGGATCCGCACATCGTTGACGTGCAGGAAGACATCCTCCCCACCGTGTTCGGGAGCGATGAACCCATAACCACGCACAGCGTCGAACCGCACTACACGACCAGCGACCATGCTTCCAACCCCCAGAAGAACAACCGGGCCCATTGCCCGGACCAGAACCCAAGCACGAAACACTACGCCAGGGACCCGCCCGGCCGACACCCGCCCGCCCGTAGCCGTGTCCGCCACCCGTCTTCCAGCCGGCCCCGGACCACGTCCGCGCTGCTCACAGCCCGTACCCGTGCCCGTGCCCGTACGTCCGTCACGCCGTCCGTCGTGAACCCGCCGAACACCGGGCGGGCGGCGGCCGGCGCGGCCGGTCGAACTCCTCCGCCCGTTCGGTGAGCCGTTGCGCCAGGTCCTCGTGGCGTACGCGATAGGCGCGGCCGGTCTGGCGCAGGATCTGGCGCTCGTGGAGGACGTCGAGGAAGGTCCCGACCCGCCAGGGCAGCCGCCCGCGCAGCGCGAGCCAGGTCTGGGCGACGAGGGTGGGGACGCTCGCCGTGCAGTACGCCGCCAGGATCAGCCCGACGGCCAGTCCGAAGAGCGTGCCGTGGTGGACGCGCAGCGGCACGGCGGGCCGGTCGTCCCGGCGCACCAGCTCGACGCCGAAGCCGAGATCGATCACGGCCATCACGGCCGTGCACAGCAGACACACCCCGAGGACGCAGCCGAGGAAGACCCGCCGGTCGTTGCGGAGCGAGCCGCGGGCGTATCCGGCGCGGCCCAGCGGTTCGTCCTGGCGGAACCAGAACAGCAGCCCCGCGACCGTGCCGACGGGCACGCCCAGCGCCAGGCCGAAGCCCTGGACGAGCACCGATCCGTACCGGGGCGAGAACTGGAGCACCAGGGTCGCTCCGGCCCCCGCCCCGATGGCGAGGGCGGGCAGTATGCCGCGCAGCAGGGCGGCGGGCAGGATCCTGAGGCTGGTCCCCGCGGCGAAGTTCACGCCCGTGGGCTTCAGCGGCTCGGAGAACGGCGCGGCCAGCACCCGGCAGCCGACGGTCGCGAGACCGACGCCGGTGAGCATGGACAGAAAGACGTTGAGGCCGCCGCCGCCCTCCGGCAGCTCCGCCCCCAGCAGCAGCGGCAGATGTGGTCTTGCCGGAGCCCGGCCCTCCCACCACGACCGCGCGCAGCCGCCGTGGCGCGCTCCGGGCGGCGCGGTAGTAGAAGGCCCCCAGCTCCTCGCCGCTCAGACCGGCGGGCACGGGGCCGCCGGCCCTGGTCCGCAGCGGGTCGACCTGGGTGTCCCCGCTGGTCAGCCGGAGCGCCAGCAGGGTGGCGGAGTCCAGATGGCGAAGCTTCGCCTCACGGCTCCAGATCCGCAGGGCGGTCCCGGTCCGCTCCTTGGCCAGAGCCTCGGCGAGCGAGAGCGTCGGCGGGGCCCCCGGGAGGACTCCCGGCAGGGCGAGATAGGCGAGGAGCAGCGCACAGACCGTCAGGGCCGCCTCCCACCCCGCCAGGACGAGCACCGGGAGCGCCGCGGCCGCCGGAAGGACGAGCTTGGCCCATTGCGCGTTCTTCTCCCACCACCGGGAGAACTTCCCCTGGGACACGGCGTATCCCCCCAATACGCACACAGGAGTCGGATCACCCTGAGAGCCACATGATGAGCAAGAAAGCGCTCTCCCGGCAAGTAGGCGGAAAAGGTGATATATGGAGCCCCGTCTTCCGTGACCTGGCGCATGCTCCGGCCCTCCGCCGCCGGGGCACCGTCGTCCGCATGGCGGACCCGGGTGGGAACGGCGGCGGCGCTCACCGTAGGCTCGGTAGCCGCTTCCGGCCGACGGGGGCGTAACACCATCCAGGGAAGAGGCGGATCGACCGTGCAGGAAGCGCCGATCTACGACCGGCTCGTCGCGGAACTCGGGGACGTCCCCACGGAGGTCCGTCATGTGGCCGAGCGCACGCTGCGCGATCTCGACCAGGTCATACGTCCGACGAAGTTCCCGCCCGGGGGGCTCCCGGCCTAGGCCGTTTCCTTCGGATCCTGCCGGGCTCGTGTGCCCTGCCCCCTGGCGGCGGGGGAGCCGTCGCTTCGGCTCGGTGCTCCGTCGCGCGGTGCGCGTCGCCGGGGCCCTTTTCCCGTTACGTCCTGAACTGCTCCGGTCCGTGGGGCGGCGCGGCGGACGCCCGCGGCTCCCGGGACCTCGCGGAGGGCGGGCCCGGGCCTGCGAGTCCGGACCTCGGGGCCGACGCGCGGTCGCGGGCTGTGGACAATGGCGGTATGCCAGCGCACTCGTCCCGTGTCCGACGCACCGCGTCCCTCTCCGCCGACGCGGTGGTCGCCGCCGCGATGAGAATCGTGCGCGCCGAGGGGCTGGTGGCGGTGAGCATGCGGCGGCTGGCCGAGGAGTGCGGCGTCTCGCCGATGGCCCTCTACCGGCATGTGGCGGACCGTGAGGACCTGTTGGTCCGGATGCTGGACGTCGTGGCGGACGGCGTCCGGCCGCCGACCGGGGCGGGGACGCCCCGGGAGCGGCTGACCGCCGTCATGCACGCGATGTACGACGCCTTCCGCCGCGATCCCTGGGTCGTCCAGGTCCTGGCGACGGAGGGGCTGACGAGCACGCGGGTCCTGCCGGTGATGGAGGCCGTGTTCGCGGCGTTCGCCGAGGCCGGGGTCGACCGCGCGCGAGCCCGGGACTCGTACGCCATGCTCTTCAGCTTCGTCTTCGGCGAGGTGCTGATCTCCCACTCCGACCACTCGGACACCCAGGCCCGGCGCACGATGCGCGAGGTCGACCCGGAGCGGTATCCGCATCTGTGCGCGGCGATGGCGTCGGCCAGTCCGCCGGGCAGCCGCGACCGCGAGCGGTTCACGGTCAATCTGGAACGGCTCCTCGACGGCGTCCTCGGCTCGGGCTGACCGAGGACCGACAGCGTGACCGAGGGCCGGCGCCGCCGCACACGCGGACTCGCCGCGACGACCGCCCGCCCGGGGCCGCGACGGCTCGCGAGAGGCCCTGCCCCGAGCCTGCTCCCTCCCCTCTTCCGCCGGTAGGCCGCCGCCCCGCCCGAGAACGCCGTCGGTGCCGACGGCACCCCTGGACGACCGCGCCCGTCCGTCGCTCCCGCCGCCCCGTAGCGCCCCCCGGCGGCCCGCCGACGCCCCCGCCCGCCCGCTCGGCCCGGGCGGCCGGCCGGACCGCCCTCGCGCGCGCCGCACGGAATCCGTGGGACAACTTCGGTCCTCAGCCCTTGACACAGCCAATCCAGTAAGGGCAGCCTAACTTTTGTATACACCGTATACGTACCACGCGGAGGCGGCATGTTCCCCATCACAGACGATCAGCCACAGCGGAACGGCCACCGGCCGCCCGAATCCGGCCCCCCGCCCGAGCCCCCGCCCCCGCCCGAGCCCCCGCCCCCGCCCGAGCCCCCGCCCCCGCCCGAGCGCGAGCCCGAGCCCGAGCGCAGGCTCAAGCCCGAGCCCGAGCCCGACCCCGAGCGCAAGCTCAAGCCCGAGCCCGAGCCCGCCGCCGAAGCAGCGCCGCCCCCCGGTCCGCCCGGCGTCGGTCTCGGCGAACTGCTCGCGCCGGTACGGGCCCGCCTCGTCCTCGCCGTGGTCCTCCAGGCCTTCGCGGCCCTCGCCTCCGTGGTCCCCTTCATCGCCGTCGCCGAGCTGGGCCGGGTGCTCCTCGACACCGGCCCCGGCGGGATCGACCGCGACCGCGCCTGGCTGGTCGCGGGCGTCGGCGCGGCCGCCATGCTCGTCGGACTCGTGCTCACCCTCGCCGCCGGGGCGCTCGCCCATCTCGCGGACAACGACCTCAGCCTCGCGCTGCGCCGGCGGCTGGCCGCCCATCTGGGCCGGGTCCCGCTGGGCTGGTTCACCGAGCGGAACTCCGGTCTGGTCCGCAAGTCCGTCCACGACGACGTGTCCGCGATGCACCATCTCGTCGGACACACCATCACCGACGTCACCCGTGCGACCGTCGTGCCGGTCGCCTCGCTCGCGTACCTCTTCGCCGCCGACTGGCGGCTGACCCTCGTCACCCTCGTACCGATCGTCACCGGGCTGTTCCTCTACGGCCGGATGACGGGCAGCGAGTCCGCGCGGGCCGCCTACGCCGAGTACGACCGGGCCCTCGCCCGGGTGGGATCGGCGTCGGTGGAGTTCGCCCAGGGGATCGCCGTCGTCAAGACCTTCGGCCGCGGACGGAAGGCGCACCGCCGCTTCATCGAGGCCACCGACGACCTCTCCTCCTTCTTCCTGACCTGGGTGCGCGGCCACTTCCGTATCGGCGCCACCGTCGAACTGATCCTCTCCCCGGTCTTCCTGCTGCTCTGGATCCTCGGCCTCGGCGCCCTGTTCGTCTCCCGGGACTGGGTGAGCGCGGTGGATCTGCTGCCCTTCGCCCTCCTCGGACTCGGACTCACCGGACCGGTGCTCGGCCTCGGCTACTCCTTCGAGGACATCCGCAAGGCCCGCAAGGCGGCGGACCGCGTCGGCGAGATCCTCGCCACCGAGCCGCTGCCCGACCCCGACCCGGACCGGCGCGCCGAACCCGAGGGCACGGAGGTCGAGTTCGACCGGGTCTCCTTCGGCTACGACACGCGCTCCCTCGCCCTCGACGGGATCTCCCTCACCCTCCGCCCCGGGACCGTGACCGCCCTGGTCGGACCGTCCGGCTCCGGAAAGACCACACTGGCCCGGCTGCTGCCCCGCTTCTACGACGTGACCGGCGGCGCCGTCCGCGTCGGCGGCGCCGATCTGCGCGACCTGCCCGCCGAACACCTCTACCGGCTCGTCTCCTTCGTCTTCCAGGACGTCCAGCTGCTGCGCGCCTCGGTACGGGAGAACATCGCCCTCGCCCGGCCGGACGCCCCGGACACGGAGGTGCGGGCCGCGGCCCGGGCCGCCGGGATCCACGACCGGATCCTCGAACTGCCCGGCGGCTACGACTCCGTCGTCGGCGAGGAGGCGCGCCTCTCCGGCGGCGAGGCGCAGCGGCTGTCCATCGCCCGCGCGCTGCTCGCCGACACCCCCGTGCTCGTCCTGGACGAGGCCACCGCCTTCGCCGACCCGGAGTCCGAGGCCGCCATCCAGGACGCCCTCTCCCGGCTGGTGACCGGACGCACCCTCCTCGTCATCGCCCACCGGCTCTCCACCATCGCGGGCGCGGACCAGATCGCCGTCCTCGAACAGGGCCGGATCGCCGAACTCGGCACCCACGACGAGCTGCTGGCCCGAGGCGGCCGCTACGCCCGCTCGTGGGCGATCGACGAACGCTCGCGCGGGCGGACCTCCGCCCCCGCCCGCTCCACCGCACTCGGCACGGAGGCCGCCCGGTGATCCGCAGACTCCTGACCGTCGTCGATCCCGACAGCGCGGCCCAGCTGCGCCGGATGCTGGTGGGGCTGGTGCTCTGCGCCGTCCTCCAGGGTCTCGCCTTCGTCCTCCTCGTCCCCCTGCTGCGCGAACTCCTCAGCGACGGCGGCCTCTCGGGCGCGCTGCCCTGGTTCGGCGCCCTCGCCGCGGTCGCGGCGGGATACGCGGTGGTCTACTGGGACAGCACCCTCTGCGGCTACCGCGCGGGCGCCGGGCTGGCCCGCACGCTGTACCACCGGCTCGGCGACCATGTGGCGTCCCTGCCGCTCGGCTGGTTCACGGCCGAGCGCACCGGGCGGCTCACCCAGCTCACCGCCAAGGGCGTCATCGATGTGATGGGGGTGCCGGCCCATCTGCTGAGGCCGATCGTCACCGCCTTCGTCACCCCGCTGGTCGTCGTCGCGCTGATGTTCCTGTTCGACTGGCGGCTCGCGCTGGCCGCGCTGGCCGGGCTGCCCCTCGCGGCGCTCGCCCACCGGGTGACCGGCAGGGTGGTGGCGCGCAACGACCACGCCCATGACGCGGCGTCCGCCGAGGCGGGCGGCCGGGTGATCGAGTTCGCGCGGGCGCAGCCGGTGCTGCGGGCGTTCCGCCGTACGGTCCACGGATATCAGGCCCTCGACGACGCCCTCGTCGCCCAGCGGGCCACCGGGCGGAGGCTGCTGCTGACGGCGGTCCCCGGGTTCGCCGCCTTCGTGGTCTCCGTCCAGCTGGCCTTCACGGTCGTGCTGCTGGCCGGCACGGTCCTGGCGCTCGGCGGGTCGGTCGGCGCGCCTGAGCTGATCGCCCTGCTGGTGCTGGCCGCCCGTTTCGTGGAACCGCTCATCGTCGCGGCGGACCTGGCCGCCGCGGTGCGGATCGCGGACAACGCGCTCAGCCGTGTCGAGGCCGTGCTGGCGACCGAGCCGCTGCCGGAACCCGACTCTCCGGTCGAGCCCGCGGACCCGGACGACACCTCCGTCGAGCTGGACGGCGTCGCCTTCGGCTACGACCCCGCCAGGCCCGTGCTCGACGGCGTCTCCCTGCGGGTGCCGTCCCGCACCATGACCGCCCTGGTCGGCCCCTCCGGCTCCGGCAAGACCACCGTCACCCGTCTGGTGGCGAGGTTCTTCGACACCGACGCGGGCCGGGTGCTCGTCGGCGGCACGGACGTACGCGAACTGGGCACCGAGGCGCTGATGTCCCGGATCTCGCTGGTCTTCCAGGACGTCTATCTCTTCGACGCCACCATCGCGGAGAACATCCGGCTCGCCCGGCCGGACGCCACGGAGGAGGAGTTTTGCCGGGCGGCCCGGCTGGCCGGGGTGGACGAGATCGCGGCGCGGCTGCCCGACGGCTGGGACAGCAGGGTCGGCGAGGGCGGCACGACGCTGTCGGGCGGGGAGCGCCAGCGGGTCTCCATCGCCCGCGCGCTGCTCAAGGACGCGCCGATCGTTCTGCTCGACGAGGCGACCGCGGCCCTCGACCCGGAGAACGAGAAGATCGTCCAGGACGCCCTCGCGGCCCTCGCCGGGGACCGCACCCTGCTGGTGATCGCCCACCGGCTGCAGACGATCGCCTCCGCGGACCGGATCGCGGTCCTGGAGGACGGCGCGATCGCCGAGCTGGGCACCCACGACGAACTCCTCGCGCGGGGAGGCCGGTACGCGCGCTTCTGGGCGGAGCGCTCCCGCGCGGGCGGCTGGCGGCTCGCCGCCGCGTCCGCCGCGACGGACTGACCGGGGCGGGGGAGGGGCCCGGCGGCGCGTACGCCGCCGGGCCCGCCGCCGGCCGGTACGGGATCACGGGCCGGTACGGGCCCGGCCGCCGCGTACGCCGTGGGCGCCGCCCGGCCCGGGACGCGCGAGGGCCGGAGGACTGGGAGTCCTCCGGCCCTCGCGGCGGCGTCGGCCGCGGTCCTGCGGTCTTGCGGTCCCGCTTCCGCGCTGGGTCAGAAGGGCATACGGCCACGGGCCCGGCGCCCGGCGGAGCCGCTGCGGCTCACCGCGCGGGAGCTGCTGCGGAAGGGCTTGCTGAACAGCCGGCCCAGAATGCCCGGCGCCTTCCCGCCGGCGCGGGCGCCGAGACCGAGCGAGCGCTGCGTGCCGCGTTCGGGGTGGCGGGAGAGACGGGGGACGAGAAAGGCCAGCGCGGCGAGGACCACGCATACGGCGACGATGGCGACGACAATCATGGTCCGACTCCTTTGAAGCTCGACTGGGGTGTTGACACACGGCTGCCCCGTTCCTCTCCCTGTATGCGTACGGCTCCGTCCGCGCCCATCCGCCCGCCGAGCACCGTGCGGCGACCGCCGACCGGTGACGGCGAGAAGGTGGACGTACCATGCATCGGACCCACAGGAGGTGTGACGATGAACGACCGGAGGCATGAGGACGACGACGGCCACGACGCGCCCGCCGCGCGGTGGACGGCCGTTCCCATATCCGCGGCGCTGCTGCGCGGAGCCGTGGAACTGGAGCGCACCGAGCACGGGCTGCTGCCGCACCGGCTCCCCGCCCGGGCCCGCGCCCAGTGCCCCGGCGAGGAGGCGGCGACGGCGGAGGCGCAGCCCTCCGGCGTACGGCTGGCCTTCCGCACCCGCGCCACCGCCGTCGAGCTGGAGGTGCTCCGCACCAAGAACGTCTACCGGGGCGCGCCGCCCCGCCCCGACGGGGTGTACGACCTGCTCGTCGACGGCCGGCTCGCCGGGCGGGCCAGTGCGACCGGCGGCCGCGGCCGGATCGTGGACCTGGCCACCGGGTCCACGGAGATCCGGCCCGGTCCGGTCGGCGCCGTACGGTTCTCCGGCCTTCCCGACCGGGTCAAGGACGTCGAGATCTGGCTGCCGCACAACGAGATCACCGAGCTGGTCGCGCTGCGCGCCGACGCCCCCGTCGAACCCCCGCCGGACCGGGGCCGCAGGACATGGCTGCACCACGGCAGTTCGATCAGCCACGGCTCCGACGCGGCGAGCCCCAGCACGACCTGGCCCGCGCTGGCCGCCGGCCTGGGCGGGGTGGAGCTGACCAATCTGTCGCTGAGCGGAAACGCCCTGCTCGATCCCTTCACCGCCCGCGCCCTGCGCGACACCCCCGCGGACCTGATCAGCGTCAAGATCGGCATCAATCTCGTCAACACCGATCTGATGCGGCTGCGCGCCTTCGGCCCCGCCGTGCACGGTTTTCTCGACACCGTCCGCGAGGGCCGTCCCACCGTGCCGCTCCTGGTGATCTCGCCGATCCTGTGCCCCATCCACGAGGACACCCCAGGCCCCAGCCTCCCGGACCTCGGCGACCTCGCGGCCGGCCGGCTCCGGTTCCGGGCGGCGGGCGATCCCGCGGAGCGGGCCGCCGGGAAGCTGACGCTCAACGCCGTCCGCGACGAACTGGCCCGGATCGTGGGTGAGCGGGCGGTCGACGACCCGAATCTGCACCATCTCGACGGCCGTGACCTCTACGGCGAGGCGGACCACGCCGAACTGCCGCTGCCGGACCAGCTCCACCCGGACGCCGCCGCCCACCGCCGTATCGGCGAGCGTTTCGCCGCCCTGGTCCTCGGGCCCGGCGGCGCGTTCGACGCCGGCCGCGTCTGAAGCCGCGCGACCGTGCCCAGGCGGCCAGGCGGCCAGGCGGCCCGGAGACCGTGCCCCGGGGCTCAGTCCGCCGGGTCGAACCGGGGCTCCTCGGTGCGGGTGCGCTTGATCTCGTAGAAGCCCGGCACCTCCGCCAGCAGCAGAAAGCCGTCCCACAGCCGTCCGGCCGCCTCCCCGGCGGGCGCGGGCGAGACCACCGGTCCGAAGAATCCGACCCGGCCGCCGTCCGCCCCGACGACCGACACGACCGGGGTGCCCACATCGTCGCCGGCCAGGGCGAGGGCCCGCGCGTGCGAGGCGCGGATCGCCTCGTCGTACGCGGTGGACCCGGCTGCCTCGGCCATCTCGGGCGGCAGCCCGGCGTCGGCGAGGGCCGCGCCGAGATCGCCCCAGTCGCCCCGGAGGTGGAAGCGCGCGCCCATCGCGGTGAACAGCTCGCCGAGCGCCCGCGCGCCGAACCGCTCCTCCACGGCGGCGCACACCCGCACCGGGGCCCACATGTACTCCTCCCACTCGCCCTCCGGCTGGTCCTCCCGGTGCTCGTTGAGCACCGAGAGGCTCATCACCCGCCAGCGGACGGTCACCGGCCGCACCTTGCTCACCTCCACCATCCAGCGCGAGGCGATCCAGGTGTAGGGACAGACGGGGTCGAACCAGAAGTCGACGGTCCTCTGCGCGGTCATCTCGGCGGCTCCTCGTAGATCCTGCTCCGGTATCGGATCCTGCACCGGTATCGGCCGTGCCGCGGACCGGTCCGCGCGGACCGCCGGGCGACGGCGCGGGCCCGGTCGGCCGGGCCGGTTCGGATCATGCCCCATCCGGGTGACTTCCGTCCGATCACCGCCCCTGCGGGCCGTTTTCGTGCGACGAGCCGTCGGGAGTTCGGGCCGGGCCCGCTCCGACCTCCCCGTACGCCCGGCTCCCGCCTCCCCGTACGCCCCCGCGTGCGGGGCCTGCCCCCGGCCCCTAGCCTGATCCCGGAGGGATGCGCAGATGAGGCTGCCCGGAAGGCCGGCGGTGTCCGCACGGCTCCTGGCCGTCGCGGCCCTCGGCTGCGCCGGGGCGGCCGTTCTGATCGGCGTGCCGCTGCTCGTCCTCGCCGGACCGCACGGGGTGGGTCTGCTCCTGGCGGCCCTGGCCGGTCTCGCGGCGGTCGGCGTCGGCGCGTGGTGGGTTCTCGCGCACCGCGGCCTCCTCCGGCTCCTGGGCGCGCTGCTGGCGGCCGCGGCCGTCGTCATCGTGCCGGTCCTGTTCTTCAGCAGCGGCCTGTGGGGGTACGCGCTGGCCGCGGCGGCCCTGTGGGCGGCGGGGCTGGCCTGCGCCCGGCAGGCGGTACGGCAGCGGAGCACGGCCCCCGCGCACGCGGTGGTGCGACCGCCGCCGGAACGACCGTGGATCGTCATGAACCCGCGCTCGGGAGGCGGCAAGGTCGGGGAGTTCGCCCTCGTGGAGCGGGCCCGGGCCCTGGGGTGCGAGGTCGTCGTCCTGGACGCCGATCGCCCTCAGGACGTCGCGGCCCTCGCCCGGCAGGCCCTCGCCGACGGCGCCGACCTGCTGGGGGTCGCGGGCGGGGACGGCACCCAGGCGCTCGTGGCGGGCGTCGCGAGCGCGCACGACGTGCCCTTCGCCGTGGTGCCCGCCGGCACCCTCAATCACTTCGCGATGGACCTCGGCCTCGATCTGACCGATCCCGCCCGCGCCCTCGACGCGCTCTCCGACGGCCTGGAGGTGCGGGTCGACCTCGGCGCGGTGTCCGGCCGCCCGTTCGTCAACACCGTCTCCTTCGGCGCGTACGCGGACATCGTCCAGAACCCCGCCTACCGGGACGCCAAGGCCGCGACCGTCCTGGACGTCCTGCCCGGACTGCTGTCCGGCGGCGCGGGCACCCCCTTCACCGCCGAGACCGACGGCGCCGCCGTCGAGCCCGCGCAGGCCCTCCTCGTCAGCAACAACCCGTACGCGGCGGGCGGATTCGCCGAGCTGGGCCGCCGCCCCCGTCTGGACTCGGGCCGGCTCGGCGTCCGGAGCATCCGGATCACGGGCATCGCCGACGCGGCGGACCTGGCGGTACGGGGCGAGAGGGCGATGAGCCTGTCCACCGCCACGGCCCGCGAGGTGACCGTCTCGGCCGGACCGGGGACGCTCCCCGTCGCGGTCGACGGCGAGGCCCTCCAACTGCCCACCCCGGTGATCTGCGTGATCAGGCCCCGGGCCCTGCGGGTGCGGGTGCCCCTCGCCCGGGCGACGGCCCGGCCGGCCTCCTTCCACGGACTGTGGCGGCGCGTCGTCGCCCTCGCGCTCCGGGGCGGCCCGGAGCGGGCCGCCGGGGGCGGGGGCCGGGGCCGCCGACGCCCCGGAGCGCGCTGAGAGCACTGGATCGCCGACGCACCCGGGCGCGAGGCCCCCGGACGGACCGCCGCGCCAGACCTCCGCGTACGGCCTCCGCGTACCGCTTCCGCCCCGGCGGGCGCTCAGGACGCCGCCGTGTCCCGCCCGTCGGCGCGGCTCAGCGACCCCGGCCACCAGACGGCGCGGCCGATGTCCCGGACCAGGGCCGGCACCAGCAGGGAGCGGACGACCAGGGTGTCGAGCAGCACACCGAAGGCGACGATGAACGCGATCTGGACGAGGAAGGCCAGCGGAATCACCCCGAGCGCGGCGAACGTCGCGGCCAGCACCACCCCCGCGGACGTGATCACCCCGCCGGTGGCGACGAGGCCCCGCAGCACGCCCTCGCGCACCCCGTGGCGCAGCGACTCCTCCCGGACCCGGGACATGAGGAAGATGTTGTAGTCCACCCCGAGCGCCACCAGGAAGACGAAGCCGTACAGCGGCACGGAGGGATCGGTGCCGCTGAAACCGAGCAGATTCTCGAAGACGAGCGCCGAGACGCCGAGGGTGGCGAGGAAGTTGAGCCCCACGGTGGCCACGAGCAGCACCGGCAGCAGCAGGGAGCGCAGCAGCCCCACCAGGATCACCAGGATGACGGCGAGGACGACCGGGACGATGACCGCGCGATCGCGCTCCGCGGTGATCCGGGTGTCGTACTGCTGAGCCGTGGGGCCGCCGACGAGCGCGTCCGCCCCGGGCACGGCGTGCAGGGCCGCCCGCAGCCGGACCACGGTGTCCTTCGCCGCGTCGCTGTCCGCCGCGTCCTGGAGGGTGACGTCGACGCGCACCCGGCCGTCCACGACCCGCGGCTCCGCGCCGGGGCGGCCGGACTCCGTCAGGGCCGTCGCGTCCGCCACCCCCTCGGTGGCCCGGGCCGCCGCCGTCACCCGCCCGGCCCGGTCGGCGTCCGCGATGACCACCGCCGGGCTGCCCGATCCGCCGGGGAAGTGCCGGCCGAGGGTCTTCTGGGCCGCGACGGACGGCGCGTCGTTGACGAAGATCTCGTCCAGCGGGACGCCCTTCGAGGTGAGCAGGGGCGCGAAGGCCGCGCAGGCCAGCAGACCGGCGAGCGACAGCGCCCAGACCCTGCGGGGCGCCCGGTCGACCGCGGCCGCGACCCGCGGCCACACGCCCCGGCCGCCCCGGCCGTCCGCCGCGCCCTCGGCGCGATGGGGACGCGCCGGCCAATAGGCGGCCCGACCGAGCAGCGCCAGCACGGCCGGCAGAAACGTCAGAGTGCTCAGCACGGCGCAGACGATGCCGATCGCCCCGACCGGCCCGAGCGCCCGATTGTTGGTCAGATCGCTGAGCAGCAGCGCCAGCAGCCCCAGCGCGACGGTCGCGGCGCTCGCCGTGATCGCGCCCGTGCACCGCCGCAGCGCCGCCCGTACGGCCGTGAACCGGTCGCCGTCCCCGCGCGCCAGCTCCTCGCGGTGGCGGGCCGTCAGCAGCAGCGCGTAGTCCGTGGCCGCTCCGATCACCAGGATGGAGAGGATCCCCTGGACCTGCCCGTCCACGCGCACCACGCCGTGATCGGCGAGCGCGTAGACGACCGCGCAGGCCAGGGCGAGGGCGAAGACCGAGCCGACGATGATGATCAGGGGCAGGAGCACGCTCCGGTAGACGAGCAGCAGGATCGCCAGCACGGTCGCGAGAGCCACCCCGAGCAGCAGACCGTCGATCCCCGCGAACGCGGCGGACAGATCCGCCTGCCCCGCGGCCGGCCCCGCCAGCCGGACGGTCGTGCCCGGGACGCGTTCGGCCGCCGCCTCGACGCGCTCCAGCGCGGGCGCGAGATCCTCGCCCGCCCCGGGACCGAGCGGCACGACGCTCTGGAGGGCCTTCCCGTCCTCCGAGACCATTACGGGGGAGGGCCGGCCGCCGAACCCGGGCTCGGCGGCGAGCGGCGCCAGCGCCCGGTCCGCCTCCTCCCGCAGCGCCTCGGCCGGCCCGCCGTCGTCGGCCGTCCACAGGACGATCACGGGCAGCGGCTCGTCCTTCTGGAACGCCCGCTGCGCCGCGATGACCTCGGTGGACTCGGCGCTCCGGGGCAGGAACGCGGCCTGGTCGTTGGTGGCGACCTCGCCGAGCCTGCCCGCGAAGGGGCCGAGGGCGCCGCCTATGCCCAGCCAGACGAGGAGCAGGACGACGGGGATGAGCCGGCGGGCCCGTCGCGCGGTGGTGAACATCTCTCTCCAGAGGGTGCTTGCGCCCGCTTCGGCCACTTCGGCGAAGCACGGACACGGTCCGGTGGTGCGGTCGGCCGCCCCCGTACCGGCCGAAACCTTCGGCCGGCGGCAGGTCGTCGCGGGGGAGCGAGACGTCCGACACGGGGCGTTCCGGACACGTCCCCCGAACGGATGCACCTCGAACGTGTGATTCCGCCCGCATCCGTCCGCACCTGTTCGCACCCGTCCGCACCTGCCCGCAACCGCCCGCACCCGTGATGGTGCGTTGCCCCCCGCTGCCGCCCCCGGTCGGCGAGCGGCCCCCGCTGTCGCCCCGGTCAGCGGGCGGCCCCTCCGCCGAGATCGGACAGTACCTCCCGCGCCGCCCGCGCGCCGGACGCCATCGCCCCCTGCACCGAGCCGGTGGCCCGGTGGTCGCCGCACACATGACGCCCCGGACCCTGCCGGGAGGTCCGGCTGAGCGGCTGCGGAGGCGTCATGGCGGGCAGCGCCTCCGCGACGGTCCGTACGGTCAGCAGGTCCCAGCCCCCGGCGTCGGCGTCGTACGCCTCCGCCAGCGCCTCCCGGAGCGCGGCCTCCCGGCCGGGCGCGTCCTCGCCGAGGACCGACGTCGCGACGAGGGAGTGGCCCGCCGGGGCGAGACCGGGCACGACCTCGCTCGGCACACAGGTGTTGAGGAAGCGCCGCCGGGCGTCCGTGAGCAGCGTCGGTTCGGCCAGCGGGGAGGAGACGGCCGCGTGGTAGTAGGTCGTCACGACCCGGTACGGCGGCAGCCGCAGCCCGGGCAGCAGCGCGCCCGCCGCTCCCGGCCCGGTCGCCACCACCACGGCGCGCGCGGCGATCTCACGGCCCGAGGAGAGCAGGACTCCCTCGTCGGTCAGCCGGTCCACGGGCGTCTCCAGCCGGACGGTCCCGACGGGCAGCGCGTCGGCGAGCAGGGCGGGCACCGCGCCGATGCCCCGGGCCGGCAGACAGAGCGTGCCGCGCAGCATGCTGCGCCAGACCAGATGGAAGACCCGGCTGGAGGTCTCCAGTTCGTCCTCCAGGAAGACGCCGGAGAGGAAGGGCCGGAAGAACTCCTCGACGAACCGCTCCGAGAAGCCCGCCGCCGCGAGCGCGGTCCGCGTGGTGCGCTCCTCGGCGTGTTTGAGCGTACGGACGGGCGCCAGCGCGTCACGGGCCGACAGCGCGCCGAGGGCCAGCAGATCGCGGGCCGGCGCGAGCCGCCCCGGCAGCAGGCCGGACAGCCGGCGCGGCCGCCGGGTCGGGTCGCCGAACCGGAGCCGCCCTCGTTCGGTCGCGACCAGGACGCCCGGGGTGAAGGGGCGCAGCCGCAGCTCGCGCAGGGCCAGGCGGCGGCGGACCTGTGGGTAGGAGGTGTTGAAGACCTGGAAGCCCCGGTCGACGGTGAAGCCCTCGTGGCGGTCGGAGCGCATCCGGCCGCCGACGCCGTCGGACGCCTCGACGAGCTGGACCCGGAGACCGGAGCGGAGCAGATCGTGGGCGCAGGCGAGTCCGGCGACGCCGGCTCCGACGACCACGACATCGGGTGAGTCACTGATGGTCGGGGGCATGGCAGCCGTCCCTTCTCCGAGGGGCCGGGCGGCGGGCCCGCCGTGCCGACCGGTCCCGTCCGTCCGCCTGTTCTGTCGGTCTGTCTGTCCGTCTGTCCGTACCGCTGGGTACGTCCCGCTCTTCCCGCTCTTCCCGCGATCGGCCGCCGGCGGATGCGGGGGTGCCCTTGTCATCTGCTTTCACCGGTTTCACCGGTTTCGCCGGAAGCCTAGGCTCCGGCGGGCGCGCTGTCCCGGAGCCGCACGGTGGGGCCCGGTCGGGTCGCCCCGACCGGGCGGCGCTTCGGCACGCGTTCCCGCAGGGCGCGGGAGGTCCGGCCGGCACGTTTTACGGGGGAGAGGGGCGGGAGGTCCGGCGGGGATCAGCCCTCGGTGAGAGCGGGGTCGCCGAGGGAGCGGTCTCCGAGGGCGCGGTCGGCGAGCCTGTCGCGGAGTTCGGTGAGCCGGGCGATCTCGGCGTCGAGGGCGGCGAGTCGGCGCACGGCGACCCCGGGGGAGTCCTCCCGCGCGCGGGCACAGGGGAGCGACGGATTCTCCGCCAGGAGCCGAAGGCGGTCGCCGCAGCCGCGCAGATCCTCGACGGTGAGGCCCAGGGCGAGGAGATCACGGATCACCCGGACCCGGGCGATCGTGTCGGGGCCGTAGACCCGCTGGCCGGAGGCGGTGCGGACGGGCGGGGGCAGCAGTCCGCGCTGTTCGTAGAAGCGCAGGGCCCTGGGGGTGGTGTTCGCCGCCGCCGCCGCGTCGCCGATGCGCATCCCGGTCCCCTCTGTCCCCGTCGTCATGGGGCCAGGGTTCCACGACCGCCCGTCCACGACCACCGCTCCGCCGACCCGCTCCCGCCCCGCCGCTGATCGCCGGCGGCCGCCGGCCGAAGGGCTGACGGCTCCAGGGCTACAGCTCAACGATCACGGCTCCGAACCAGCGGCCCGCGATCACGTCCCGCAGGGCCTCGGGAGCCCTGTCGAGACCCGCGATCCGCACATGGGGGAAGCGGATGTCGCCGGCCCGCAGCCAGGCGCCGAACCGGCCGGTCCACTCCCGTTCCACCTCGGGGTGGTCCGCGCCGCTGTACCCGCGCAGGGAGATGCCCCGGACGACGACCCGGAAGGCGTCGATCTCCACGGGCGCCCTGTCGCCCGCCTGATGGGGCGACAGCTGCGCCGAGAGGGTGCCGGCGAGGGCGAACCGGGCGCCCGGCCGGGCCGCGTCCACCGCCGCGGTCAACTGCTCGCCCGCGACCAGGTCGAGCAGGACGTCGATGCCGTCGGGGGCCGCCTCGGCGAGCCGGGCGGCGAAGGACCCGGCCCCGCGCAGGACCACGGCGTCGTACCCCAGCTCGGACTTCAGCCGCTCCGCCTTGGCCGGGGAGCCCGTACTGCCGATCACCCTTCCGGCGCCGAGCAGCCGGGCGATCTGCCCCGCCACCGAACCCACCGCGCCCGCCGCGCCGGTGACGAGCACGGTGTCGCCCTCCCGGACGGGGGCGAGCCGGGTGAGCGCTCCGTACGCCACCGAGCCCAGACCGAGATGGGCGACGGGATCGGGCAGCGCGGGGTCGACAGGGGTGCAGTGGGCGGCTTCCACCAGGGCGTAGTCCCGCCAGCCGAGCATATGGACGACCTGGTCGCCGGGGCGCAGCGGGCTGTCGGCGGGCGCGGCGACGACCTCGCCGACGGCGGGGCCGAAGAGGGCGTCCCCGCTCCGCAGCCCGGGCAGCGGCGTGTCCTCGATCTCGGTCCCGAACAGCGTGCGCAGCGCGGGGAAGACCGAGAAGTACTGGTTCCGCACCAGCACCCGGCCCGCTCCCGGCGGGGTCAGCGGTGTCTCGGCGACGGTGAAGTGCTCCGGGCCCGGCAGCCCCGACGGGACGACGGCGAGCCGGACTTCGCGGGCGGCGCGGGGCACAGCGGTGGTCATACGGGGACTCCTCGGCGAGTTCGGGACGGCGGGCGCGAACCCCGCGCCCGCCGCGCGGTCCGGTGAAGCTAACCCCTGACGCGCACGTCAGGGGCAAGCCCGGTGCGCACGGCCGGAGTCCGCCGCCACGGGCTCCGGCGGCGGCCGGGCGGACCGCCCCCGGCGCGCGGGGTGGTACAGCCGGCCCGCCCTGTGGCGTCCGCGCCCGCGTCCGATCCGTTCTCTCCGGGCCTCCTCGGTGGCAGGCTCCTTCTGGGCGGCCGTGTCCGGCGGACGGGCCGTCCCGGTGACGGGACCGCGGGCGATGGAGGAGACAGTGATGTACGGCAGGAAGAGCGCCCTGGGCGCGGCACTCGTGTCCGGCGCGCTGGTCGCGACGGCGCTGGCCGGCGCGGTCGGCACGGCGGGCACGGCCGCCGCTCAGCCGGCGGGGACGGCGGGCGCGGTCTCCGTGCGACCGGCCGGCGCGGCGGAGGCCCCCGCTCGGGCGGCGGGAGCGGACCGGTCCGAGCGAGCGGCCCCCGCGGCCGGGGCGGCGGTCGGCAAGGCCGAGCTGAGGCGACGGGCCGACCGCATCATGAAGCTCACCTACCGGAAGTTCGCCAGGGCCGAGCGGGTGAAGCCCTTCAACTGGCGCGCCGACGGCTGCAGCGTGCCGATGAAGGACTTCCCGTACAAGAAGAGGTTTCGGAGCGCGTGCGACCAGCACGACTTCGGCTATCGCAACTACGGCGGCAAGGGGAAGCTGAAGCTCAGCCCCACCAGGGCGACCCGGAAGTCGATCGACGCCAAGTTCTACCGGGAGATGAAGCGGACCTGCGACGACGCGTACCGGGGCAGATCGCGCACCAAGTGCAAGCTCATCGCGGCCAATTACCACCTCGCCGTCCGCGCGGTCGGGGGCCGGGCCTTCGGCTACCGCTGACGCCGCGCCCCGGTACGCGCACGCGGTGAACGCGACCGGGCGCGCGCTGAACGCCCCGGGCCCGGGCGCGCGGTGAACACCCCCGCGCCCGGGGAGGCACGCCCGGGGCGCGTGCCTGGGGAATGCGCCCCGGGGGCATGCCCGGCAAGCGTGCCCAGGGACCGCGCCAGGAGAGCGGGCCCGGGGCATCCCGCCCGGGCAGCCGTCGCGCCCCGGTCAGCCCTCCCGTACCAGGGGCACGACCGGGGCGATCGCCGGTCCCGCCAGCTCGGCCAGGGCCTTCTCGGCCCCGGCGCCCTCGGCCAGCCCCAGCCGGTGATAGATCGCCACCGACTCGCCCAGCCGGTCCCTGGCGCTCTCCCGCCGCCCGAGCACCGCCAGCGCCCTGCCAAGCGTGGCGAGGGCGCGCGCCTCGAAGCGCAGCATGCCGATCTCATGGCTCACGGCCCGCGCCTCCTCGGCCGCCGCGACGGCCCCGGCCGCGTCCGGGCGGGCGAGCCGGATCTCCGCGATCCGGTACAGCGTGCCCGCCTCCAGGAAACGCGTCCCCAGCTCACGGCTGAGCGCCAGAGACCTGGTGTAGCAGGCCGTCGCGGCGTCGGTGTCGCCCGCCAGCCCCAGGGCCCCGCCCCGCATGACGAGGGCCTGCGCCTCGCCCATCCGGTCGCCCAGCTCCCGATAGAGCCGGATCGACTCCGTACTGGCGCGAATCGCCCCCTCCGGCTCCCCCACCGCCGTGTACGCGAAGGCGAGGCTGCCGAGGGCGTTCGCCTCCCCGGACGGATTGCCCACCCTCCGCTGGAACTCCGCCGTCTCGCACAGCAGCTCCACCGTGCGGCGGTCGTGGCCGCCGTCGCGGGCGGCGGTGATCAGCGCGTTCACCAGCATCACCTCGGCGAGCACCAGCGGGTGCTCGTGCTCCCGGCAGAGCAGGATCGCCCGCTCGATGTGCCCGGCCGCCTCGGCGGACCGGCCGAGCTGCCACAGCGCCCCGGCGAGCATGTAGCGCGTGGCGGCCTCGGCCCGGGGCAGACCTGCGCCGCGCGCGGCGCTCGCCACCGCGTCCCCCAGCTCCACCATGTCGGCCCAGGCGTAGGCCCGTTCCAGCAGCGGATCGAGCCCGAGCAGCACATCGGCCGCCTGTCCCACCAGCCCGGGCGCTCGCCGGACGGTCTGGAGCAGCAGCCGGAGCACACCGTCGCGCTCCCGCTCGAACCAGTCGTGGGCCGAGCGCGCGTCGGGGAACTCCGCCCCCGACGCCGGGCCGGCGTCGAGCAGCGAGGCGATCAGATGGCCGGGACGGACCGCCCGGTAGGCGTCGCGGACCGTCGCCAGCAGAAAGTCCAGCAGCCGCGACAGAGCGGCGGTGATCCGCTCCTCCGTGTCCGTCTCGGCGCAGAGCCCGCGGGCGAAGAGCCGGAGCAGGTCGTGATAGCGATAGCGGCCCAGCCGCGGGGACTGGAGCAGACCGGTGTGGATGAGATCGTCCAGCAGCCGCTCGGCGTCGAACTCGTCGATGTCCAGCAGCGCGGCCGCGAAGGCCAGCGACACGGTCTCGGACTCGGGGAGCGCCAGCAGCCGGAACGCGCGCGCCGCCTCCGGGCCGAGCTGGTCGTATCCGAGCCGGAAGCAGGCCTGGACGTCCAGTTCGCCGGAGCGCAGCTGATCGAGCCTGCGCCGCTCGTCGGACAGCTGCCGCAGGGAGTCGGCGATGCCCGAGCCCGGCCGGGCCACGATACGGGCGGCGATGATCCGCACGGCGAGCGGGAGATGACCGCAGACGGCCACCAGCTCCCGCGCCGCCTCCGCCTCGGCCGCGACCCGCTCCCGGCCGACGATCGAGGCCAGCAGCTCCAGGGCCTCGCCCGGGTCGAAGGGATCGAGGTCGACCGAGTGCGCGGGCATGGCCGCCAGCCGTGCCCTGCTGGTCACGATCACGGCGCAGCAGGGATAGCCGGGCAGCAGCTGTCTTATCTGCTCCGTGCCGGCCGCGTTGTCCAGGACCACCAGCATCCGCTGCTCGGCCAGCATCGTGCGGTAGAGCGCGGCGCGGGCGTCCAGATCCTCCGGAACGCCCGCCTCGGGGACGCCGAGCGAGCGCAGCAGATGCCCCAGCACGGTGTGCGGGTCCGCCGGGCGGTCGGTCACCCCGGCGAGGTCGACGAAGAGCTGACCGCCGGGGAAGCGGGCGCGCAGCCGGTGCGCGACATGGACGGCCAGGGCGGTCTTGCCGGTGCCGCCCATGCCGGAGATCGCGACGATGGGCACGGCGGGGCCCGCGGGGGCGTCGAGGGCCGCGGCGAGCCCGTCCGCGAGCCGCTCCCGGCCGGTGAAGTCGGCGATGTCGGCCGGAAGCTGCGCCGGGGTCGGAGCCGGAGCCGGTGTCGGTGTCGCGACGGCGGCGGGAGCCGGGGCGGGGCCCGACCTCGGCGAGGGGGCCGGTTCCGGGGCGGATCCGGCCCGGTCGGGCAGCAGCTCGGGGTCGGAGCGCAGGATCCGCTCGTAGAGTTCGGACAGCCGGGGGTCCGGGTCGATGCCCAGTTCCCGGACGAGCACGGAGCGGGTGTCGGCGTACACCTCCAGCGCCTCGGCCTGCCGTCCGCACTGGTAGAGGGCGCGCATCAGCAGCAGCCGCAGGCTCTCCCGCAGCGGGTCCCGGGCGATCGCCGAGGTCAGCTCCGCCACCGCCGGGCGGGCGTCGCCCAGTTCGAGGTCCAGCTCGATCCTGGCTTCGAGCAGGCTCAGCCGGCGCTGGGCGAGCCGCTCCCGCCAGACCTCCGCGAAGGGGCCGGACAGCCCGGTGAGCGGCGCGCCCCGCCAGCGCCCGACGGCCCGGCTCAGCAGGATCTGGGCCTGGCGCGGGTCGTGGGCCCGCCGCTTCTCGGCGGCCGCGCTCTCCTGTTCGGCGAGCGTCACGTCCAGCGCGCTCGCCGGCAGCCGCAGGGCGTACGAGGATCCGGCCGAAACCAGCAGGGTGGGGCCGCCCGTCCGGCGGTGCTCCGGCTCCAGGAGGGTGCGGATGCGCGATACGTAGGTCCGTACGGTCGTCGTGCCGGCCCTGGGGGAGTCCGGCCCCCACAAGCCGCCGACCAGCTCCTCCATGGTGACCGGCTGGCCTCCGGCCAGGAGAAGCATCGCCAGCGCCGTGCGCTGCTGCGGTCCCGCCAGGGAGAGTTCCTCGGTTCCCCGCCAGCCGCGGACCGTGCCAAGGAGGGTGAAGGTGAAGGGAACGTCCGTACTCACGTCGCAGAGCCCTTTCCTTGATCCAAAATGGCCAGTCTGACATGGGCGTTGATCTTTTGTTGACGTATGCCGATCGCTTTGGCCATTTCGGCGATCCCTGACGGAGTCTTTGTTGACACTCTGTTGACTTGTTCTGAACGGAACGGGCGTCAGCGCGATCGGCCGCCGGCTCGGGGCCGAGTGCGCGGGCAGGGGGCGCGGGACGGTCCGCCGGTCGGCGCCCGGTGTTCGGTGTGCGGCCCCGGGACGGCGGACGGCCCGCCCCTCGGTGAAGGGACGGGCCGTCCGCCGTCCACGGAGGTACGGACCTCAGCGCTTGACGGCCACGAAGCCCCACTGCTCGACCGGCTCGCCGGTGACGGGCTCCTCGGGACGCCAGTTGCTGATCGAGCCGAAGCCCGGCTCCAGCAGTTCGAGACCGTCCGAGAAGGAGCGGACCGTCTCCGAGGGGCGCGAGACATAGGGCAGCGCGCCGCCGCTGGCGTACTCGTCCGAACCGGCACGGGTCTCCGGCGTCTCGATCGTGTCGCACAGGATCAGACAGCTGCCGGCGGGCAAGGCGTCCAGATAGCCGCGCAGCAGGGCCGCGGCCTCGGCGTCGTCCGCGACATGGCCCAGCGTGGAGAGCAGCATCAGCGCGACCGGCCGGGACAGGTCGAGCGTCTTGGCGGCCTCGCGCAGGACCGTCGGCGAATCCGTCAGATCCGCGTGCACATAGTCGGTGGCCCCCTCCGGCCGGCCGACCAGCAGCGCGCGGGCGTGGGCCAGCACGATCGGGTCGTTGTCGACATAGACGATGCGGGCCTCCGGCGCGGACCGCTGGGCCACCTCGTGCGTGGAGTTGGCGGTGGGCAGCCCGGTCCCCAGGTCGAGGAACTGCCGTATGCCCAGCTCCTCGGCCAGATGCCGCACCGCCCGCGCCTGGAACTGGCGCGAGGCCCGGGCGATGTCGATGATCTGCGGGAACATCTCCTCCAGCCGCGCGCCCAGGGCCTGGTCGACGGGGTAATTGTCCTTGCCGCCCAGCCAGTAGTTCCACACCCGTGCCGAATGGGGCGTGGTCGTGTCGATCTGCACCACTGGTTCCCGCTGGTCCGCGTTCATCGTGCTCTCCTCGTATCGGCCCCCGAACAGCCGTACGGGGGGCATGCCCATGTTTCACCACAGATCACGCGGATGCCAACGGCGGGGGCCGACAACTCTCGCACCGAACGCCCCTGGTGGGGGCGCTTCTCTCCGTCGGGGCGTCAGTTCGGCCGCTGCGCGCCCTCGATGAGCGCGACCGTCGCCCGTGGATCGGCTACCTGGACGATCAGCCGGGCGTACCGCTCGCCGGTCAGCTCGATGACCACGGCCTTGGACGCGTCACGGACGTCCCAGAACACCCGCTCACCACGGTGGTAGAAGGTCCCGGAGGTGATGAAGCGGGGGAAATGCGTGCCGGCGGCCCGAATGCCCTTCGGTTCCCTGGCGGCTCCGGGATCGGCGGTCGCGCCGCGCACATGGTCCAGCGGGATGTCCAGCCGCTTCTTCAGAGCCCAGACCCGGTCGAATCCCGTCATCTCCACGATCAGTCTGCCGCCGTCGATGCCTACCTGTGCCATGTGCGCTCCCAGTGGATGAGGGTGTCAGTGATGGTCGAGACGTCGTCCGAGAGCCGCGCACGCCCGTTCCGTCGCCCCGGGCGGCGCGCCCGCCCGGCCGCGGATCCGCAGACCGAGCGCCGCGGCGGTGAGCGCGACCGCCAGGCCGCCGGCCCCGCCCTCCGGATCGTCCGGCCCGGCCGCGGCCCGGTCGAGCGCGTCGAGAGTGCGGGTGACCAGCTCGGCCACCTCGGCGTCCACCGGCGCGCGCTCGACGGCCGCCAGCAGCAGCAGATCGAGCCCACCGCCCCCGTCCGGCGCGCTCAGGGCCTCGCGCAGCCCCGCGCCCGGGTCGCCGGCCCGCGCCACCCGGTCGATCAGGGGGGCCATGTCGTGCTCCAGATACCAGCGGAGCGCGGCCAGGTAGAGCCCGCGTTTACTGCCGAACGTCTTGTACAGACTGTTGCGGTGCAGTCCCAGATGAGTGACCAGATCGTCGATGGAGACCCCGTCGTAGGCCCGGCCCGCGAACAGCTGTGCCGCCGACCTGACCACCTGGGCCTCGTCAAATCCTCGTGGGCGTCCCATGGCATGACCGTACGCCGTTGAGGAACGATCGGTCAAGAACGATCGTTCCTCAACGGCATGCGGCATGCGGCATGCGGCATGCGGCATGCGGCATGCGGCATGCGACATGCGACATGCGACATGCGACATGCGGCGTACGGCGTATGGCGTACGGCGCGGCGTGCGGCTCGGGGCGCACGGTCCCGGGTGCGCGGAAGGCCCGGCACGCCGTGCGGCGTACCGGGCCCCTGGTCCCGCGGTCACTCCCCGGACATCGCCGCGGCCATCCGCAGGTGCGGCGCCGCGTCCTCCGGCCGGCCCTGGCGCTCCAGCGCCCGGCCGAGCATCAGCCGGGCGTAGTGCTCCACCGGGTTCAGCTCCAGCACCGCGCGCAGCTCGGTCTCGGCGCGGCCCAGCTGGGCCGAGTGGTAGTAGGTGCGGGCGAGCAGCAGTCGCTGGGCGACCTGCTCCGGCGCCTCCTCGACGAGGCCGCGGAGGATGCGGGCGGCCGTCGCGTACTCCTTGGCCTCGAAGAACAGCTGTGCACGGTCCCACCGCTCGGCGGCGGTGCCGAACTCGTAGTAGGTCTCGCTCACTGGTTCTCCTCCTCGGCAGGGGGGCCGGTCGCCCGGTCCGCTTCTCTGGTGCACCGATCACTGGTGCACCCGCGTCAACGAGGGATGGTAGTTGAATATTCCACTAGCCTGTGGGCGTGGGGGCCGACGAGAGCCGCCCGTACAGGAATAGGTTGAGCGCCATGAGCAATCTCGATCGTCAGGCCGTCCCCTCCGTCTGCGGTGGGCGCGGTTTCGTCGTCGCGGAGCCCGTCCGCGAACTCCTCAGCCCCCGCCGGGTGCGGCTCGGCGAGTCCACCGAGGTGCGCCGGCTGCTGCCGAATCTCGGCCGCCGGATGGTCGGGGCCTGGGCCTTCGTCGACCACTACGGCCCGGACGACATCGCCGACGAGCCGGGCATGCAGGTCCCTCCCCACCCCCACATGGGCCTCCAGACGGTCAGCTGGCTCCACGAGGGCGAGGTGCTGCACCGCGACAGCACCGGCAGTCTGGCGACCATCCGCCCCCGCGAACTGGGCCTGATGACCTCGGGCCGGGCGATCAGCCACTCCGAGGAGAGCCCCCGGCGGCACGCCCGCTTCCTGCACGGCGCCCAGCTCTGGGTCGCCCTCCCCGACGCTCACCGGAACGTGGCCCCCCACTTCCAGCACCACACCGACCTCCCGACGGTCACCGCCCCCGGCCTGACCGCCACCGTCCTCCTCGGCTCCCTCGACGGCGCCGAGTCCCCGGGCGCCGTCTACACTCCCATCGTCGGCGCCGACCTCGCCCTCACCCGCGGCGCGGACCTCCATCTGCCGCTCGACCCCGACTTCGAGTACGCCGTCCTCTCCATGTCCGGCGAGACCCACGTCGACGGCGTCCCCGTCCTCCCCGGCTCCATGCTCTACCTCGGCTGCGGACGCACCTCCCTCCCCGTGCGCGCGGAGTCCGACGCCGGTCTGATGCTCCTCGGCGGAGAGCCCTTCGAGGAAGAGCTGGTCATGTGGTGGAACTTCATCGGCCGCACCCAGGCCGAGATCGAGACCGCCCGCGACGACTGGATGACCGGCTCCCGCTTCGGCGAGGTCAAGGGCTACGACGGCGGTCCACTGGCCGCCCCGGAACTGCCCCCGCTCCCCTTGAAGCCGCGAGGCCGAGTGCGCTGACCTGCGGCGACGCCGCTGTACGGGGCTCCTCGGTCGACCTGGCCGGTCGCGGGTCGCTGTCCCGGTCGGGGGTCTGGCCGGGGTCTCGCCGCGGCTCTCTCGAGAGTTCGTCGAGCTGTGCCGACTCTCCCGTGTGTCGCCGGCTGTGGGCGCCTCCGGGCGGACTCTCGCTGACCTCTTGCCGACTTTGCTGACGACCCATCAGGCGGAATATCGATGCGTGTCAACTGGTCCGAGCGCTCATGGTCTGTTCGCTGATGCGATGACATCCGACTGATGCTGACCTCGGACCCCCCGGCCGGGGAATGCGGGGCGTGGGGGTCGAGGAGGGGCGGTAGCCGGCACCCAACCGGAACCTTGTGGCATCCCCACAAGACGACCGCTCCCCGAACGGGTTGCTGATCCCCGCCGGCGGTTCCACCCCATGGTCGCCAAAAGCGGCCCACCTCAACAACCTCGCCTGGGCCCAGAACCGATGTGCCCACGACCCACACGCCGCCCTCGAAACCGCCGACGCCGCACTCACCGTCGCCCGCAGCTGCGAAGACGCCCTCCAGACGGGCTGGGCCCTGGGGTACGGCGCCGGCGCGCTGCGCCGTCTCGGACGGATGGACGAGGCCATCGCCCGGCTCCGCGCATCAGCCGCCTGTCACCACGACAACCCCACCCCCAGGGCAGACTCGCCGAGCTGACCGCCCTCAACACCCTCGGCGAAGCCCTGCTCCAACACGGCCATCCCGATCGGGCTCTTGAAGCTGACCTCCACAGCCTGGAGATCTACAACAAGGGAATCCCCGGCCAGACACCTCATCTCCTCGCCATCTACCACGCCGTCACCCTGCAACACCTCGGCAACGGCTACGCGGCCCTCGGAAGATGGCGAGAAGCCGAAGCCCCCCTGCGTACATCCTGGGAAATCCTCGAAGAACTGGACATCCCGGCGTGGCTCGGCCCCACCCAGCTCGAACTCGGACGCGTCCTGCGCCGGCTCGGCCGCCCCGACGAGGCCCGCACGGCACTGGCCGCCGCCCTGCGCACCCTCACCGCGCACCACCACCCCCTCCAAGCCGAAGCCGCCGCCGAACTCCGAACCCTCGACGGCGCCCACCGCTGATGCCGGGTACCGGCCGTCGCGGGAAGACGTCGCGGGAAGACGTCGCGGGAAGACGACCGGTCTGGTCCCGGGATCGGGCACCTCGCCGTCGTCGAGCTTCGGCAGGCCCCGAGAGCAGGAGGAGCCCACGCGGGATCGGATACGGCCGGACCGTCCTTCGGCACCGTGTGAAACCGGACTCGGTGCCGCCCCGGGAGAACGGCGGACACCCGCGTGCCGAGGACGCTGTGGAGCCGGTGTCGTGGTCGGTCCGGGTTTCGGACGGCCGACGTGAGGGGTCCGCTCCCCCCGTACCGGGGAGGAGCGGACCACCGCGCGACTGCGAAGGGTGAGCCTCCGGGGCTCGGGCCCCGTCAGGCCCTATCGCCTCACGTCAGTCCCAGGGAACTGGCCTGATCGTTCATGGCGCTGCCGACGTAGGGAGTGCTGGAGGTGTAGAGCTGGCGCGCCCCCTGGAAGTAGGGGTCCGAGAACAGCTCGACGTAGCAGTTGTTCGCGGGGATGAGAGAGCTGATCTGGTTGTCCCAGTCGCTGCCGAGTGAGGCGACCTCGTTGTCCCGCTTCCCGTTGTTCTTGCACGGCCCGTCGCTCACGATCGCGATGACGCGCCCTTCGTAGTGGGCGTGCTCGTAGACCAGGGCGTGCAGGACGCTGTTCGCCGCACGGGAGTCGGCGCCCGCGGCGCCTGCCGTGCCCGCGTTGGCGAGAGCACGGGAAGGCGCGTTCAGCTTGGCCAGGAACCGCTTGTCCGCGGCGGCCTTCTCCGGCGCGGGCGCATCCGTGATCCGGCCGCCGGTGGCGGCGGCGATGCTTTCGCGAAAGGTGTCGTAGCAGGTGGTCCTGTCGGTTTCGATGTTCTTGACGCAGTAGGAATCCGGCCCGGCCCCGGTGCCTGGGCCGCCGCGGCGGGGGACGGCGCCAGCAGGACGCTCGCGCACGCGGCGGCCATCAGCCCGGTCACACCTGTTCTGACTCTCACGTTCTTCCTCATCTTCGGCAAAGGGCGAGGCGCTCGGCCGGCCACACCGGTCGTCCCGTTCATCCGGTGGTCTTCCGGAAAAGGGAGACGCCTTCCGGCCGGATTCCGACAGCGGTGTGCTTCCGGCGCTCTCGCCGCGCAGGGCCCCGGTCAGGGGCTTCGTGACCCATTCCAGCACCGGGCTACCGCCGTCACCAGGCACAATGACCGGCACAAATACGGTGCGTGATATTTGTGCCGGATCAGTCCGGCCGGCGCGAGCCGGGGGTGACCAGGCCCATTTCGTACGCCACGATGACCGCCTGGGCGCGATCGCGCAGGCCGAGTTTGGCGAAGAGCCGGTTGATGTGGGTCTTGACCGTATGGTCGGTGACCGTGAGTCGCTGGGTGATCTCGGTGTTGGACAGGCCCTGAGCGATCAGCAGCAGCACCTCGGACTCGCGGGCGGTGAGGGAGCCGAGGTCGGGGACGGGGAGATGAGACGGGCGCCGTCGGGAGAACTCCTCGATCAGCCTCTTGGTGATGTCCGGGGCCAGCATCGCCTTGCCGGCCGCCACCAGCCTCACCGCGTGCAGGAGTTCGGGGAAGGTCGCGTCCTTGAGCAGGAATCCGCTGGCGCCCGCGGCGAGGGCGTCGAACACGTACTCGTCCAGGCTGAAGGTGGTGAGCATCAGGACCTTGGTGGCGCCGGCGGTGTCGTTCACGATGGTGCGGGCCGCCCGGATGCCGTCCATTCTCGGCATTCTGATGTCCAGCAGGGCGATGTCGGGGCGGCGTTGGGCCACCAGGCCGACGGCCTCCGCGCCGTCCCCGGCCTCCCCCACCACCTCGATGTCGCCCTGGGTGGAGAGCAGATTCACGAATCCGGTCCGCACCACGGTCTGGTCGTCGGCGACGATCGCCCGGATCACCATCCGGCTGCCTCCTGAGGTTCAGGTGCGGCTGCCGTCCAGCCGCGGCGGATGTCCATGATCTCGTACGGAGGCGGCACACCGGGTTCCGCGCGTACGGGCCTCAGGGCGACCCGCCCGGGGAGGGTTTCGGGGCCGCCCGGTGCGGAAGTTCGGCCTCGATGAGGAAGCCGCCCGCCGGGCCGCGGCCGCAGCTGAACCGGCCGCCGAGCAGCGCGGCGCGCTCGCGCATGCCGATCAGGCCGTGTCCGGTGCTCTCGGGTCTCCGGGTGTTCCGCGCGGGGCCCGGCCCGTCGTCCAGGATCCGCAGGGCGATCCGGTCAGCGGCGTAGTCGAGGTCGATCCGGACGGCGGCGCCCGGTGCGTGGCGGCGGGCATTGGTCAGTGCCTCCTGGACCGTGCGGTAGACGGTCAGCTCCAGGGGCGCGGAGCGCGGCGGCCGGACGCCGGTGGTGCGGAGTTCGGCGTCGCCCCCGGCCGAGCGGTGGGTCTCCAGAAGTTCCGGCAGCGCGTCGAGATCGGGCTGGGGGGCGAGCGCGGCCCGGTCCTCGGCGTCCTCGCGCAGGACGTCGAGCAGGCTGCGCAGCTCGTTCAGGGTCGACCGCGCCGACTCCGCGATCTGCTGGAACCCGTCGCGGGCCTGCGGGGACAGCAGCGGGGTGGTGTAGGTGGCGCTCTCCGCCCGCACGGCGATCACCGACACCGAGTGGGCCACTATGTCGTGCAGCTCGCGGGCGACGGCCGCGCGTTCGGCCGCGACCGCCTGCCGTCGCTCCATCTCCACCAAGCGCAGCTGGGCGGCCCGCCGTTCGCGGCGGGAGTCCTCGCGGCTGCGGAGGGCGTCCGCGGCGCTCACGGTCGCCACGATGACGACCGAGAGCACGAACGCCTCGGTGAAGTGGGAGAGCCGCCCGCCGGTGCCGAGCGCCGCCTGGGCCTCCCCGAGGTCGTACACACCCCTCGCGATATGGCCGAGGTTGACCAGCAGCGCGCCGGTGACTCCGGCGCCCGCCACCAGGACCGGGTGGAGCACCCGGCGACGGGTCAGCGTGTACAGGCCCATCAGGCCGGCGAGGGCCGCGGCGAAGAGGAGTTCCGGGTGGAAGAGGAAGTTCAGCAGGGCGGCGGCGACGGTGACGCAGACGAGCCGGGGCCGGGTGCGGCGCCACAGCAGGGGGAGGAGGGCCGCACCGGCCGTGGCGAGCACGGGCGCCGAGGTGATCCCGCCGAGGGTGATCTCCAGCATGCCGAGGGCGAGCAGCAGCAGGACGGCGACGGCCGGTCGGGCGCGTGCGGGCAGGGATCCGAGCCGGGAGCCGGCCGACCGCCGGGGCGGTTCGGCCGGGGCCGGCGGGCGGGTCGGGGGCCTCGGCTTCATGGTGGTCATTCTGGGCGGCGGACGGCCCCCGGGCGTCACCGCACGGTGTGACTCCGGGCCGGTTTCCCGTACCAGGGGTTGACGTCGTGGATCGCGTCACCGGCTGGATCGGAGGAAGAGAGGGCGCTCTTCCGGATGGGCGACCGCCCATCCACGGGGCAGTCGTCCGAGTGGCGCGGGCGGCCGCCTTTTGCTGCCGATTCACCGCAGGCATGGCTACGCTGTGGGGTCTGGTTGACCGATGGCGGGGCGGTATGCATGGATCCGATCGTGGTGGCTGCGGGAAGCGCGCTGGTCGGCGCGATGGCTACGGACGCGTGGGGGCAGGTGAGGGCGGCGACGGTGGCGGTGTGGCACCGAATACGTCCCGAGCAGGCGGATGACATCGATGCTCAGCTTCAGCGGCTCCGCACCCAGACGCTCGCCGTCCGCGAGGACGAGGGTGACGGCGCCGGAGAGGAACTCGTCGCCGTCTGGTCCGCCCGTCTGCATCTTCTGTTCCAGCACGATCCGTCGGTCGCCGCGGAGCTGCTGCGACGCCTGCTGGAGGAGGAGTTGAACCCCCGGCTGCCACAGGCCGGTCCCGATCCCCGCCGAGACGGGCGGGACCACTCGCGGCATTCGGTGTGCGTGAACGCTCACGGCCGAGACAATGTCAAGATCTTCCAGTCGGGCGGGGACCAGCACATCAGCGGCGTGTGACCGGCGACGACGGCGAGAGGCCGCACAGTATTCGCCTCGAAGCTCATGGCGCCGGAAACGCACGCATGTACCAGGCGGCGGGCGACATCTACATCGACGGTGTGCCCCGCGGCGGCTCCGGCCCCGGCCTGCTCCGACTGAGCCTTGCGAGCGCTTTCTTCCTCCTCGGCGTGCTGCTGGCGCTCAAGGGGCTGGTCGGTCACGACAGCCCGGAGAGAACCGTGCTCGTCGGGCTCGGGGCGACATGCGCCGCGGGCGGACTCCTCGCACTCTCCTCGTCGATACGCCGATGGAGGCGCTCGCGGCGTTACACGCCCGGGCGAGTGCGACGTCTCGAACACCAGCTGGCGGACGCGGCGGAATACCTGACCCGGGAACTCCTCGCGCAGGGCGGCCGCGAGGAGCGGTTGCGCAGGCTGCAGCACCCGAGCCCGCTGTCCGTGCGATGGGACACCGCCGACGATCTGTCGGACCACTGGGCCAATGTCCGGGGCCGCGACGAAGCCGACACCCCTCTCGATCTCTCCGGCGACTTCCCCTCCATCGGCGACGTCTTCGCGGCCGTGCCCTCGCGTCGGCTGATCCTCCTGGGCCCGGTGGGAGCGGGCAAGTCCGCACTCGCCCTCCACTTCGCCCTCGGCCGTCTGAGGAGTATCACCGCCGAGGACGCGATTCCGGTGATCCTGTCCCCCGTCTCCTGGGATCCACGGGCCGAGAGCCTCGCCGCCTGGGCGGCCCGGCGGCTGGCACTCGATCACCCGGCGCTCGCACGCCGGACGGTGGCCGACGTTCCCGTCGCGTCCGAACTCCTCGTCAGGGGGAGGCTGTTACCGATTCTGGACGGGTTCGACGAGATGCCCGTCGAGTTGCGGCCCGAGGCGCTGCGCAGGCTTCGGGACGAACTCGGCCGGGGCGAGCCCCTCATCATGACCAGCCGGGAGGACGAGTACCGGGCCGCCGTCGACACGGCGCACACCGGACTGCCCGGCGCCGCCGCGGTGCGCCTGCGACCGCTGGGGGCCGCGGACATCATCGGATACCTGCGGCGCACCGCCACGAAGACGATCGCCGAGGGCCGGCCGACGACCCGATGGGACCCGGTACTGGAAGCGATACGCCATCCCGGCGATTCCCCGCGGCCGGTACAGGCTCGGTTGGTGCGCGAAGCGCTGTCGACTCCGCTGATGGTCTCCCTCGCCCGTACCGCCTACAGCGCCACGGCCCGTGAACCGGCGGAGTTGCTGGACGGCCGCCGATTCCCGACGCCTTCGGCGATCGAGGAGCATCTCCTCGACCAGCTCATCCCTTCGGTCACCGACCGCCCCGAGCGAATGACCCGGGGGCTGGCCTTCCTGGCCCGCCGACTCGGTTCGCTCGGCACTCAGGATCTCGCGTGGTGGAACTTCGGCGGCAGAGCGCCGAGGGCCATCGCGGCTCTGGGCCTCGCCCTGCCCCTCGCCGGGGCCTCGGCGGTGATGCGATGGCTCTTCCCCGATCTGCGCATCTCCTGGTTCGGAGCGGTCCTGCCGCTCTGGCTGACGTTCGCCATGCTCTGCCCGCTGCCTCTCGCCCAGTTCGCGGCCGACTCCCGTCGACGTGAGGCGACTCCCGTTCCCCGATGCTTCGAGCGGCCGGAATCGCTGGCCCGCCTTCTCCTCGTGAAGCTGGGCATCATTCCGCCCATCGCCGTCCACCTGTGGTGGCTGTCAGGATTTCCCCTGCCGGCCGCTGTCGCCGTCTACGTCGCGGTGGTCGCCGTCGTGCTCCATCCACGGGTACAGGTCGCCACCGCCCAGAGCCCTCCACGGATGCTGCGCCAGGACCGAGCCGCGACGCTGGCGTCCATGGGGCTCGTCAACATCGCGACCCGGGGCCCCGCTGTCTGGATGGGCGCCGTGCTCATGCTGTTGCCCGTGGCGGTTCTCGGGTACTGGCAGAGCTCGGGCGGACGCGACCACTCCGGGACGGTCCACTGGGCGGTCGCGATGGGCGGGGCGGCCGGGGCGATCGCCGTGTGCGGAATGTCGCTCTCCGCCTGGGGCGGCTACACGGCGGCGCGGGTCGGGCCATGGGCGGCCGGCATGCTTCCCTGGGACGTGGTGGACTTCCTCGACGACGCGCACCAGCGCGGTGTGCTGCGTCGGTCGGGCGGGTTCTATCAGTTCCGCCACGCCAGACTCCAGGAACGCCTGGCATCCTCCGACGAGAGCGAGCCGACGGGCAGGACCGGCGGCCCGGTTCCCGGACGAGCGCCGCTGGACCACGAGGCCGACGGCACACGGCTTCTGCTGCCTTCCGCCTTCGCTGTCGGCCTGGCTGGCCTGCTGTTCGGCATGACGCGAATCCCCGGTGTGCCCGGGCCGTACACGGCGCTGCCTCCCGGCTGTGAGCTGCTCGACCGGAGCGATGTCTCGGCCGTGCTCTCGGATCCGGAGAGAGTGACCGACTTCCTCAGCGCGGATCCGGTCGCGGACTGTGCGTGGGTATCGGGTGAGGACGGCGCGGGCGTCGTGTTCCGGGCCAGGGTCCACAGGCCCGTGCCCGGACGGAGCGCGGCCGAGGCCGCCGAAGTGCACTACGAGACTGAGCTGCCGACCGGGGAGCCGCGGGGGCCGGGCCCGCCCTCGCCCACGGAGGCTCCCTCGTACGAGCCCCCTACCGCGTTCACTCTGCCCGAGGCGCCCGACATCGTCGACGAGACGGCCACCCGGGTCGACATCCCCGGGCCGCACCCGCTGATCGTCACCGTGGTCCGGGCCGGCAATGTCGTACTGACCATCAGCTATGACGGCCGCGCCGGGGACCGTCCTGAGGACGCGTATCCGAGGCTGGCCCGCATCAGCCACGATCTTGCGGTGTCCGCCGCCCGGAAGCTGCCCGGGTAGCCCCGCACACCGTCTCCGTGAACCGCGCCGGTCGGCGGACCCGCGAGAGCAATCCCGAGTCGGCTCGAAATCCGGACAAGAGGCTGGTTTTCCTCTATGCGATCCCGAGTGGGCGCAGCACAATCCCCGGTACCGATTCCCCGCCGTCGCCGCGAAGTCCATCCACGCAGCGGCGCGCCCCGGCGCCCGGGAGCGAGGCCGCACCCTCGTGGCCGCTCCCGCCGACGGGCCGCCCCCGCGTGACCGGAGGTGTCTCATGACCACCAGCCACGAGGTTTCCATCCCGGTCCTCGACAGCGACGGAGGTGACCGGCTGTACGAGCAGATCGAGGAACTCCGCGCCACCGGGCCCGCCACGCGGGTCCGGCTGCCCCAGAACGTCATCGCTTGGTCCGTCACGCGCGGCGATGTCATCAGGAGGCTGGTCACCCATCCCGATGTCACCCGGAACGCCCGCGGCGTCTGGCCCGGCTATCAGCCGGGCGCCGTCCCCTGGCTCTCCCCCTGGGTCGACGTCCGCTCCATGGCCACCTCCGAGGGGGCCGAGCACACCCGGTTACGAAGGCTGATCGGCCCCGCCTTCACACCGCGGCGCATGGAGTCGCTGCGGCCCTCGATCGAGTCGATTGTCACCGACCTCCTGGACGGTCTGGAGGCCCTGGAGGACGGCACGGCAGTGGATCTGCGGGCGCACTTCGCGCACGGTGTGCCGACCCGTGTGATCTGCGATCTCTTCGGCGTTCCCGAGGACCAGCGCCCCGCCATGCTCTCCGTCGTCGACGCGATCCTGGCCACCGACGTCCCCCAGGAGAAGTCGGCGAGGATCACGAGCGGGCTGAACACCGTCATGCGCCGCCTCGTGGAGGCGAAGCGACGGGAGCCCGGCGATGACATGACCAGTCTGCTGCTCACCGCACATGAGGGGGACCGGCTCACCGAGACGGAGCTGATCTCCACCCTGCTTCTGATGATCGGCGCCGGGAGCCAGACCTCGATCGCGCTGATCGGAAACGCCGTCCGGGCGCTTCTCACCCATCGTCAGCAGCTGAGCGCGACGCTCGCCGAGCCCGCCCGTTGGGCCGATGCCATCGAGGAGACCCTGCGGCTCCATCCGCCGGTCGTCCATCTTCCGCTGCGGTTCGCGATCCGTGACATCGATCTCGGCGAGGGCGTCACCATCGCGGCCGGGGAGGCCATCCTCATCGGGTTCGGGGCGCACGGCCGGGACCCGTCGTGCCACGACGCCGCGCACAGCTTCGAGATCGACCGCACGGACAGGGACCATCTGGCCTTCGGGCACGGCATCCACTACTGCCTCGGCGCCCCGCTCGCCCGGCTGGAGGCCGCCGTCGCGCTGCCCGCCCTCTTCGACCGGTTCCCGGACATCGCGCTCGCGGACGAGGGGAACGCCCCGGACCCGCAGCCGTCGTTCATCGGCAACGACGTCCTCGCCCTGCCCGTTCTCCTGCGTCCCCCGGGCCGTGCGGCGCGGTGAGCCGACCGTACCGGTGAACGCGTACCGCCCGTCCGTCGCGGGCGGTACGCCCGGTCATGCGCGCGGCCGGCGACGACGAGCAGTACCTGAGCTGTCGCCACCGCCCCCCCCGCGATGGTGCGTTCGCGCTCAGCCGCCCGCGGCCACCGCTTCGAGGAACTCGGCCGCCACCGGGCCCGCGTCCGCGCCGCCCGACCCCCCGTCCTCGATCAGCACCGAGAAGGCCAGATCGCCCTGGTAGCCGATGAACCAGGCGTGGGTGCGCGGCGGCGACGCGGTGCCGAACTCGGCGGTGCCCGTCTTGGCGCCCGGCTCGCCGGGCAGCCCGCGCAGCGCCGCGCCCGAACCCTCGGTGACGACCGCCCGCATCAGGGAACGCAGTTCGGCCGCCGTACCGGCGGGCAGCGGGGCCGTGGCCTTCGCACGCTTCCCGGCCGCGTCCGGAACCAGCACCGGCTGACGGAACGTCCCGTCCTTCACCGTCGCCGCGACCGAAGCCATCACCAGCGGACTCGCCTCCACGCGGCCCTGCCCGATCATCGCGGCGGCCTTGTCGTTCTCGCCGGCGGCGCGTGGCACGGAGCCGTCGAACGTGGTGGCGCCCGCGTTCCACTCCGGGCCGATGCCGAACCATCCGGCCGCCTCGCTGAGGCTGTCGTCGTCCAGCCGGTCGCGCAGCCCGATGATGCCGGTGTTGCAGGACCGCGCGAAGCCCTCGCGGAACGTCGAACCGGCGGGCAGCGCGAACAGGTCCTGGTTCTCGAAGCGCTGGCCGTTCACCTGCTCGTAGCGCGGGCAGGGCACCGGGGTGTCGCCCCGCACCCCCTTCCCGATCAGCGCGGCGGCGGTGATCACCTTGAAGTCGGAGCCCGCCGCGTACCGTCCGCGCAGGGAACGGTTCGCACCGGTGGGCGGATTGTCGGCGGCGGCGAGTATCTCCCCGGTGCTCGGCCGTACGGCCACGACCGCCGCGTTCTCGTCCAGCCCCTTCAGCGCCCCCTCGGCGGCCCGCTGGACAGCCGGGTCCAGGGTCGTTCGAACCGCCTCGCCCCGCCGGCCCTCGGCGGTGTGCAGGGTGGCGAGCGTCCGGCCGGTGCTGGTGCCGACGATGGCGACCGAGTCCGCGGGCTTCCCGGCGAGCCGCTTGTCATAGCGGTACTGGAGACCGCTCTTCCCCGGGCTGCCGACCAGCGCCGGGGCCAGCCCGTCGAGCGGGCTGCCGTCGGCGGCCCGCAGCTCACCGCGGTTCCCGGTGTCCGGCCGCAGGGCCAGTTCGCTGCCCTCGGTGAGCCGGGGATGCAGCACGGCGGGACTCCAGCGCACCACCCAGCGCCCGTCCGCGCGGACCACGGGCGCCGACGAGTCGTACGCCCAGACGCCGCCGCCCGGGAGACGGAACGTGGCGCGGAACCGGTGACCGCCCTGATCGGTGCGCGCGCCCCGGACGAAGGAGACCTTCCGCGCCGGCAGCTTCTCGGCCAGCTTCGTCAGCCGGGCGGCGGCCGCCGAGGGCCGGTCGGTGTGCGCCGCGGCCCGCTCGGCGTCGCCGCCGGCCCACGCGTCGAGGAAGCCGTCGACCGCGGCGGCTCGCGCGTCGGGCTTCCCGTCGTCCCCGCCGAGCAGGCTCCACGCCGCCGCGCCGCTCCCGGCCAGGACGACCAGGGCGACGGCGACGGGCAGCAGCCGCCGCCGGGGCCGGCCGGACCGCGTACCGGAGCCGTGGCCGGGGGCCGCGAGGCCGTGGTGTGCGTTGGTGTCGTCGTTGTTGTCGGACATGGCCCCAGCTCAGCAGCCCGGACGGCTCCCAGGCCAAGAGCCCTGTCCCGTCCGCGCTCATAGCGGAAAGGCTATGATCCCTGTTCGTGGACCTGGTCAAGCATGTCCGGTACTTCGTCGCCGTTACAGAAGAAAGACACTTCGGACGAGCGGCGGCCCGGCTCGGAATGGCCCAGCCGTCGCTCTCGCAGCGCATCCAGCGGCTGGAGCGGGAACTCGGCGTGCGCCTCTTCGACCGCACCGGCCGGGGCGTCGAACTGACCGAGGGCGGACGGCTGCTGCTCGCCGAGGCACGGCCGCTGGTCGAGCGCGCCGACACCCTGCTCGGGGTCGCCGCCCGGGTCCGCAGCGGCGCGGCCGGGGTACTGCGCGCCGCCGTGCCGCCGGAACTCGGCGGCGCCGTCGTCGCGGCCCTGGTCGGCGGATTCCGGGACGGTTCGCCCGGCGTCCGGCTCGCCCTGCGGGAACTCGGCGCGGGCGCCCAGCTCACCGAACTGCGGGCCGAGACGCTCGACGTAGGAGTGCTCCGGCATCCCGTCGACGTGGCGGGACTCGGCCTCGGCGAGGTCCTGTCCAGGCCGTACGGGGTGGTGCTGCCGCACGCGCCGGGAGACGGCGGCGCCCCGCCGCCGTACGGGGACGCGGGCGAGCCGGTGTGGCTGGCCTCGCTCAGCGGACTCGACCTCGTGCTCTTCCCCCAGCCGTCCGCGCCCGCCCTGCACGCCGAGATCCTGGCGGTCTGCCGTCGGCACGGCTTCGAGCCGGGCACGGTGATCGCCGGACAGGACCCTGAGTTCGTCGACGGCATGATCCTCTCCGGGACGGCCGTCACCTTCGCCACCCGCGACCGCAAGCTGCCGCCGGGCACGGCCTGGCATCCCCTGGAGGGCGAACCCTTGCTGGAACAGGTGTCCGCCGCCTGGCTGCGCGGCCGGCAGGACGACCCGGTGGTACGGCTGTTCGCCGAAGTGGCGCGCGGCGTGCTGACCGAACGAGGAGGAATGGTCCCGGTGATGGAGACCGCCGCCGCCCGTCGGGCCCCGCTGCCCGGCCCCGCCTACGGATACACCGTATGAACGCGCCCGGGGAAGGAGCCCGGCGGGGCGCCGGTGTTCGCTCCCGCATCCGGTCCGTGTTCACCGACGCGGGGGTCACCGGCTGGATGCACGCACTCGACCTGGGGAACGGCGCCGAGGTCACCGTCGCCGCGGACACCCCGGTCAGCACCGCCAGCGTCCACAAACTGTGTCTCGCGGTCACCGTCCAACGGCTCGCCGACGAGGGCCGCCTGGACCTGGACGAGCAGCTGGAGTCGCTGCCCGGCGACCGCACCCCCGGCCCCACCGGCCTGTCGATGCTGAGCGGCCCGGTCCGGATGTCGGTCCGTGATCTGCTCGCGATGGCCCTCACCGTCAGCGACAACGCGGCCGCCGACCTCCTCGTCGGCCGCGTCGGACTGGACGCGATCAACGACGCCATGCACGCCCTCGGGCTGCGCCGCACCGTCGCCGTGCAGACCATGCGCGACCTCATCGACTCCATCGAGGAGGACTCCGGCGGCGACCCGGCCCGGCTGGCGTCCGACCCGGCGGTCCTGGGACGGCTGCGGGTCCTCGACCCGGCCCGCGCCAACCGCAGCACCCCCCGGGAGATGACCCGGCTGCTCGCGGCGCTCTGGCGGGACGAGGCGTGCTCGGCGCCGCGCGCCCGCGAACTGCGCGCGGTGCTCGGCCTCCAGGTGTGGCCCCACCGGCTCGCCTCCGGATTCCCGTACGACGACGTCCGCGTGCACGGCAAGACCGGCACCCTGCCGACCGTCCGCAACGAGGCCGGGGTGGTCGAGTACCCCGACGGCGGCCGGTACGCGGTGGCCGTCTTCACCCGCTCCGCCCGCACCGCCGCCTGCCAGCCCGCCGCCGACACGGCGATCGGCACAGCGGCGAGGCTCGCGGTCCGCGCCCTGCGAGCCCCCTGACCACCCGCCCTCGCCACGGCCCGGGACCCCGACGGCCCCTGCCGGCCGCACACTTCCGGCACCCCACCGCCGTACATCCGCGCCCCGCCCCGCCGGCCGTGAACGTGCCCCGCCGGCCGTGAGCGTGCCCCGGCCCGGCCGCGTCAGGAGTCGGTGGCCCGCCGGGCCGGGCTGAGTCCTTCGACGGCGAGGTGGAAGAGGCGGTCGGCCTGGGCCGCGGGGTCGCTGTGGCGCTCGGTGGCCAGGGCGATGCCGGTGGCGAGGGTGAGCAGGTCGTGGAAGGTGACGTCCGGCCTGACCGCCTGGTCGCGGACGGCTCGCTGGAGCAGGAGCGTTCCGGGCGCTTCGATGGCGTCGGCACAGGAGTGCGGGCCGGGCTTGTCGGTGGGCGGCTCGTAGGCGAGGGTGTCGGCGAATCCGCGGGCGGAGACGGCGTAGACGACGAAACCGTGGAGCCACTCCAGGAGCGCGGCGCGGCTGTCGTCGGCCCCGCTCAGCCGGCGGGCGTGCTCGCACAAGCCCTCGACGCGCTCCCGGAAGACGGCTTCGAGCAGGGCGCGGCGCGTGGGGAAGTGACGGCGCACGGTGGCCGATCCGACGCCGGCGGTGCGGGCGATCTGCTCCAGGGAGGCGTCGGCGCCGTGCGCGGCGACCTCGGCTTCGGCGACGGCGAGGATGCGCTGGTAGTTGCGGCGTGCATCCGATCGCTGACCGGTCATGATCTCCTCATTTGCTAAACGGCGGGCCCCGCCATATTTTACCGGAAGGGAAACGGCGGGCCCCGCCGTTTCTGTACTCCGGTCCGTGAGGAGCAGTAACCATGCCCACCGACAACGGCACTGTCCTGGTCACCGGAGGCACCGGCCGCCAGGGCGGGGCCACGGCCCGCGCACTCCTGGCCGCCGACGTGCCGGTACGCGCACTCGTACGCGACCCCCGCTCGAAGTCCGCCAGGGCCGTCGAGGCGCTGGGCGCGGAGCTGGTGAAGGCCGACCTTTCCGACCGGACCTCCCTCGGCCCGGCCGTCGAGGGGGTCCGCGCGGTGTTCTCGGTGCAGATGCCGCCGATGACCGAGACCAGCGTCGACTTCGCGGGAGAGCTGGCGCAGGCCGCCAACCTGATGGACGCGGCGAAAGCGGCGGGAGTGCGGCACTTCGTGCAGTCCTCGACCAGTGGAGTCGGTGCGCACACCCGGGCCCCCGGCTGGGCCGACGGCCGCTGGGCGGCGCTGGAGGGCTACTTCGACACCAAGCAGGCGATCCTGGAGGCGGTGCGGAGTGCGGGCTTCGCCCGCTGGACGGTGCTCAAGCCCGCGTTCTTCATGGAGAACCTGCCCGAGCTGGCGCCCGACGGACCCCGCGGCGGCCTGCTGACGGTGCTCAAACCGGACACCGAACTGGCGCTGGTGGCCGCGCGGGACATCGGCACGGCCGCCGCGCGCGCCATCGACGACCCCGACCGGTTCCACGAAGTGGAGCTGGAGCTGGCAGGTGACCTGCTCACGATGGAGCAGATCGCGCAGACGCTGTCCGCCGTGTGGGGCGTGCCCGTGACCGCGCCCTCCATGAGCCTCGAAGACGCCCTCGCGGCGGGCATGCCGATGTGGGGGGCCGGACACGACTGGAACAACGAGGTCCTCCAGCCCGCCCGGCCCGATTTCGCCCGAGCGCTGGGCATCTCGCCGACCACGTTCGCCGACTGGGCGCATGAGCATCTCGCGCCCGTGTCCCGCTAGGGCCGCGCGCTCCGCGATCCGGCCGACGGTGAGGGGCGCGACGAGGGTCTCCATCGGGATCCGCTCGACGGAGGGCCCGGCGTCGGCGAAGTGCGGAGTCCTTCTTCTCCTTGCCGAACTGCGTTCTTCTTCGGTGATATGCGCTGGTTTCCGGCCGGGCTCCGCAGCGCACCGGTGCCTGGACACGATCGTCAGCCGGCTCGGCGGCCACCTCGGGCTCGGGCCCGCCCTGGTCAGCTCGGCACTGCGCGACGGCACGTTCTCCATCCCCTGATGGCCGCGCATCCCCTGGTGGCGTGGCCGGTGGGGGAGCGGTCGCCGGGGGTGGCCGATTCGCTGCGGGCCGTGCGCGCCGAGGAGGTGATGGTGCGGCCTCCGTGAGCGTTCCCGCGAAGCCGCTGACTCGTGCTCTGACGGCGCGGATGCGGACGGCGGGCTCCAGGAGGGACGTCAGCGCCTGCCTTCGGCGAAGCCGAAACGCACCATGAGAATCAGCTGAACCGAAAACCCGTCCGGGGATGACCAATTCCCGTACCCGGCGGTAGACGGCGCTTTCCGCTTGCACGTACCGTCCATCTCGCACCGTCCGGATATCCGACCGCCATTCAGACGGACAAGAGCAGCCGAACCATCCGTGCCACACCGTATTCAGGGGGCACGCACCGGTTGCAGGGGGATGAGCACGGCGGCTTCATTCCGCCGTGCCCGGCTCCCCTCGGTAACAGAGCAATCCGAGAGCCTGATATCGCGACAGCAACGCTGAAGCCTGCCGTCGGTGCGGAATATCCCGCACCGACGGCACACCGAACCAGCGAGGGAAGGGCAACTCCGATGAAGATGAAGCCGAAGAGAATCACCATGGCCGGCGTGCTCGCAGGGGCCTGCCTGACGGGCGCCCTGGCCATGACCGTCGCAACGCCGGCGAGCGCCGCGCCCGCCGACTGGCGCGACTGTCCCGCCAACTCCGTCTGCGTGTGGGACCACAGCAACTACGAAGGCGCGTTTCTGGCCGGCGGCGTCAACGTCTCCAACGTGGGAGGGACGATGAACGACCGCACGACCTCACTGTGGAACCGCAGCGGGTCACGGATCTGCTTCTACCAGCACTCGAACTACGGCGGGGAAGTCCTCGCGATCGTGGCCCCCGGCGAGTCGCGCCCCAACATCGGAGCGCACGCCAACGACCGCGTCTCGTCCTGGGGCACCTGCTGACCGTCGGATAGCCGGGTGACCCGCCCGTCACCCGCCACACCGTGCACGGCACAGCCGACAGCACGGCGACCCCGGCGACCCCGGTGTCGGGCCGCGGCGGCCCGCCAGGACCGCCGCGGCCTTCCGCGATCGCGCAGGCGCGCGATCCCGGGGACCGTATGCCGTGCTGTTCCACCGTGCGCCGCCTCGGTTCCCCGGCGACGGAATGCGCGGCGCCCTCGCGCACTTCGCCGCGCTGATCGCTTCGGTATGTGCCGACGATTCATCTGCTTTTCCCACAGCGGGCCGGAATGAAGGGAACGGCGGACGAGGAAACGGCGCGGAGAATCGCGACGGCACGCGAGGCCGTCTCCGCTTTCCAGCCACTCCGAGCTTGTTCGCCCAGCAGATCGGCGACTTCTTCCAGAACGCCGGCCAGGTCCACGAGTCCTGTGAGCGGATCGCCGCTCTGGACGTTCTCCATGGCGCGGGCCGGCGACTCGCACGGGAGCGGGTCCCGGCGGCCCTGGGCGAGGCGCTGGGCGGTGATGTGGCTGCGGTCCCGCGCGAGCAGTACACCAGCGGCTGGGGGAGGCCGGACCGGCCCGCCGCAGGTCGGGTGATCACGGCAGAGGCCGGGCCGCGCCGAATCCGGCGTCGACCGCGGCCGTTGCGTCTTCGCGAGCGAGCCTCCATCCGAATGCGTTGCTCCTGTGCGGATTTGAGGGGAGGGGGCCGCCGGCGCTCGACGCCGACCAGGCCCGGCCGGCGTGCCCGCCTGGGTCATGCCCCCACGGCCTCCGTCACGGGCAGGCACTCGGCGAGCAGGTCGACGATGTCGCGCCAGGCTCGTCGCGCGTGCCGCGGGTGGTGGCCGACGCCCGGGACCACGGGATGATCGACCGGCGGGTGGTGGAAGGCGTGCGAGGCACCGCCGTAGACCGTGAGGCGCCAGTCGACGCCCGCGGTCTGCATCTCGGCGGTGAACGCGTTCCGTTGCGCGGGCGACATGATCGGGTCCTCCGACCCGACCCCGGCCCACACCGGGCAGCGAATGCGCGCCGCCTCGCCCGGTCGGCCCGTGATCAGTCCGTTGACCGTCCCGATCGCGCGCAGGCCGGCGCCGTCGCGCCCGAGTTCCAGCCCGACGGCGCCCCCGGTGCCGTAGCCGACGGCGGCGATCCGGTCGGGGTCGGTCCGCGGTTCGGTGCGCAACACGTCGAGCGCCGCACGGCCGATGCCCCGCATCCGGCCGGGATCGGCGAGCAGCGGCAGGCAGCGGGCCAGCATCTCCTCGGGATCGCTCAGATAGCGCCCGCCGTGAAGGTCGAAGGCCAGTGCCACATATCCCAGCTCGGCGAGGGCGTCGGCCCGGCGGCGCTCGACGTCGCTGAGCCCCGTGCCCTCCGGCCCGAGCAGCACCGCGGGCCGGCGGTCGACACCGGCCGGCAGCGCGAGGTGCCCGATCATCGTCAAACCGTCGGCCGGGTACGCGACCGTGCGCGTTGCGATCGTCGTCATGCGAGTGGACTGTAGTGATCGTCGAGCCCGGTCCGGCCACCGTTCTGCCGGCGGCAGAGCCGTGCGGGCGTCCCTCCGCGGCGTCGGGCGAACTCGGCGCGGGCGAGACGATGACCGACGTCTTCGCAGCCCCGGACCCTGGGCGGTCACGGCGTGATCGCCCTCACCGGCACACTCGCCTCCGTCCTCCGTCCTCCGCCCCGCCGACCACCTCCACTGGTGCCTCGGCTTCGACCGCCCGCGACGACTGGACGACCGCTCCCGCCTCGGCGCGAGGCCAAGGGCTGCGACGGCGGCCCGCCGGCCGCCCCGGAGCTGCCCCCGCTCCCGTTGAAGCCGTGAGGCCGAGTGCGCTGACCTGCGACAACGTCGCCGTACGGGCCCATCGGCCGACTCGGCCGGGCGCGGCCCGCTGTCCTGGTCGTGGGCCGGGTCGGCTCCGGGTCGGTGAACCTGGTGATGCGCGGCCGGTCGGGCCGGTTCCGGGGGCGGCTTTGCTAGCGTGCGGCGTATGCGCGCACCCATCGGTTCCTTCGACGACGCCCGGCCCGCCGCCGAGCGGCTCGATCTGCTGCCCGCGCCGGTCGCCGCCGCGGTGCGCGATCTGGACGACCCCGGTTCGCCCGAACGGTTTCTGCACGTCGACACCGAACCGGAGATCGCGGACACCGCCGTCTTCGTCGAGCGGCATGGGCCGGAGCTGCTCGAACAGTCCGCCAACTGCGTCGTCGTCGCGGCCAAGCGCGGTGGTGCGACCACACTCGCCGCCTGTGTGGTGCTCTCCCGTGCCCGTGTCGACGTCAACGGTGTCGTCCGCCGACAGCTCGGCGCCCGCAAGGTGTCATTCGCCCCCATGGAGACCGCCACCGGCGGGACCGGGATGGAGTACGGCGGGATCACCCCCGTCGGGCTGCCGGCCGACTGGCCGCTGCTGGTGGACTCCGCCGTCGTGGACACGCCGTGGGTGCTCATCGGCAGCGGGCGGCGGCGCGGAAAGCTGATCGTCCCCGGCAAGGCGTTCGCGGCGCTGCCGGGCGCGATCGTGCTGGAGGGTCTCGGCGGCTGACCACCGCTACCGCCCTTCGCCCAGCGGCGACTTCGCCGGGGCGCGCTCCCGGGTGCCGCGCGGCGGATGCGCGCCACGAGCGGCCGGCCGCAGGGCGGCACTGTGCCGCATTCCCCGCCGGAGACGTATGACCGCGCCAGCGGGCGTCGCGATGTCCGTCATGGCGACTTCGGCGACCGCGGCCTGTCCGCCGCTGAGCCCGCTGGGCGCAGCTGGTCTGGTCGCCATCGGCCGCACGGTCCGGCGGACACCTCCGTGCGCGGTCCTTCGCCGCCGTCGACCGCCCGGTCCGCCGGCCCCGTCCTCAGCCGGCCTCCCGCACTCTCGCGGCGGTCCGCCCGGCCAGCTCGCGGACGCCGGTCGCGGCGTTGTCCGAGAGCTCGCCGAGTAGGGCGTCGGCGGCCGTGAGGAGGGCGCGGGCCTCCTCGGGGTGGCCGGCGTCGGCCAGGGCGAGGGTGAGCCGGTAGTGCTCCTCGGCGATGTAGCGGCCGAGGTTGATCCGCTGCCAGTGGCGCAGCAGGTCGTCGTCCGGGGCGGCCAGGGTGGCGCGCACGGCGGCCAGGCTGTCCGCCGCCCGCGGCAAGAGGCCCGCCTCCCGCTCGAGGCGGGCCAGGGTGTGCCGGGCCGAGACCCGGTCCCATGAGGTCTCCTGAAGGGAGGCGTACAGACGCTGGGCGCGCAGCGCCTGGGCGAGGTCGCCGAGTTCCTCGAAGTCCCGGGCGAGTCCGCTCAGCGGAGCGGTCGCCAGGGCGCGGGGCGCGCCGGGGCGGCGGAGTCTGCTCCGGTCCATGACGATGCCGTCGAGTTCGCGGATCAGCGTCACCAGGGCGAGGTCCGTCATCCCCTGGTCCCTGGCGAGGTCGGTCCATGTGGAGACCGGCTCGTCCGACGGGTCGGTCCCGAACATCGACTCGTCGAGGCCCCGCGCCCACTGCCGCAACTCGTCCGCGCTCGCGCCCGGTTCCGGTATCCCGCCCAGGCCGCAGGCGGTGTCGAAATCCGTCTCCCGGACTTCGAGCAGCAGCGGCAGATCCCCGGTGTCCCCGTGCAGCCCCACCAGCACCGCCGCCAGCCGCAGTTCGTCCGTCATCGACGACCGCGTCTCGTGCCGCAGCAGATGCCGCATCAGCTCCAGATCGTCCTCGGCGCGGTCGAACTGCGCGGCCCGCAAGGTGATCCTGCGCCGCACCGGGTCCTCGGCGACTTCACGCCAGGCCGTGCGGTCGCCCTCCCGCAGCGAGGCGAGATCGGCGCGGCCCGCCGCGAGCACCGGCTCCCACAGCGGGGGGCCGGCCGGGCCGATCCGGTCGTACGCACGCCCCTCCTCCGCGTTGAGCAGGACGAAGTCCGGCTCGGTGCGCGTCAGCGCGGCACGCAGTCTGCCGACCAGCTCGACCGGGGAGCGTTCGGGGAAGCCCAGCGCCGCACGGAGCCGGGCCCGCTCCCCATCGATTCCGTAGTGCTCGCGGATCTCGTCCTCGATCTCCGCGACGCCTGCCAGGATCTTCTCCTCGTCGTCGTCCGGCGACAGATGGACGCAGTCGTGCCAGCCGGGCAGGCCGATCATCAGCTCCAGGGCCTCGTCGACACTCGAGCCGATGATCCCCGCGGAGCCCTCCGAGTCGGCGTAGAGCACCGAGCCGTCCGCGCACAGGAAGTACGTACCGCCGGTGTCGTCCCCGGCCACCGTCTCCAACGGCCCGCCCGAGGCGAGACGGACCTTCTCGACATGGCCGTGGGCGGCGCGGTCCAGGTCGAAGCCGAACGGGAAGGCGGCCAGCTCGGCCAGGCGGCGGTCCTGCCGCAGCAGCCGTAGTGCGTGATCGGTCATGTCACAGAACGTAACACTGCCCACTGACAGTGGACGCGCGGCCTCTGGAGGAAGCCGTACGGACCGGGGCGGGTGGCCGGCGGTCCGGCGTTCGTGTGCCCGCCGGAGGATTACGTGCGGTGATGATCGTGTCGGTGCGGACCGGGGCCGGCGCCGCCGCGAGGCCGGCGCGCGTCAGGCGCCCGCGCGCGGGACCGCTTCGCGCTTCAGGCGCCCGCGAGCAGGTTCACGCCGAGAACGACCATCGTCGTGGCGACCAGGCCGTCCAGCACCCGCCAGGAGGACGGCCGGGCCAGAGGTCGGCTCAGCAGGCGTGCGCCGAATCCGAGCGCGGCGAACCAGCACAGGCTCGCGAGCGCGGCCCCGATGCCGAAGGCCCAGCGGAGCGGCCCGCGGTCGGCCGCGATGGACCCGAGCAGCAGCACCGTATCCAGGTACACATGGGGGTTGAGCCAGGTCAGGGCCAAGCAGGTGAGCACGGCGCGACGCCGGGACCCTCCGGCTGTGTCGCCCGCGCTCAGACCGGCGGCGGGGCGGAACACGCGTCGCGCGGCGATGAGCCCGTAGCCGATGAGGAAGAGACCGCCCGCCAGCGCGACCGTGGTCAGCGCGGCCGGCCAGGCCGTCACGAGCGCGCCGACGCCGAAGACGCCCAGGGCGATGAGCACCGCGTCGGACACAGCGCAGATGCTCACCACGGCGAGGACCGTGTCCCGCCGGACGCCCTGCCGCAGCACGAAGGCGTTCTGAGCGCCGATGGCGACGATGAGCGTGAGACCGGTGGTGAAGCCCGCGGTGACGGTGGTCAGCTCAGTGGTCATACGGGCAACGGTACGAAGCCGCGCGAGAACAGTACAGCTACACTTTCTTAGCTATCATTAGACAATGTGATGAGAGAGCTTCCGTTCGACCAGGTGCGCACCCTGCTCGCCGTGATCGACGAGGGAACGTTCGAGGCCGCGGCGAACGTACTCCATGTGACGCCGTCGGCCGTGAGCCAGCGGGTGAAGGCCCTGGAGCAGCACACGGGGAGGGTGCTGCTGATCCGCAGCAAGCCGGTGCGGCCGACGCCGTCCGGTGAGATCGTCGTGGGCTTCGCCCGCCGAGTCGCCCTGCTGGAACGAGAGACGCGGTCCGCGCTGGGCATGTCCGGGTCGGCCGAGCCGACCCGGATGTCCATCGCGGTGAACTCCGACTCGCTGGCCACCTGGTTCCTGGCGGCGCTCGGCAGAGTGCCGGAGGAGTGGCGGCTCTGCTACGAGCTGCGCCGCGAGGACCAGGACCACACCGCCGCGCTGCTGCGCGACGGCCTGGTCATGGCGGCGGTGACCTCGTCGCCGGACGCCGTGGCGGGCTGCTCGGCGCGCCTTCTGGGACATATGCGGTACATCCCGGTGGCGCAGCCCCGCTTCGCCGAACGCGAGCTGGGCCGCGGGACAAGTGCGGACCCGGTCGATCTCATGGCCGAAGCCCTGATGGTGTGCTTCGATCGGCGCGACGACATTCAGGACGCCTTCGTGCGCGGACTGCGGCCCGGCCGCCGGGCCAACCCCCGGCGCCACTCCGTGCCGACGTCGGAAGGCTTCGTGGACGCGGTGGTCGCGGGCATGGGCTGGGGCATGGTCCCCCTGGTCCAGGCCGCTCCGCTGCTCGAGTCCGGGCGCCTGGTCAACCTCGTCCCGGGGCACGCGACGGACATACCGCTGTACTGGCAGCAGTGGAAGCTGGACTCGCCGGCGCTGGCCGCCGTGGCCCGGGCGGTGGCGGCCGAGGCGGCCGAGGCGCTGAGCGATCCGCAGGAGTCCTGAGCACCCGGCGGCGGACGGCGTGTTCAGCTCCCCGACGGCTCAACGAGCCGATCCGCCCTGGAGCTTGTGCCCCCGGCGCTCGGAACCCCGGGGGCGAGGACCCTGGCGCGCCGGCTCCGTGAGCTGCGCCGCGGCGGCGAGAATCGCCTCCTTGGTGACGCCCGCCTGTTCGAGCAGATGCCGCTGATCGCCGTTGCCGGAGACGAAGTGGTCGCCGACGCCGATCCGCCGCACACGCACCGGGTCCGCCGAATCCGAGACGGTCTCGGCGACCAGGGAGCCGAGACCGCCGCTGCGCCAGTGCTCCTCCACGGTGACGATGCCGCGAGTGCCCGCGGCGGCGCTCAGCAGGGCCGGCGCGTCGAAGGGCTTGATCGTGTGCACGTTCAGCACGGACGCGGTGACGCCCCGCTCGGCCAGTTCGCCGGCCGCGTCGAGGGCCAGCCGCACGGGGTACGGGCCGGTGGCGACGATCAGAAGGTCGTCGCCGGTGCGCAGCAGCTGGGCTCGGCCGAGCACCGGCGGCGGGCCGTCGGCGGCCAGCGCGGGGGTGGCGTGCCGGCCGAGCCGTACGTAGACCGGGCCCGGCAGGTCGACGCTCTGCCGGATCAGCTCGCGCGCCTGAGCGGCGTCGGCGGGCACCAGGACGGTCATGTTGGGCAGCACGCGGAGCGCGGCGAGGTCTTCGAGGCAGTGGTGGGTCGAGCCGAGGTGACCGGCGGACAGGCCCGCGTGGGTGGCGACGATACGGACGGGGACGTCGTTCAGCGCGATGTCGAGCTTGACGGCCTCGACCGCACGGCTGCTCGCGAAGGTCGCCATGGTGTTGACGAACGGTATGCGGCCGTCGCGGGCCATGGCGGCCGCGACTCCCATGAGGTTCTGCTCGGCGATGCCCAGATTGATGTAGCGCTCGGCCGCGGCGCCGAAATCCGTGCCGGTGAAGAGCCCGGTGTCGCTGTCCAGGCAGACCAGTCGTGCGTCGCCGGGCATGAGCGCGGCGAGCAGGTCGCGGTAGGCGATACGCGCGGGTTGTTCCGGTTCGGCGGCGGTCGGAGCGGGGCCTTCGGCGCGTTCCGGGGCGGTGACGGGCATCAGCTGATCTCCTTGCGGCGGCTGCGGCCGAGAGCGGCCAGGACGCGCTTCTTCTGGGCCTCGCCGAGGCGGGCGTAGTGGGAGCGGGCCTGTCCTTCGATGAAGGAGATGCCGCGGCCCTTCACCGTGTCCGCGATGACCACGGTGGGACGCCCGGGGACGGGCGGGGTGCGCAGAGCGGTGCGCAGCGCGTCCAGATCGTGGCCGTCGACCTCGCGGACCGTCCAGCCGAAGGCCCGGAAGCGCTCACCGAGCGGATCCAGCGCGAGCACCTCTTCGGTGGTGCCGGTGATCTGCAGACCGTTGCGGTCCACGACGGCGACGAGATTGTCCAGGCCCTTCGCGCCGGCGGCCATGATGGCTTCCCAGTTGGAGCCCTCCTGGAGTTCACCGTCGCCGGTGACGACGTACTGAACGCGGTCGGTCCCGGCCAGCCGGGCGCTCAGCGCGAATCCGACTCCGAGCGGAAGGCCGTGTCCCAGGGAGCCGGTGGGCATCTCCACGCCCGGCACCTTGCGGTTCGGGTGGGCGGAGAGAAGACTCCCGGGCCTCCCGTAGGTGGCGAGCCGCTCCTCCTCGAAGAAGCCGCGGGCGGCGAGCGTGGCGTACAGGCCGATCGCTCCATGACCCTTGCTCAGGACGAACAGGTCGCGGCCGGGGTCGTCGGGACGGGCGGGGTCGAGCCGCAGCACGTCGAAGTAGAGGACGACCAGGATGTCGACCAGGGAGAGCGAGCCGCCGATGTGGCCGCCCTCCCCGCCGGTGCACATGTCGACGATCAGTTCGCGCACATGGTGCGCCTGGCTCGCGAGCCGCGAGGTGGGCACGGCTTCCGTACCGCGCTCCGTCGGAGTGCTGGTCATGTGGTCGCTCCGGCGTGGGTGGGGGTGGAGCCGGTGAGGGGTGACGCGTCGTGGGGAGCGCCGAGCCGCTCCAGGGCCGCCGACAGGACGCCGATCCCGTTGAAGTAGTCGTCGAGCAGGATGTGCTCGTCGTCGGAGTGGTCGAGTGCGCTGTCGCCGGGCCCGTAGGTGGCCATGGGGATGTGCCATGCCTCGGCGAGGGTGTTCATGTCCGACGTGGCGGTCTTGACCTTCATGACGACGCGTTCGTCGTGCGCCCGGATGCCCCGGGACAGGGCGCGTACGACCGGATCGGTGCGGGACACCCGTACCGCGCGCACCGAGTTCACGACGTCGAGGTCGCCCCGCGCCAGGCGTTCGCGCAGTCGCCGCACGAACGCCTGGTCGTCGAAGCCCACCGGGGTGCGGACGCTGAACTCGGCCTGAGCGGTGACGAGGTCGCCGCCGATCGACACCAGGGTGGGGCCCGGGGTGTCGAAGGAGCCGTGGCCCGCGTCGGGGCCGAGGAGGTCCAGGAGGTGCTGCCACGCCGCCGCGGCCAGCTCGGTCGCCTTGGGCAGCGGATTGCTGGGATGCGTCGCCGGCACCTCCACGCGGTAGGACAGGTCGAGCTTGCCCTTGTAGCCGAGGACGACGGTGTTCCAGCCGCTCGGTTCCCCGATGATCAGCGCGTCGGGCCGCGGGTGATCGCGACGGATCTCCATGGCCCCGCGGGACGCGGGAGTCTCCTCCTCGACCGCTCCGACCACGACGACGGTTCCGCGCAGCCGGGACGCGGAGACCGCGGCGCAGATCATGGTGGCCAACGGCCCCTTGGCGTCGACGGCACCGCGTCCGAAGAGCCGGTCGCCGTCGACGCGCACGGGTACGTGGCCGTCCACGGTGTCCATATGGCCCAGCAGCATGATCACCGGCCCGGGGCCGCGCTTGACGACGCCGATGACATTGCCCGCCGCGTCGACGCGGGCGCTGTCGAAGCCGAGGGCCAGCATCTGCCGCACGAGATAGGAGGCGAGGCGTCCCTCGTGGTACGAGGTGGAGGGGATCTCCAGCATCTGGCGCAGCAACCCGACGGCGTGCGGGTGGCTGACGGGTCCGCGGTGCGGGTCGTGGAGCGGGACGGTCATGCCACTGCCCTTCCGTTGCGGCCGTCGGAACCGGCGCCCTTCGGCGCCGGCCGGACGCGCGTGGCCTCGCCCTCCAGGGCCGTCCGGACGGGGTTCTCGCGGCGCCCGTCGCCGATGAGGACCCGTCCGACGCCCCCGGCGAGGGCCTCCCGGGCGGCGATCAGCTTCAGCCCCATGCCTCCGCCCACGTGGGCGGGGGGCCCCTCGGCGCCGACATGGTGGACGCGCTCGAGGGAGGACTCGTCCGCCGGATCGCGCAGGACTCCGGGCGCGCCGGTCAGCATGACCAGGTCCTGGGCGCCGAGGGCGGCGGCGACGGCCGCCGCGGTGCGGTCGGCGTCGGTGTTCACGGGCTCTCCGTCCTCGGCCAGGGCGGGGGACGAGACGACGGGGACGACTCCCGCGTCCAGCAGCACATGCAGCAGACGCGTGTTGACGCCCTTGATGCGTCCGCTGTGGTCGTCGCGGACGACGACCGTGCGGCCGTCGACGACACTGCGCCTGGCCTTCTTGCGCCGCGCTCTGAGCAGGGATCCGTCCCAGCCGGACAGGCCCACCGCGTCCACCCCGTGGGCGACGAGGTTCCTCACCAGGCGGGGCTGCACGATTCCCGACAGCGCCAGGGCGACGACTTCCAGGGTGGCCGCGTCCGTGTAGCGGGCGGAGACGCCGTCCGGTGCGACCGTGCGGCGCGGGGTGACGCCCAGGCGCCGGCCGAGAGCGTCGATATCGGCCGATCCGCCGTGCACCAGGACGACGCGTTCGCCGTCCCGGTGCAACGCGGCGATGTCCTTGCATACTTCGGCGGGGTCCACCGCGGCGTTGCCACCGCACTTGACCACCAGAATCTGGCTTCTCATGACGTCCTGCACCATTCGGGTCGCGGCACGCGGCGCTGTGCCCGGCGGGGCACGGCTCGGACTGTCGGACGTACGGGCCGTTCCATCCGGCGACTCGCACCGCAGGGCGGACGCCGGCCGGGAACGGCCCGCTGGGTCCTGGTCAGGGATGGAGGCCCGGAAACTCCAGACCGAGGCGTTCGGACCACCCCTGACGGACGTTCATCGACTGCACGGCATTGCCCGCGCCGCCCTTGACCAAATTGTCCAGGGCGCCGACCAGCAGGGCTTCCTCACCGTCCTCGGCGACGGCGAACCCGACGTCGCAGAAGTTGGAGCCGCTGAGGATCTTCGGCTCGGGCAGCCGGTACTGGCCGCGCTTCTGGGCGACGACGCGGACGAACGGCTCGTCCGCGTAGCGCTCCCGGTAGACGGCGCGCACCGTCTTCTCGTCGGTCCCCTCGCGCAGTCGGACGCGAGCGAGGATCTGCACCCCGCGCACGGCTTCGACGCCCGTGGCGTTCATACGGGTGGGGAATCCGGTGGCCTGCGCGATCTCGGCCTCGTGGCGGTGCCGGAGGGGAGCGAACACGCGCATGGCGCCGCTGCGCTCGGCATGGAGATTGGCGCTGCCCGCCGAGACGCCCGAGCCGCTGGAGCCGGTGCGGGCGTCGACGGCGATCGCGCCGGTGACCAGACCCGCGTCGGTGAGCGGGTGCACGGCGAGAATCGCCGCGGTGGCCATACAGCCGGGGACGCTGATCCGGTCCGCCTCCCGCAGCTCCTTGCGGTACAGCTCGGGCATTCCGGTGACGAAGGTGTCCAGCAGCCCCGGCGCGGTGTGCTCACCGCCGTAGTACGCGGCGTACGCGGCCGGGTCCCTGAGCCGGAAGTCCCCCGTGAGGTCGATGACCTGAGGAGCCATGGCGAGGTACTCGTCCATCCTCGCCATGGTCTCCCGGTGCGGGGTGGCCAGGAACAGCACGTCGTACCGGTCCAGGTCACCAGGGTCGATGAACCGCAGGTCGGAGACGGACCGCAGATTGGGATGGGCGACGCCCACCGGCCGTCCGGCGTACCGGCGTGAGGTGGCGGCGGCCACCGTGACCTCCGGGTGGCCCAGCAGCAGGCGGAGCAATTCGCCCCCGATGTATCCGGAGGCACCCGCTACAGCGACTCGGAGCATGACTGCAACCTCGCTATCAGATGGTCGGCGATGCGATCGGCGACGTCCAGATCCTCGCCCAGCACGCGCTGGAATCCGGTGAACTCGACCCCGTGATTGACTTCGAGGACGATGAGGCGGCCGTCCGTGTCCTCGATCAGATCGACTCCGGCGATCTCGGCCCCCACCGCGTCCGCGGCGGCCGAGGACAGCCCGGCGATCTCGTCGGTGAGCGCACAGGCCTCGGTGGTGCCGCCCCGCGCGACATTGGTGCGCCACTGGTCGCTGCGCCGGTAGACGGCTCCCAGGGGCACGCCGCCGATCACGATGACCCGGATGTCCCGGCCGGGCTTGTGGACCAGCTGCTGCACATAGACGACATGGGAGGCCGGCCCCGGCAGGGCCGCGACGTACTCCATGATCGTCTCGGCGGCCTCCCGGTCCGGGATCCTGGTGACCAGACGACCCCAGGAGCCGGTCAGCGGCTTGATGACGGCCGGGTAGCCGAGGCTCTCGATCGCGTCGAGCGCGGCCTCGGGAGTCAGGGCCAGGGCGGTGCGCGGGGTGGGGAGCCGGGCCTGTTCCAGGGCCACGGAGGTGCGCCACTTGTCCCCGCAGACCCGCACGGCGTGCGCGGAGTTGATCACCCGGTGACCCGCCTGTTCGAGAAGGTCCGCCGCGTACTGGGCGCGGGCCTGACCGATCTCCCGGTTGAGGACGACCGTCCCCGGCCCCTCGCCCCGGCCCAGCGCACCCCACAGAGAACGGCTGTCGGCGTAGCGGTGGGCCACCCCCTTCCGCTCCAGGGCGGACATGATCCGTTTCTCGTCCGTCCGCACACGCGAGGCGAGCAGAAGGGGGATCGGCAGGGACCGGCTCATTCGCCCCAGTCCTCCTCGACCTCGGGGGCGAGGGCGACGGTCACCGGGTCGGTGGAGATGATCTCGAGTTCGACACTGCAGTCGTTGCACTCGACGATCTCGCTGACCTTGATGTCCGCGGGCGTCTCCACGACGGCTTCGCATTCAAGGCACGGAACGGACATGACACATCTCCCTGCTGTCGGAGTCCGCCGTTCGTCGTTCCTCGGCTCAACGGCGGACCGCGGCGTTGACGACCCGAACTCTACGAATCGCCGGGGTGCGCCGCATCGGCCGAATCGATGAGCCGCGCCTGCTTCTTTCATTGAGGGATTCACGGCCGCCTGGACGTCGGGCCGAGGCCCGTCGAGATGATCTCAACAGGTGAATGAGAATCTCGCGGCACTCCCGCTCGGAACGTTCCTGGAGGGGTTACTTCGGCGGCCCGCCGAGCCTTAGTCTCGCGTCTACCGACCATGGCCAGGCAGCGAGGAGCTACCTGTATGTCCGATCCCCGACAGTCTCCACGCATAGTGGCGTTGTGGAGCGCACCGCGTTCCCGGTCCACCGCTTTCTTCCGAATGATGAGCGAACGCGGCGATTTCGCCACCACGCACGAGCCCTTCTCCTATCTCGCGGAATTCGGGTTCACCGATGTGGACGGCGTACGCGCCACCGATGAGAAACAGCTGCTGGCAGTCCTCCGCGAGTCGGCCGAAGAGCGTCCGCTGTTCTTCAAGGACACCACTGACGAGCGCTACCCCGGGGTGCTCGCGGACGAGGAGTTCCTGGCCCGTGACGCCCGGCATGTCTTCCTGATCCGGCATCCGCGCGAGACGATCGCCTCCTACTACGCGATCAACGCCGAAGTGAAATCCCATCAGATCGGCTTCGAGGCCCAGCACGAGCTTTTCGAAGCGGTACAGCGACGGACCGGTGAGCCGCCCATGGTCATCGACGCGGACGATCTCATGGCCGATGCGGAGGGAATCGTCCGGGCCTTCTGCGCGGACACGGGAATCGACTACAGGCCCGAGGCTCTGACGTGGCAGCCGCAGTCGCGCAGTGAGTGGCAGCCCTCGGAGAGGTGGCACCGTGACGCCAGCGCGAGCAGCGGATTCCAGGCCCCGAAGAAAGACGACTACGCGGACGTGGAGGCGCACCCGGTCCTCAGCGGCTACCTGGCGCACCACCTCCCCTTCTTCAGCGAACTGCACGCACGGCGCGTCCGGCCGTAGCCGCACACCGCCGGTCCGGCCGTCGTCGATCCCAGGAAGCGCAGGAACCACGTGGCAGTCACGTCGGAAACCCCAACCCCCGAAGCGGTGCCCTGCACCTGCCCGCCCTCCAGAAAACGAGGCGCGACCATCTGGCTGACCGGATTACCCAGCTCCGGGAAGTCGACCATCGCCCGCGCGCTGGCCGTCGCCCTGCGTGCCGAGAATCACCAGGTGGAGATACTCGACGGTGACGAGATCCGTCGATTCCTCTCCGCGGGGCTGGGCTTCAGCCGCGCGGACCGGCACACCAACGTCCAGCGCGTCGGCCTGGTCGCCGAGGTACTGGCCCGCAACGGCGTCAAGTCGATCGTGCCCGTGATCGCGCCCTACGCGGACAGCCGGCAGGCGGTGCGGGACCGGCACGAGCGGAGCGGCACCCCCTTCCTCGAAGTGCACGTGGCGGCACCCGTCGAGGTGTGCGCGGTTCGCGACGTGAAGGGCCTGTTCGCCCGACAGGCGGCGGGAGAGATATCCGGACTGACCGGCGTGGACGACCCCTACGAGGTGCCCGAAGCCCCGGAACTCCGTATCGAGTCGCACCACCGGACGGTCGAGCAGTCCGTCGAAGCCGTACGGGAACTGCTCGTCGAGAGGAGGCTGGTATGAGTTCGGCGACCGTGATCGCGACGGTGCCCGCGCAGGCCGGGGCCCCGCCCGCGCTGGGACATCTGAACGCGCTGGAATCGGAATCGGTGCACATCTTCCGCGAGGTGGCGGGCGAGTTCGAGCGGCCGGTGATCCTCTTCTCCGGCGGCAAGGACTCCATCGTCATGCTGCACCTGGCGCTGAAGGCGTTCGCGCCCGCGCCCGTGCCCTTCACGCTGCTCCATGTGGACACCGGGCACAACTTCCCCGAGGTGCTCGAATACCGGGACCGGATCGTCCGGGAACACCGGCTCCGGCTGCACATCGCCTCGGTACAGGAATTCATCGACCGGGGCGTGCTGCGCGAGCGCCCCGACGGCACCCGCAACCCGCTCCAGACCGTGCCGCTGACGGAAGCCATCCGCGAGCACCGCTTCGACGCGGTGTTCGGCGGCGGACGCCGCGACGAGGAGAAGGCGCGCGCCAAGGAGCGGGTCTTCTCGCTGCGGGACGAGTTCTCCCAGTGGGACCCCCGCCGGCAGCGCCCCGAGCTGTGGCAGCTCTACAACGGCCGCCACGCGCCCGGCGAGCACGTCCGGGTCTTCCCGCTCTCCAACTGGACCGAGCTGGACGTGTGGCAGTACATCGAGCGCGAGGGCGTCGAACTGCCCGGCATCTACTTCGCCCACGAGCGCGAGGTGTTCCGGCGCGACGGCATGTGGCTCACGGCCGGCGCGTGGGGCGGACCGAAGGACCACGAGCCGACGGAGCGGCGCATGATCCGGTATCGAACGGTCGGTGACATGTCCTGCACCGGAGCCGTCGACTCCCACGCCGCCACCCTCGGCGCGGTGATCACGGAGATCGCCGCCTCCCGGGTCACGGAGCGAGGGGCCACGCGGGCCGACGACAAACTGTCCGAGGCCGCGATGGAAGATCGCAAGCGCGAGGGGTACTTCTAGACATGACCACCACCATCACCGACCCGACGTCCTCGCCCACGGATACCACTCTGCTGAGGTTCGCCACCGCCGGCTCCGTGGACGACGGCAAGTCCACCCTGGTCGGCCGGCTGCTGCACGACTCCAAATCGATCCTGGCCGATCAGCTGGAGGCCGTCGAGCAGGCCTCTCGCTCCCGCGGCCAGCACGCCCCCGACCTGGCCCTGCTCACCGACGGGCTGCGCGCCGAACGCGAACAGGGCATCACCATCGACGTGGCGTACCGCTACTTCGCCACCCCCCGGCGCCGTTTCATCCTCGCGGACACGCCGGGCCATGTGCAGTACACCCGCAACATGGTCACGGGCGCGTCCACCGCCGAGCTGACCGTGATCCTGGTCGACGCCCGCAACGGCGTCGTCGAGCAGACGCAGCGGCACGCGGCGATAGCCGCCCTGCTGCGCGTGCCGCACGTCGTCCTCGCCGTCAACAAGATGGACCTGGTCGACTACGCCGAGCCGGTCTTCGCGGCGATCGTGGACGACTTCACCGCCTACGCCGCCCGGCTCGGCATCACCTCGGTCACCGCCGTCCCGATCTCCGCGCTCGCCGGGGACAACGTGGTCGAGCCGTCCTCGAACATGGGCTGGTACGGCGGCCACACGGTCCTGGAGCATCTGGAGACCGTGCCGATCCGGCCCGCCTCCGACGGGGCGCCGACCCGCTTCCCGGTGCAGTACGTGATCCGGCCCCGCACCGCCGAGAACCCCGACTACCGCGGATACGCCGGCCAGATCGCCTCCGGCACGCTCCGGGTGGGGGAGAGGGTGACCGTGCTGCCCGCCGGCCGCACGAGCACCGTCGCGGGCATCGATCTGCTGGGCGAGTCCGTCGAGACGGCGTGGGCGCCGCAGTCCGTGACCGTACTGCTCGCCGACGACGTGGACGTGTCCCGCGGCGATCTGATCGTCCCGACCGGCGAACTCCCGCGGAGCACCCGGGATGTGGAGGCCACCGTCTGTCATCTCGCGGACCGGCCCCTCACCGTGGGACAGCGCGTGCTGCTGAAGCACACCACCCGGACCGTCCAGGCCGTCGTCACGGCGATCGTGTCGCGACTGACCCTGCACGACCTGTCCCAGCATCCCGAGCCCGGGCGGTTCACGGCCAATGACATCGGGCGCGTCACGGTGCGCACCGCCGAACCCCTGGCCATGGACTCGTACGCCGTCTCCCGGCGCACCGGGTCGTTCCTGCTGGTGGATCCCGGGGACGGCACCACGCTGGCCGCCGGAATGGCGGGGGAGTCCTTCACCGAGGCGTGGAACGCCCAGGCGGGCGGGGTCGCGGCGCCAGCGCGCCCCTGAGGTCACCGTACCGGTCGGAGGGCCAGGGCAGCCGATGCCCTGGCCCTCCGACCGGTACGGTGACCCCGCTCGCCTCAGGCGATGGGCACCAGCCCGGCGCGGAAGGCGTAGGAGACCAGCTGGGAACGGTTCTTGACGTCGAGTTTGGCCCGCAGGTTGTGCAGGTGCGTGCGTACGGTGGTGATGCCGATGGACAGATCGGCGGCGATGGTCTCGGTGGACTGGCCGGACGCCACCCGGAGGAGTATCTGACGCTCACGCGATGTCAGGTCCACACTGTCCTCGGCGTCCGGCTCGGGCCGGCCCTTGCCCCGGCGGAACCAGTCGACGAGCCGATCGGCTATCTCGGGCGCGAGCATGATGTGACCGTCGGCCGCGGCCCGTACCGCCGTGCGCAGCTCCTCCCGGGTGGCTCCCCGGGTGAGCAGCCCGCTGACGCCCGCGTGCAGCGCCTCGGCCATCACCTCGTCGCCGCCGTCGAGGGCGACGACCACGACCCGGGGCGCGTGCTCCGGTTCCTCGCGGGAGATACGGCGGACGAGTTCGAGGCCGTTGATTCCCGTGAGGGAGAGGCCGGTGAGGACCACGTCCGGGTGCAGGGTCCGGATCAGGGCCATGGCGTGCAGACCGCTGTCCGTGCTGTCGATGACCTCGATCTCGTCCTCGGCCTCCAACAGGGTGCGGATGCCGTCTCTGACGATCGGGAGCTGATCGCATATCAGGACCTTGAGCTTCATTCCTTGATCCCTCGCTTCTGCCGGAGTGGGCGGCGGCCGGGAACCGCCGCCGCTGATGGTGAGGTGATGCAGCTGTCAACGGGCGCCGCTCACAGACCGGTGGCCTCCCACTCGGCCGCCGCGATGTCGTCGGCACGCTCCCACGGGCTCTGGTACGGCGCGCTCCTGGCGTGCTGGGCGAGCGCGTCGCGGTGGTGCCACACCTTCTCGAACGCGTCGGCGTAGCGGGTCAGCAACTCCCCGGCCAAGGGGTGCAGATGGGCCTTCTGGATGGTGAAGGAGTCCTCGATCACGCGCAGGGTGTGCGGGAAGCCGTCGAGGGCATAGCTCGGGGTCCGGGCGGAGGGCAGCGCCCACGGGTAGCCGCCGAAGCCCAGGCGCTCACGGAAGATCTTCTGATGGGGCAGCGGCATCAGCTGATACGGCGCGGCGGGCACGCCCTCGGCACGGAGCGCGCGCATCACGGCCGCGCGCACGGGTCCCGCGTACGCGTCGGGCAGACCGAACGCGGACGGGTCCACGCGGAAGCGCAGGATGTGCCAGGCGTGGGTCCGGTCGCCGGGCGTGGCGGGGCACACCAGCCCGGGAAGCGCCGAGAGACGGTCCAGCAGGGCGCGGACGTTGGCCTCGCGCTGTTTGGCGTCCGTGCCGAAACGGCTGAGCTGGCTGCGGGTGAACGCCGCCTGGATCGCGCCGGGCTTCTGGTTCCAGCCCAGGGCGTGGGAGACGTAGCTCCGTTCCCCGCGCGCCGGTATCAGTTCGCCGAACTGCCGGGCCATCAGCGCCCGGGTGTGCAGGGCGTCGTCGTCGGTGTTGATCAGGCCGCCCTCGCCGCACGTGGCGAGGTTCTTGCTGACGTTGAGGCTGAAGGTGTTGACGCGGCCGATCGAGCCGACGGGCCGGTCGCGGTACCGGGCGCCGTGCGCCTGGGCGGCGTCCTCGACGACGGCCAGGCCGTGGCGCTCCGCGACGGCGGTGATCTCGTCCATGTCGGCCGGCAGGCCGTGCAGGTGGACCACGACGATCGCGCGGGTGCGCGGAGTGATGACGGCCTCGATCGCCGCCGGGCTCATGTTGAAGGTGAGCGGGTCTATGTCGGCGAACACCGGGACGGCCATGACGTGCAGGGGCGCGACCGCGGAGGCGATGAAGCTGAGAGCGGGCACGATCACCTCGGAGCCGGGCTCCAGCTCCAGGGCGGCCAGCGCCAGGGACAGCGCCGCCGTCCCATTGCTGACGGCCACGCAGTGGCGGGTGCCGACCTGCTCGGCCCACTCCTTCTCCAGGGAGGCGATCTCCGTCTCGCCGGAGGAGGCGGAGGTGAACCGGCCGCCCTCCATGACGCGTTGCACGGCTGAGCGGTCTTCCTCGGTGACCGCGGGCCACGGAAGGATCCGGTGGTCTCGGGGGACGGCGCGGGTACCGCCCAGCATGGCGAGCTTGTCCATGGCAGATGGGTTCACTTTCACTCGTGGGGGACCTCGGTGCGGCTGAAGGGTCACAGGGAGGCGAGGGCGTGGCGCAGATCGCGGAGCGAGCGGCGGTGGTCGGACATGAGGTCGTCGAAGCGACGGCCCAGCTGTACGGCGGCGGTGTGGCCGGTGCGGGTGCGTGCGGCCAGGATGCGGATCGCGGACCAGTGATGGGCCGTGCGCTCCACCCGGCGGGCGGCCTCGCCGAGTTCGGGAACACCGAACGTGCGGGCGCCGTGCGCGAGCCAGTCGGCGTGCAGCGCCGAGGTGGCCAGCTGCACACCCGCCAGGACGAACAGCTCGTCCACGACCGTCTCCCCCCGGCCGTATCGCCCGGTCATGTCGTCCAGGAAGATCTGTTGCCCCGCGAGGCCGTGCAGCAGTGGCGCGACGGCCGGATCCGGCGGAGCCTCGAAGCCGTGGATGTTCGTCTCGATCACATGGCGCACGAAGGGGCGGTCGAAGACGGGAAAGGCGTCGGTGCTGACATCGATGTCGAGCCAGCGGCCCGCGATGGGAGCATCGGTGAAGAACATGTCGCGGTCGTGCTGGACCGCGTTGCCCGAGCTTCTGGAGGCGGTCAGTTCGCTCTGCCGGATGTCGCCCGCGAAGCGGGGCGGTACGGGATCCGACACCGCGACGGTCCCGCGTGCGTCGTCGTAGCCGTGCACCAGAATGAGGTGATTGGCATGGACATCCCGGTAGGCCGGACGGAAGGGCAGCTCGAAGTTGTCGACGGCGACGGCCACGGGCGTCCCGGCGTCCACCCGGGCACGGACCTGAGCCCAGCCCTCCTCGGCGCTCGCCGGGCGGTGCCAGGTGGAGCTGACCGGGTGGTACGGGGCCATGCTGGAGAGCAGCGAACGCCCGGGCGGGCAGGGAAAGTAGTACTCCTCCCGGCGCACGTCACCGGGTGTGTAGGCGAACTGCCACGCCGCTCCGAGCACCTCCAGCGGGTCATGGCCGTGAAAGTCGAGCAGGCCCGCCATGCAGGTGTGCAGGCAGCCGGCCAGGTCGTGCCGCCAGTAGGCGGGAGCGGCGGCGCCGGTCATGCCGCACTCTCCGCGGAAACGGCCGGCGGCACGGTGGGCTGAAGCGTCATCGCGAAGACGTGGATGGCGGGGTTGTCCGGCAGGCGGATCGCCCGCAGATCGCTCTCGCGGGGCGCCGCGACGCGCTGCCGCCAGATCGTGGGCGACATGCCGCGCTGGACATGACGGGGATAGTGGAGCACACCGCAGGTGAACGCGGGGCGCTCGCCGAAGCGGCTCGCGGTCTCCGGCCAGAAGTCCGACACCCGCAGCCACTCGTGATCGACGGACCCGTCGGCGTAGTGCAGCCCCACCTCGTCCTCGGTGCGCCGCTCGGCGGCGGCCAGGACGTGGATGAAGTCGTAGCGGCCGGCGGGGACCCCGATCAGCTGTCGGGCGCAGCGCAGGTTGTCGTGGCCTCGCCCGTTGGGCGCGGGGAACGCGAAGGGCAGTCCATGGACGTTCACGAGCGAGCCCGGCCGGGGGAGTTCGCCGGCGGGGAAGCTGTTCGACCACACATTGAAGGCGCCGTCGGCGAGACGGTCGGGCGCGGTGATCCCAGTGGCGTCGAAGTGGGTCCCCAGGTCGATGACGCGGGGCGTGAGCAGTATGGCGGGCGGCTCGGTGGAAATCGTCACGGATGTTCACCTTTCTCGGTAGGCGTCGGGCCGTGGAGCAGGGGTTCGCGCCCCGGGGCGTGGCGGGCCAGGCAGATGAGCCGCGGTTCGTACGAGCGCGGCAGGAGGTGGAACGGGACCTCGGCGCGCGCTCGGCCGAGCGCGTACAGCCCCTCGGCCGCGGTCGTACCGGGGCCGAGATGACGCGACAGCCGTCCCAGGTCGCCGGGGCCGGCCCCCGGCAGTACGTCGACGCCGGCCAGGCGGGCGCCCACGGGCAGGCCGGAGGGCGGGGCCGCCGGTGCGGACGTCTCCCCGGCCCGGTGGTCGACGGACGCGAGGAGCCGCCCGTGGGCGACGTACCAGCGCAGGTGCAGGCCCGCGGGAGCGGCGGCCGGGGGCGACGGGTCGTCGTGACGGCGTTCCATGTGCCATTCGGTCATCGGCTTGTCCCCGGCCCGGAAGACGCGAACGGGTCGGAATCCCAGACGGCGGTAGAGGTCGGGCAGGCATCGCTCGACCACGGCGTCCAGGCACAGGGAGGGGATCCGCTCCTCGCGCGCGGCGCGCTGGACGTGGTCGATCAGCGCACGGGTGACTCCGCGGCCCTGCCAGGCGGGCAGTACGGAGACGCGTCGCACCTCCCAGGACGTGGCGCGGGTGACGGTGCGCAGGGCGGCGACAGCGTGGCCGGCCGAGTCGCGGGCTGCCCACAGACGCTGTCCCGAGGCCAGATCCCGCAGGACGTCGTCGGCGGTCTCGAAGGAGCCGTCCGGCGGCGGCAGACCGGGCAGCGGGTCGGACCCGGTGTAGGCGGCGCGGGTGAGGGCCGCGATCTCCAGGGCCCGGGCGTCGTCGCGGACCGCCGGGGTCGTCTCGTCCGTCACCGTGAACATCGGGGTTGATGACAGTGCGCTGGGCCGAGTACTCACGCGTCCTCCCTCTTCCTCAGGTGTGCATGACCACTCCCGGCTCGCCGCCCGGGCAGTTCACGGGTAGCTGAGCAGCAGCTGTTCGAAGCAGTGGACGCCGAAGTGCAGCGCGGCGAAGGGGATGCGCTCGTCGGGCGCGTGCAGCAGGTCGCGGTAGCCGGAGCCCGCCGGGATCAGAAGCGGCATGAAGCCGTAGGAGCTGATCCCGAGCTGGGGGAAGAGCCGGGCGTCGGTGGAGGCGGTGGTCATCATCGGCACGGGGACGCCGTCCGGGTCGGCCTCGCGCAGTACACCGGCGAGGCGCTCGTAGAACGGCCCGAGGACGGGCTCCGGCATCGGCTCCCCCTCGACGAGGACTTCGAAGTCCAGGGGGAATCCGGCCTTGGCCCTCAGCGCACTGATGAAGTCGTCCGCGGTGAAGTTCCCGGGGAGCAGCCTGCCGTCGATGTCGACGCTCATCTCGCCGGGGATCACATTGGTCCGGGTGCCGCCGGCGATCACGGTGGGGTTGGCGGTGTGCTGGCTGATGGACCGGAGGAAGAGCGCGTCCCGCTCGCTCAGGGGCTTCAGGGCGGAGAGGTCGGCGGGATCGTCGCGGAAGCGCAGCAGCGCCTCGCCGAGCGGGCCGGGGTGGGCGGCGGCCAGCGCGGTGAGCATCCGATGGGTGACCGCGCCCGGCCGCGGGCCGAGACCGCCGCCGGCCAGGGCGTCGAGAAGACGGTTGAGCCGGCGGGGTACGGAGTGCTCCGGCGGGATGCGGGAAGCGTGGCCCGCCGGGCCGCGGAAGGTGGCGCGCAGCCACACGGCGCGCTTCTCGGCGACGACGATGGGATGCACCCGCCGTGACCCGTCGAGTTCGAGCGACGCGCCGCCGTCCTCGCCGACCGCGTAGGCGACGCCGTCGAACAGATGCGGATGGTCCTGGACGAGATGGCGGGCGCCCACGGCGGATCCGTTCTCCTCGTCCGCGACGACCGCGAGCAGGACGTCCCCGGCCGGCGGCGTGCCCCGGGCGTGCAGCCCCAGCAGCGCCACGAGCATCGAGGCGAGACTGCCCTTCATGTCGATGGCCCCGCGGCCCCACACGTGGTCGTCGCGCAGGTCGCCGCTGAAGGGGGGATGACTCCACGCCTGTCCCTCGGTGGGCACGACGTCGACATGCGCGTGCAGCAGCAGCGGCGGCGCCACGCCGCGGCCGGGCAGCCGGGCCACGAGGTTGGGCCGCGACGGGTCCTTGGCGACGAGAGTGCTCGCTACGCCGGCCTCGGTGAGCAGCCCGTGGACGAACCGGACGCAGTCGGCCTCGCGGCCGGGAGGGTTGGTGGTGTCGAAGCGGATGAGCCGCTGGGTGAGTGCGATCACGTCCGGGACGGCGGTGCGCGCGGTGGTCATAATGTGGGCCGGGCCTCCTTGAGTAGCGGTCCCTGCTCGGCGACGACGTCCTCGGCGGCTGCCCCGGCGCGGTTCATCGCGCAGGCGACCACGCCGGTGATCGCGACGAGTCCGCCGACGGCGATGATGGTGGGCTGTACGCCCGCGAAGTGGGCGACCGCGCCGGCCGCGGTGGGCGGGGCGAGGCTGCCGAAGGACTGCACGGCGCGCCACAGGGCCATGGCCCGCCCGTGCTGTTCGACGGGGGTGCGGGTGAGCAGCGTGACCCGGCAGGCGGGGTTGAACACGCCGTTGGCCACGCCCCACAGGCCCACGCCGATGTAGGCGATGGTCAGGCTGTGGGTGGCGCTGTAGAGCACCTGTCCGCCGCCGACGAGCAGCACGGAGACGGGCAGCACATGCCGGCTGGTGAGCAGAGCGTCGAAACGGGCGATGAACAAGGTGGCGGCGAGCAGCCCGGTGCCGTAGACCATCTCGATCGTGGCGAACGTGGCCACCGGCTCGCCGAGTACGTCCTTGATGTAGAGGATCTCCAGCGGGGCGAGGGATCCGTAGGAGATCCACACGATCAGGGTGAGCAGGATGGTGAACCGCAGACCGGGGTGGGCGAGCAGTCCGCGCATCCCCTTGGGTCCCTGGCCGGTCTCCGCCGACTCCGTCTGTCCGGGGACGCGGGCCAGCCGCAGCAGGACGAAGACGCTGCCGCCGAGCAGGAAGGCGACGGCCGTCGCGATGAACGCGCTCGTCGTTCCCCAGGCCGCGACGAGGATCGCGGCGAGCCCGGGCCCGGCGATCATCGGAACGCTGGCGGCGAAGCCCAGCCACACGCTCGACTTGACGTGTTCGGCGGGCCCGGGCAGCCAGCTGGGCATCGAGTCCGCCGCGGGCTGTGCGAATGCCCTGGCGATGCCGCTGATGAAGGTCATCACCCACAGCGTGGCCGGGCCGGTGGTGAAGATGAGTCCCGTCATGGCGAGGGCGCTGACGAGGGTGGAGACGATGCCGACGACGCGCGGTCCCCGGCTGTCGATGACCCTGCCCACCAGAGGGCTGAGCAGGATGGTGGGCGCTCCCCAGGCCATGGTGACGGCGGCCATGAAGAGCGCCTTCTGGTGGAGTTCGTACGTCGCCTCGGTCTGGACGGCGATCAGAGCGGCCCACGAGGCGGTGCCGATGAAGATCTGGCCGACCACCAGGATGTGCAGGGGGGTGATACGCGAGGTCCCGACGCGTGTGTCCCGGCCGGTCATGCCGTGCCCACCGTCTCCGCCGCGTCGACGGCGGCGCACGCACCGCCGAGTTCCGGGGCGCGGCGGGCTCCCGCGGACACGGGGTCCGCGATCACGGCGATCTTCGAGGACGACATCTGCTGCTCTCCTTGCGGCTGTGACGCACAACCCGTTCCAGGGCACGGGTACTGGTGGGGGCGCGGTCTACGTATGACACAAGCATTCCTGCGCGAAGGTTTGCCAGTAGCATCGGAGATTCTGATAACGGGATTGGTATGGGCTTCTCTGGGCAGGGGCTCCCCTCCCCGGACGGCACGGCAGGGCGCTGGGAGCGCGGTGCGCCGGGGGGATCCGGTCTCGCTGTCGATGAGCCCGGACGGCGGCCCGTCTCCCGTTGGACAGCCGCCGCGACCGCGACCCCGGCGGTCTTCGCGTACGGACATATCAAGGTATTTCGCACGAGAATCGTGGCCGGGCGGTGTCGTTGGCATATGCCTCGGGTCCGCCGTCGCGGAGCGGCCGCTCGGTGGCCCCGCCCCGCATGTCCGATTTCGTCGCCACCGGCAGATCATCCGGCCGAGATCGTCGACGCGTTCCGCACCGCGCCGCGGCCGGAGCCCGATCGCCCTCTCGGCACCGGTAAAAAATCTTCGCCTTATCGAAAAGTCTGTCAGATCGGGCCGGCTGTCGGAACCGGGAGCGCCGCACGGCGAACGCGCGCCCTGGGCCCTGCCGGCCGGGCCGGCGGCGGGGGCGGCGAGCCTCGGAGCCGTCACCGGGGCCCGCGGATCGAGCGGCCGCGCCGGGCGATGGGGCCGACGGGGAAGCCGGAGGAACTTCCCCGCCGGTTCTGTCCGTGACGGGTCGGCGAGCGCGAGTCATGTTCCCGCCGGAGACGAGGATCCGGTCGGCGTCGAGGAGAGCACGGGTCCCTGGGGAAGTGCCGTTCCGCCGGCTGCGAACCCGGCCGGTCGGCGTGGTCGGCGTGGTCGGCGAGGGAGCCGGTATGGTTCTTCGCGCTGCTGCTGAGTCAGACCCGCGCGGACGAACAGGGGGTTCTGACGCCGAGAGGCTGCTCGGCGCCGCGGTGGGCGGCGTCACGCACCTCGCGGTTCGTGGCGTCGACGGCCTGGAGAATCTGCCCCGCCCGGAACTGGAGCAGTACTCCCGCGGTCGTCAGCTCAATGGGGCGGCGGCCGCGCCGCCGGAACAGAGTGACGTGGAGCGACGTTTCGAGGTTCTTGATCTGTGCCGTGACCGTCGATTGGGCACAGTGCATGTTCTTCGCCGCCTGGGTGAAACTCAACTCCCGGGCGACTTCTCGGAAGATACGTAATTGCTGGATCTCCATCTATTTCCCCTTGGTGCGGTCAGTGCGGTGTCAGTGCGATGTCTCGGCGTGCTCGACGCATTCCGGATGATCCGGCTTCAGATCCCGTCCGTACTCGCTCGGGGCGATATGACTGAGCGGAATGTTCTCCGGCCGAAGGCGTCCCGTCCCGGCCGCCGGCGTCGCCGGGCGCGACCGAGGGGCCGAAGCGACAGGGGCCGAGACCTGCCCTCGTGCCCCGGCGCGGTGCGGCCCCTCGCCGGCACGGCGAGGAATCGGACCGGGGCCGGGTCGCCATGCGGATCGCCGACGCGCACGGCGGCGTCGGGACGGGTTTCGGTACGCTGAGTCGATTTCCCGATTCGCACGGTGAGTCGAGCGTCGAGTACCACCTGCGATAGCGTGCTCGGCATCTTCATTCGCCCGGGCTCGTCGCGGCGCGGGCCACGGGTGAGGAACAGCTCCGCCGAGCCCGCGCGTCAGACCGGATCGTGAGGCCCGCCCGTTCGCGGGCGACGGTTCGAAGATCAGAGACCGTCACCGCGGTGGACGCACGGACCGGCGACGTGCGGATGGGCATGGGGAACCCCCGTCAGATTCCAGAACGAGACATCTGAGCGATCGCAGCAAGAATATACCCCTACGCGAATGTTCAAGGCTTTGAGCGAGTGCACCCCGACAGCATCGCTGGGACCAGGACAAACGAAGAGGACTCATGCAGTTTTCGGACAGGAAGCCGGCGCGGCAGTTCGTGAAGGAGCCCAAGCAGGAACGCGCACGTCGTACCAAGGCTCACATTCTGCAGACCGCGGCCGAGGCATTCACACAGCACGGCTACGCGGTCGTGTCCCTGCAGGACATCGCCGACCGCGCTCTGCTCACCAAGGGCGCCGTCTATTTCCACTTCACGAACAAGGAGGCCTTGGGAGCCGCCGTCGTGCACGAGCACTATGCCCGGTGGCAGCCGCTGGTCGACGAGGTGCGATCGCTGGCGCTGCCGCCGTTGGAAACGCTGCTGAGGGTACTCGACCGGATGGCGGAAGCGTTCTGTTCGGACCCCGTGATACAGGCCGGCGCCCGGCTCCAGACCGAGCGTTCGCTCATCCGTGCCAATCTGCCCACACCGTACGTAGGCTGTCGCAAACTCATCGCTGAACTTGCGGAGAGGGCACGCGAGGCCGGAGAGCTGAAGCCGGACACCGACGCTGAGGCCTTCGCCCGGGTCGTCGTCTCCGCCTTCTTCGGTATGCAGCATGTCTCCGACGTCCTGGCCAGGCGAAACGACCTCATGGAGCGCTATGCGGAGTTGCGGGAGGCGCTCTTCAGGGGCGTCGTCGTCCGACTCCCGATCGCGCCGCGCGACGACGGCCCCATCACCGTGGGATAGCACGGCGTCGCCCGTCGCCGTTCCGGCGGCGACCACCGCTCCGGCAGACAGCGGGCGCCGGTCGAGCACGGTCCGCGCCCACGGCGGGCGCACGGGAGCCCGCGGGGACCGGCCCCTGGGCGGACGGGATCACGGTGCGCCCGGGAGAGGGGCTTGCGTCCGGAGCCGCGAGATGCTCGGGACACGGTCCACGGAGCGGCGACCGTGAGCGGGCCGGCGTCCCGGAGGGCCGCGGAGCGACGGAGCCGGTGATTCGGGCACCGCTTCCGCTTGTCCCACGGGAATGGACAGGACCTCAATTCCCGCCGGCCGGTCCATGCTCCCTGCATTCGGCGTTTCCGTTTCCCAGGACACCCCTCCCTCACCGCCTGCTCCCGCGCAGCCCGGAATTCGCCTGCGAAAGCGATGAGAGAAAGTCCTCCGCAGCGCTCCCGGTCGGTGTCTCCCCCGCCGCTCCGGCGCGGACCCGGAGGATCGCCCGGCGTACCCGACGGCGCGCCGGCGGATCACCGGAAGGCGCGCGCCTGGAGGGTGAACAACTCGGCGTAGAGGCCCCCGGACGCGATGAGCGCGGCGTGGTCGCCCGCCTCGACGATCTCGCCGCCGGCCATCACCACGATCAGGTCGGCCGTACGCACCGTGGAGAAACGGTGCGAGACCAGCACGGTGACGGCGCCGGCGGCGCGGGCCGCGGCGGCGGCCCGGCCGGTGTAGCGCTCGAACAGGGCGTGCTCCGCGGCGGCGTCGAGCGAGGCGGTCGGCTCGTCCAGGACCAGGAGCAACGGCTGCTCGCGCATGAAGGCGCGGCCGAGGGCGAGCTTCTGCCACTGGCCGCCGGACAGCTGGACGCCGCCGGTGTGACTGGTGCCGAGCCGCGTGTCGTGGCCCTGCGGCAGGCCCGGGATCAAGGCGCCGTCGCCGGCCCGCTCCATCGCCGCGGCGATCGCCTCCGCGGAGTCGATCCGGGGCAGGTCGCCGACGCCCACCGCCTCCCGGGCGGCGAACTCGTAGCGGACGAAGTCCTGGAAGCCCGCGGCGATCCGGGCCCGCCAGGACCGGGACCCGATGTGGCGCAGATCCACCCCGTCGACGGTCACGGTTCCCGAGGTCGGCTGGTAGAAGCCGCACAGCAGCTTGACCAGACTGCTCTTCCCCGCGCCGTTCTCCCCGACGATCGCGACCGTCGAGCCGGCGGGCAGCGTGAGGTCCACGGCACGCAGGGTCTCGCGCTCGGTGCCGGGGTAGGCGAAGCCGACTCCGGTGAGGGTGATGCCGTGGCGCAGGGCGGCCGGCGCCGCCGCCTCGGCACTCCCGCCCGAGGTCCCGGCCGCCGTCGTGCGGATCGCGGAGCGCAGTTCGACCAGCCGGCGGTCGACCGCGGCCAGCCGGTACAGCGCGGGCAGCAGTCCCACCGCCTGCGCGACCTGGGCGTTGGCCTGCGCCGCGAGTACGACGATGAGCACCACGTCGCCCGCGGAGCGGTGTCCGGCGTTCGCCTGAAGGACCACCAGGAAGACGGCGGCCGCGTAGCCCGCGACGAAGCCGAGCTGGCCCAGCAGGCGCAGCGCCGTGGCTTTGAGATGGGCCCGCCACAGCAGCGCGGTCGCCCGGGCCCACAACTCGCCCCGGCGCCGGCGGACCTCGTCGGCCAGACCGTAGAGGAGCAGTTCCTTCATCGGGCCGGGCTCGGTCGCGATCCGGTAGAGATTGTCGGCGTGCCGGGTCGGCTCGGCCGCGGCGGCGCGCGCGCCGTCGAGGACGCGCTCGGCGCGGCCGCCCGCCAGTACCGAGGGGACGGCGGCCAGCGGCAGCAGCAGGAGCAGCGGATGGACCACGGCGAGCAGCACCGCGGTGATCGCCAGACCGACCGCGAGACCGGACAGGGTCAGCAGCGCCTGAAGGGCCATCCGGGTGTTCTGCACCTCGTTGGCCAGCACCGTGAGGTGGTCGGCGTGCCGGGCGTCCTCGTGCGCGTGGAGGCCCGGCGAGCCGTTGGCGAGGGCGATCAGCTCCTCGTCGTAGTGCAGGGTGCCCGCTTCCGCCAGCTCGAAGTAGGCCACGTGCGCGAAGTGGGACAGCGTCAGCGCCCCGAGCAGCGCGACCGCCACCACCGCGCCGGCCGTGGCGGCCTCGCCCGGGTGGCCGCCCGCCACCGCGTTGAACAGCCAGCGCATGGCCAGCGCGGACAGCGGCACCGCGGCGGCCCCGGCCAGCATCAGCCCGATCGCCGTCCAGGTCTTCGACCGGCTCTGCCGGAGGCAGCGGGCCAGCAGATCCGTCACGGCCCGGTACAGGTCGCTCATCCGGCGGGCTCCTTCGCGGCTGCGGGATCGAGGTCGCCGTCGGCACGGCCGCCGTCCGGCGCGGGGCGGTCGCCGAAGGAGTCCGCCTGCAACAGGAAGAGCGCGGCGTACCGGCCGCCGAGCGCGAGCAGTTCGTCGTGAGTGCCCTCCTCGGCGACCGCGCCGTCGGCGAGCACGATGATGCGGTCCGCGTGCCGGACGGTGGAGAACCGGTGCGAGATCAGCAGGCTGGTACGGCCGAGGGTGGCCCGGGTGAACTCGTCGAAGAACCGGGCCTCCGCGCGTACGTCGAGACTGGCCGTCGGCTCGTCCATGACCAGCAGGTCGGCCCCGTGGTCGAGCCGGAAGAGGGCGCGGGCCAGGGCGATCCGCTGCCACTGGCCGCCGGACAGCTCGGCCCCGCCGGTCAGGTGCCGGGCCAGCGGCGTCCCCAGACCGCCGGGCAGACGGTCCAGCACGTCGAGCAGTCCGGCCCGCGCGGCGGCGGCCCGGATCCCCTCGGTGTCGGCGCGGTGCGCGACCGCGCCGAAGGCGATGTTGTCGGCCGCGTCGGCCTCGTACCGGTTGAAGTCCTGGAAGACCACGGCGATCCGTTCCCGCCACCGCTGGACGGGGAGGCGTCCGACGTCCACCCCGTCCACGGTGATCGTGCCGCTGTCCGGCTCGCACAGCCGGGTCAGCAGCTTGACCAGGGTGGTCTTGCCGACGCCGTTGACGCCGACGATCGCGGTGCAGCGGCCCGCCTCGATACGGAGGTCGAGATCGCGGAAGACCGGCTCGTCGCGTCCGGGGTAGCCGAACCCGACGCCGGTGAACCGGATCTCGCGGGCCAGCCGCGGGACCGGGACGGCCGCGGCGGGCGCGGGGAGCGGCCGGGCGCGCACGGCGCGTTCGAGTTCCAGCAGCGCCTCGTGGCCCCGCGCGCCGTGTTCGGTCTGCAGATCCGACTCGGGGTAGTACTCTCCCAGCCGCAGTCCGCCCATCACCGACTGGACCACCAGCGCCACGCCCGACGCCGCGAGGGTCCGCGCCGCCTCCGCGCCGGCCGTGGCCAGCAGGGTCGCGGTCAGAACCAGACCGAAGGCGGTGTAGTGGACATAGGGCCGCAGCATGATCCGGCGGCGGGCCGCCCAGGAGGGCAGCAGCCAGGCGAGCGAGCTGCGCCGGTAGCGCGCCGCGAGCCAGTCGCTGAGGCCGAAGACGCGGATCTCCTTGGCCGCCGGAGCCCGCATCGCCAGCGCGCGCAGATAGTCGCTCTCGCGCCGCAGCGCGGCGTTGTCCCGGGACGCCCGGCTGTGTTCACGCAGCCCGCGGCGCTGACCGTGCCGGAAGACCAGCACGACGGCCACGAGACCGGCGGCCGCGAACCAGTTGAAGGCGACGCCGACCGTCACGGCGAAGCCGGCCAGCTGCGCGCCGCGCGCCAGCAGGTGCAGCTGTCCCGCGCAGCCCTTGCCGGGGCTCTGGAAGCCGCGCTCGACGTCCCGGCCCGCCCGGTTGAGCAGTTCCGACAGCCGCTGGTCGTCCAGGACGTCCGTGCCGGGGCCGCGCAGCGCGGCGGCCGCCAGCCGGTCGAGCACCTGACCGTCGACGCGGCGGGCGATCAGCTCGCCGAGCAGCGACTGGACCGGTGTCAGCGCCTGCTGCCCGGCCACCGCGGCGACGGCCAGCGCGGTCATCGCGAGGGTCCGGGCGGACGATGCCGCGTCGCCGGCCACCGCGCCCGGGATGTGTTCGAGCAGCGCGCCGGTGGCCACCACGAAGACCACCGGCAGCAGGCCGATCGCGGCCTCGCAGACCACGGTGACCGCGACCAGCGGCCACCCGGACCGGCCCGCGAGCCGGGCCAGCCTCCACCGTTCCCCGATACGCGCGCGCACACCGCCGTCGGCGACCGGGCGATCGTGCGCCGTCACCCGGCGTCCGCCGCGCCGACGCAGGAGCCCTGGATACGGGCCGCGGACCGCGCGGTGTCGCCGTCCTGCACGGCCGGCACCACCCACACACCGGGCCGGGGCAGCAGGCGGGTGCCGAGATAGCCCGCGTGCGGGTCGATCCGCTGGTCGGCGACCAGGTCGACGCGGTAGCGCGCGCTGATCCCGCCGACCACGGCGCGGAAGGCGTGCCGGGCCAGCTGCTTGCCGATGCAGGAGCGCTCGCCCGCGCCCCACGGCAGGAACGCGCCGGACTCGTACGACGCGGAGTCGCCGAGGAACCGCTCGGGCCGGAAGCTCAGCGGGTCGTCGAAGGAGCGGGCGCTGCGCTGGGTGACCCAGGGGGCGAGCAGCAGCGAGGTGCCCGCCCCGAGGCGGTAGCCGCCGAGTTCGAGAGGGTCGACGATGCGCTTGAACTCCCAGGCGGCGGCCGGGTAGAGCCGGATCGACTCGTTCAGCACCGCCTCGACGTACGGCAGGGCGCGGGCGTCGTCGGGCGTGGGCACCCGGCCGCCGGGGACGCGTTCGAGTTCGTCGAGCATCCGCCGGGCCGGCTCCGGGTTCAGGGCGAGCAGCAGCAGGGCCCAGACGATGCTGGAGGCGACCGAGGTGAGCCCGGCGAAGTGGAGCTGAAGCATCAGATCGCGGACCAGCGTGGGGTCTTGCGGCAGGCCGGCCGTGTCCAGCTCGCGCAGCATGGCCTGCGCGAGCGAGTAGTGCCGCGGGCGGGCGGCCCGACCGCCGCCCGGGGATCCGCCGGGGCGGTCGATCAGCGTGCTGATGTGCGCGTCGATCACGGCGCCCGCGCGGGCCAGTCTGCGCCGCTCGGCCAGTCCGGGGATCTCGATCGGGATCAGGGTGGTGGCCAGCCTGCGGGGCAGCGATTCGAGGACGTCGTTGAAGAGGTCGACGGCGGCGTCGACCTCGGGCGCGGTGTCGGCCGGGTCGGAGCCGAACATATAGATCTTGAAGATCCGCCGGGTCAGCGCGGTGGCCTCGGGCACCAGGTCGACCGGGGTGCCCGGCGACCAGCGGGCGAGCAGCCGTTCGGTCTCCTCGACCGAGATCGCCGCGTAGGCGGCCATCGACTCCCGGCCCAGTGCCCGGTGGCTGACCCGGCGGTACAGCGCGTGCTCGGTGCCGGTCGAGTTCAGCGGACCGCGGCCCTGCACCCGGTCGGCCCGCCGGAGGTCGATGCCGCCTGCGCCGGTGATCTCGACCTCGGCGCCCTGGACGCCGTTGACCGCCTCGACCAGTCCGGCGCCGAAGGCGGCCACCACGCGCCCGCCGTTGAGGGGGAGCGTCACCAGGTCGCCGTGCTCGTGGTGCGCCCGGGTCAGGAAGCCGAGCGGGTCGCGCAGGAACTCGCGCTGCCGCCCGACGACCGGCAGGCCGGAAGGGCCCGGGGGCAGCGCGTCACGCCGTGCCGTCACGTTTCGCATGGTCATGGCCGCCTTTTCTGTCCGCAGTCGGTAGGAGAAGATCGCTGGTGGTTCCTCGCCGGGGCCTGCTTCCCGCCGTGCGGCCCGGGGCAGGGTGAGGGCCTCCCGTGCCGTCGGGCGCAGGGTGGGGGCGCCTCCCGTGCCGCCGGGCACAGGGGGACATCGGCGATTGACGACGACGCGGCGTGGGGTGGCTCCCGCGCCGCCGGGCGCGGGGGAGTGCGGTGCCGGGCCGCGCGAGCCCGGCGGAATCCGGGGAAAGGCCCTACCCCCCGCTCCCCGCGCCGCCGCCGGAGTCCCCGCGCCGGTCCGGGTCGCCGGCCACCACGCCGAGCAGGGCGCGGGAGCGCTGGGGGAAGAGCGTGCTGAACGCGCCGATCAGATACCGCGCCGCGACGAGTGCGGGGATGACGCCGAAGATCGCCGACGCGGCCCGGAAGAGTGCGGGTCCCGGGAGTCTGCGGCGGATCTGCCGGGCCAGCGTCACGTACTGGCGCGCGGTCTCGTACCTCCGCTGCCGGACGCACTCCAGCGCCGCGATCCAGATCAGGAACTTCATGGTGAAGTCCTCGATCCCGCCTGTCATCCGATCCAGCTCACGGGCGGTGGCGATCATTTTGAGCACGGTACGGAAGTACGTCGCGTTGTCGAACCGCATGCGCCGGGTGACCCGTTCGCCCGGGTGATCCCGATAAATCAGTCCAACCATGGGCAAATGTCTGATCTCGGCTCCGCGCAAGGCGTGGCGGGCCACCAGCTCGGTGTCCTCCATCACCCGCAGCTCCTCGTCCCAGCGCCCGTACGTCTCCAGCGCGGACCGCCGGAACAAGGGCTGCGAGGTTTCCAGTGCGAGCATTCCGGTGCCCGGCAGGACGAGTTCGTAGGCGCGGTCCATCATCGCGTCCACGCTCTTCTGTAAATCCTCGGCCGAGAACTGCGACTCGTCTTCAAATGCATATTCGGCCGGTTCGTGGATAGCCGTCCACACGATATCGACGGCCGGTTCCGCGGCGAACAGCCCGAGCGAGCGCTCCAGCTTTTCCGGGGTGATGACGTTGTCGGCGTCAAGGAACTGGACGAAGTCGCCGCGGGAGTGATCGAAGCCGACATTGCGGGCCCGGGAGGGGCCTGAATTGGGGATTCTGATGATCTTCAGCGCCCCACCGAACTCGGCTTCGAGAACGGCTCCGCTGCCGTCCGTCGAGCCGTCGTCGACCACGATGATCTCGATATTCCGGTGCGTCTGACGCAGGGCGCTGCGTACCGCGCTCCGAATGTACTGTTCCCCGTTGAAACAGGGGATGACGATGCTGACCAACGCTGACGCATCGCCGTCGGGCCATTGCTCGGACACCGGGTCCTCCTTCTGACGGCCGATGTGAAGGTACCTCCGGCCGCCCGGCCCGGGCCAGCGAGGGGAGCCGGGTGGAATTTCAACGGGGGAAGCGGGCGCCGTTCTCCGGCGGCACAAGACCAGGGCCTTGAGTAATCGCTTTCTCGCCAGGCATGTCCGCGCCGGTGAGAGTTCGTTGACGGCCCGCCCGCCGGTCTTGTAGCGTCGGCATCCCGTCGACGATCCGCCAGCATGCCTCAACAGCGTTCCCGCAATTCGGGCACGGCCATACGCTTCTCATTTTCGCCGAAGATCGACCGAAAAGGGGAGACTTATATGTCATTGGCAAGGACGAACGACCTGCGACTTTCTCCGCAGCGCTCTGGATTACACCGGGTGGGCGCGCCCTCGGTGGACCAGCGCTCCCGCCGCACATCCGGACGGAAAGTCATGATCACCCGTGTCGGGCTCCAGATCCCACGAGATATGACCTATCAGGGTTGGGAACGGGCCGGTCAGCAGCTGTCGAAGATCCTGGACTCCTCGGCCTGGTGCCTGGGCGACTGGCTGGTCTATGGCAAGGACAAATACGCCGACCGCTATCTGCAGGCGATCGAACTAGCCAACCTTGACTACCAGACGCTCCGGAATTATGCGTGGGTGGCCCGGCGCTTCGATCTCCCCCGGCGGCACGAGCTGCTGAGCTTCCAGCACCACGCCGAGGTGGCGTCGCTGGCCGCCGACGACCAGGATCGCTGGCTCGACCTCGCCGAGCGGCAGGGCTGGTCGAGGAACCGCCTCCGGCAGCAGATCCGGCAGCGGCGGCTCGGCGCCGAGGGGGCTCCCGCGGCGGACGCGATACTGCCGAGGCTGCATGTGCCGAGCGAGCGCATCGAACGGTGGAAGGCCGCCGCCGACCACAACCGCACCGAGTTCGAGTGCTGGATCGTGGCCGCCCTCGACCGCGCGGCGGCGCGGACGCTGGAGAGCGGCGACCCGGCCGCGCCCTCGGCCCAGCAGCCCGACGCCGAAGGGGCCGAGCGGAATCCCTCGTAGGAAGCGGTTGCCCCGGCAGCGTCAGGAAGCGACCACCGCCGCGCGCCCGCGGACTCCGCCGGCGGGACGATCCGCCGGATCCGCCCCCGCGCCGCTGTCCTGCCGGCGGGACACGCCGCGGTCGCCCCTCGCGCCCCTCGCGGACGTCCGTCCCGCACCCGGCGGTCGCCCCTCCCGCACCCAGCCAAGGAGGTTTCCCGATGCCGACTTCGCCCGACACGCCGTCGACGCCCGCCCGCAGGGCCGACCTCAGCCCGGCCCGCAGGGCCCTGCTCGAACGGTGGACCCGCGGCAGACCGGCCGGGACGCCGCCGGGCATCCCGCGCCGGCCGGCCGGTGAGCCGCCCCGGCTCTCCTTCTCCCAGGAACGGCTCTGGCTGCTGGACCGGCTGCTCGGCGAGGACAGCTCCTACAACACCGTGCCGCTGGCCGTCCGGCTGCACGGGCCGCTGGACCCGGCGCTGTTCGACCGGGCGCTTGGCGAGGTGGTGCGGCGGCACGAGGTGCTGCGCACCCGCTTCCCCGTCGTGGACGGCGAGCCGCGGCCGGTGGTCGACCCGCCGGGCCCGGTGCACGCCGAACGGACCGACCTGCGCGGAGCCGCCGACCCGCGCGCCGAGGCGGACGCGATCGTACGCGAGCACCGCGCCGACCCGCTCGACGCCGCCCGAGGGCCGCTGCTGACGGCCCGGCTGCTGCGGACCGGGGACGAGGAGCACGTACTCGCCCTGCTGATGCACCACCTGGTGACCGACGGCTGGTCGGACGACGTCTTCGTACGCGAGATCGCCGAGCTGTACCGCGCGTACGCCGCCGGGGCCGTGCCGGAGCTGCCCGAGCCGCCCGTCCAGTACGCCGACTTCGCCGCGTGGCAGCGCGACCGGCTCTCCGGCGCGCGGCTGGAGGGGCTGCTGGACCACTGGCGCGGCGCGCTCGCGGACGCGCCCGCGGCGCTGGAACTGCCCCTGGACGGGCCGCGGCCCGCGGTGCAGCACTACCGCGGCGCGAGCGAGCCGGTGCGCGTCGACGTGCGGACCACGGCCCGGCTGAAGGCTCTCGCCAAGGCCGAGGACGCGACGCTCTTCATGGTCCTGCTCAGCGCGGTCGGCGCGCTGCTCGCCAGATACACCGGCCAGCACGACGTACTGGTGGGCACCCCCGTGGCCAACCGGACACAGCCGCAGACCGAACATCTGATCGGCTGCTTCATCAACACCCTCGTGCTGCGCGCCGACCTGACCGGCGATCCGACGTTCCGCGAGGCCCTCGGCCGGGCCCGGCGCGCCTCGCTCGCCGCCTACGCGCACCAGGAGCTGCCCTTCGAACGGCTGGTGGACGAGCTGGCGCCGGAGCGCGACACCGGCCGCCACCCGCTGTTCCAGGTGATGCTCGCGCTCCAGAACAGCCCGCCCTCCGAGCTGGAGTTCGACGGCTTCCGGCTCGCCCCGGTGGAGCTGGACAACGGCGTGGCCAAGTTCGACCTCACGATCGACCTGCGCGAGTACGACGGCGAGCTGGTCGGCCGGATCCAGTACGACGCCGATCTGTTCCATCCGGCGACGCGTACGCGGATGACCGCGCACCTCACCGGACTGCTGGCGGACGCGGCCGAGCGGCCGGACGCCCGGCTCGGGGACCTGGCGATGCTGGACGCGGCGGAGCTGCACCGGGTCACCCGGGAGTGGAACGCGACCGAGGTCGACCACCCGCTCGTCTGCCTGCACCGGCTGATCGAGCGGCACGCGGCACAGCGTCCGGACGCGGTGGCGGTCAGCGCCCCGGACGGCACGCTGACCTACCGTCAGCTGAACCTGCGGGCGGACCGGCTGGCCTCGGAGCTGCGGCGGGCCCGGGTGGGCCCCGACACCCTGGTCGGCCTCTGCCTGGAACGCGGCGTCGGACTGGCGATCGGCATCCTGGGCATCCTGAAGGCCGGCGGCGCGTACGTACCCGTCGACCCCGCGTATCCGCCCGACCGGATCGCCTACCAGCTGCGCGACGCGAACGCGCCGGTCGTGGTCACCAGTCGCGCGCTCCGGGCGACGCTGGAGGCGGCCCTGTCCCCGGAGACGGACCGAGGCGGCGCGGCCGGAACGCGGCGGGCCGCCCGGCTGGTCCTCCTCGACGGCGCGGAGCCGGCGGCCGCGACGCCGGAGCCGGCGACCGGGCGGCAGGCGGCCCTGGACGACCTGGCGTACGTCATCTACACCTCCGGCTCCACCGGCCGGCCGAAGGGCGTGATGATCACGCACCGGGCCGCCGCGAACATGATCCTCTCCACGCTGGCCGAGATCGACGCACGGCCTCACGACGCGGTGCTCCAGTTCGCCACCGTGTGCTTCGACGTCTCCGTGCTGGAGATCTTCACCGCCCTGTGCTCCGGCGGACGCCTGGTCGTCCCGGACGCCGAGACCGTGCTCGACCCGGCCCGGCTGACCGCGCTCGTCCGCCGGGAGCAGGTGACCGTCGCCGACATCCCGCCGGCCGTCCTCGAAGTGCTCGACTCCGACGCCCTCACCACCCTGCGCATCCAGTTCATCGGCTGCGAAGCCTTCGGCGGCCCCCTGGCCACCCGCTGGCAGCGGCCGGGCCGACGGCTGATCAACGGCTACGGGCCGACCGAGGCCACCGTGATGATGACCTTGATGGAGCTGGACCGGCCGTACGAGCGCATGCCCCCGATCGGGCGCCCGATGCCGAACCACGGCGCGTACGTCCTCGACGCGGCCATGACGCCGGTGCCGATCGGCGCGGTCGGCGAGCTGTACATCAGCGGCACCGGTCTGGCCCGGGGCTACGTCGGCCGTCCCGGACCGACCGCGCGGCGCTTCGTACCCGACCGCTACGGCCGACCCGGCGCCGTCGCCTACCGGACGGGCGACCTGGCCCGCCACCGACCGGACGGCGTGCTCGAATTCGTCGGGCGGGCCGACAACCAGGTGAAGATCCGCGGCTACCGGATCGAGACCGGCGAGGTCGAGGCGGTGCTCGCCGAGCACCCGCTCGTCGGCAAGGCCGTCGTGGTGGTGCGGGAGCTGACCGGCGCGCTCGGAGGCTCCCGCCAGCTCGTCGCCTACGTACAGCCGCGCACCGAGCCGCCCGCCGGGGAACGGCCCGTGCCGCACGAGATACGCGACTGGCTCGGCCGGCGGCTCCCCGGATACCTGGTGCCGCACCTCGTCGTGCCGGTGGACCGCTTCCCGCTGTCGCCCAGCGGCAAGGTCGATCGCACGGCGCTGCCCGACCCGGAGTCCGTCGCGGCGGCGACCGAGGGCGACGGCCCCGGCACGGCGACGCCCCCCGGGACCGCCATGGAACGGCTGCTGGCCGACCGCGTGTTCGGCGCCGTCCTGGGCGTCGAGCGGGTCGAGGCCCACAGCAACTTCTTCCAGCTCGGGGGCAATTCGCTGCAACTGGCCCAGCTGCAGGCCCGCATCGCCCAGGAGGTCGGGGTCGAGGTGCCGCTGCGCGAGCTGTTCAAGGCGCCGACGGTCGCCGCGCTCGCGGAGTACGTCACCGGCCGGACGCCGGAGCCGGTTCAAGCGGCCGCCGCGGCGCAGAACGCCGGCGACGGATCGCTCAGCGCCCCGCTGAGCCTCCAGCAGCGACGGCTGTGGGACCGGGCAGCGGCTTCCGGAGCCCCGTGGCCGAACAAGCCGCTGGCCGCCCGGCTGCGCGGCTTCGTCGACGCGGACGGCGTCATCGGCGCGGTCGGCGAACTGGTCGCCCGGCACGGCATGCTGCGCACCACCTTCGATCTCTCGGGACCCGAACCGCGACAGGTGGTCCACGACCGCCTCGACCCGATGATCGAGACGGTCGACCTGGCGGGGCAGGATCTCGACGCGGTGCACCGGGCGATGCTCGCCGAGACGGGCCGGGTCTTCGACATCGAGAAGGGCCCGCTGCTGCGCGTCGCGCTGCTCCGGCTCGACCCGTACGACCAGGTCGTCCTGGTCACCGCGCACCCCTTGGTGTGGGACGGCGGCTCACGCGCGGTGCTCGCCGGCGAACTGCTCGCCCTGGCCGGTGCGGCCGGCCCGGGCCGCGCCGCGCTGCCCCCGCTGACGACGCAGTACGCCGACTTCGCCGCGTGGCAGCGCGACTGGCTCACCGGACCCGGGGCGCGGGAGCACCTGCGCCACTGGACGCAGCGGCCGGACGGCGTCGCGGACCCCGGGCCGCTCGCGCTGCCCGGCTACCGGCCGGAGGCCGCCGCTCCGGAGCCGGGCGCCCGGCCGGGCTCGGCGTATCGCTTCACCATCGACCCACGGCTCGACGCGGCGGCGCGGTCCCTGGGACAGGACGCCGGAGTCTCCCTCTTCACCGTCTTCCTCACCGCCTTCGCCGTCGCGCTGCACTCCCTCGGCGGCGGTACGGACCTGGCGGTCGGAGTGCCGCTCGGCAACCGGGTGCGGCCGGGCACGGCGGGACTGATCGGCCAGTTCGTCAACACGCTGCCGCTGCGCGTGGACCTCTCGGGTGATCCCTCCTTCGGCGAGGCGCTGCTGCGGGTGCGCACCCGGCTCGGCGACCTGCTGGAGCATCAGGAACTGCCCGCCGCCGAGGGCGCGGCGTCGCCCCCGGTCACCTTCGACTACCTGGCCCAGGCGGCCCGGTTGAGCCCCGCGCCCGGCCTGGAGATCACCGGCGTCCAGGTCGACCCGGGCCTCGCGGACGTCGATCTGGCGGTGGCGCTCGAACACCGGACGACCGGACTGCACGGGACCGTCACCTGCGCCTCGGACGTCTGCGCCCCCGACCTGGCGCCCCGGCTCGCCGGCCGTCTCGTCGCGGTCCTCGACGCCCTGGCCGCCCGGCCGGACCCGCGGCTGCGCGATCTGCGCGGGCTCGCGGACGAGGCGACCCCGTGAAGTCCCCGCGGCCGGATCCCACTTCACCGGCGGGCCGGACGGGAGGCGCTGTGCCATCCTGGCGCGATGGCGCATATCCGTGACATCGTCGTCGACTGCCACCACCCCGCTTCGCTCGCCCGGTTCTGGGCCGCCGCACTGGACGGCTACCAGGTCGCCCCCTACGACGAGAAGGAGCTGGAACGCCTGCGCGGCGAGGGGATCTTCGACCCGGAGGACGACCCCAGCGTGCTGGTCGAGGCGGGAGAAGGGGTGCGGCCGCGCTTCTTCTTCCAGCTCGTGCCCGAACCCAAGACCGTGAAGAACCGGCTCCACCTCGACCTCGGCTCGGACGATCCGGCCGCCACGGTGCGGCGCCTGACCGGCCTCGGCGCCCGGATCATCGGCGAGCACGACGGGTGGACCACCCTGGCCGACCCCGAGGACAACGAATTCTGCGTCTTCGGCTGACCGCGTGTCGGCCGGCCGGGGCCGCACGGAGGGAGTACCGCGATGACGACGACACCGGCGCACGAGGAGGCCGCGCACCAGGCGGACCAGCTCGTCGTACGCAACCAGGAGGAGCAGTACTCGATCTGGCCGGCCGGCCGCGATCTGCCCGCGGGCTGGGAGCCGACCGGCTTCGCCGGCGGCGAGGAGGCCTGCCTCGCCCACATCGACCAGGTGTGGACCGACATGCGGCCCAAGAGCCTGCGCGACGCGCTCGCCGCCGCCCGGCAGGACGACGGCGAGCCCGCCGGCGACCCGCTGCGGACCGACGCGCTCGACGGACCCGACCTGGTGACCCGGCTCAGCGCCGGTGACCACCGGGTCGAGCTGGTGCTGCGCCCCGAGCCGACGCCGGAGCGGCTGCGCCGGGCGCTGGAGGACCGATACGTCCATCTGCTCTTCCCCGGCACCGAGGGCGGCGCCGAGCTGGGGATCGCGCTGACCGACCGCACCGAGCTGTCCGGCGCCGACCTCGACGCCGCCACCGGCACGGTGACGCTGGTCGGCGAACTGACCCTGGACTTCACACCGGTGGAGTGCGTGGCCCGGCTGGATCTCGCGACCCGCACGGGCACCTGCTCCCTCGCACGGCGCTGAGCGCCGCCCCGCGACATCGGCTTCGGCCCGGACCTGTCGGTCCGGGCCGAAGCCGATGGGCGCGTCAGCCCCGAGCGGGGCGCTCCGCCCCCAGGGCGGCCCGGTCGATCTCGTCGGCGAAGACGGACAGCCGGTCGTCCTCGAAGATCTGCCGCAGCGAGACCGCGGTGCCGAAACGGTCGTTGAGCCGGGCGGTCATCCGGGCCGCGAGCAGCGAGTCCCCGCCGATGTCGAAGAACCGGTCCTGGCGGCCGACCCGCGCCACCCCGATCAGTTCCTGCCAGATCCGGGCCACCTCGGTCTCCACGCCGGCCGCGGGCGGCTCGTCGCCCGGCCGGCGCTCCGGCGCGGGCTCCGGGGCGACGGCGCCCAGCGCGGCGCGGTCCACCTTGCCCGACGCGGTACGCGGCAGCTCCGGCACGAACACGAAATCCGCGGGGACCATGTAGTCGGGCAGCCGGCGGCGCAGGGCGGCCCTGATGTCGGCGCTCTCCGTCCCGCCCTCCCCGTGATCCGCGTGCGGCCGCAGATAGGCGACCAGACGCCGGCCCCGGTCCCCGTGCCCGGGGACGGCGAGCACGACCGCCTCGGCCACCGCCGGGAGTTCCAGCACCGCCGCCTCGACCTCGCCCGGCTCCACCCGGTGCCCGCGGATCTTCACCTGCTGGTCCATCCGTCCGGTCACCTCCAGGCCGTCCGGCAGCCGACGGCCCCGGTCGCCGGTGCGATACCGCCGGTCGCCGGGACGGCCGTCCGGGTCGGGCACGAAGGCGGCGGCGGTCGCCCCCGGCCGGCCGAGATAGCCGCGGGAGACGCCGAGGCCGCCGGAGACGATCTCCCCCGGGGCCTCCGGCGGTACCGGGGCGAGCGCGGCGTTGACCACCGCGATCCGCGAGCCGGGCAGCGGGCGGCCGGCGGTGACGTGCGCGGCGTCCGGGGCGATGTCGGTCCAGGTCGAGCAGAAGCTGTCCTCGGTGGTGCCGTAGAGATTGACGACCCGATGCGGGCCGCGCTCCCACACCCGGCGCGCCAACCGGGGGGACAGCGCCTCGCCGCCGAGCCCCACCGTGCGTACGGTGCCGGGCCAGGCGTCCATGTCGAGCAGCGCGGCCATGCCGGACGGCACCGTGGTGACCAGGGCGACCCGGTCCCGGTCCGGCAGACCGGGCAGATCGAGCACCGACTCGGCGATGACCGCGGTGCCGCCTGCGGCCAGCGGTGCGAACAGCTCGAAGAGGGACAGGTCGAACACCAGCGAGGTGGCGGCCAGCACTCCGGCCAGCTCCTCGTCGCCGAAGGCCCGGCGGCCCCAGGCGATCCGGGCCAGCGCGCCCTGGTGGGTGACGGCGACACCCTTGGGCCGGCCCGTCGAGCCCGAGGTGTAGAGGACGTACGCGAGCTGCCGCGGATCGACCAGCGCCCGCCCCCCGGGGCCGTCGGCCGGCGCCGAGGCGACCAGCTCGTCCACGGTCACCACCGGCACGTCGGAGTCCAGCCAGGAGGCCGTGTCCCCGTCGGTCAGGACGAGCACCGCGCCGGCGTCGGCGATCATCGCCGCCCGCCGCTCGGCCGGATCGGCGGCCCGCAGCGGCAGATACGCCGCCCCGGCCGCGAGCACGCCGAGCATCGCGGCGGGCAGATCGGCCGTACGCCGGTGGCAGATCGCCACCCGGTCCTCCGGCCCTACGCCCCGGGCGCGCAGCCCGGCGGCCAGCCGTGCGGTACGCCGAGCGAGCGCCGCGTACGTCACCGACTCGCCGGGCGCGGTCACCGCGACCCGGTCCGGCACCCGGGCGGCGGGGGCGAGGACCGCCTCGTGCAGCCACGGCGTGCCCAGGTCCGGCACGGGGCCGCCGTCGCCCGTCGCGGTCAGCCGGTCTCGCTCGGCCGGGGCGGCCAGGTCGACGAGGGCGAGCGGCGCGCCGGGATCGGCCAGTACGCCGCGCACGAGGCGGGCCAGCCGCTCGGGCAGCAGCTCGGCGACGGCCGGGTCGAGGAGCGTGTCGTCGTACTCGAAGGTGATCCGCAGGCCGCCGCCCGGAGCCGGGCCGGTCAGGACGCTGAGGTCGAACTTGGCCACCCCGGCGAACAGCGGCGTGGTGACGGCGCGGACCGTGCCGAGGTCGAGTTCGGTCGCGGCGGGCTGGTCGCCGATCATCACCTGGAACAGCGGGGTGGAGGCGGGCGCGCGGCCGGGCGCGCTGACGCCGACCACCTCGGCGAACGGCGTGTCGGCGTGCGCGAGCGCGCCGAGCAGTTCGGCCCGCGTCCGGGCCAGCACGTCACGCAGGCTCGGCGTCCCGGCCAGGTCGGCCCGCACCACGAGGGTGTCGGCCAGGCAGCCGAAGACCTCGGCGTGGTCCGGCCCGGTGCGCCCCTGCACGGCGACGCCCAGGCCGAAGCGCTCCTGTCCGGACTGCGCCCCGAGCAGCGCCGCCACCAGGCCGGCGACCGCCATGAAGCGGGTCGCACCGTGCGTACGGGCCACGGCGTCGAGTTCGGCGGCGGTCGTGGGCGGCAGGTCGCAGTGGGCCTGGCGCGCGGTGGGGACGGCGTCCCGGTCGCGCGTCCGGGACGCCGGCAGCCGCAGGTCGGGCAGGTCGTGCAGCCGCTCGCGCCACCACAGTGCGCCCGGGGTCGGCCGCTCCCGTGACGTCGACGCGGCCTCCGCGCCGACGTCGAGGATCGACGCGACGGCCGGCGGCAGCGGCTTGTCGGCGCGGTAGGCGGCGCCCAGGTCGCGGGCCAGCAGTTCGAGGGACCAGCCGTCGCAGATCAGGTGATGGGCGACGAAGATCAGCCGGTGGTCGTCGGCCGCTGTGCGCAGCAGCCGGGCGCGCCACGGCGGGGCGGCCGCGGGGTCGAACGGCTCGCGCGCGCAGTGCGCCTCGATCGGCGCGGCGGCGGACTCGTCGGGCAGATCCTCCACGGGGAGCCGTACCGGCAGGGTGACCGCGGCCTGCTGGACGACGACGCCGTCGCGGGTGACGAAGCGGACCCGCAGGCCCGCGTGCCGGTCGACCACGGCCCGCAGCGCCCGCTCCAGTCGGGCCGGATCGAGCGGTCCGGTGAGCCGTACCCGGGCGGCCACATGGTAGGCGGGGCTCAGCGGATCGAGCAGGTGCAGGAGGTGCAGCCGCTCCTGGGTGGAGGACAGCGGGTGGGTGTCCGAGGCCCAGGACTCGGCGGCGGGAACGACGTCCGCGTCCGCGTTGGCGTTCGCCAGCTCCCGGGCGACACCGGCGATGGTCGGCGTGTCGAACAGCCGGTCGAGACCGAGCCGGACGCCGGTGACCTCCTCCAGCTCCGACAGCAGCCGCACGGCGAGCAGCGAGTGGCCGCCCGCCTCGATGAAGTCCTGGTCGGGATCCGGCGCTTCGACGGCGAGCAGACGCCCCCACACCTCGGCCACGACCGCCTCGGCGGGGGTGAGGGCGCGCGCCGGCGTATCGCCCGACGCGGCGTCCGCGACAGCGGGGGCGGGCTCCGGCAGCGCGGCGAGCGCGCGGCGGTCGACCTTGCCGCGCTCGTCGCGCGGCAGCCGCTCGACCGCCGACCAGCGGCCCGGCAGCATCGCGCCCGGCAGCCGGGCCGCGGCATGGCTCCGCAGCGCCGCGACGTCGGCCGTGCCCGCCACATGGGCGACGAGCACCGCGTCCGGCTCGCCGGCCCGGTGGACCCGTACCGCCGCCTCGCGCACCCCCGGGTGGGCGGTGAGGACCGCCTCGATCTCGTCGAGTTCGATCCGCACGCCGCGGATCTTCACCTGCCGGTCCGTCCGGCCCAGGAAGACCAGGTCGCCGTCCGGGCGGCGGCGTGCCGTGTCGCCCGTGCGGTAGACCCGCTCGCCCGGTCGGGCGGCCGCCGGGTCGGGGACGAAGCTCCGCGCGGTCGGTCCCGGCCGCCGCAGATAGCCGCGGGCCAGGTGCGCGCCGGCCAGGTGCAGTTCGCCCGGCACGCCGTCCGCGGCCTCGCGCATCCCGTCCGCCCGCACGGTCGCGCCGACGGCGGGCAGCGGCGTGCCGATGGTGATCAGCCGGTCGTCGGCCGGGGCGATCCGCGCGGCGGTCGCGTACGTCGACGCCTCGGTGGGCCCGTACAGGTTCTCGACACGGGCCGGCCCGGCGGCGGCCAGCGCGCGGGCCAGTTCGCGGGGGAGCGGCTCACCGGCGAGATTGACGGTGCGCAGGGCGTCCGGGAGTCCGTCCGCGAGTAGCTGCGCGGCGATCGAGGGCACGGTGTTGACGAGGGTGACGTGGCCGCGCTCGGGCAGACGGGTCAGCTGGAGCGCGTCCCGGGCGAGCACGACGGTGCCGCCCGCGCACCAGGTGGCGAACAGTTCGAAGACGGACAGGTCGAAGGTGAGCGCGGTGCCCGCGAGGACGCCGGCCCGCTCCTCGTCCGTGTAGGCGGCCGCGGCCCAGTCGGCGAGGGCGGCGAGTCCGCGATGGGTCAGGGCCACCCCCTTCGGCCGCCCGGTGGAGCCCGAGGTGAACAGGACGTGCGCGAGCTGGTCCGGGTGGATCAGCGGGCGCGGCGGCGCGGCCCCCGCTCCCGCCGGGGCGGGCTCCGACCCGTCCTCCTCGTCGAGCAGGACGATCGGCGGGCCGGCGGGATCGTCCGGGTCGACCGGCACCGAGGCCGCTGTCGCCCGCACGGCCAGGATCGCGGCGGGCCGCGCGTCGTCCAGTACCGCCCGCAGCCGGGAGGCCGGCGCCCCGAGGTCGAGCGGGCAGAACGCCCCGCCCGCGGCGAGCACGCCCAGCAGCCCGACCGGCAGATCGAGCGTGCGCGGCAGCGCCACCGCGACGATCGCCTCCGGCCCGACCCCGAGCCGGGCCAGCCGCCGGGCGAGCCGGGCGGCTCGCCGCCGGAGCGCTCCGTAGCTCAGCGACGCGGCCCCCTGGCGCACGGCGACGGCGTCGGGCGGGAGGTCGGCGATGCGGGCGAGGGCGTGCCGGTGTCCGGGGGCGACCGGCGGGCGGGCGAGGGCGTCGCGGGGTTCCGGGGCGACCGGCTCACCGGTTTCCGTGGCGGGCAGCGCGTGGGCGGGGGCGTCGCGGGGTTCCGGCGCGGCCGGCGCGTGGGCGGGGGCGTCGTGGGGGGCGTCCTCGGACGGCTCGTCGGCGCCCGCCTCACGCGGCCCGGCTCCGGCGCCTGTCGTCGTCGGGTGGTCGACGCTGGCGATGCGCGCGGCGCTCAGGTCGCTCACCCGAAGGCCGGGGTCGGACAGGGCCGCGTTCAGGACGTCGAGGAACCGGTCGAGCATCGCCGTGGCCGTCGACTCGGTGAACACGTCGACCGCGTAGCGCAGGACCGCCACGCTCCCGGTCCCGGTGTGGGCGACCTCGACGGTCAGCTCGACCGGAGTGTCGGCGGGCGGCAGCGCCACCGCCTCCAGACGCAGACCGCCCAGGTCGAGCGGCGTACCGGGCAGGCCGATGGCCAGCTCGGCGGTGCCGGGCGGGGCGAAGCGCGGCGGCTGGTGGTAGACGAACAGGGCGTCGTAGAGCGGATTGCCGCCGTCCGTGCGGGACGCGCCGGCCGCCTCGACCACGGCCGGGAACGACAGTCCCTGGTGCTCCAGCGCGGCGGTGGCCGCAGCGTGCACCCGGGAGGCGAGTTCGCCGAAGGTCGGGTCGCCGTCGACGCGGGTGCGCAGCGGTACGGGGCTGGCCAGGAACCCGACCGTGGCGCGGGTGTCCGGGTCGCCCCGGCCGGAGACGGGCGCGCCGATCACGACGTCGTGCCGCTCCGCCGGTCCGCCGTATCCGGCGAGCACCGCGTTGAGCGCGGTCACCAGCACGGTGAACGGCGTCGTGCCCAGCTCGGCGGCGAAGGCGGCGAGCGCGTCGGCGGCCAGGCCGGGGACCGCCCGGCTGACGGCCCCGGCACGCAGCGTCGGCCGGCCGGAGCGGGCCCGGTCGGCCGGCAGCACGGTCGGCGGGCTGTCCGCCGCGGCCTCGGCCCACCACGCGCGCAGCCGGTCACCGGCCGGGCCGGTGGTCCGGGCCCGGCGGGCCGCCACGGCCCGGGCCGGGTCGCCCGGTTCCGGCAGCGCGGGCACGACGCCGTCGGCGAAGGCGCGGTGGGCCGCCGCGAACTCGGCGGCGAGCAGGGACGCGGACCACAGGTCGACGGCGGTGTGGTGCACCGCGAGGACGAGCAGGGTCGCCTCGGCGGTGCGTATCGCCTCGGCGCGCAGCAGCGGCCCGGCGGCCAGGTCGAACGGGGTCAGCGCGGCCCGGCGCAGCAGATCCTCGACGGCCCGCTCGGAGAGGCCGGCGGCCTCGTGCACGGCCAGCCGGATCTCCGGCCCCTGCGGTCCCACACCGCGCAGGGCCCGGTGCCGGGCGCCGAGCAGTTGCAGCGCGGCCTCGATCGGCGCGAGGCCGGTGTCGGGCGCCAGCCGGAAGGCGCGCGCCAGCACATGCGCGGATGTTCCTGGGTGACGTGCTTCGAGGTAGGCGAATCCGGATTCCCCGGCGAGCGCCGCGCCGGCGTCGAGGTCGAGTCCGGCGTCCGGAGCGCTCGCGGCGACGTCGGCCGGCGCGGCGCGACGTCCCCAGCGGTCGGCGATGTCCTCGGCCAGCGCGGTCAGCGACGGGGCCCGGTACAGCGTGGCCAGATCGAGCGCGACCGACCAGCGAGCGGCGAGGTCGCCCTGCAACTGGACCAGGCCGAGCGAGTCCAGCCCGGTGGCGACCAGCGGATCCGCCGGATCGGGCCGCGGGCCGGCGTCCGCGCCGGGCCCGCTCGTTCCCGTCGCCGCCACGATCCACTCGCACAGCGCCGCCGTCAGCGCCGCGCCCCGCTCGGCTCGCGGCAGTGCGTCGAGTTCCTCGTACGACCGCAGTCGCGCCCGCGCGTGGTAGCCGGCCGCCGGCCGGGAGCGGTCCTCGGCCAGCACGCGCAGTCCGCCGCCTGCGTACAGGTCGCGGGCGGCCGAACGGCGGACCTTGCCGCTGGTCGTGCGGGGCAGGGCGCCGCGCCGGCAGAGCAGCACCACCGCCGGCTGCACGCCCGCCGCGCGCGCCACCGCGACCCGTACGCGGCTGAGGAGGGCCGCGCGCCCCGCCTCGTCGGTGGTGCGCGGGCTGGACTCGACGGCGACGACGAGTTGTTCGCCGCCGTCGGACTCGACGGAGAACGCGGCGGCCGTGCTCGCGGCCAGTGCCGGGTCGACGGCGTGGACGACCTCCTCCAGGTCCTCGGGGAAGAGGTTTCGGCCGTGGATGACCACGGTGTCCTTGCTGCGACCGGTGATGTGCAGCTCGCCCGCGACCACGCGTCCGAGGTCGCCGGTGCGCAGGGCCCCGTCCGGTGTGCGGGCCGCGGCGGTGGCCTCGGGGTTGCGCCAGTAGCCCGCGGTGACGCAGGGGCCGGACAGGACGATCTCGCCGGTGCCGCCCGCGGGGAGCGCGGCGCCCGTGTCGGGGTCGATCACGCGCAGTTCCTGCCCGCCCAGGACACGGCCGCAGGAGACCTGTTCGGGCTGTCCCGGGACGTCGGACGGCACGGTGCGCAGTCCGCCGCCGCGGCGTCCGCCGGAGACGATCAGCGTCGCCTCCGCGAGGCCGTAGCAGGGGTAGTACGCCTCGGGCCGGAATCCGGCCGGGGCGAAGGCTTCCGCGAAGCGCCGCAGGGTCCGGGCGCGCACCGGCTCCGCGCCGATGAAGGCGACCTGCCAGGCGGACAGGTCGAGCGCGGCGCGGTCCTCCGGTGCGATGCGGTCGACGCACGCGTCGAAGGCGAAGTTCGGGCCGCCGGAGAGGGTCATGCGGCCGTCGCTGACCAGTTGCAGCCAGGTCAGCGGCCGCCGCGCGAACGCCTCGGGGGCCAAGAGGGTCATGGACATCCCGGACCAGAGCGGCGCGAGGATGCCGCCGACCAGTCCCATGTCGTGGTAGGGCGGCAGCCAGACCAGGGACCGGTCGGCCTCGGTCAGCCCCATGCCCTCGGTGATCGCCGCGCAGTTGCGCGCGAGGTTGTCGTGGCCGACGATCACGCCCTTGGGCGCGCCGGTGGAGCCGGACGTGTACTGCAGCACGGCCACGCCGGCCGGGGCGGCCTCGGCCGCCGCGTCGCCGGGGCCGAACAGCGGGACCAGGCCCTCGGCGGTGACCGCGCAGACCGCGCCGGCGTCGCGGATCACCGGATGCCGCATCAGGTCGTCCGCCGAGACGCCGAGGCCGCGGCTGGGCGGGAGCGGTACGGCGACCCGGCCCGCGGCGAGGCAGCCGAGCAGCGCGGCGACGTAGTCGAGACCGCCCGGCAGGGCGAGGGCGACGCGTTGGCCGGGGCGGGTCGCGGCGGCCAGCCGGTCGGCCTCCGTCTCGACCCGCGCGACGAGGTCCGCGTAGCCGATCCCGGTCGGCGGCCCGGCGTCGACGGCCTCGAAGTATCCGAGCCGTTCGGGCTCGCGCGCGGCCCGGCGGGCCAGCGCGGCGATGAGCGGTGACGGGTGGTCGAGGAGCGTCATGGCCGGTCCAGCCCTTCGGTCGCTTCGGTGGCCCGGCCGGGGCGGGCCGCGGCGGGGGAGCGGGACGGGGTGTCCCGCCCGGCGTCGGTGACGGGCGGCGCGCGGCCCGCCCGAACGGGCGACGCGCCGTGGCACGGACCGCTCCCGACCCGGACTCCGCCGGGCGCCGACGGCCTCCGCCCGGGCCGGCGCGTCCGTGTGGCGCGCCGCGAGGGCCTCGTTCCCGCGCTCCGGCGCGTCGCGGCGGTCGGCGAGCGGCGGCCCCTCCCGTCCACGAGCCGTCGGCCGGCGTCCCGGCGCATGGCACCGGTTCTTCGCGGTGCGGCGGCGAGACGCGCCGGGAGTCCGCAGCCGCCGTCGCCGCGGTGCGGGTGCGTCACCGCCGTGACGGGATCCCTCCGCCCGGAGCGGGCGAGCGGCGGGATCCCGTCGCAGCGGCCGGGCGGCGGTTCGATCCGCTGCCCGGCGCGGGTCGGGCAGGGCGTCCGCCCGGCCGCCGTCCGCGGAAGAGGGAGAGGCGCCGGGCCCGTCCGTCTCCCGGCAGCTCCCCGACCGGTAAGAAAACGCGTCGCGCATTCAGCCGATCCTCATCGGGCGCCCTTCCGTCGCTGGTGATGGCATTGTTGGGCCCTGCGGTCGGACCGATCGTGCGGGGCAGCGGAATTCATTCGCTCGATGAGATTTTCCACAGCGATCCGCGGTCATGGTCGGGCGATTTCATCGAAATGAGCGACGGACGTAGTCTTCGAGTCGGCGGTGGAGCAGTCAAGGCAGCTCAGCGACGTTTGTCCCGCCGGCGGGACGTCACTTCGAACCGGCGCGGAAAGCCGATCGGTGAGAGCGTCGCGGACCTGTTGTACATATTGGGCGTCATGTTACGGTGATCGGCGTCCACGGGCTGGAGGTGTTTTTCGGTGCGCCCTTCGATTCGCCGCCGATCACGAGAGAAACAGATATCCGCCGCATTGACGCAAGAAGGTTTCTGGTTTATCGATCAGCTGCACCCGGAAACCGCCGTGCACAATCTGGCGTTCGGCGCGGATCTCGTAGGACCGCTGGACACGGCCGCGCTGAGCGCGGCGCTCGGCGACCTCACCGCCCGGCACAGCCTGCTGCGGTGCCGCTTCGCCGTGGCGGACGGGACGCTCCGGCTCGACCTCGCGGGGACGGAGCGGGACGCCCGCTCCGGCGACCCCGCCGACATCCCGCTCCAGTTCGTCGACGTGCCGACGGCCGACGCCGCGGGCTTCGACGCGCCGACCGCCGACTGGGCCCGCCGCCCCTTCGACTACACCGGCGGCCCGATGGTCCGCACCGTGCTGCTGCGCGGCGGGCCCGAGCGCCACCGGCTGGTGCTGGTCGCGCACCACGCCGTCTTCGACGGCTGGTCGTTCCATGTGTTCCTGGACGAACTCGCCGCACTGTACCGGCAGCACGCCGCGGGCGTCCCGGCCCGATTACCCGAACTCGACCTCGACTACGCCGACTTCGCGCTCTGGCAGCGCGAGGCCCTGGCGGCCGGCGCCTTCGCCGCCGACCTTGGCTTCTGGGCGGACGAGCTGGCGGACCCGCCTCCGCCGCTGGAACTCCGTACCGACTTCGCGCGCCCCGCCCGGACGGCCTTCCGCGGCGGCGCGCACCGCTTCACCCTGTCGGCGGCCGATGTCGCGGCGGTCCGCGCGAGCGCCGCCGAGGAGTCCGCCACCGAGTTCATGGCCCATCTCGTCGCCCTTCAGGTGCTGCTGCACCGGCACAGCGGCCGCACCGACGTGGCGGTCGCCGCACCGGTGGCGAACCGCCCCGACCCCCGGCTGGAGAGGGTCGTCGGACCCTTCATCAACGTCCTGGTCCTGCGCGGCGATCTGTCCGGCGACCCGACACTGCGCGAACTGCTGATCCGGGCCCGCCGCCGCTGCACATCGGCCTTCGCCCACCAGGACCTGCCGCTCCAGACGGCGATCGACCAGGCGGCGAAAGCGCGGGGCGGCGCGGCCGCAGCGCCGTTCCTCCGCGCGTCGCTCGCCCTGCTGAACGTCCCCGCCGGCCGGCTCGACCTGGGCCCGGGCCTGTCGGTGCGGCCGTTCCCGGTCGACACCGGCACGGCGCAGAACGACCTCGCGCTGTACATCACGCCCGGACCCGACGGGGCCGAGGTGCTGCTCCAGTACGACAGCGATCTGTTCCGGCCGGAGCGGGCCGCCGAACTGGGCGCCGAGTTCGCCGGGATCCTGCGGACGCTCGCCCGGAATCCGGATCTGTCGCTTTCCCGGCTGTCCCGGACCGTAGGTCGGCCGTCCCGCACACCGGAGGCGCGCTCCTCGCGCTCCGCGCCCTTCCCGCTCGACGTGGTGCAACGGCGCTGGTGGGCGGCCGAACAGGCCAGGCCGGGCGACCCGGCCAACCGGCTCGGCGCGACGTACGAACCCGAGGGCGGCGCCCTCGACCACGGACGGTTGCAGGACGCGCTGTACGGACTGGAGCGCCGGCACGAGGTGCTGCGGTGCGCGTTCTCGGCGGACGGCCGGACGCAGACCGTCGTCCCGCCGGGCCGGCTGCTGCTCGGCGGGACGGCCGGCGCGCCCTGGCTGGACGCCGAGGTCGTCGACGCCGGGGCGGGCCGCCCGGCGGTACGCCTCAGGGTGCACCGGGCGCTGGCCGACGAACGCCTCTTCGGCCTGCTGCTGCGCGATCTCGTCGCGCTGTACACGGACCGGGACGCGCCGACGGCCCCGGCCGGCCTCCCCGGCCCCGGCCTTGTCGACCGGGCCCTGGCACGGCAGCGCTCCGGCGCGGGCCGAGGCGGCGAGGAGTACTGGCGCACCAGGGCGCCCACCCCGCCGGAACCGCTCGGCCTGCCCTCCCCGGGCGACAGACCCGCCGCCCCCTCGGGGCCCGCCGCCACCGAGCCGATCCGCGTCCCCGCCGAGACGGCCGGCGCGCTGGACGCCGTGTGCCGCGCGACCGGGGCGCCGCTCGCGGCCGGGCTGGCGGCGGCGCTCGCCGTCCTCCTGCGGCGGCACACCGACCGTACGGACACCGTCATCGGACTCGACGACGAGCGGCCGCCCGAGGGCGATCCGGCGCGGGGCCCGCTCGCCGCCGCGCTGCCGCTGCGCATCGAGGTCCCCGCCGGGGCGACCTTCCGGGAGCTGCTCGCCGCCGTGCACACCGAGATCGACGCCGCCGCGCGCGTACCGGTGCCCGCCACCCACCCCGAACCGGTCTGCCGCGCCCGGCTGTCGCTCCGCGATCCCGGCCTCGCGGACGGCGATCCGCCCGGCGTCACCCGGATCGACCGGGTGACGGCCGAGGACCTCGTCGTGGAGCTGACCGCCCGGGACGGAGCCCTGACCGGGGCGATGCGGTACCGGGCCGATCTCTTCGAACCCTCCCTGGCGCGAGGGCTCGCCGAGCGCTGGCCGGCACTGCTGGCGCGGCTGTGCGCCGCGCCGGACCGCCCGGTCGCCGACATCCCGGTGCTGACCTCGGCGGAACAGACGAAACTGCTCGCGGACTGGGACGCGACCGGCGACGCCGCTCCCGACACCACGCCGCTCGCCCTGTTCGCGCGACAGGCGGCCGCCGCGCCGGACGCCCCGGCCGTGGTCGCCGAGGGCCGCACCGTCAGCTACCGCGAGCTGGACGCCTGGAGCGACCGGATCGCGAACGGGCTGGCGCATCTCGGCGCGGGCGGCGGCCGCCCGGTGGCGCTGGTCCTCGACACCGGGGCCGAGGCGGTGGCGGCGCTGTTCGGAGTGCTCAAGGCCGGAGCCTCGATGGTCTGCCTCGATCCCCGGCAGCCGGCCGACCGGCTCGACGCCCTGATCGCCGGCCTCTCGCCGGACGCGGTCGTGGTGGACTCCACCGCCGGCCACGGCACCACCGGCGCTCCCCGAGCGGTCCCCGGCATCCCGTTCGTCAGCGCGGCCGACCTCGCCGGCCACCCGGACTCCCCGCCCCGCCGCGCCTCGGACGTACGCCCGGCGGACCCGGCGTATCTCGCGTACACCTCGGGCTCGACCGGCCGCCCCAAGGGCATCCCGCACACCCACCGGGACCTGGCGCAGTTCACGGCCTGGCAGAGCGCGCAGTTCGGGATCGGCCCCGGCAGCCGAGTCGCGCAGTCGGCCGCGCTCGCCTTCGACGTCGCCCTCTGCGAGATCTTCGGCGCGCTCTGCCACGGCGCCGCGCTGTGCGTCCGGCCGCCGGGCCCGAGGGCCGACCCGGTGGGACTCGCCTCGTGGCTGGCGGCCGAACGGATCACGCTGCTCCAGGTGATCCCGCGGCTGCTCGACGAGATCCTCACCGCCCTTCCGGGTCCGCTGCCCGCCCTGCGCACGGTCATGTTCGTCGGCGAGGCGCTGCCTTCGGCGCTCGCCGGGCGGGCCCGCGACCGGCTCGGCCCCGACGTCCGGCTGGTCAACGTCTACGGGCCCACCGAAGTGGTCGCCGCGACCTTCCACCAGCTCGGAGCAGGGCCCGCGCGGGGCGCCGTCGTGCCCGTCGGGCGACCGATCGCCGGCCGGCAGGTGCTGGTCCTGGACGAGGCCGGCCGGCTCTGTCCGCCCGGCGTACGCGGTGAGATCTGCGTACTGAGCCCGTATCTGACGCCCGGATACCCGGGAGAGGAGGCGGAGACCGCCCGCCGTTTCCGGCCCGGTCCGTTCACCGAGGGCGGGGCGCGGGGGACGCTCTACCGCACCGGCGACCTGGGACGGCTCACCGCGGACGGCACGCTGCTGGAGTTCGCCGGCCGGGCCGACAACCAGGTCAAGATCTCCGGCGTCCGGCTCGAACTGGAGGCGGTCGAGGCCGCCGTCGCCCGCCATCCGGACGTCGAGGAATGCGCCGTCGCCATGGTCACCACCGACCACGGCCAGCGCCTGGTCGGCTATGTCGTCACCGCGCGCGGCGGGCCGCCGGACGCGATCCGCGACTTCCTGCGGGACACCGTGCCCGCGTACATGGTGCCCGCCGAACTGATCGCGCTGCCCCGGCTGCCCCGCACACTCACCGGGAAGGTCGACCGGGCCGCGCTGCCCGCGCCGACGAAGCGCAGCGCGGCGGCGGGCCCGGCGCGCCGCGCGCCGCGCACCTTCGCCGAGCGCCGGATCGCCGAGCTGGTCGGCGAGGTGCTGGACGTCACCGACGTCGGCCCGGACGACGACTTCTTCGCCCTCGGCGGCAATTCGCTGCAGGCGGCCCGGCTGGTCAACCGGATACGCGAGACGCTCGGCGTCGAGCTGCCGCTCCAGACCCTGCTCGACGCGCCGACCGTGGCCGCCGCCGCCGAGGCGGCCGGTGCGCGAGGGGACTTCGACGGCCGACTGGCCGCCATCGAGCGCGAGCTCGAACAGCTTCCCGCCGAACACATCAATGCCCTGCTCGTCCAACACCGGGCGGGTCCAGCCACGGACGAGACGGAGCTTTGAGGCGATGACGACGACAGAACCCACCCACCGCACCGGCCGCGCACCGCACGCCGGCGGCGAGGACCGGCCGACCGTGGAGATCACCTTCGAGCGCTACACCGTGGAGGAGCTGTACCGCATCGCCGTCACCGCGCCCCGCCTCGCGCTGGCCCCCGACGTGGCCGCGAAGATCGAGGCGGGCGGCCGGTACATCGAGCGGATATCCGGCGAGGACCGGCACATCTACGGAGTGAACACCGGCTTCGGTTCGCTGTGCGAGACCCGGATCGACCCGGCGGAGATGGTCGACCTCCAGCACAAACACCTCGTCTCGCACGCCTGCGGGGTCGGCGATCTGGTGCCCGAGCGGATCTCCCGGCTGGCGATGCTGGTCAAGCTGCTGACCTTCAGGGCCGGTTACAGCGGCATCACGCTGGAGACGGTCGAGCGGCTGCTCGAACTGTGGAACGCCGACGTGATCCCCGCGGTGCCGAAGAAGGGCTCCGTCGGCGCCAGCGGCGATCTCGCGCCGCTGGCCCACCTGGCGCTGCCGGTGATCGGCCTGGGCCGGGTGCATGTACGCGGCGAGGTGGTCGAGGCCGCCGGGGCGCTGGCCGAACTGGGCCTCCAGCCCCTGCGGCTGCGTCCGAAGGAGGGGCTGGCACTCACCAACGGCGTGCAGTACATCAACGCCCTGGCGGTGGACTCGGTGGTCCGCTGCGGCGAACTGATCGGCTCCGCCGACCTGACCGCCTCGCTCAGCATCCAGGGCTTCAGCTGTGCGGACACCTTCTACCAGCGGATCCTCCACGAGACATCGCTGCACCCCGAGCGCGGAGCGGTGGCGGCCAATCTGCGGAACCTGCTGGAGGGCAGCAACCACCACACCCTGCCCGGCTGCAACATCGCTCAGGAGGACCCGTACTCGTTCCGCTGCGTACCACAGGTGCACGGCGCGGTGCGGCAGACGTACGCGCACGTCAGAACGGTGATCGAGCAGGAGTGCAACAGCGTCTCGGACAACCCGCTGTTCTTCCCCGAGCACGACCGGGTGATCCTCGGCGGCAATCTGCACGGCGAGTCCACCGCCTTCGCGCTGGACTTCCTGGCCATCGCGATGAGCGAGCTGGCCAACATCGCCGAGCGGCGCACCTACCAGCTGCTGTCCGGCCAGCACGGGCTGCCCGACTTCCTCGCGCCCCGGCCCGGCCTCGACTCCGGTCTGATGGTCGCGCAGTACACCTCGGCCGCGCTGGTCAACGAGAACAAGGTGCTGGCCACCCCGGCCAGCATCGACACGATCCCCACCTGCCAGTTGCAGGAGGACCACGTCAGCATGGGCGCCACCAGCGCGTACAAGCTCGACACGATCCTCGACAACTGCGAGTACGTGCTCGCGATCGAACTGCTGGCCGCGGCGCAGGCGATCGACCTGAACGAGGAACTGCGGACCTCGGAGTGGGCCGCGCGGGTCCTGCGCGAATTCCGGGCGCGGGTGCCGCGGCTCGACGAGGACCGCCAGACCTCGATCGACATCGAGCGGTCCCGTGACCACCTGCGGACCCACCGGGCCGCCTGGGCCGCGGCCCTCGCCTGATGGCCGCCGACCCGGCGGATCAGCGGCGCGCCCTGGCCGAACTGCTGCTGCGCGAGCGCTTGCGCGCGACCGGCCCGGCGGCCGTCCCCCGCCGCCCGCCGGGGCCCGCCCCGCTGTCCTACCCCCAGCAGCGGCTGTGGCTGTTCGAGCAGGTGCGGCCGGGCACCACGGCGTACAACGAACTCTGCGCGGTACGGCTGCGCGGGCCGCTGGACGCGGTGCTGCTCGAACGGGCGCTGGCGGACCTGGTGCGGCGGCACGAGATCCTGCGCACCGGCTTCGAACTGCGCGACGGCCGGCCGGTGCAGATCGTCGCGCCCGAGGCCGCGGTGGACTTCGACGTCGAGGACCTCGGGCCGGCCGCCGACGGGCGGCCCGAAGACGGGCGTACCGAGGACGCGGCCGACCGGATCCGCGCCTCGGCCGCGCGCCCGTTCGACCTCGGCCGACCGCCGTTGCTCCGCGCCCGCCTGGTCAGGACCGGCTTCGACGATCACCTGCTCGGACTGGTCCTGCACCACCTGGTGACGGACGGCTGGTCCCTGCGCGTACTGCTCGGCGAGCTGATGACCCGCTACCGCGGACACCTCACCGGACACCCCGCCGAACTGCCCGAACTTCCCCTGCAGTACGCCGACTACGCGCACTGGCAGCGCTCCGCCGACCCGCCGGACGCCGTCGCCGGGCTGGCGTACTGGCGCGAGGAGCTGCGCGGGGCCCCGGCCGCGCTGGAGTTGCCGGCCGACCGGCCCCGGCCCGCCGTCCCCACGCACACCGGCGGCACGTGGACGTTCACGCTGCCGGCGGACCTGACCGCCCGGCTGCGCGGCCTCGCCGAGACCGAGCGGGCGACGCTGTTCATGGTGCTGCTCACCGGGTACGCGGCGCTGCTCGGCCGCTACAGCGGGCAGGACGAGGTGGTGATCGGGGTGCCGGTCGCGAACCGGGGCCGGACCAGCACCGAGCCGCTGATCGGCTGCTTCGTCAACACCGTCGCGGTACGGGTCCCGCTGGCGGGCGCACCGGCCTTCCGCGCCCTGCTGCGCCGGGTCCGCGACACCGTGGGCCGGGCGCTCGCCCACCAGGACGTGCCCTTCGAGCGGGTCGTCGAGGAGCTGCGCGCCCCCCGCGACATCGACCGCAACCCGGTCTTCCAGGTGATGTTCGCCCTGCACAACCCGCCCGTGCCGCTGCCCGCGACGCCGGGGCTGGTCGCGGAGCCGCTGCCCGACCTGCACACGGCCGCGAAGGTGGATCTGAACCTCGGCCTGGTCGAGACCGGGTCCGGCGGCCTGGAGGGGCATCTCGAATACAGCGCCGACCTCTACGACCGGGCGACGGCCGAGCGGATGGCCGGCCACCTGGCCGTCCTGCTCGGTGACGCCGCCTCGGAGCCGGACCGGCCCGTGGACCGGCTGGCGGTGCTCACCCCGGCCGAGACCGCGGCGCTCGCCGCGGACTGGCGGGACGGCGAGCCGCTCGCTCCCGGGGACACGGAGGCGCACGAGGAGCGGTCCGGGTTCGGGCCCGACGCCCGGCTGGACGAGCTGTTCGCCGCGCAGGCGGCGCGTACTCCGGCGAACGTCGCGGTCCGCGACGGCGCCGAGCGGATCAGATACGCCGAGCTGAGCCGTCAGGTCGCCGGGCTGGCTGCGCGGTTGCGGCAGGCCGGGGTGCGGCGGGGCACCCTCGTCGGCCTGTTCCTGGAGCGCGGCATCGACCAGGTGACCGCGATCCTCGGGGTGCTCGCGGCGGGCGGCGCCTATGTGCCCGTCGACCCGTCGGGGCCGCTCGACCGCACCCGCCGGGTCCTCGCGGACGCCGGGACCGCGGTGGTCGTCACGCACCGCGGGCTCGACGCCCAGGCGCCGGCCCCGGAGGGCGCCGCGATCCTGGACCTCGACGGCCTGGACCTCCACGACCGGGACCTCGATGGCCTGGACCTCGACGGCCGGGAAAAGGCGGACGCCCCGCGTTCCGAACCCGCCCCGCGTTCCGAACCCGCCCGGCGCGTCGAGCCCGCCGGGCCCCCGTCGTCGGCGGACCTGGCGTACGTGATCTACACCTCGGGTTCGACCGGCGCGCCCAAGGGCGTCCTGGTGGAGCACCGGCAGGTCGTGTGGCTCTTCCGCGCCGCCCACGCCCTGCTCGCGCCCGACGAGCACGACGTGTGGACGATGTTCCACGCCCACACCTTCGACGTCTCGGTCTGGGAGGTCTTCGGCGCGCTGCTGCACGGCGGGACGCTGGTGGTGGTGCCGCACGCGGTCAGCCGATCGCCCGCGGCCCTGCACCGCCTGCTGGACGAGCACCGGGTCAGCGTCCTGAGCCAGACCCCGACCGCCTTCTACGGACTCGTGGAGGCGGACGCGGCGGCCCCGCCGCTGCCCGGCCTGCGCGCGGTGGTGCTGGCCGGCGAACGCCTCGACCCGCGCCGGCTCGGCCACTGGTTCGCCCGCTACGGCGACGACCGGCCCCAGGTGCTCAATCTGCTCGGTGCCACCGAGACGACGGTGCACTCCTACTGGCGGCGGATCCGGAACGCCGACGCGGCGCACCCGCGCAGCCCGGTCGGCGCACCGCTGCCCGAGGTGCGGCGGCTGGTGGTCGACGGCCTGTCGCAGCCGGTGCCGATCGGGGTGCCCGGCGAACTGCTGACCGCCGGCCCCGGTGTCGCCCGCGGCTACCTCGGCCGGCCGGAGCTGGACGCGGAGCGCTTCGTCCCCGCGCCGTTCGGCGGCCCGGGGCGCGCCTACCGGACCGGCGACATGGTGCGGCGCACCGCCGACGGCGACATGGAGTACCTGGGCCGCGGCGACGATCAGGTCAAGATCCGCGGATTCCGGGTGGAAATGGGCGAGGTCGAGGCGGCGCTGCGGATGTATCCCGGGGTGCGCGACGCCGTGGTGAGCCTGGACGCGGCGGCGCCCGGCGGCGCCCGGCTGGTCGCGCACGTGGTGCCGGGACACGGCACGCCCGGGTCCGCCGAGGCCGCGCGGCTGCGGGACTTCCTGCGCGGCCGGCTGCCGGACTACATGCTGCCCGCGGCGATCGGTGTGATCCCCGAAGTGCCGCTGACCAGCAGCGGCAAGGTGGACCGTACAGCGCTGCCGCCGCCCTCGGCCCCCGCCGCCGAGCACGCCTTCAGCCCGGCGCGCACCGAGACCGAGCGGTTCGTCGCCGGCGTCTTCGCCGAAGTGCTCGGCCTGGACCGGGTCGGCGCGCGGGACGGATTCTTCGAACTCGGCGGCCATTCGGTGCTCGCGGTCCAGGCCCACCAGCGGCTGGTCGCCCGCGCTCCCGGGCTCGAGGTCATCGACCTCTTCCAGCATCCGACGCCGCGCCGGCTGGCCGGCCGGATCGACGCCCTCACCGACGCTCCGGCGGATCCGGGCGCGCCGGCCGCGCTCTCCCCGGCCCGCGGCCGGGGCGCCGCACGCCGGGCCTCGCTGTCCGGGCGGGCCGCACCCGACCCTGTGAAGGAGCAGTGAACGGTTCCATGACGGATGCCAACCTGTCGGATCCCGGGCCGAGCGCGCCCGGCGTCCCGCCCGACGCCGTCGCCGTGATCGGGATGGCCGGCCGCTTCCCGGGCGCGCCCTCGGTCGACGCGCTGTGGCGCAATCTGTGCGAGGGCCGTGAGTCCGTCACCGTCTTCTCACCCGACCGGCTCGCCGCCGCGGGCGTCCCCGAGCGGGAACGCTCCGATCCCGCGTACGTCCCGGCCCGTGCGGTCCTCGACGGCGTCGAGCTGTTCGACTCGGCGTTCTTCGGGTTCAGCGCCCGGGACGCCGACCTCCTGGACCCGCAGCAGCGGATCTTCCTGGAGTGCGCCTGGGAGGCGGTGGAGCACGCGGGGTACGACACCGCGCGCCATCCGGGCCACACGGCGGTCTTCGGCGGCGCGGCGATCAGCACCTATCTGCTCGGCCTGCTGGCGGACCCGGCCCTCGTCGCGTCGGTCGGCGGCTACCGGATCCTGCTGGCCAACGACAAGGACCACCTGACCACCCGGGTCGCGCATCTGCTCGATCTGCGCGGCCCCGCCGTCACCGTGCAGACGTCCTGCTCGACATCGCTGGTGGCCGTGCACCTGGCCACGCAGGCGCTGCTGACCGGGCAGTGCGACATGGCGCTGGCCGGCGGGGTGGCGGTGAGCCTGCCGCAGACCGCCGGCTACCGCTACGAGCAGCAGGGCATCATGGCGCCCGACGGGCACTGCCGGGCCTTCGATGCCTCCGCCGCCGGTACGGTGCCGGGCGCCGGCGCCGGAGTGGTCGTGCTGAAGCGGGCCGTGGACGCGCTGGCCGACGGCGACACCCTGCACGCGCTGATTCTCGGCTCCGCGATCAACAACGACGGGGCCGCCAAGTCCGGTTACACCGCGCCGAGCGCGCGCGGCCAGGCCGAGGTGATCGCCGAGGCGATCGGGGCGGCGGGCGTCGACCCGGGATCGATCGGCTATGTGGAGGCGCACGGCACCGGCACCGCGCTCGGCGACCCGATCGAGGTCGCCGCGCTGGCCGAGGCGCTGGAACGAAACGGCGCGGCGGCCGAGGCGCCTGACCGGGACGGCGCGGCGGCCGCATGCGTGCTCGGCTCGGTCAAGACGAACCTCGGCCACCTCGACGTGGCCGCCGGCGTGACCGGCCTGATCAAGGCGACCCTCGCGCTGCGCGAGGGCGTCCTCCCGCCGACGCTCCACTTCGAGAAGCCCAACCCGCACAGCCGCCTGGCCGCCGCGGGCTTCACGGTCACCTCCGAGGCGGCCGGATGGCCGCCCCGGAACGGGCCGAGGCGAGCCGGCGTCAGCTCGTTCGGGATCGGCGGCACCAACGCGCACCTGGTGCTCCAGGAGCCGCCGCCGAGCGCGCCGGGGGACGACCCGGCACGGGAGCGGCAGATCCTCACGCTCTCCGGCGCGACACCGCGGGCCCTCGCCGACGCGGCGGCGCATCTGGCCGAGCATCTGCGCACCCGCCCGACGGCCGCGCTGGCGGACACCGCCTACACCCTCCAGGTCGGCCGCAGACAGCTGCGCCACCGGTGGGCCGTGCCGTGCGGGAGCACCGAGGACGCCCTGGCCGCGCTCGACGGAGTGTCCGCCTCCGGCGGCGACGACGCGGCGGACGCGGACCGCCGGGTCGTGTTCGCCTTCCCCGGCCAGGGAGCCCAGCGCGCCGGCATGGCGGCCCTGCTGTACGAGTCCGAGCCCGCCTTCCGCGCCACGGTCGACCGGTGCGCCGGGATCCTGGTCCCGCATCTCGGCTTCGATCTGCGGGGGCCGGTCTTCGGCTCCGGCGGCCGCGCGGACGCGCCCTACGGCCTCGACGACACCGCGCTCGCACAGCCCGCGCTGTTCGTCGTCGAGTACGCGCTGGCGAAGCTGTGGACCGGGTGGGGCGTCGTGCCCGAGGCGATGATCGGGCACAGCGTCGGCGAGCTGACCGCCGCGTGCCTCGCGGGCGTGTTCGCCCTCGACGACGCCCTCGCGCTGGTCGCGGCGCGCGGCCGTCTGGTGCAGGGCCTGCCGCCGGGGAGCATGCTGAGCGTCGGCCTGCCGGAGGACGAGCTGCGCGACCTCGCGAAGGGCGGGATCGCGCTGGCCGCCGTCAACGGGCCCCGCCTCGGGGTGCTCTCCGGCCCGGCCCGGGAGATCGACGAGTGCGCCCGGCGCCTGGCCGACCGCGATGTCGCGGTGGGGCGGCTGCGCACCTCGCACGCCTTCCACTCCGCGATGCTCGACCCGGTGCTCGACGCGTTCGCCGCGCTGGTGGGCCAGGCTCCCCGGCACGAACCGCGCATCCCGTACGTGTCGAACGTGACCGGCGACTGGGTGACCGCCGCGCAGGCGGGCAGCCCGGCGTACTGGGCCGAACACCTGCGTACGACGGTCAGGTTCGGCGCGGGCCTGAACACGCTACTGGACGGGGCGCCGCGCGTGCTGCTCGAAGTCGGCCCCGGCGGGGCTCTCGGCTCCCTCGCCCGGCGGGCCGGCGGGGCCGCCCGCCCGGTGACGGTCGCCTCGCTGCCGGCCGACGACCCGGCGGCGGCGGGCGGCGCCCGGCTGCCCGACGCGCTGGCCCGGCTGTGGACGGCCGGCGTCGGCGTCGACTGGGCGGCCTACCACGCGGGCGAACGGCGGGCGCGGGTGCCGCTGCCGACCTATCCCTTCCAGCGGCGGCGGCACTGGGTGGAGGCCGCGGGCCGCCACCCGCACGTCGACCCGGCGGTCCCCGTGCCCGCGGACGCGCGGGCCGTCGCGGCCGCCCCCGAAGCCCCGGCCGTCCCCGCGTCCCCGGCCGCCGCCGAGCCGCCTCGCACCGAGGTCGAGCGGGTCGTCGTCGCCGTGTGGCGGGACATGCTCGGCGAGGAGGCGATCGGCGTGCACGACGCCTTCGTCGACCTCGGCGGGCACTCGCTGCTCGCCACCCAGGTCACCGCCCGGCTGCGCGAACGCTTCGCGGTGCCGCTGACCGTCGAGGAACTGTTCGACCTGCGCACCGCCGCCCGGCTGTCCGAGCGGATCGAGGAAGCGCTGAACGAACGGCTCGACCTGCTCTCGGACGAGGAGGTCGCCCGACTGGTGGCCGAGGAGGAGCCGACATGACCGAAATCGCCCTCACCGCCCAGCAGCGGAGCTTCGCCGACGAGATCGCCGCCTTCTTCGACCAGGGGCCGATGAGCGCCGCCGTCGCCGCCTACCACGACGCCGATCCGGCCGCGCCCGACCGGACCGACGCGCTCCGCGCGGCGCACCGGGTGCTCGGCGCCCGGGGCCTGCTCGCCCCCGGTTGGCCGAGCGCCTACGGCGGGCGCGGCCTGGGACCCGTCGAGACGGCCCTGGTCCATCGCGAGCTGGTCCGGCACGGACTGCCCGACCTGCTGTTCGTGGTGTCGGTCTGCTACGCGGGCAACCTGCTGCTGCTCGCCGCCGACGACTCGGTACGCGAGGAGTTCCTGCCGCGGATCGCGTCCGGCGAGCTGACCTCGTGCACGCTCTACAGCGAGTCGGGAGCCGGCTCCGACCTGGCCGCGCTGCGGACGCGCGCGGAACCGGCCCCGGGCGGCGGCTACCGGCTGTTCGGCGTCAAGACCTACAGTCAGGCGACCGAGCACGCCCGCTACGGACTGGTGGCGGCCCGCACCGCGCCTGCGGGCGACACACCCCACCAGGGCATCACCCTCTTCTGGGCGCCGCTGGAGGGCCCCGGGGTCGCCGTACGGCCGGAGCCGTGTCTGAGCGACCACCCGTTCAGCGTCGTCGAATTCGACGGCCTGCACGTCCCCGACGCGTACGTGGTCGGGGCGCCGGGCGAGGCCTGGCCGCTGCTGAACGCGGCGCTGGCGGTCGAGCGCACCGGTCTGGAGGCCCATCTGAAGCTGCGCGGCTGGCTGGACACCCTGGCCGCCAGGATTCGCGCGAGCGAGGCCCCCGTCGCCCCCGCCGCCGAGGCGGCCCTCGCCGACCTGGAGATCCGGGTCGACGCGGGCGGATTCCTGGCCTGGGAGCAGATCGGCCGGCAGGCGCACGGCGAACTCGACCATGTCGGCGCGGCGATGTCGAAGTGGTGGAACACCGAGCAGGCCCGCCCGCTCGTCCGCCTGGCCCAGGACCTCGGCCCGGCCGCCGACCCGCCCGGCGCCGCGCCCGGCTCCCGGCCCGGGGACTGGTACCGCGAGGCGCCGGGCCTCACCCTGTCCGCGGGATCCTCCGAGATCATGCTGCACTCGATCGCGGGCGCGCATCTGCGGGTCCAGACCGCGGACGCGGCGGCCGGCGAGCTGGACGACGCGGCGGCGGGCTTCCGACGCCGCCTGCGCGGCTTCCTGGCGGCGGAGTTCCCCGACCTGGTCGCCGCCGCGGCGGGCGCCGCCGTCGCGGCCGGACCGGACCGGGGGCCCGGCGACGCGTGGGCCGCCCTGGTCCGGAGCGGCGCGGTGCGGCTCACCTTGCCGACCGGGGCCGGAGGGCTCGGGTCGGGGCTCGCCGACTCCGTGGTCGCGGCCGAGGAGTTCGGCCGCGTGCTGCTGCGCGCTCCGTATCAGGACACCGTCGCGGTGGCGGAACTCGCCGGGGCGGAAGGCCCCCGCCGCACCTGGGCCGAGCGGGCGGCACGCGGGGCGCTCACGGCGGCCCTGGCCGCCGGTCCCGCCGGGCTGCGCGGCGCCGGTCCCGCCGGGGATCTCCCGCTGCTGCGAGGAGGGACGCTGACCGGCCGGGCGACCGCCGTGCCGCACGCCGACACGGCGGAACTCCTCGTGGTCGCGGCGCTCCCCGCCGACGGCCCCGGCCTTCCGGAGAGCGCGGAAGCGGTCCTCGTGGCGGTCCGCCGCGACCAGCCGGGCGTCGTTCTGGACCGTGAGGACGCGCTCGGCCTCACCGACCTGTACACCGTGCGGTTCCGGAAGGCGGAGGTCGTCGCGGACGGCGTCCTGACCGGGGTCGGCGACGCGCCGTTCGCCGCCCTGCTCGACCGATACCAGCTGCGTCAGGCCGGCTACCTGCTGGGACTGTCCGCACAGGTCTTCGACCTGACGCTCGATCACACCAAACGGCGCCGGCAGTTCGGGCAGTCGATCGCGTCCTTCCAGCACGTCTCGCTGCGGCTGGCCGCGCTCACCGCCCGGCTGTTCGCGGCGCGTACGCTCATCGGGGGCCTCGCGCTGCGGCACGACCGGGGCACGGTCGACCCCGCGCGTTCCGCCGCCGCGCTGGCGCTCGTCGCCGACCTCGCCCGCGATACGACCGCCGACGCGGTCCAGCTGCACGGCGCCCACGGCTACACGCTCAAGGCGCCGGTCCAGCGCTTCTACCGGCACGCCGCCGTCGAGAGCCGTCGGCTCGGCAGCCCCCAGGAGCTGCGCGCCTGGGCCGCCGCCCACTGGCTGCCCGGCTCCTGACCGGGCAGCGGGCGCGGCGCCGTGCGGGCCGCACGGCCGGTCAGCCGATCGTGTACTGGTCGTAGACGTCGAGGAGATCCTCATCGGCGGCGAGCGGAATGTCCGGCGGCATCCGGCACGCCGTCGCCGACAGCCGCGCCAGGGCCCGCAGCCCCGGCAGGGCCTCCTCGGCGATCGGCTCCCGCCCGAACTCCCACTCCTGGGCGGTCTGCTCCAGCAGCCGGCTCCCGGCCTCGGCGGCTCCGGCACCCTCGTCCGTGAGATGTCAGAGTCCCTCGACGGGGATGCTCCGGCACTCCCGGACCAGACGCTCGCGCACCAGCGGGCCGGCCCCCTGCCAGGAATCCGGCAGCCGCCGCCCGCCGAGGACCGCGTGAGCGCGCTCCTCGGCCTCGGCGAGCCGCTCCGCGGCCACCGCGAGCACGGTCAGCGCGTACGGGCGCTCGCCGTGCCAGTGCGTGACGAGCAGGTGGCGGGAGTCCGCCGGCGGACGCACGATTCTGTCCTGCCCTTCGGGAAGCCGGTGTCGTATGCGGGAACGGCGGACACGGATCTCGCTCCGGATCCGTGTCCGCCGCCGTCGATCATGAACTCAGTCAAGCGCATGCGGTCGCGGCGGCTGCCGGGAGGGCCCCGGTCGGCCGTGCGCCCCCTGCCCCTCGTACCCGTACTCGTGTCCGCGCCGCCACCCGGCCTTCCCGCCGTCGAGCCGCGGGACCCGGAGCGTCATGGGCGAGGAGGGCGTCGCCGGCGGGGCGTGAGCGTGACTGCGATCAGCCCGGCGACCAGCGGGAAGGCGGCGACCAGGCCCAGCGCGGTGGCGAGCGGCATCGACTGGGCGAGTGCGCCGGCCGTGGCGCTGCCGATCCCGCCGCCGACGAAGAAGCTCAGGTTGAGCAGCCCCATCGCACCGCCCCGGAGCGCCGGTTCGACCCGGGCCGACAGCAGCGCGGTGGCGACGACCTGGGTCACCGCGAAGGCGGCGAACCCCAGTGAGGCCCCGATGACGAGCTGCGTCGGGCCGGTCCCGCGAGCGAGGCCGCCAGCGCCCCGGCGGTCGCCAGGGCGACGACGGCGAGCAGCCGGCTGCCCCCGGGCCCCGCCGTCAGCCGCCCCGCGACCCGGGACAGCACCGCCCCGGCCACCGCGCCGGGCAGCATCCGGCCGCCGACGGCGAGAACGCTCCAGCCGCTGTCGCGGACGAGGATCTGCGGCACCGCGTACATCGCGGCGAACAGTCCGGCGTACACCCCGATGCCGGTGACGGCGGCGCGGACGAACGTGCTGTCGGTGATCAGCGCGCGGGGTACGAAGGCGTTCTGGACGGTACGGGCCCGCCGGACGGTCCCGGCGAGCGAGGCCGGCAGCGCGGCGGCGAGCGCGACGACGACGGGAACGGGGAGGCCGAGCGCGAAGGACTGGATCAGCAGCCCCGTCGGCTCATCTGCCACGCCTCCTGCCTGCGACAGGCCGACGGCGCGCCGGGGCCGTCGGCCGTCGTGATCGAACCGGCGAGAGCATCCGACATCACCCCCCTCGTCGTCGACGCGTACGGGCTGACGGACCGTGAGACGGAGGTGACCCAGTGCGTGGCGCGCGGCCTCCCCACCGGTGAGATCGCCGCACGACTGCGTCTGTCGCCGCACACCGTGCGCGACCACATCAAGGCGGTCTTCGAGAAGACCGGCGTCTCCAGCCGGGGCGAGCTGGTCGGGAAGCTGTTCACGGAGTACTACGCGCCGGTCGCCGAGCAGGGCACGATCCGCACCGTCGTCACGGGCTGAGCGCTCCGGGCGCCCGAGCGCCGACGGCCGGGGCGAGATCTCTCAGGGGTGCATGCGCGAGCCCTTGAGGGCTTTGTCCACCGCGTTCCGCGGCCCGTACACGGCCATGCCGACCAGATCGAGCCGGTCCTTGCCGACGGCCCGCACCGCCGCCCGGTTGTCCCGGTCGTTGCCCGTGTGGAACAGGTCCGACGTGAACACGGCCCTCGGCAGTGATCGTGACAGGACACGGGTGTGCGCGGCGGTCAGCGTCTCCTTGGACCCTTCGAAGACCAGCACCGGCTGGCGGAACATCGGCAGATACGGAGTGCCGTCGGCGTCCGCGTACGGCTCGCCGATCACCTCGGGGGCCATGGCGCCGAGCCCGCTGACGAGGAAGGCCGTCACATTCAGCCGCTGCCAGGTCTCGAGATCGTCGCGCAGCAGGACAGCGATCTTGCTGTCGAGGCGGAGAGGCGCGCCCGCGATCCCCGCGCCGGTCTGGTTCATGGTCTCGGTCTCGGATTTCATGCTGTGAGACTCCCGGGTGCGGACCACTCCCGTCTTGTACGTTCTTAGCGTGACGCCCCGGCCCGAGATCTCCGCCTGGCGCCCGTCGGTCCCGGGTGTCGTGGAGGTCTTCCACGCCCACTTCACCGAGCACGCGTACCCCATGCATGTGCACGACGCGTGGACCCTGCTGATCGTCGACGACGGCACGGTCCGATACGACCTGGACCGCCACCGGCGCGCGACTCCGGGCGACACCGTGAGCCTCCTCCCGCCGCAGGTTCCGCACAACGGCTCGCCCGCCGGCCCCCAGGGCTTCCGCAAGCGCGTGGTCTACCTCGACATGACGCGTCTGGACGAGAGCTTCATCGGGCCTGCGGTCGACGGCCCGGACCTCGCCGATCCCGTCCTGCGCCGACGCGTGGCACAACTGCACACGGCCCTCGCCGACCGGGGCGACGAGTTCGAGGCCGAAAGCCGTCTGGCCCTCATCGGCGAGCGCCTGGGCCGGCACCTGCGCCCCGGAGCGGCCGTCGCCGATACGAGACCCCCCGCCCACGGCGTCGCCCGGAACCTGCGCGACCTCCTCGACGGGCGACTGCTCGAAGGCCTCGCCCTCGAAGAGGCCGCGCGTCTGCTCCACGCCCACCCCGCGCACCTCGTACGCGCCTTCAGCGGCGCTTTCGGGATCGCCCCCCACCAGTACGTGATGTCCCGGCGCGTCGACCTGGCCCGCCGTCTCCTGCTCGACGGCCGGCCGCCGGTGGAGGTGGCGACCGCCGCGGGCTTCTACGATCAGTCGCACCTCACCCGGCACTTCAAGCGGATCGTGGGGATCGCCCCGGGCAGATACGCCCGTTCCTCGGCCGCCATGTGACCGTGCGTCCGCCGTGGACGCCCGTTGTCCGCGTTCCGCGGTCGATCTTCTCGGAGCATCCGCTCACCGCGCGGCTTCCGGAACAAGAGCCGAGGCCGTTTCCCGCGCCGTTGTTCTGTCTGGGCGGACTGCTTCCCCGGCCGCGCGGCTCACCCCAGAATGCCGCGGTCGTACCCCACCGCCACCGCGGCCGCCCGGTCCTTGACGCCCAACTTTCCGTACAGATGCGTGAGATGGGTCTTGACCGTCGCCTCGCTGATGAAGAGTTCCCGGGCGATCTCGCGGTTCGAGGTGCCCCTGGCGACGAGTTCGAGCACCTCGCGCTCGCGGGCCGAGAGCACCTTGGCCGCCGGGGCGGCGGGATTCCGGACGGCGCTGACGAGGCGGGACGCGACGGCGGGGGACAGGACGGTGCGCCCCTCGGCGGCGGCGCGGACCGCGGTGAACAGCTCGTCGCGGGGAGCGTCCTTGAGGAGGTAGCCGGTGGCGCCGGCCTCGATCGCGGGGATGGTGTCGGAGTCCGTGTCGTACGTGGTGAGCACGAGGACCTTGGCGCGGGCGCCGGACCGGGTGAGTTCGGCGATCGCCCGCACTCCGCCGCCGGCGGGCATGCGCAGGTCCATGAGGACGACGTCCGGGTCGAGGCGCCGGGCGAGTTCCACCCCCTCGACGCCGCCCGCGGCCTCGCCCAGGACGTCGAAGCCGGGATCGGAGGCGAACATGCCGCGCAGACCGTCCCGGACGACGGGGTGGTCGTCGACGATGAGCAGGGTGATGATCGGTTCAGTCATGGCGTACCAACGGTACGCGGGCGCTGATCGCGGTGCCCCGACCGGGTTCCGACTCGACGGCGAGGGCGCCGGCGATGCGTTCGGCGCGGGCGCGCATCCCGTCGAGGCCGAAGCCGCCGCCGCCGGTGCGCGGCACCTCGGCGAGGTGGTCGAAGCCGCGGCCGTCGTCGCGTACGTCCAGGGTGACCTCGTCGCCCATGTAGGACAGGGTGACGCCCGCGCGGAAGGCGCCGGAGTGACGGGCGGTGTTGGCGAGCGCCTCCTGGGCGATCCGCAGAAGAGTGGCGGCGACCTCGCCGTGCAGGGGCTCCTCGGCGCCGGTGACGGTGAACCGGGCGGTGACCCCGGTGCGCTCGGACCATTCGCCGACGGTCTTCCGCAGCGCCTGGGAGAGCGTGTCGTGCTCCAGGGCGGCCGGGGAGAGATTCTGTACGGATCGCCGGGCCTCGCCCAGGGAGCGCCGGGCCAGTGACTGGGCGCGGTCCAGGTGCTCTCGGGCCAGGCCCGGATCGGCGGTGGAGGAGACCACCTGGAGCTGGGCGATGACGCCGGTCAGACCCTGCGCGATGGTGTCGTGGATCTCGGCGGCGAGGCGGCGGCGCTCGTCGGCGACGCCGGCCTCCCGCGCCTGGAGCACGAGCTGGGCGTGGAGGGCGGCGTTCTCGGCGAGGGCCCGCTCCAGAGCGGCGATGGTCTCGGCCCGCTCCTCGGCCTTCTCGGTCTCCTTGGCGACGAGGCGGTCGAGGCCGATGGTGAGCGTCGCGTTGAAGGCGAGCAGGGTGCCGAAGGCGACCCACCGCCCCAGGGAGTCCGGCGGCAGACCGCCGGACTGGGAGCCCGCCACGGCGACGGCGGTCACCATCAGCCCCGCCCGGGCGGCGCGCGGCGGCAGCAGCTGCCCGGCGTCGAAGTAGCCGAGGCACGCGTAGATCGAGAAGAAGGGGTTGAGCCAGGTCAGGGCGAAGGCGAGGGCGGTGCGCAGCGCGAAGTGGACGCGGCCGGCGCGGGTCCCCTCGGGCAGCACCCGAGCGCCGTGCCTCTGCCGCCCCTCACCGGCCGTACGCCCGTCACCGGCCGTAGGATCCGCCCCCGCCGCCCCCGCCGCCCCCGCCGCGAGCAGCCGGGGCACGGCCCGCGACCACCACGCCTGCACGGCCAGCACGGCGAGGAGCAGAGCACCCGCGGCGTACATCTCCCGCCGGGTCATCAGGAGGGGGGCGGCCACGGCTCCGAGCAGTGTGGCGAGGCCCAGCAGGGCGTACGGGCCGTACCGGAAGAACTGCGCCCAGCGCTCCTCGACCGTCGTCGTCATGGCCGGACTACTCCCACCTGAACCAGCGGCGGGCCCCGCCGATCAGCAGAACCGCCCACAGCGCGGTGACCCCAAGATGCGTCCAGCTCGGCCACTGTCCCGCGGCGGCCGCGTCGAGAGCCTGCGCGGCCGCGCCCAGCGGGGTGAGGGTCACGATGCGCTGGAGGACGTCGGGCATGGCCGCGACCGGAAGCCAGACGCCGGAGGCGAACATCAACGGGAAGAACACCGCCGAGCTTACCGCCTGGGTGATCTTGGTGGTGCGGCAGAGGGCGGAAATGACGGCGCCGAGCCCCAGGCTCGCCAGGGTGACGAGAGCGAGCGCCACCAGGTATCCGAAGAACTGGCGGGGCAGGGCCACGCCGAACACGATCCGGCCCGCGGCGAGGGCGAGCAGCGCGGAGACGGCGATGGCGACGGCGTGCAGGGCGATCTGCGCGCCGACGAGAGAACCGGCCCGCACCGGGGTGCTGGACATGCGGCGCAGGATGCCGCGCTCGCGATAGCCGGTGAGCACGGGCGGCAGGGCCTGGAGCCCGGCCATGATCACGGCGATCAGGATCGCGACGGGGACATAGAGGTCCACGACCCGCAGACCGCCCAGATCGGCCTTGTGCTCCCGGTTGGACGGGACGGCCCCCAGGATGCACAGCAGGACCGTGGGGAAGGCCAGCACCCAGAACAGGGACGCGGGCTCGCGCAGCATCAGGCGCGCCTCGGCCTTGAGGACGGCGACGCCGCTGCCCCTGACGGCGGCCGTCCGGCCGCGGGTGACAGCGCTCATGCGTCCGGTCCCGTCGTGAGGTTGAGGTAGGCGTCGTCCAGAGTGGCCTCGGTGACCCGGAGCTGATGGGCCGAGACACCCAGCCCGGCGAGCAGCGAGAGCACGGCGTGCACGGTCTCGTCCGTGCCGTTGACCACGATCCGGCCGTCCTCGTGCGTCACGGACGCCACCGAGGGCAGTTCGGCCAGCAGCCGCGTATCCAGCGGGGCCGAGGGCGTGAAGGAGATCGCCGTGCCGCCCGCGGTACGCCCGATCAGCCCGGCCGGGGTGTCCAGCGCGGTGATCCGGCCCTTGTCGATCAGGGCCGCCCGGTCGCACAGACGGTGCGCCTCCTCCATGAAGTGCGTCACCAGCAGCACCGTGACACCACGGTCGCGAATGTCCTGGATGAGCCGCCAGGTGTCGCGCCGGGCGCGCGGGTCGAGACCGGTGGTCAGCTCGTCCAGTACGACGACGCGGGGGTTGCCCACCAGCGCGAGGGCGATGGACAGCCGCTGCTTCTGACCGCCGGAGAGCTTCGCGAACCGGGTACGGAGCTTGTCGCCGAGCCCCAGGCGCTCGGCGAGGGCGCGCCAGTCGGCCGGATCCGGATAACAGGCCGCGTAGAGTGCGAGCGCCTCACGGACGGTGATCCTGGGCTGTAGCTCGCTCTCCTGGAGCTGCGCGCCCAGGACGCGGGTGACGGCGTCCCGCTCGGCGACGGGGTCGTACCCGGCGACGCGGACACTGCCGCCGTCGGGCCGCCGCAGTCCCTCCACGCACTCGACCGTGGTGGTCTTGCCCGCGCCGTTGGGGCCGAGGATCCCGAAGATCTCTCCCTCCTCGACGCCGAAGGACACGCCGTCGACGGCCCTCTTGTCCCCGTAGGCCTTGCGCAGGCCGCTGACTTCGATGATTGACATGCCGATGAGCCTGCCGCCGCGCGGCAGGGGCGCGCATCGGCCTTCCCGCTCGAAAGACCATCGGCCGATCGGCTGATGGCGGGGTACGACAGGGCAGAGGGTCGCCGAAATCGTCCCTGCCCATGACGAGTCGCGACACACCGTCCCCCAGCAGCCTCACGTACCGGCCCGTCGGGGAATCCGCTCGGTGCCCGTGCTCAGGAACCACCGGGCCTTTCACCGGTCGCCGGGCAAACCGGGCTCCGGCCGGCAAGAGGGTTTCCGATGTTGAGATCTTCGCTGAGCTTCGCGATCAGAGCAGGGGCCAGTGCGGGGGCGTGTCGGGCAGTCCATTGTTCGGCCAGGGAGAGAAAGCCGTTGAGCTTGGCGTGCACGGTTCGCAGAAGGTCCGGCAGCTCCGCCACGGGAAACTCGATGGCGGGGGGCGCTGCCGGTGAGTCCGTGTCCGGGCGGAGCCTGACGACCGTTCCCCGGTGTTCGACGCGAGCGGCGGCGCCGTGGCCGAGCCAGATCTCTTCGCCGTGCGTGAGGTCGAGCCAGTCGCGCCAGTTCTCCAAACCGAAGCAGCACCCCGGAGCGATCACGGCGCCCGTCGCGGTGTCCTGCACGAGAATGCCGCCCGGCGCGATGACGAGATCGACGTCCAGCAGACTCTGGAGTCGTCGGACGCCGGCCCCGGCGTCCGACGCCGGGTCGTCGGAGTCGTCGTGGCCGTAGCCGGCCAGCACGGCCATCGCTGTTCCGACTTCCCGCGGTGACATCCGGTCGGAGAGAACCAACAGCCGGTCCGCGGCCGGGGCAGCGGTGGGCCACAGAGCGAAGTCGGCGGCATCGTAGGTCTCCACGACGGCATCCATGATCAGCACGGCTCCATTGTCGCCGTCCGCCGACTCGGGCGACTCCTCACCCCGGCCACCGGCAGGCGTGCACCGGCCGGCGCGCCGGATGCCGACCACAGAGGCCGTCAGCGAGGCGCGCGCGGGCAGCTCGTCGCGGCGCCCTGCGGCTGTGGCCCCAGGCGGACGGGAACGCCCAGGCGTCTCCTCGTTCGAACAGTGCCCCCGCGCCACGCCGCTGTGCCAGAGTGCGTCAGGCGGCGGTCGCGACCGCCGCGCGATCACGGGGGGCATTGTGGGGGTACGCGGACTGCTGTCGTTCTCGGACGCGCTGGCGCTGCTCGGCAGCGATCCGCCCGCTGTCGCCGCGCTGGACCGGGCGCTCGGCGGGATGCTGAACGTCGCGACGGGCGGGGCCGGCGACGGGATCGTACGGATCGCCGACGCCCAGGGCAGTGTGCTGGCGCTCTGCCGTGGTGCCGTACTCGGCATCGGACGGCGCCTGGGCCGCGCTGACGGCCGTGCCGAGCGCACCGAGCTGCTGCACGCCGCCCACACGGTGATCGTCGTTCTCGCCTGGTTCCAGGCGCTGGAAGAACAGCCTCTGCCCGTCCGGCCGGCGGACCTGCAGCTCACCCGCCGCGAACAGCTCGCCCTCACGGGCGTCCCGAACGCGACGGACCACGGCGCCGCGTTCGCCCGCGCGCTCGCCGCCGTCGACGCGCCGAGCCCCGCGCCCCACCGGCCCTTCGAAGCGGTCACGGACCAGCTGCGGCAGTGGTACGAGGGCCTCTCGGCGAGGTTCCTCGACTTCGCCGAGGGAGTCCGGGTGTGGAGCGCGCAGACGGAAACCGCCCGCGGCCAGGCCCGACGTACGATCCGCACCGAACTGCCCCGCGAGGCGATCCGCCACTACGAGTCCCTGTACGCCCGGCTCGCCCAGGAAGCGCCGGAGTTCGGGTTCTGGGCCACCCAGATCGAGCACCGGGCCACCCGAACCGAGGTGCGCCGCTCCCTCGGGGGCGTCACCGAGCTGCTCGCCGGCCTGGCCCGCACGGCGCGTCCCCCCACCGACGTCGCCGAGGCCCTGGCCCGCTCGTCCGAGGCCGTGCTGACCCGGCCCGTCCTGGACGCCTCGTCCGGCCCGGAGGGCATACGCGTACCGGCGCTGCGGGAGATGTACCTCGACCCGGACTTCCGGGTGCGCGAAGTGACCGGCGCCGGCGGGCCGGCCACCGAGTCGTGGTGGCAGGACGCCCCGGTACGCCGGGATCTCACCGTCTACCTCGCCGGAGCGCTGACGTCCGCCGAAGCGGCCGGCGCACCCCTCCTCGTGCTGGGGCAGCCGGGCGCGGGGAAGTCCGTCCTGACCCGGGTCCTCGCCGCCCGGCTGCCCTCCGCCGGCTTCATGCCCGTCCGCGTCCCGCTGCGGGACGTCAGCACCGAGGACGACCTCCAGAGCCAGATCGAGCAGGCGGTGCGCACCGCGACGGGGGAGCGGCCGTCCTGGCCGGAGCTGGTCCGCTCGGCCGGCGGCGCCGTGCCCGTCCTGCTCCTCGACGGGTTCGACGAACTGCTGCAGACCACCGGAGTGCACCACAGCGACTTCCTCGTCCGCGTCGCCCGGTTCCAGCGACGCGAGGCAGAACAGGGACGATCCATCCGCGCCCTGGTCACCAGCCGCATCGCCGTCGCCGACCGGGCCCGCTACCCCGACGGCCTCGTCGCGCTGCGCCTGGAGCCCTTCCGTCCGCAGCAGATCCGCCGCTGGCTCGACCTGTGGAACGAGGCCAACGCCGACTGCTTGGCCGCCCGCGAGCTACGGCCGCTGACCTGGAGGTCTGTGGAGCGCCACCGGGCGCTCGCCGCACAGCCGCTGCTGCTGACGATGCTGGCGCTGTACGACGCCGCCGACAACGCTCTGGACCGTGGGGGCGACGATCCCCTCGACGAGACCGAGCTGTACGAGGAACTGCTCACCTCCTTCGCCCGCCGCGAGATCGACAAGGCCGGCCCCTCGTCCGCCGCTCTGCCGGACGACGAGGGCCGGGCCCGGGCCGAACGGGAACTGCAACGCCTTTCCCTGGTCGCCTTCGCGCTCCACAACCGCCGGCGCCAGTGGGTGTCCGCCGCCGAGCTCGACGAGGACCTCACGGCACTGCTGGGCCGGGCCTCGGCCGAGACCTCGGGATTCCGTACCCCGATCGGCCCCGCGGAGGTGGCGCTCGGGCGCTTCTTCTTCGTCCAGCGTGCGCAGTCCGTACGGGACGGCCGGGTGCTGGCCACCTACGAGTTCCTGCACGCCACCTTCGGCGAGTACCTGGTCGTCCGCCTGGCCCTGCACGTCCTCACCGGCCTCCTGACGCGCCGTCCGTCCCTGTCCGACGCCCGGAGCAGCATCGACGACGACCTCGCCTACACCCTGCTCTCGTACGCGCCGCTGTCCTCCCGGCAGATGCTGCGGTTCGCCGGTGCGATGGCGCGTGCCATTCCGGCGGCCGAGCGCGACCGGCTGGCGCGCCTCCTCATCGATGTGCTGGAGCAGCACGGGCAGCGCACGGGAGAGCCCCACCCCGCCTATCGGCCCACCCGCACTCCCTCCTCCCCGGGGCTGCGGACATCGGCCCGCCACGGTGTCTACGGCGCCAATCTGGTCCTGATGATCCTGCTCCTGCGGGGCCGTGTGACCACGGGCGCGCTGTTTCCGCTCTGGAACGACCACGGCAGCGCCTGGCACCGCCACGTCCTGCTGTGGCGCTCCGCGTTCGACGAGGAGCAGTGGACCGACTTCGCCCTGTCCCTCTCGGTCCGGCGCACCTGGACCGAGCAGGGCCGGGACCTGGAGATATCCCTGCGCTCCGGTGCTCCGGAACCGCCTGATCCGATGGACATGAACTGGCTGTACGGCCACCCGCGAGGCAACGGCGGCCCGGGGTGGACACGAACGTACTGGGACGAGCTCCGCCACAAGCTGGACGTGTCCGGCGGCACGAACGACGGCGTCGTACGGCATGCCATGGACCCGGTCTTCGCATGGCTCGGACCGGCCGTCACCACCTTCCTCACCTCGCCGGGCGGGCCGGCCACCTCACTGGCGCACGATCTGCTGGAACTGCTCCTCGGCGCGGCCGATCTGCCGCCCGGCGAACGAGCCGTTCTCCGCACACGAGTGCTTCGCGGTCTCGACGACGTTCCCCCTGATCTGCGGGACCGCGTACGGCGTCTGCTCGCCCAGCACCCAGAACCGCCCACGGGGGCCGGCCGGACCAGCGACGCCTGAAGGACGGCGAACACCGGACCGTGGGAGGGCTGTTCGGGAGTTCGATCCGAGCGGTCTTGTGCGGCGTTTTCCACCGTGAGCGCGGTGAAGTGACGGAGAATGGGCGTGCATCCTCAGGAGGAGGGTGCACGGGGGACGGGGAGTCCGGGTGCGGTTAGAGGTGCGGGTCGAGACCGGGGAAGGGCTGCGGTCTCTGCAGGGCTGGTTGCGGTCGGATCCTGTGATGCGCGGGTCCGCCACGGTCGGAGTGCGGGGGAGCGTGCCGCGGCCGGGGGAGATGGGCACGGCGATAGACGTGCTGCAGCTGGTGACGGGGAACGGATGGAGCGCGGCGTCGTTCGTGCTGGCCCTGGTCGCGTGGCGGCGGACCCGGCCGCAGCGGCCGCGGCTGGAGATTCGCCGCGGGGACACGGTCTTCGTCCTCACCGGCGGTTCCGACGAGGAGGTCGAGCGGGTGATTCGGGCTCTCGACGCCGATCGTGACGGGGACGGCGGACAGTGAGCGTCCTGCCCGACCCGGCGGCGTCGCGGGCGGTCCTGGTGGGGACGAGCCGGTACCAGAATCTGGAGCAGCTGCCGGCCGTCTCGAACAATCTGCGAGCCCTCGCCGGACTCCTGACAGGTCCACTGTCCCTGAGACTGCCGACGCGGCACGTGACCGTCGTCGAGAACTCGGCCGCCGAGCGCACCGTGGTGGGAGCGGTGAGACAGGCTGCCGTCGAGGCCACCGACACGCTGGTCGTCTACTTCGCCGGGCACGGGCTGATCGACCCGCACGGCATGCTCAGCCTGGCCCTGCCGCACACCGAATTCGGCCGCGTCGAGACCGGTCTGCCCTACGACTGGCTGCGCCAGGTCCTTCTTCAGGACTCCCGCGCCGAGCGGCATGTCGTGATCCTCGACTGCTGCTACAGCGGCCTGGCCCTGGGACGGATGAGCGCGTCGCCCGACCTCGCCGACGAGGCCGCCGTGGAGGGCAGCTTCCTTCTCGCGGCCACCGCCGAGACCCGCACCGCCCTGGCGCCGGTCGGGGACCCCTACACCGCCTTCACCGGCGCGCTGATCGACACGCTGCGCCACGGCATCCCCGGCGGCCCCGCCCTGCTGGATCTGGGCACCGTCTACCGGCATCTGCGTCTGACGCTGGCGGCCCGGGGGCATCCCGTTCCGCAGGCGAGGGACCGGAACAGCGGCGCTCGGGTGGCGCTCGGGCGCAACAACGCGATCCCTCCCGCTTCGCGGGCCGCGGCCGCGCACGGAGCGGAGGCCGCCTGGCGGTCACGGCCCGATCCGTCGCCGGTCCGCGCCGCGCCGGTCCCGGTGCCGGCGCCCTGGACAGAGCCGTGGGAGTACGAGCACTCCCTCGACCCCGGCGATGCCCAGCGTGACTCTCGTCGTACCCGAATGGGCGCCGGCGGCGAGCGGGTCGGCGTCCCCGGCCGGCCCGCCCCCGCTCCGGCCACCGACGGTACGGACCCTGTCGCCCCCGGCGGTGACACGGTCCGCCGCGCGTTCCCCGGCACTCCGGACGACCACTCCGGCACCGCCGCGACGTCCCAGAACGCCGGCCCGCCCGGCCGGGACGCCGCGCGCCGGGCGGGCGGGAGCGGGGCGCGGTCCGCCAGGATCGGCCGCGGCCCGCGCGTCGCGCTGATCGGCACCGCTTGTCTCGCTCTCCTCGCCGGCGGGGGACTGGTCGTCTGGAACCACCTCCACGAGACGCGGAAACAGCCCTCGGGTGCGCCCGGCGCCTCCGCCCCCAGCCCCTCGTTCTCGGTTTCCGCCAGGGAGAGCGCTCTGGGCGCGTTGAACGATGCGAAGAAGGGCAAGGGGGTGCTCGTGATCGGAGTCAAGGACGATCAGCCCGGGATGAGCGTGAACCAGGGGAAAGGCCGGCCGAAGCCGGATTGGGTCGGCGCCGAAATCGAGTACGCGAAACTCATCACCAGGCGTATGAAGATCCCCGAGAAGAACATTGAATTCTATGCGCTGGGGACCGGCAGTCGCGAGGAAGCCCTGGAGAAGGGCTTCGTGCACATGATTGTGGGAACGTATGGGATCAATCCGGAGCGACTTGACAGGGTGGACTTCGTCGGGCCTTACTACCAGACCAGCCAGAAGGTCATGCTGCGAAAAGGCGAAGGAGACAATGAGGCGTACTTCAGGGATGGCAGCGGGGTGCAGAAATCGGCGAAGGTGACGTCGATTGCCGACTTGCGGTCGGAGAACCCCGAAATCCCTCTCTGTACGGCTGAAAAATCAACCTCGGTGGAGCGGCTCAAAAAGCTGGGGTTCACGAATGTGTCCTCCCGAACCGACTACAGTAACTGCATGAGGGGCTTGCGGGAGTCGTACGGGAATGGCAAGTACAAGTACGACGGAGTCGTTACTGACGAACCCATTTTGGCGGGTCTGAAAAAGGACAGCGACCAAAGCGGGGGAGGGGCGGAACTCATGATCACCCGTGATGGCTTCGGTACGGAGCGATACGGAATCGGGCTGCCGAAGGGGAATCCCACCCTGAAGCGTCAGGTGTGCGAGGCGATGAGGACCGTCAAGGTGCGGGAAATCTACCGGGAAGAAGTGACGGGAGCGCCGCTTCAGGCGATTCCCGATCCGCCCGAGTGCACCGCACCCAAAGCCTGAGCCCTCGCTCGCGGCATTCTCGTCCGGCCGCCCGGGACGCGTACCGGGCCCGGCCCTCATCGGCGGGCCGGTACGCGGTCCGGCAGATTCGGCAGGTCCGGCGGCTGTCAGGCGGGGCCGCCGTCCGCGTCCTGGAGGGGGCGGATGACGACGGGGTACTGGGCGGCGCCCTCGGGGGCGGGGCAGCTCGCGACGCGGGCCGCGATCTCGGTGACCCGCTCCAGGCTCTCGCAGTCGAGCACCCAATAGCCGGCGAGGACCTCCTTGGTCTCTCCGTACGGGCCGTCGGTGATCAGCGGGCGGCCGTCGGGCCCGGCCGAGACGGTCCGCGCACGAGCGGGCTCGGTGAGCCCCTGACCGTCGACCAGCTCGCCGGACTCCACGAGGTCGGCGTTGACGGCGCCCATGAACGCGAACATCGCCTGAAGGTCCTGCTCGCTCCAGGCGGGGCTGTGCGCGGACGGCTTGCCCCCCATGGCCTCGTAGTCGGCCTGCGTGCCCTGGATCATCACCAGATACTTCATGACGTCGCTCCTCGCGGGTGGGACGGCCGCCCCTGGTGAGCGGCTCTCACAGGGGACGTCGGAGCCGTCCACGGCTTCTCGACACGGACTCGGCGCTTCTTCGAAAATCTTCAGAAGTCCTCCGGGAACGATTGTGCCGTGTCTCCGCGCAGTGATCGTCTGAACCGCCGGTCCGGATGCCCGAACCTGGTCCGGACGCCTGAACCCGGCCCGGATGCCCGAACCCGGCCCGGCGGACTCCGGCGCCCGCGCCGGACGCGGGGCCGGAGTCCCGTGCCGCCCGAAGACACGCCGGGCCCGCAGGCACGCCGGGCCCGGGGCGTGTCGGGCCCGGTCGTGGCCCCGAGGCCGCCGCTATCGCCGGGAGCCCAGTGCCGGGAGAACGGTCTCCGCCACCCGGTAGGCCTCCTCCAGCAGGGGATTGCCCGACAGGATGAACGTGTCGACGCCGAGGGACTCGTACTCCGCGAGCCGTTCCACGACCTGCGCGGTGGAGCCCACGACCGCCGTGCCGGGGCCGGGACGGAACAGGCTCATGCCCGGCCAGATGTTGCGGTGCTCCTCCAGATCGCGGGCGCGTGCCGGGACCCGGCCGCCGTGCCGGAACTGGCGCTGCCAGCCGACCCCGTCCTCGGCGGCCTTCACCCCGAGCTGCCGGGCGTAGGTCGCCTCGCTGGTGACCTCCAGCAGACGGTCGGCCGCGGCCCACGCCGCGTCCTCGGTGTCCCGGACGATCAGATGGACCCGCAGGCCGATCCGCAGCGTCCGCCCGTACGCGGCGGCCCGTTCGCGTACCCGGTCGAGTTTCTCCTTCAGCAGATGCGGCGGCTCGGCCCAGGTGAGATAGACGTCCACATGCTCGGCGGCCATCTCGATCCCCGCGAGGGAGGAGCCGCCGAACCACAGGGGGATGTGCGGTTCCTGCACGGGGGTCAGCTCACGCAGTCCCGCGCCCGCGTCCCGCAGGTCGTAGAAGCGGCCCTTGTGGTCGAACACCTCGCCGGCGGTCAGCCGCTTCACGATCGACCAGTACTCGGCGCTCAGCGCGTACCGCTCGTCGTGCTCGATGTGCAGGCCGTACTCCCGCAGGGACGCGGTGGAGCCGTTGACGACATTGAACCGCAGCCGCCCGCCGAACAGGGTGTCGAACGTCAGCGCCATCTTCGCGAGGAGGGTCGGCGCGATCAGTCCGGGGTGGACGGCCAGCAGCGGTTTGAAGCCGGGCCCGGTCGACGCGGCGAGGGCGCTGCCCAGCGGCCACACGTCGTGCAGATCCGTGGCCAGCAGCGCGCCGCTGTACCCGAGCCGGTCCACGGTCCCCGCGAGCTGCTGGAGATAGCCCAGGTCGACGGGCCGGCGGCCCTCGGGCTCCCAGGGATAGGCGCCTTCGCGGGGGATGATGTACCAGAGGAATTCCGAGGCCATCGATCAGCCCGCCGTACGCGCGACGGCGTGTGCGGCCGTGACCGCGCGGGGCAGGAATCCCGCGCGGTGCAGAAGGTTGGCGGCCTCCTGCTGCTCCGCGAGGAACGCCTCGGTGACCGGCTCGACGCGCCAGGGCAGCGCCGCGAGGGCGGTCTCCCAGTCCTCGGCCGCGCCCCCGAGGTCGCCCGCGGCGATCCGGGCCGCCTCGGGGAGATGCGCGGCGGCCCAGTCGTCGGCCTGCTGGAGGGCGGTGACGAGCGCGGCGACGATCTCGGGACGCCGCTCGGCGAAGTCGCGGCGGGCGAAGAACACGGAGCGGTCCGCGATGACGTCGCCGGAGCGCAGCAGCACGCGGGCGGAACCGGTCCGCAGGGCGGCCGCGAGATCGGCGCCCTGGGCGATCCGGCCGGCGATCGCGCCGTCCGCGAGGAGCCGGGCGCTGTCCGGTCCGGCGGCCGCGGGGGTGATGTCGGCGCCGTAGGAGAGTCCGGCCGAGTGGAGCGCCTTGGCGAGCAGATGGGTCTGCCAGGACCCGATGCCGAGATGGACGGTGCCGCCCTTGAGGTCCGTGACGCCGTGGACCGGCCCGTCCGCCGCGACGAGCAGGGCGCCGTGGCCGGGGCGGGGCGCGGAGACGGCGGTGTAGACGATGTCGTGGCCGTCGGCCTGCGCGCTGATCGGCGGGGTGGAGCCGGTGCCGCCGAAGTCGAACACCCCCTCGCTCAGCAGGGCGCCGGTGGTGACTCCGGAGGTGTAGTGGTGGAAGGCGACGGTCTCGCCGAGGGGCGCGAGGGCCCGCTGCGCGAGGTCGAGCCGGGAGAGATGGGTCAGGGTCGGATTGTTGGCGTGGACGCCGATGATGACGGTCATGACAGGGTCGCTCCAGTGGGTGCGGACGTAGGTGCGGGTGTGGGTGCGGGCGCGGGGGTTTCGAGTTCGGGGGACGCCGGGTCCCGGCGGACCTCCTGGCGCACACCGAGGTCGCCGAGGAGACGGCGGCGCAGCGCCGCGAAAGCGGGGTGCGCGGGATCGCGCGGATGGCCGACGCCGACCGGCGCATCGGTGACGAGACGTCCGTCGCGCAGCACCGCGACCCGGTCCGCGAGCCGTACGGCCTCGTCGACGTCATGGGTGACCAGCAGCACGGCGGGCCGGTGCCGGCGGCACAACTCGCCCACGAGATCCTGCATCCGCAGCCGGGTCAGCGCGTCGAGCGCGGCGAACGGCTCGTCCAACAGCAGCAGTTCGGGACGGCGCACCAGGGCGCGGGCGAGGGCGACCCGCTGCGCCTCGCCGCCGGAGAGGGTGCCGGGCCAGGCGTCGGCGTGCGCGTCGAGTCCCACCTCGCGCAGCGCCCGCAGCCCGGTCTCCCGGGTGGCGGGGCCGCGAGGCATGGCGACGACGGTGTTGGCGAGGACCTTCTTGGACGGGACGAGCCGGGGCTCCTGGAAGACGACGGTACGGACCTCGGGCACCAGGACCTCGCCGCCGTCGGAGCGGTCGAGCGCGCCGAGGATACGCAGCAGAGTGGTCTTGCCGCTGCCGCTGGCGCCCAGCAGGGCCACGAACTCCCCCCGCGCGATGGTCAGATCGAGCCCGTCGAGGACGGCCCGCTCGCCGAACACCCGGCGCAGCCCGCGGACCTGGACGGCGGTGTCGCTCATCGGACCGACCCCGCTCCGCGCCAGGGCATCAGGAGCCGTTCGAGGATCCGGACGACGCCGTCGGCGGTGAGCCCGAGCAGGGCGTACACGAGGATGCACACCGCGAGGACGTCGGTCCGGGCGTAGGCCTGGGCCTGGGACATCAGATAGCCGATGCCCGCGGTGGCGTTGATCTCCTCGGCGGCGACCAGCGCGATCACGCTCAGGGTCATGGACAGCCGCAGCCCGGACAGCAGCGACGGCAGCGCGCCCGGCAGCACGACCTCGCGGACGAGGGCGAGCCTGCCCATCCCGAAGGACCGCATCGCCTCCAGGAGTTTGGGGTCGGCTCCGCGTACCCCGCCGGCGGTGCTGACGTACATGGGGAACGTCGTCGCGAACGCGATCAACAGGATCTTCGCCGCCTCGGTGATCCCGAACCAGACCATGAACAGCGGGACCAGGGCGAGGAAGGGGATGGTGCGCATCGCCTGGAGGGAGGAGTCGAAGAGTTCGTCCCCGGATCTGCTGAAGCCGGTGACGACGCCGAGGACGACGCCCGCGACCAGTCCCAGCAGCAGTCCGGTGCCGGAGCGGGTGAGCGAGGCGGCGAGGGCGTCGGGTAGTTCGCCGCTGCCCCACAGCTCCCCGACCGCGCGGACGACGTCGGGCGGTCCGGCGAGGATGTCGGGGGTGAGCACTCCTGTGGCGGACGCGGTCCACCAGGCGCCGATCAGCAGAAGGGGGCCAAGCGCCCGTACGGTGAGGGAGAGCGCCCTCGGCCGGTCGCCGGGCAGATCGGGCCTCGGGGCGACGAGTCTCCCGGCCGGCCGGGTCGCGGTGCTCATCGCAGGGCCCCCGCGTCGAGGATGTGGGGCTTGATGTCGACCGGCTTCCTGAGCACCTTCTGATCGAGGTAGAAGCGGGCCACGGACTCGAAGCGCCTGATGTCGTCGGCCGCGATCGGCTCCACGGTCCCGCCCTCGCGCAGGATGCGCAGCTGAAGCTCCCGGGCCTCGCCGGTGACGGCGGTCGGACCCCGGTCGGTGAAGACGTTGACGTACTTCTCCGGGTCGGCCTTCTGCGCCGCGCTGCCGGCGCGGAGGTAGTCGTAGAGGGCCTTCACCACCCGGGGATGCCGCTCGGCGAATCCGGTGCGCACGGCGTGGAAGCTGTAGTTGTCCGAGCCGAGGGCGGCTCCGTCGGCGACGAAGCGGGAGTCGCCGCTGCCCAGCTCCGCGACGGAGTAGGCGGCCCAGGAGGCCCAGGCGTCCACCTGCCCGGTCTTGTAGACGGACGCGGTCTGGTCGGGACGCAGATAGACGCGCTCCACGTCGCCGGCCGGGACGCCGTGCCGGGCCAGCGCCTTGAGGAGGAGGTACTCGCCGGTGCCGCCCCGGTTGACGGCGACCTTGCGCCCGGCGAGGTCCTTGACGGTGTCGATCCCGGAGTCCTCGCGGACGAGGATGCCCTCCCCGGCACCGTCCGGGGCGACGGCGGCGAAGAGCTTGAAGCCGGGCTTCTGGGTGAGGGCGGTGACGCCGGAGGTGATGGACCCGGTGGCGATGTCCAGTTGCCCGGCGTTGAGGGCCTGGGCGGCGGGGGCGAACGGTCCGGCGCTGCCGGTCCACTCGACGCGGGCCCCGGCCTCGGCCAGCGCCTTGCCGAGGCTGCCGTCCTTCTTGCCGAGGGCGAGGACGCCCGAGTTCTTCGGGTCGGGGATGCGGACGACGACGGTGTCCTCGCCCCCCGCCGTGTTCCCCTCGGCGGAGCCGCAGGCGCTGAGCGGGAGAAGGAGGGCGGTGGCGGCGGCGAGCGCGGCGGCGGTGCGCGCGGCCCGGCGGGTCAGGGGATTCACTGGCGGTCCTCGGCGGGGTCGGTGGTGTCGCTGATGTCTGTGGGCTCTGTGGTGTCTGTGGTGTCTGTGGGTTCGGTGCGGGAAGGGCCGGCCGCCTGTCGGAGGGGTTCGTGGTCCGCCCACTCCCGTACGTCGACGGGGGCCGCGAGGAACCCGTGCGTCCGCAGGGCGTGTTCCTGCCGGGCGAGCAGGTCCAGGCGTTCGTCGGACAGGTCGATCCGCAGATCGCGGTGGCCGCGCGCCCGATAGGCGCCGGCCACGCCCGTGGCCCCCGCGCCGGTCTCCCGGCCGAGCACCCGGGCGAGGTCGTCGGGGTGCCGGGCGGCCCAGTCCGCCGCCCTGACGAGGACCGCGAGGAAGCGGGTGACCAGCTCGGGACGGTCCTCCAGCAGGCTCGCGCGGACGGTGATCGGACGGGGCGTGCCGTTGTTGACACGGGTGCGCCGGTCGGGGTGGTCGTCCAGCTCGACGGCGATCCGCGCGCCGTAGCGGGCGGCGGCCTCGACGGCGGTGGCCCCCTTCGCGTACACCGCGTCGACCGTCCCGGCGCGCAGGGCGTCCAGCTCCGCGGACCACTGGTCGGCGCGGGCGCCGGCGGGCACGTCGACGAGAACGCTGTCGTCGAGCGTCAGCCCGGCGGTGGACAGCGCGCCCTCGAAGCCGCGCAGCGCCATCGCCCGCCAGAAGTCGATCGGCAGCGGATGCCGGGGGACGGCGAGCCGCCGTCCCTTCAGATCCCCGGCCTCCTGGACGGCGGAGTCGGCCGCGACGAGCACCACCTGGCGTTCCTCGATCCAGGTGAGGCCGATGAGCCGGGTGGGCTCACCGCGCGACCGGGTCCACAGGGCGGGCACATTGCCGCCCTCGCGGAACAGGCCCTCCAGCGCGTGGGTGTAGTGGTGATCGCGGGCGGTGGCTGCGGACGCGTCCTGGAGGGAGGCGACGGCGATCCCGTCACGTGCGAACTCCTCGGCCAGCCAGCCGAGATCGGCGGCGATTCCGGTGGCGGTGGGCACGGGGCAGCGGGTGAACCACAGAGCGGCGGGCGGAGCGGAGTGCGTCATGGGCCCTTCTCGGCCGGAGAGTCGGAGGCGGTCGCCGCACGGATCGACGGAGGCGCGCGAGGCGGCGCGAAGTCGTACGCAGCAACGCAGAGCTGTACGAGGAAGCGCGGAGTCGTACGAAGAGGCGCAGGGTCGTACGAAGGAGTGCGAAGCCGTGCGGAGTCGTGCGGTGACCTGTGAGGTGCCGGGGGTACGCGGATACGGCGCGGCACGGGTGCCGGTGCCGGTGCCGAACGCCGGAATCGGCGGGTGTCGGCGGGCTGCCGCCCGGTCCGGTGGCTACGCCCGTGCGGGGCGGGTCACACGGTGGGACCGGCGGAGCGCGGCGGGCGCGGCGCGGGGCCGGCGGCCGGGGTCAGCGACAGCAGCAGCTGGCGACCCGGACCAGGTCGATGTGGCGGCGGCTGCTGAGGGCAGTCGTCACCGAGGGCGACAGGGCGGTGAAGGTCCGGCGGACGGCCACTGCGGTGCTCCTCTCGACAGGCGACGGGGTCGGTGCGCCGACTCTGCCACGGCCCTTGCCGCAGAGACAAGACGCTTCCCACATCGTGGTACATCCGGTCCCGTTCGCACGTCCCTCGGGCACCTCGCGGGGCTTCCGCGTCTGGCCTGTGGGGAGTTGACTCGGCGTCCGAGTCGGGGAAGGCTGCCACATCATGGGAAGCTCATCCGACGAAGCCCCGACCGTTCCACGTCCCGCCCGGCGTTCACGCGCCGCCGCGCCACCGGTGGAACCCGTGACCGCGCTTGTCCCCGGGCTCGGTCCCGACGGCGTTCCCGAACCCGTGCGTCCGGCCGCGACAGCCCCGGCCGCCCCGGCCGCGCCCACCGGATCGCAGGCCGTGAGCCGGGCCCTCGGCGTCCTGCACTGCTTCCGTGACAACGCATCCCCGCTGAGCGCCTCCGACATCGCGCGCCGCACCTCGCTGTCGGTCTCGACGGCCCACCGGCTGGCCCGCACCCTGGTGGCGGCCGGATTCCTCGAACAGGACGCCCACACCGCCCGCTACCGGCTCGGCCCCGCCGTCACCGAACTCGGCCAGCTCTCCTACCACCAGCGCGGACTGCACCTCACCGTCCCGGAACTCGCCGACCTCGCGGCGCGCACCGGGGCCACCGCCGATCTCGCCCTGCGGGACGGCGTCCACGCGCTGATCCTCGTCGGCGGTTCCGTACGCCACGACACCGGCATCGGACTGCGCCGGCCGCTGCACTCCACCGCGCTGGGCAAGGTCCTCCTCGCCTGGCCCGGCGGCGATCCGGACCCGGTCGGCGCGCTCCCCGCGCTGGACGCCTTCACGGACCGCACCATCGTCGACCCGAAGGCCCTGCGCGCCGAACTCGACCGGGTGCGCGAGCGCGGCCACGCCGTCAACGACGGCGAGTCGGCCCACGGCGTCCGCACCGTGGCGGTCCCGGTCTTCGACCGCGCCGACCGCGCCCGCTTCGCCCTCGCGCTGCGCGCGACCCCGGCCGTGCTCACGGACGAACGTCTGCCCTGGTTCGCCGACCGGGCCAGGGCCTGCGCCGCCGCGCTGGAGGTCCTGCTGCTGCCGCCGGCCGAGCGCCGCACCGCCGCGGGGCCGTGAGCCGGAAGAGCGTGCCGCTCGGGGCCCGCCTAGACGAAGGGCGTCCCGGGGGCGAGCCCCGACAGCACTCGGCCGTACAGTTCCAGATTGGTGGCGGGATTGACGTACGAGTGGATGCTCAGAGCGTTCAGATCCCGCACGATCCGCTGGATCGGCACCTCCCGGTGCAGCGACGAAGCGCCCGAAGCGGACCCGATCAGGTCGACGGCCTCCTTGCACAGCCGCGCCAGATATCCGCACTGCGCCCTGATCCGGGCCCGCTCCTGCGTCGTGTACGGCTGCGCGTCGGCCGCCTTGGACTCGATCGACGCCACCAGATCGGCGGCGAGCAGTTCCGCGGCGGAGACCTTCATCTCGGCCTCGGCGAACTGGAGGTGCGTCACCGGGGCCTCGTGCTGGCGCTCGTAGAAGGTGTACGTGATGCCCCGCCGGCGGATGTTCTCCCCGAAGCCCGTCAGCGCCGCCCGTCCCAGACCGAGGGCGCTCGCGGCCGTCCAGGCGCAGAACATCAGCAGCAACGGCATCCCGTAGAAGGGGTCGGCGCTGTTCCGCCGCGACGGAAACTCCCCCGCCAGCAGGGGCCCCACCGGCATGACGCGATGGGCGGGCACATGGACCTTCTCGGCCACGACGCTGTTGCTGCCGCTTCCGGCCAGGCCGGAGACCTCCCAGTCGTCCAGCACCTTGAGATCGGCCATGGGGATCGCCAGCCACAGCGTCTCCGGCGGGCCTTCCCCCGTATCGGCCAGCGCCGTCAGCAGATGCCAGTCGGCGTCCTGGCAGCCGGTCGCGAAGGGAGACTTCCCGCTCACCGTGTAACCGCCGTCCACCGGAACGGCTCGCGCGCCCGGGACGAGAGTGCCCCCGATCCGTACATCGGGGCCGGTGAAGATATCGTCCTGAGCCTCGTCGGGGAACAGGGCCGCGATGTACGAACCCCCCGCCTGGATCAACGCCACGTAACCGGCCGACCCGCACGCGGCGGAGATCTCGCTCAGCACATCGATCTGGGTCCGTAACGAGGTCTGGTACCCCCCGTAGTGCCGGGGGGCGTTCATCCGGTGGATCCCGGCGCGCGTGAGCGCCTCGAAGACCTCGCCCGTCAATCGCCGTCGCCGCTCCGCGTCCGGGGAGTGCGAGCGGATGAGCGGATGAAGCTCGCGTACCCGTTCGACGAGGTCGGTGTCCGAGTCAGGTGCTGAGGAACCGGCCAAGGGGCGACCTCCGGTCACGGGTCACGGGTTACGGGTCACGGGGAAACCCTCACCGTGACGCCGATCCCGGCGGCTGTCAATGCTCCCGCGCAGGGCCCGTTCGGCCGGGGCGGGCGAACTCCCTCGACGACTCCACGCTCCACCGGGAACCCCGACACGGCATCGCCGGCGGCTCCGCGAGCACGGTCCTGCCGATAGCGGCCCCGCCGGGGCCGGGCCGCGCTGCCGGTCACCGGGCCGCGGCGGTCCTGTCGGCCGGGATCAGCCGGGGGACGAGGCGGACATAGGCGACCATGCCGAGGACCTCGACCAGGGTCTGGGCGACCACCACGACCGAGGCGACGGCCAGGGAGTCGGGCAGGGCGAGCGCGAGGGGCAAAACGACCAGGGAGTTGCGGGTCGCGCCGGTGAAGACGATCGCCCGTCCGGCGGGGGCGCCGAGGCGGAAGAGACGGGCGACCGCCTTCCCAGCGAAGGCCATGACGACCAGGAACACCGCGTAGAACGGGATGACGGCGGCGACGTCGCCCAGGCTCCCGCCGAGCCTGGGGACCTGGGAGGCGACCACGACGAACAGGGTGGCGGCCATCAGCGGGACCATCGTGGTGGTCACGGCGTCCGCGACCCTGCGCCCGGCCGGCCTTCGCGCCGCCCACGCCTGGACGGTCCAGGCCAGCGCCAGCGGGAGGACGATGAGGAAGGCGAACGCCTCGACGAACGGTCCGACCTCGACGATGTCGGCCAGCTCCGAGCCCATGAACAGATACAGGAACCCCGGCAGCAGCAGCATCTGCGCGACCAGCAGCAGCGGGGTCGCGGCCAGCAGACGGCGGCTCGATCCGCCCGCCAGCCCCGAGAAGACGATCACGTAGTCCACGCACGGGCACAGCAGCACCAGCAGGACGCCGATCCGCACCGCCTGGTCGGCGGGCAGGAACGCGAACATCGCCGCGACCACCAGCGGCACGACCAGGAAGTTCACCGCCAGGGCGGCGGACAGGAACCGCCCGTCCCGCAGCGAACGCAGCAACTCGGCCGCCGGGACCTGGAGGAAGGTGACGAACAGCAGCGCGCCGAGGACCGGGTTGATCGCGTGCTCCAGCCCCGGCCCCGCGGCAGGCGCCGCCCGGCCCACCAGCGCGCCCGCCGCCATCGCGCCGAGATACACCGCGACCTGGTGCCGCTCCATCCGCTCGACCAGACCCGCCGGCTCCTGCGACACCGCGCACTCCCTGTTCCGAACCGGCCGCCCTCGCGGCGGCCGGTGTGTCCCTCCATCCTCACAGGCCCCCGGCGGCCGGCCGGGCTCCCAGGCCGCCATGGCCGGTGGGTGTCCGGGCCCGGTCGGCCGGATCGGTGGAGCAGCTGCTCGGCGCGCTGATCACTTCGCGTCGGGGTTGGGCGGTCCGTGCCGCCAGCGGTCCGTGCGCCGGGCGGTCCGTGCCGCCGGCGGTCCGTGCGCCGGGCGGTCCGTGCGGCCGGCGATCCGCGAGCCCGGCGGCCTGTGTGCCCGGCGATCCGCGAGCCCGGGTGATCGCCCCGCGTAGAGGACCCGTCAAGGACGCGCCAAAGGTCGTACGGGCGACGTCAAGGAGGCGCGGACGGGTCGGCACAGACGGTTTCCTCCCAGAGGTCTCTCCCGGGACCGGGGAACTCCGGCTCCACGGCGAGCGCGACAGGCGCCGGTGCTGCGTAAGGCGTAAGGCGGAAGGCGGAGGGCGGAGTGCCCGGCGGCCGGAGGCGTGCTCCGCGCCCGAGGCCCCGGCGCGACCCACTACAGCGGCCCCGCGCGAACAGAAAGGCGGTACAGCGGTGCCCAGGGTGCTGGTGGTGGACGCGCCTCCGCCGCTGGAGCCGGGCGCCGATCATCGTGGTCTCGGCCCGGCGGACCTCCGAGGAGAAGGTCGAGCCGCTGGACGCGGGTGCGGACGACTTCCTCACCAAGCCGTTCGGCATGGACGAGCTGGTGGCCCGGCTCCGGGCGGCGGCGCGCCGAACGGAGCGAGCTGCGCCCGCCGACGACGTCTGTCTGATCACGACCGGGGACTTCACCGAATCCACGTCGAACAGCAACACTCGCAGCACGAACCGTCCTTGCGGAAAACCCATGGTGCCCGGCTCGCTCCGCTGATGGACTGACGTCCTACCGTGAGTCTGCCGCGTGACGGAGGTAGTGGTCGTGACAGGCTATGACGTACTAGCCGAGGTGTACGAATGGCTCATCTCGGATGCGAAGCTGCCTCCGGCCGAGTTCGCCGCGTCGTTCGACGACGTCCTCGATCTCCTGCCGTCGAACGCTCACGTCCTCGACTGTTCGTGCGGAACCGGACAGCTGGCGGTCGGCCTTGCCGGTCGTGGGATGCAGGTTGTCGCGACTGACGCCAGCGAGGCGATGGTTCGTCGGACCGCAGAGCTGTCCGAGGAGTTCGGGACATCCGTCCGGGCCGTACGGGCGAACTGGGAAGAGTTGCCCGACCATTTCCGGGACAACACGTTCGACATGGTGTTCTGCGTCGGCAACTCGCTTCACCATGCCGCGGGCGCGACAGGCAGGGGTGCTGCCCTGGATTCGATGTCACGGCTTCTGCGCCCCGGCGGCCGCCTGGTACTCACATCCCGCACGTGGGAACTCGTGAGGGCCAGAGGTTCCCGGCTGGAGATCAGCGACCGACTCGTCCGCCGGAACGGTCGCGATGCCGTCGTGGTCTACCGCTGGGAGATCGCGCCGCATTGGGAGGAGGAGCACCACATCGAGATCGCGATCGCGCAAGTTGATGCGACCGGCTTGGTTCTCGTCCGCTCGGAACTGCTGTCCTGCTGGCCCTACCGGTACGAGGAACTCGAAGTCGAGCTGCACCGGGTCGGACTCCAAACGGAACTGAGCACGTTCGATCCTGAGGCCGAGAACTACATGGTGGTCGCGAGCAAGGTATAAGCACCGGACTCTCAGTCCCTGGCCGGACCGCGCGGTTGCTCGCAGGACGCCAGGCGGGCGCGACCGCGTCTGGCAGGATCGGCTTGTGGCGCGGAAATCGGTGACCTTGAGCAGAATCCGGCTCGCGGACTGGCGAGCCGTCCACTCCTGGGCCTCCCTCGCCGAGGTCTGCCGCTTCCAGAGCTGGGGACCGAACACCGAGGAGCAGACGCGCGCCTTCGTGCAGACCGCGGTCGAGGCCTGGTCGCACACACCTCAGCGGCGATTCGCCTCCGTGGCCCGTGTGGACGGCGACGTGGTCGGCATGGGGGAGCTTCATGTCCGGAGCCGGGCGAAGCGCCAGGGCGAGATCACCTACGCGGTGCATCCCCGGGTCTGGGGACAGGGCGTCGGCACGGCGATCGGCGGCGAGCTGCTGACGCGAGGCTTCGAGGACCTTGAACTCCATCGCGTCTACGCGACCTGCGACCCGCGGAATCTCGGATCGGCACGGGTGCTCGGCAAGCTCGGCATGACCTGGGAAGGGCGTCATCGTCACACCGCGCTGATCCGGGACGGTTGGCGAGACTCCGACATGTTCAGCATCCTGGAGGACGAATGGCCGTCCTCCCGGCCATCGCGGGGATGACGGGACGGCCCGGTCCACTGCCCACGGTCCCGGTCGGCCTGCCCAGGCCCCTCATGTGCGCACCCGTCGGTCCCGTTCGGTGACGCCTTCCGGTCGGTTCGCGGTCTCCACACCGGGCAGCGCACGTCTGCGCCCCTCGGACCGGCGGGAGGCGTCCGCCACCGGGCGAGAGCTGTGAGGCCTTACGCGCCCACCGCGCCGCGCACGAATCGCCGAAGCTGCCCGCGCACGGCGTCCGGCCGCTCCAGCCAGGGCTCGTGCCCGGCGCCCTCGATCCGCGTCAGCGGAAGACCGAGCCGGAGCGCGAGCGACGCGAGAGCCTGCACAGGACGGGGGTCACCGGCCCCGCCGAGAAGCTCGGTCCGCGCGGGCATGCACGCGCGCAGCTCGGCCAGACGCTCATCGAGCGAGTCCGCGCTTCCTTCCCCGCCGAGTTCGCCGTTCATGGTCCAGTTCACGGGGCGACGCCGCCGGGCGGCCCGCGCGGCCCAGTGCCGACCGCGTTCCGGGTCGGCGTGATCGGTGAACCAGGCCAGCGTGAGCAGCTCGACCTCCTGTTCCTCCGTACGGTCCGGCAACCCCTCCAAGGCGCGCAGCCGCTCCCGCTGCGCCGCCGACATACGCCGATCGCGCTCCGCCCGGTACCCGGCGCGCCAGTCACCCACGAACGGCCCGCACATCAGCAGCATCGCGGCGACCCGGTCAGGGTGCGCCAGACAGAACCGGCTCGCCAGGTCGGCGCCGTAGGAATGCCCGATCAGCACGGCCCCGGACACGTCCCACGCGTCGAGCAGCTCGGCCAGATCCTCGACATGCCGTGCGAGACGATGACGCCCCCGCCACGTCGACCGGCCCGTACCACGCTGGTCGTACCGGTACACGGGCGCGAGATCCGCGACCATGACGGCCACATCGCCCAGGTAGTCCGGCAGCCCCGGACCGCCATGGAGCATGACCACGGGCGGCTCCCCGCCGATCTCTCCCAGCGCTGCCCAGCGCACCCGCGCCCCGTCGCTCATCGACACGAGGCCCTGCGTCTCCATCGAAGTCACCGCAGAGAACCTACCGGCCTCGCGGAGGCTCCGCTCATGCCGAACCTCCGAAGCCGCGTGCACCACATGGGCGACGAAACTGTGTCACGGCCGTGCGCCCTGGCGTTCTGGCACCTCCGCCCCCTCGCACCTGGGGGCGTCCGCCCGGCCTTGGGGGCCACGGCGAACGCCTGCTCCGGTGGGTACGGCGCTCCCAAGATGACGGGCCCGGCGTCCGCGCAGGGGCAGGGCTTGCCCAGGGGCCGGGGTGACCGGGCGAGGGCGGCTGTACTGAGCGTCGGTGTCAGTCCCCGCGCGGTCCCTGGAAGTTCACCGAGGTGACGAGGGCGTAGTCGAAGTAGATCGGATCACCCTCCTCGTCCGCGGGGTACTCGAAGCTGCTCTCGTTCGACAGGATCACCTTGAGGTCGGGAAGGGTGTCCACTCCGTCATCGTTCTGTTCGACCGTGTGGCCTCGTTCCTCCAGGCGTTCCAGCAGTTCTTCGCTGGGGGTGCGGAAGATGTCCAGACCGTCGAGGAGGAACGTCAGGTCCGCTTCCTCGACGCGGAACCGGTAGACGTGGATGTCGGTCAGCACGCCCTTGGTGAAGCCGAGGTTGAATTCCGTCTGGGACTGGCTGTGCTCGCAGAGCACTTGTCCGGGGGCGTCGCCGTAGTCCGGTTCCGACGGGGCGAAGCCGAGGTCGCGCGCGGCCTCGACTGCCTCACGAGCGGACATGCCGAGTCTGAGTGTGGCGACTCCTGCCTCCGGCAGCATCTCCAGAATCATCGTCGTCCTTTCCAGCCTGCTGATACGTACCGACCCCTACTGTGCCGCATTGCCCCGCGTTCCGGCCTTGCAGGGGGCAGTTCGCAGAGGAGACCTCATCGCAGCAGTTCGGCTTCGTCGATGGTCCAGCCCTTTTTGGTGAGCAGCGCCTGGAGATTCTTGTTGTCTTTCAGGCTCTCCACCATGTCGCGGATGTGGTCGTCATACTTCTCGGGGAACTTATGCTTGATGTCGTCGATGTCCATCCGCATGGCCTCGGTGAGCCGTCCCTGGCTGATCAGTTCGCGCTGCCACTGGTGCCACGCCTGGGCCACCAGGTCGTTGTCGGTGCTGTTCAGCTTCTTGTGGTCGGGGCGCTCCATGCGGATGGCCGGTCCGTTGTTGACCTTCTGCTTCTTGTGCGGTTTGTTCGCGATGTAGAAGCCCGGTTCGATGACCTGCTTCCATGCGGCCTTGGGCGGGATGTGGTTGACCTCCATCGCGCTGGGGAATCGTGTCCCGTCCGCTCTCTCGTTGGCCGGCAGCAGACCGCCGTACCAGCCGCCGTTCTCGGTGCACCCCTTGGCTATCAGCCCCTCGGGATCCATCCAAGTGTGCGGATTGGTGACGTAAGCGGCCGGATTGGCGGCGGGCGCGAGCCCCAGCGGATCGGACGACACGTAGCGGGCGGTCTGTGGATCGTAGTGCCGGTAGACGTTGTAGTGCAGGCCGGTCTCCGGGTCGTCGTACTGGCCGGGGAAGCGCAGCGGGGTGTATGCGGTGGCGTCGCGGTTCCAGGCCGTGACGCCCCAGACGGTGGAGCGGTTGTGCCAGGCGACCTCTCCCTGCTCGTCGACCAGTTCGGTGGGTGTGCCGATCAGGTCGGTGACGATGGCGAAGAAGCGGGTGTCGACCTCGTCGTGCTGGTCCTGTCGGGCTCCGTCGTCGAGAGTGCGGCGCTCCAGCTGAGAGATTGGGCGGTAGCCCTCGTGGTCCCAGGTGAGGGTGACACCGGAGGCGAGGTCGGTCTGTTCGGCCAGCCGGGTGTCCTCCCAGCAGAACAGGACCGCGGCGACGACCGTGGTGCCGTCGGCGGCCATGCGCTGTTTGGCGGTACGCCGGCCGATGGGGTCGTAGGTGTAGCGCCAGAGCGTGCCGTCCGGGGTGGTGCAGGAGATGAGCCGGTCCTCGGCGTCCCAGGTGTAGCGCCAGGTGTCGGGCTTTCGGGACAGGCGCTTCTTCTGCCGCAGGACGACACGGCCGGCCTCGTCGTACTCATAGCGCAGGCCGCCCGCGGAGACCAGGCGCGTGCCCTCGTAGACTCTCTCCCCACGACTCTCCAAGTGGTGGGCCTGATCGGGCCACTGGGCGCCGGTCTGGTTCCCAGCGGCGTCGTAGCTGTACCGCTCCGACCAGTCTTCCACGGTGACCTTGAGCGGCCGTCCCAGCGGGTCGAGGTCGTATCGGGTGGTGAGCCCGCTGAGTTCGTCCGTCGCCGAGGTGAGCAGCCCGTCGGCGCGATAGCCGAAGGCCCGGGAGCGAATGACCTGCCGGTCCGTCGACACGGTCTGGTTGGTCAGACGGCCGATGGCGTCCCAGGCGGAGGCGAGTGTCACGGTGGCGGTGGGGCCGAAGGTGCGGGTCAGTTCACGGCCCAGCAGGTCGCGGGTGAAGTCGATGGCGTGTCCGTTCACCGAGACACGGGTCCGGTTGCCGCCCGCATCGTACGTGTACGACGTGACGGCACCGGTGGGTGTGGTGCGAGAGATCAGCTCGCCCTGGTCGTCGTAACTGAGCCGCATGGTGCGGCCGTCGACTGTTTCCGCCAACAGACGGCCCATCGCGTCGCGCTCCAGGACGAGGGTGGATGCTGGTGTCTCAGCTCGGGTCAGCCGGTCACCCGCGTCGTAGGTGAAGCGGGTGACCGTCCCGTCGGCGTTCTTCTCGAGGAGATTGCCGAGGGTGTCGTAGGCCATGGCGACGTGGTGGCCGGACGGAGTGGTGCGGGCGACGAGCCGTCCGGCCGCGTCGTGTTCATAGCTCGTCGCACGGCCGTCGAAGTCCTTCTCAGACGTCACCAGCCCGGTCGGGCCGTACGTATAGGCCCATGTAAGGCCCTGTGGGTTGCGGACTCCGGTTATCCGCAGCTCCGTGTCGTAGGCGAATTCGTAGCGAGCCCCGTCCACACCCGTACGTGCGGCCGGCAGATCGAACCAGGTGTACTCGAAGTGGACCGTGCCGCCCACGGGATTGGTGTGCGAGAGGCAGTTGCCCTCCTCGTCCCAGGTCCAGGACTCGGTGGTCCCGTCCGGGGCAGTCCGCTGGGAAAGCCAGCCCTCCGGCGTCCATTCCAGCCGAGTGACGGAACCCGACGCGTCGGCCGACTCGCAGGGCCGTCCGAAGGCATCCCGGGTGAGGGTGTACGTGGCTCCCTGGGAATCCGTGGCTGCCACAGTGAGTCCCGCGGGATTGTTGACGCGCCGCTCCGTCATGCCGTTGGGGAAGGTCACCGCGGTGCAGGCGCCCGTCGCGTCGTGGGCGTAGCTGATCGACGTTCCGTCCGGGGCCGTCACCGATATCCGATTCCCCCGGTCGTCGAAGGCCTGCCGCCAGACGGAACCGTCCGGCCCTGCGACTGATACGGGCAGATGCCGCTCATCGTAGACGGCCGAAGCACGGCGCCCGTCGGGCAGGAGCATGGCGACCAGGTCACCGCGCTCGTCGTAGGTGAACTCGGCGGTATTGCCCAGTTCGTCGGTGCGGGAGAGCAGGTTGTCGTAACGGTCCCAGGAGAAGTGCACCGTGTGGCCGAGTGGATCGGTCTCGGAAACGGTCTGGCCGAGACTGTTGAACCGGGTGATCGTCACCGCCCCTGTCGAGTCGGTGAACCGGGTGACACGAGCGTCGGGGTCGTAGGAGAAGCGGGAGGACAATGCCCCGTCCGGGCCGATGGTCTCCACCACCCGGCCCGCGGTGTCGTAGACGTAGGAGTAGGTGTGACCGTTACGGTCGGTCCACGACGTGACACGGTGGTCCCCGTCGTAGGTGAAGCGCAGGGGTACTTCGGAAGAGCCGGAGACCGACTCCAGGTTCCGCTCTCCGTCGTATCCGAAAGAGGCGACGCGGACCATCCCCTGAGGAGTCTGTACCTCCAGGGCGGTGACCCGGCCGAGACTGGCGTCCGTGACGACGCGTACCCGGTAGCCGCCCTCGTGGAGCACGGCCGTGGGCAGTCCGTCCTCGGCGCGGCTGATCCGGACAGTGTTGCCGTTGCGGTCTTCGATCTCGCCCAGCCAGTACAGCCCACCTGCCCGGTAAGGGGTGCCGGTGAAGCGTCGGGTCAGGCCTGCCCGGGGGTCGAGCACCGCGTAGGTGACGTCCCCCAGGGGGCTCTGCCCGGCGAGGGACAACGGGAACCGGTCTCCCTCGAGCGGGAGGACCTCCTGGCCAGGTTCCTGGGGCAGGCTCGGATAAACGAGCACCGAGCCGTCGTCACGGGCCCATGTCGCGCCGGGGCCGGTCGGCTGGAGCCGCTCGTCGAAGCTGGAGGCCCAGCTCACACCGTGGCAGTGGCCGTACGCGTAGCCGGAAACGTGGGTTCGCCGGAGAAGCAGTGACAGGATGCCCGGCAGAACCAGGTCCGTCTGAGAGATGATCATCTCACCGCTGGAGACGTCCACCGGATCGGTCTTACAGCGGCGGCTGAGCAGGGACATGGCCAGCTCACGTGCGCGTTCTCCGGCATTCGCCAGCGATTTCGGGAAGCGGCTTACGGGCCCTGACGACGGCTTCAGACCATCGAGACCGCCGCCGTCACGCTTCCCGCCCTTGATCTTGTTGATGCTGTCACGGGCATCCTGGTCCGTGCCTCTATGGGTCTTGGAACCCTGGCCGATGGCGTCGGGAAGATCCTTCCCCACATGCCTGCCGAGATGACTGTGTGCCTTGGAGAGCCTCTCCACCACCCCTTCGATGACGGAGTCGAGAACCGCGGTGAGAGAGTCCCTCCCCTTCGCCCGGCCATGGTGCCCCCTGGCCTTCCCGATCTTGCCGGCTGCCCGGTCCTGCATGGAGACCTGAACTCCGGCGAGCCTTCCGCCTGTGCTGGTGTGCGCGTCGTGATCGATCCCCAGCCCGCCTCCCGGACCAGGGCCCCCGGAGGAGTTCAGCCGCACACCACCCTCGCCCGCCTGCACTGCCCCGTCGGCGCCAACGCCGTTCTGCTGCCCGGTGACGTCCATCGCGGTCTGAATCACCAGATCCGTGACGATGCTCTCCAAAGCCGCCACGGCCGGCTGCATGAGGACCGCGGTTATCTCCGCCACGGCAGCCTCGGCCATCTCCTTCATGATCGCCTTGAAGGCTATCCGCGTCGCCACGATCTTCCCGCCCGCCAGCAGCGCCGTCAGACCCATCGTGAAAGGAGCCGCGGCCAGCGCGATTCCGACCGTCGCACACAGATCGGCCAGCTCGGCGACGGCGGCGACTTTGCGGGCGACGATGATGTCCGCGACCCGGTCCAGCGCACCGGCGATGATCCGTGCCGCCTCCGCCAGGTCCCCATTTTTGGCCCGGACCTTCTTCCAATGCTTGTCCAGGGCAGTCAGCGACTCACTCGAACCCGTCGACAACAGCCGCTGAACATGTCCATGAGCGGCGCCCGCGTCGTCGTCCGCGTCGACCGCGAACTCCCTGAGCTCCCCGGCCATATCCCGATAAGCGTCCTCGTCGATGTTGGGCCAACCCACACCAACGACGTCCAGCATGGTGTCGACGCCCTCGGGAATCGTGTACCCCACGACGCAGCACCCCCGTTCCCGCAAGTAATGTGATAATCCGATAGTCACCCTTGCATGAGTGATCTCATGGGGACCACTGGTTCCGTCGACGCGAGGCCATCGCCGGACCCCGCCAACGAAGTACCCGAGCCCCGTTCGGCCCGGATCCCGGCTCGGTCGCAGATCCGTACCGGTCGGAGCCGGAGCGCGGTCACGCCCCGCGAGGAGCGGGTCGGCACAGCCGCTGTGAACTCTGTGATCCTGCGCCTTGTTGTTACTGCGGTGAGCCGGCCAGACGAGGTTCATGGGGCGTCCGGAGAGGGAACTGGACCCGGCGGCGGGGCCGGTGCAGGGGCTCGCTGCGGGGCTGCGGAAGTTATGGGCCGAGTCGGGCGGGCCGACCCGCGGAAGAGCTTCCACTCGAAGATCTCCGACGCACGGATCTACGCCGATGCCTGTAGCAGCCGATACGGCCCGGCGGGACACCCCTCGGCTCTGCTGTGGACGTTCGCCGACGGCAGCGTGGAATGTGCGTGCACCTGGCCAAGCGGTGAACCCAGTTTGAGACCGGACCCGGCTCGCCGGAACCGGTGCTGGGCCCGCCGGTGCCGGTGGACCGGGAGGCTTGCTCCACCGCTGGTACATGCACCGCCTCCGCCTGGACAGCGAGGGCATCGGCCGCCGCGTTCGGATTGGCGCCGAGGCGTTCGCCCGAACCATCGAATGGTTCGCCCTGGACGACTGCGAGATGACTGAGCGCGGCCTGTCGACACCAGCCGTCGAGGAGATCTTCCGGTTCGGCACTGGCCTGCGCCCCTGCGCCCCTGCGCCCCTGTGGTCGACGGGCAGGGCCGGGAAGGCTCTGGACGCATCGGCGCGCCCAGGTGCTGCTGCTACGTCTGGCCGACGCACGGAAGCGGAGTCCGTTGTCGTGGTGAACCGTGTGTGTCAGGCGGTCACGGCCCTGACCGTGGTGGACGATCGAACCCGGGGTAGATGGAGTCCGCCTCCCACGGTCGCGCCGAGGCGGAGGACGGCATCGCGGCCGCAGCATCAGATCACCTCACTGAGATGTGGTCCTCCATCGAGACCGGCACCGACTCCTGCCGCCGCGCCGGCACCCGCCGCGCGAGCCGAGGAACCGGCCGAGACCGTCTGATCTACGACCCGGCAGGCCGCTGTCCCCTGCTGGATCCGGTCGAACTCGCCGGCCAACGCCACCTCCACCGCAGCCCCAGCCTCGCTGGGCGAGATAGGCTTGGAAGCGGGCTGCGGACGCCTCGCTCTGCTCACGCGTCAGCACATCCGAGCAGTACTGGCGGACCTCGATTTCGGCATTCATCGCCGCCCACGGGCCGAATTCGGATTCCCGTCACCCGCGGAGCACAAGACGATCGGTTCGTAGTTCAGACAACGTGCCCACCTGACGCGATCATCAGCGCAGAGGTGATCGGATTGAGGGAGCGACCTGCCCGCCGGCCATGGCACTATCCATGCCCTAACCGTGCCCTCTAATCTCATACCATCTGCACACGCGTCAGGAGCCATGCGCTGCTCCAACCAGGTTCTGTGGCGGGTGACAATCTGTCATTGCTCGGCATCGAACAATGGGATGCACGGAGACGGCGGGACAAGGACTGCTCGAAGGCGGTTGAGGTTGGCCCGCCATTGCATCCAGTCTTGCGGGCTGACCCAGTTCGAGGCCGGCCCGGCCTCGTCGCTGATGACGCGGGCAAGGGCTTCGTCTGCGAGCAGCCGAAGATCATCCGGAATGAGGGCATGGGTGTTTCGGGGCCGTAGGGCATGTCGACCGGGCCATCGCCGGGGCATTGCGCCGCGATCAGTGCGGCGGCGGCCACCGCTTCTTCACCTTCGTTGAGCCAGCCGCCGGCGTCGACGGTTCGTGTGAGTACGCCGCGGACCAGGACCTCGCGTTCCGCCGGCGCAGCGTCGTCGAGAGCATCGGCGAAATCCGCGGCAGTGTCGTTGTCGAAGGGGCCAGTGTCCCAGGTGCCCATGCTGATCTCCTCGTATCGTTGCGCTGGGATCCTCGCATCAGCCGCTGACACTGCGATCACTGGGCGATTCGGTACGCGCTTGCGCAACAGAGCGAACCAGCGCGGCCGAACAGCCGGCGCTTGAGGATCTTGATCCGTCGCCTCGGAGATCGCTCGGACGAGTCCTCGCCGACGGCGCGTCTGGAGATCGCGCGCCGGGCGGCGTGGCGGTCGGCCCGCCCGCCGGGCGGTGCGTCGCGCGGTCCAGCCAGGCCGGGGTTGGTCAGGCGGTGGCCAGGCGGGGGGCGGGGTGGAGGTCGGAAGCGCGCTGTTTCGGGATCATGATGGTGGATCGGTGGGTGGGGGCGGGTGGGGCAGAGGGGTGGGGCGGGGGCAGGTCGGGCAGGGCGAGGAGTACGGGTGGGTGGGTCGAGTTCTCCTGCTGCACGGCGAGGTCGAGGCGGACATGGGCGCCGGCGTCGATCTGTACGGGGCCCACGGTGCCGACGAGCAGCGGAGGGCCGTTCAGCCGCTCGGCCGGGAGGTGTGAGCCGAGCGCCACGGCGTGCAGGTACCAGGTGCCCGGCGGCACACGGCCGAGGTGGAAGGGGCCCGCTCCGTCGAGCGTGGACCAGGCGACGGGCCGGCCCTGAAGGATCGGGCCGTCGAAAACGCCGAGGCGAACGGGCGACAGAGGATTCCCCAGGACGTCCGCCGTACCGGAGACGGTGCCGAGCGGCCCTGGTGGGAGCGGTGGCGGGGCGATCCCCGGATGCTCGGCGAATCCGCCCCGACCGACCCTTCGGTACTGGGTCGGCGAGAGGCCCACGGCGGCGGTGAAGCGCCGCGAGAAGGTGCCGGCGCTGCTGTAGCAGACCCGCGCGGAAACGTCGGCCACGCTGAACGAGGTGCTGACCAGCAGTCGTTTGGCCTCGTGCAGACGCACGGCGGCCAGAAAGCGGCCGGGCGTCACGCCGGTGGTCCGCCGGAATACCCGTAGGAAGTAGAACTTGCTGACCATCGCGGAGCGGGCGAGATCGTCGAGCCCGAGAGGCTCGTGGTAACGCTCCCGCATCGTGGCGACCGCGCGCTGAGTCAGGTGCTCCATTGTGTGGACTTCCTCTTCTTGGTGGTCGGTCACCACGCCGGAAATGAGCTTCATATGACTGGGGAACGGGGGCGATGCGCTGGGGGCATCTCCGGGTGATTCCCCGGTCCGGCGGTGTCTGAAGCGAGCAGAAAGGGCATTGGGAGGCGTGCGGGATTCGGCCTGAAGGCCGCCCGGGCGGGCCTTCTTGGGTCCCGAAGATCGAAATGCGCGCCGAATGCACAGCTGCCGGGCCCGCGATCCGCGCGATGGCGACGTTCGTACCGGAATGTTCGGATCAAGGAACCAGTCATGTGCGGCTCCGGCTCGGAGAGGGTGTTGAGGGCGACTGTATCGATGATGGATAGATCAAAACCGTTTGTGCACCCCTAACGTGACCCCTACCCGGACCGGTGTCGCGGCCCTTCGGATTAGGGGTGCGGCCGCTTCTCCGGAGCGGAAGGAGTACACCGGTGAAGGTTTCCCCGAAGTCCGTATCGAAGGCGAGGATTGACGCTGGCGGCCACCTTCGTGCGACCTTCGTGCGGCCTTTGGGGAGAACGGGCGACTGGATGAAGATATCCGTACGGAAACGGAATGGGAGTGACTGATCATCGCGGACGGAAAGGCGGAACTGTCCGCGTACGTGGCCCGGGTGCCGCGTACTCTCTCCGGACGCTGCCCCGGCCCGTACGCCACGCCTCCCGGCCGTGCCGCAGCCGGTTGCCGGGAGCGCCTGGGCGCATGGGCAATATGGGCGATGACGGCAACCCGGCCGAATCCTAGGCTGAAGCCGTCGACCCGCTCCTGGTCCGTACCCGCCGGAAGCAGCCCGGTGACGAGTCGGTCGAAGCGGGACGCCGCCGCGCCCCCGGCCGGTTCCAGAGACGGGCGAGCGTCATGAGACGGGGGAACGTCATCAAGGGAGAAGCGCCGAGCCGCCAGGTCGCCCCGGGAAGCCGTCGCACTCCGCGGCGGCGGCCCCGAACTCGTCTCGCGGCAGGCCGTGTTCGCGCGGCCGACGTGAGGGCGAACGACGGTGGGGCGGCGTCGCGGCGGACCGTGTCCGGTTCGGGACGTGATGTGTAATGTGGTTATACATGAAGGCAGAAACCCTGAGAGGGAACCTGGAAGGGATGCTGCTGTCTGTGCTGGAGCAGGAGCAGCTGCATGGATATGCGGTGATCGAGGAACTCAAGCGCCGAAGCGGTGACGCCATCAACCTGCCGACCGGCACGGTGTATCCGGCGCTGCACCGGCTGGAGGCCGCGGGGCTGGTCGGCAGCGAATGGGTGCGTCACAACGGCCGCCGCCGCCGCAACTACTTCCTCACGACGGCCGGACGCCGTGCCCTGGCCGACAAGCGCATGGCCTGGCAGGAGGTCTCTTCGGTCATCTCGGTGGTGCTGGGAGGGAAGGCGTGACAGAAGGGGCGGTGATCCAGCGCTACACCGATCATCTGGCCCGGCATCTCGTCGGGCCGGACTCCCGGCGGACCGCGATCATCGACGAGGTGCTCGACGGCCTCCAGTGCGCGGCCGAGGGCAATCTCGACGACTGCCCCGACGCCGAGGAGGCGGCGCACCGGGCCGTCCGGGAATGGGGGCCGCCCGTCGAGGTCGCCCGCGCCTACAACGACGCCACGCTGCGCATCAGCGCCAACCGGCTCTCCGTCCGGACGGTGTGCGTGCTGCCGCTGCTGGCGGCGACCTGGGCGTGCGCGCTGCTCGGGGGCCCGGCCGGCCCGTGGGCGTACCGCCATCCGCCGACGCTGCTGACGGGTCTGTCGATCGTGGCGTTCGGCTGTGTGCTCTCCCTGGCCGGAGCGCTGTCCGGGCTGCGCAAGGGCAGCGGCATCGCGGCGGCGGCGGCCGAGCGGGACAGCACGGTCACCACCGGCACGTTCGCCGCCCTGATCGGCCTGCTCTGTGTGCTCGGCGCGCTCGTCCTGCTGTTGCTCAACCGGGGTCTGAGCCATCCCGATTCCCTGGACTGGCCGATGGTCTCCATTCCGGCCACCCTCACGGTCCTCGCGGGCGCGTACTTCGGTCTGGGCCTGAAGCGCTTCTTCGCCGTCGTGCGGGGGACCGGCTCGCCGAAGTAGCCCGCCCGCGCGGCCCGCCGCGCACGGTCCGGGACAAGAGCCCCCGGCGGGAGCGACACCTCACTCGGTGTCGCTCCCGCCGGGGGCTCTTGGCGTACCCGGACGCTGATGGAGCGTCAAACAGCCTGTATCGCAAGGGGATTGAGGTTGCCATCCCGCCGCGCGGAGGGCTACCTTGAGCTTCATAAGTAGCATGGCTACACAATAGCGTCCCTACAGGAGGTTGAACCGTGGAGCGCATGACGCGATGGGTGCTCGCCCATCGGTGGCCCGTGGTCCTCGTCTGGCTGGTGCTCTTCCTCGTCGGGGGCGCCATGACCAGCGGCACGATCGACAGGCTCACCTACGAGTCGCGTCTCCCGGGCAAGCCGGCCCAGGAGGCGAACGACACTCTCGCCCAGCGCTTCGCGCAGACCGGAGGGAAGAACGCTCCGCTGCTGCTCGTGGTGACCCTGCCCGAGGGCGTCGCCGCCGACAGCCCGGACGTACGCGGACAGTGGGGCGACCTGATCGCCAAGGTCACGCCCGAGGGCGGCCGCAGCGTCTCCTACGCGAGCACCGGCGACGACTCCCTGCTCTCCGAGGACAGGCGCACCACGGTCGCGCTCGTCTACCCGCCCGCCAACCCGACCAACGCGCCGTACGAGCAGTCGCTTCCGGCCATCAAGAAGACCGTCGAACAGACGAAGATCTCCGGCGCGCAGGTCGAGCTGACCGGCCAGCCCGTCCTCTCCGGACGGGACAGCGGAGCCCAGCGCGGCCCGATCTACGAGACCCTGATCGGCGCCCTCGGCGCCCTCGTCGTCCTCGCGCTGGTCTTCACCAGCGGACTCGCCATCGTGCCGCTGCTGATGGCCGCGGTGGCCATTCCCACCACCTTCCTCCTGGTCCGGGGGATCACCGGCATCACCGACGTGTCCTTCATCGTCCAGTTCCTGGTCGCGCTCATCGGCCTGGGCATCGCGATCGACTACGCGCTGCTGGTGGTCACCCGCTGGCGGGAGGAGCGCTACAAGCCCGGCGCCGACGGCCCCGATCCCGAGGCGCGCAAGGAGGCGATCGTGCGCTCCCTGAACAGCGCGGGCCACGCGGTCGCGCTCAGCGGGGCCACCGTGGCCATCTCGCTCGCCGCCCTCGTCGTCCTGCCGGTGCCGTTCCTGCGCAGCGTCGGATACGCCGGCCTGCTCATCCCGCTGGTCAGCGTCGCCGTCGCGCTCACCCTGCTGCCCGTGCTGCTCTACGCCTGGGGCGACAAGCTCGACCGGCCGCGCCGCGCGTACCGGCCCGACAGCGGGATGTGGGGCCGGATCGCCCGCTTCACCACGCGCCGGCCCGCGCTCTCCGCGCTGCTCAGCGGCGCGGTCCTGCTGGCCCTGGCGGCGCCGGTGCTCGCTCTGAGCCTCGGCCAGCCGGCCACCTCGACCCTCGCCAAGGGCGGACAGCCCGCCGCGGCGTTCGAGCGGATCGTGGACGCCGGCTTCGGCGAGGGCATCGCGCGCCCGGTCGAGGTCCTGGTGGACGCCGGCTCCGCCGAGTCGGTGAACGAGAAGCTCGCCGGCATCGAAGGCGTCGCGGGCTCCGTCGCCCCGCAGGAGTGGCAGGGCGACGGCCGGCGCATCGTCGATGTGTGGACCTCGGCGGACCCGTCGAGCGGGGACGGCCGCGACGCCGTCACCCGTGTCGTGGACACGGCCCGGGAGACGGCGGGCGGGCTCGCGGGCGGCGGCCCGGCGCAGGACGCCGACTTCATCGACGCCGTGTACGGATCGCTCGGCCCCATTCTGATCTTCGTCGGCCTGCTCACCTTCATCGTCCTGGCCCGCACCCTGCGCTCGGTGGTGCTGCCGCTGAAGGCGCTGGTGCTCAACGCCCTCTCCACCTGCGCCGCGTACGGAGTGGTCGTTCTCATCTGGCAGAAGGGCTACGGCAGCGAGCTGCTGTTCGACACCCCCGCCGTCGGAGCGGTGACCATCTGGATCCCCATGGCGGTCTTCGCGTTCCTCTTCGGGCTCTCCATGGACTACGAGGTGTTCATCCTCCACCGGATCCGCGAGACCCACCTCGAACTGGCCGCGAAGGGCGGGACCGACACCACGATCCCGTCGGTGGTCACCGGCATCAGCCGCACGGGACGGCTCGTCACCTCAGCGGCGCTCATCCTCTTCCTGGCCTTCACCGCGCTGGCCAGTATCCCGATCACCGATGTGAAGGTGTTCGCCACCGCGCTGGCGGCGGGCATCATCATCGACGCCACCGTGGTCCGCGGGCTGCTCACCCCGGCGCTCGTCACCCTGCTGGGGCGGTCCAACTGGTGGTTCCCGCGCGCCCTGGGCCGGCTGCTCGTCACCGCCCCCGGACGGACTCCCGGCCCGAGGTCCCCCTCCGCCTCCCGGCCCGAGACGGAGGGCCGCTCCGAGGACCCGGTGACCGAACCGGCCGGCGCCCGCTCCTCCGAATCTGGCCGACCGGGCCCCGTCTGACCGGCGAGCCACCGCCCCCGAGCGGGGGCGGTGGCTTACCCGTACTTTCTCTCGCCTTCATCGGCGGCCGCGAGGCTGGTGGGGCGGACGTGCGGAGCACAGCGCCCGTCCGGGACTCGACGACTGCGAAGGGAACCGACAGTGTCCACACACAGGCCGAGTTACGACGTGGCGATCCTGGGCTCCGGGATCGCCGGATCCACCCTCGGCGCCGTACTGGCCCGCAGCGGGGCGAAGGTGCTCCTCGTCGACGCGGGCACGCACCCGCGTTTCGCGGTGGGGGAGTCGATGATCCCCCAGATGATCGCCTGGCTCCAGGTGCTCGCCGAACGCCACGACCTGCCCGAGCTGGAGGCCCTGGCCGACGCGGACACCATCAACGAGCAGGTCGGCAACTCCTTCGGCCGCAAAAGGCACTTCGGATTCCAGCTGCATCGGCCCGGTCAGGAACCGGACCCCGCCGAAGGCCACCAGTTCGTCATACCCGACGCGCTGACCTCCGCCAGCCACCTCTTCCGCCAGGACAGCGACGCCTATCTCTTCCATGTCGCGGTCCGCCACGGCTGTGACACACGCCAGCGGTGGCGGGTCCGGGACATCGACCTCCGTGACGACGGCGTCACCCTGACCGGGACCGACGGCCATGTCGTCGGCGCCCGCTACCTGGTGGACGCGAGCGGCTTCCGCTCACCGCTGGCCGAGAAGCTCGACCTGCGGGAGCGGCCCGCCCGCTTCCGGCACCACTCCCGTTCCCTGTTCACCCACATGGTGGGGGTACGCCCCTTCGACGACGTGGTGGACGTCCCCGAGGCGAGCCGGCCGGCCGCGCCCTGGCACGAGGGAACCCTGCACCATGTCTTCGAACGCGGCTGGTTCTGGGTCATCCCCTTCGACAACCACCCACGCTCCCGCAACCCGCTGTGCAGCGTCGGCGTCACCCTCGACCCGAGGCTCCATCCCAAGCCCGAGGACATCACACCCGAGGAGGAGTTCGAACGCCTGGTACGGCGCTTCCCCGCGGTGCGGCGGCAGTTCGAGGGCGCCAGAAAGGTCCGGGAGTGGGTGTCGACCGGACGGCTCCAGTACTCGTCCAGCAAGACGGTGGGGCGTCGCTGGTGCCTCATGTCGCATGCCGCCGGCTTCCTGGACCCTCTCTACTCACGCGGCATGTCCAACACCTTCGAGATCATCCACGCCCTGGCGCCGCGCCTGCTCGCCGCGATCGAGGACGACGACTTCGGCGACGAGCGCTTCCGCCATGTGGAGGAGCTGGAGCAGGGACTGCTCGACCACAACGACACCCTCGTCAACTGCTCGTTCATCTCCTTCTCCCACTTCCGGCTGTGGGACGCCGTGTTCCGCGTCTGGGGCAGCGGCAACACCCCCGGCACCCTGCGGATCAACAACGCGCTGCGCGCCTTCCGCGCCGACCGCGATCCCAGCGTCTTCGACGCCCTGGAGAAGGCTCCCCACACCGGACTGTGGTGGCCCGACAGCGACGCCTTCAAGGCGCTGCTGGACACGACGGCGCGGTCCTGCGAGGAGTACGAGAAGGGCCTCGTCGACGGAGACACCGCCGCGGACCGGATCCTCGCCCTCGTCCGGGAATCCGAGGCGGTCTCCCCGGGATTCGGCTGGAAGGACGTGAACCAGCGGTTCATCCATCCCGACCGGCGGCAGATGGGGGAGTTCCTGGAGTGGGCGGCCGCCTCGCCCCTGACGGAGCTGAGCACGATCGGCCGTGCGAGTCTCGACGCGCTGCGCGGGGCGCAGGCCGCCCCCGACGCCGCGCCCGGCAGGTGAGGGCCGTGTCCGCGACCGACGGGAGCGATGTGCGGGAGGCCAACAAGGCGCTCGCCCGATACTGGTTCGACCAGGGCTGGAACCGCGGGAACGTGGCAGCGGCGGACCGGGTCTTCGCCCCCGGCCTCATCCTCGGCGGCGAGCGCGTGGGGCCCGAGGGCCCCCGGCGGAGCGTGCTGCGCCGGCACGCGGCCTTCTCCGGACTCAGGGTCGAGGTCGAACTCCAGATCGCCGAAGGGCCGTGGGTGGCGAGCTGGTACACCGTCCGGGCCACCCAGGTGGGCGAGTACGCCGGGGTGCCTCCCACCGGGCTCCCCGTCACCTCCGAGGGAATCCAGCTCTGGCGGGTGGAGAGGGGACTCGTCGTCGAGGACCACAATGTGTTCGACCTCTGGCGGGTGGTCACCCAACTGCGCGCGGGGGAGCGGCGGGACACGGATCCGTCCGGCGCGCGGGAGTCGGTCAGGGACCGACGTGGATGATGTCCTTCTCGTACGCGAAGATCACCGCGTGCACACGGTTGCGAAGCCCCAGCTTCTCCATGGCCTTCTGAATGTGGGACTTCACGGTGCTCTGGCTCAACGCCAGCTCCTGGGAGATCTCGGCGTTGCTGTATCCCCGGGTGACCAGACGGAAGACCTCCAGCTCCCGGTCCGTGAGCCGGTCCAGCGGGGAGCCGCCGGGCTCCTGCCGCGCGGCGGGCATCAGCAGGGACCGCCCGGTGGCCATGATGCGGACCGCCGCGGCGAGCTCCTGGGAGCTGCTCCCGCTCGACAGCAGTCCCTTCACACCGGCCCGCAGCACCTGGCCCGCCGCCGCGTCCACATCGTTCACCAGGACGAGCACATTGGGAGCCGGCAGCGGCGGCCGCGCCCGGGACAGCGCGTCGACGCCGGCCAGGGCCTCCGCCGCGTTCCGGTGCGAGTTCACGACGACGACATCGGGCAGCAGCTCCCGGTAGCGGTCCGCCGCGGCGGCTCCGTCCGGCGCGACGCCGACCACACGCACGTCGGGGCAGCCGTCGAGAATGGTGCGCAGTCCGATCAGCGAGATCGGGTGGGAATCGATGAGCAGAACGCTGGTGGGCGCCGATCCTGACATGTGCTCCCCCGGTGTGCGTGGACGGTTCTGACGTCGTAGACAGAATAGAGCAGCCGGAGACGCTCGGATCCGGACCGGCGCTTATCCCGGATTGTCGAATTGACGGAGGGACAGGGGCCCGGTCGGAGAGTTGAAGCAGCCCGTATTGAACCTCGATTTCGAATAAGCGGAATGCAAAGATCACCCGATTCCGGGGACCCGGGTCCCCGGAATCGGGTTCCTCTCGTGGTGCCGGGTCAGTTCCGGCGGCCGGTGATCGCGGTCGTCAGCGCGGGCAGACGGACGGTCCGTTCCACCGTGAAGCCCGCGTCCGTCATCCATGAGGCGCACTCGGCCGGCGAGAAGCCGCGCGCCCGGGCGGACTGCAGCATCATGATCAGGCTGAGCATCAGGGTCTCCGCCTGCTCGCGGCCGTCGTCGATCATCGTGTCGTAGACGATGACCGCTCCGCCCTCGTGAACGGCGTCGTGGGCCTTGCGGAGCAGCAGCGCGCGCCGCTCGTCGGGCCAGTCGTGCAGTACGCCGCCGAGGACGACCACATCCGCGTGCGGCAGCTCGTCCCGGAAGAAGTCGCCGCCGGTGAAGCGCAGCCGCCGCTCCATCCCGCGTTCGGCGGTGAGCGCGTCGAAGTGCGGCTCCATCGAAGGGCGGTCCAGCACCGTCCCGGTGAGATGCGGGTGCGCGGCGGCCAGCGCGGCGGCCAGACTGCCGCGCGCCCCGCCGATGTCGGCGAAGGTCGAGTACGCCGACCAGTCGACGAGGTCCGCGATCCCGGGCGCGACGGCGCCGCTGAAGCCGTCCATGGCCGACAGGAACTGCCGCAGACGGTCGGGGTCGTGGAAGATCCGGGTGAACGGGACCTCGCCCCCGGCGTTCTGGCCCCGGGCGTCGCCGCTGCGCAGCAGACCGGCGAGCGCGTCGTCGTCCCCGCCCATCAGCTCGCTGGTCATCCGCAGAAAGCCGCCCACGAAACCCGGCCGGTCCGGCAGCAGATGCCGGAGCGTGCCGGGACTGTTCCGGTAGCGGTCGCCCTCGCGCACCAGCAGGCCGACGGCGGCCAGCGCGTCGAGGAAGTCCCGCGCCCCGCGCGGGTGCAGACCCGTACGGGCGCGAAGCTCCCCGGCGTCGAGCCGGCCCTCGCCCAGCGCGGTGAACACGCCCAGGTCCACGGCCGCCGTGAGGAGCTTGCCGCGGAAGAACGACCAGCCGACGAACATCACGTCGAAGGGGTCGTCGAGAGGCGGCCGGCCGGAAGGGGCGGCCGGGGCCGGCGGGGCCCCGGCCGGGTCCGGTGTCGTCATTCCTGTCGCCCTCGTTCCGTGGGGGTGGCGCCGCTCTCGGCGCGACGCTCCGGAGCGTCGGCCGCGGGACGGTGCCCGGCGGGCGGGACCCGCCCTGTGCGACGGCCCGTCCGGGCGCGCAGCCACACCTCCGCGGGCCTCTCGTAGAACCGGTGGAGCAGCGCGCAGAGCGCCGTGGCGATCACCAGGGCGAGCAGGGCCCATCCGGCGTTCGACCAGCCGGCCTCGACCGGCCGCAGGTAGAACTCGACGATGCTGTTCTTGTCGAACACCCTTGAGGAGATCTCGAAGAGCACGGTGAAGTGCAGCAGATAGAAGGCGTACGACCATTCGCCCAGGGCCACCATGGGCCGAGTGCGCAGCCAGGAGGCGCCGCCCGCGAGGTCGCGCTGGGCGACGGCGACGATCAGCAGGGCGTAGAGCGGCGCGGTGACCTGGCCGAGGGCGTCGAAGACCACGTACAGCCGCCAGGTCTCCTCGCGCAGCAGCCACAGCACGAGGAGTCCCGTGACCAGCAGGGCCAGGGCCGGGCGTACGCCGAGGGGCGAGCGCCAGCCCTTGCGGACCGCGGCCGCCGCGACGATGCCGAGCAGGAACTCCCACACCCGGGCTATCGGCGAGTAGGTGCCGAAGATCAGCCCGTCCATACCGGTGAACGAGGGGCGCGGAGTGGGCGGATAGGCCTGCCAGAGCCAGATCTTGATGCCCCAGCCGATCAGGACCAGCACCACGGCGGCCCAGCCGAGCCGGCGCAGGGAGCTGCGCAGCGTGGGCCCGGCGAGGAACGGGAAGATCGCGTAGAAGAACGCCTCACAGGCGAGCGACCAGGTCACCGGGCTGGTGCCGCCCAGGATCCAGCCGGGCGCCCAGGCCTGGTACAGCAGGACGGCGGAGAGCGCGATCTTGATCAGAGTGCCGGACTGGCCCTCCGGCGCGTCCGGGAGCTGGAGCAGGAGCGGCACCAGCACGCCGACGGCGAGCAGCGGCCAGATCCGTGCGAGTCTGCGCCCGTAGAACGGGCCGACCCGGTCGCCCGCCAGACAGGTCCAGGTGAGGACGAATCCGGAGAGGACGAAGAAGAACGTCACACCGGACGAGCCCAGGGCGAAGACGGCGTCCGTGTGCGGAATCGGCAGCAGGGTGCTGACGTGTGAGAGGAACACCGCGAGGGCGGCGATCCAGCGCAGACCCGTGAGGGAGTCGAGCCGGGGAGCCGGACCGGCCACGGCCGGGGGCGGGGTGACGACGGGCGGGGATTCTCGTCTGGGGGCTGAGGAACTCATGGCAGTGGCACCAGCCATTTCGACGGCGACGGGACGGAGCGGACCATTGCGCGGCGATTCCGCGGAATCGGCGGTGTTGCGGAGTCGGCGGCCTTGCTGAATGGGTGCTGTCGCGCCTCGGGCATGCCGCGGAATACGGTGCGGCCGTGGGCCGGTGCAGCGGGAGCAGGGCCGATCGCGCGGCCCTATTGCACCATCGGTCGATTAATCCGTGATGAAGTCTCCATGAATCGGCCGCACCGGTGCGATCGGTGCACATTTCTGTGGTCCCGCCGAATATTCCCGGCTAATCTTGAGCCCCGCGCACAACTGAATGTCGAAGAGATTCGGGGAATGGCATGCGGCGATATCCGTACGGCAGGGCGATGGTGACCGGGGCGTCGAGCGGCATCGGTGAGGGTTTCGCCCGGCTGCTGGCCGCGGAGGGCGTCGCCCTGGTCCTGGTCGCCCGGCGCGGCGATCTCCTGGAGCGGCTCGCGGGCGAACTCCGGGCGGAGCACCGGGTGAAGGTCGAGGTGATGCCGCTGGACCTCACCGACGAGCGCCGGATCACCGAGGCCGAGCAGCGGCTCGCCGACGGGGCCGGCCCGGTGGACCTTCTGGTGAACAACGCCGGATCGAGCGGCTCCGGGTACTTCGCCGAGCTGCCGCCGGAGCGCGAGACGCACACCGCTGTGCTCAACGCGCTGGTGCCGCTCCGGCTGTCGCGCGCCTGCCTGCCCCGGATGATCGCCGGTGGCTCGGGCGGCATCGTCAACGTCTCCTCCCTCGTCGCGGTGCTTCCGAAGCCGCGCTCCGCCACCTACGCGGCCTCGAAGGCGTTTCTGTCCTCGCTGAGCGAGAGCCTGTCCATGGAGGTGGCGCGCCACGGTGTGCACATCACCACCGTGCACACCGGACTGACGAGGTCCGGGTTCCACGCGGCGGCCGGCGTCCCGGTCGACACACTGCCGCGCATCGCATGGCTGACGCCGGAGCAGATCGCGCGTTGCGGGCTGGACGCGGTGGCGGCCGGGCGGCCGTCCGCGGTGCCGGGCCTCGCCTACCGCATCCGGCTCCCGCTGATGCGCGCCCTGCCGCGCTCGGTCGTCCGGGCCGTGATCAGGCGCGTGCACAAGCCGTGAACGGCTCTCGCCGGCGGCGCGCTCCGGCTCCACAACAGGGAGGGACCGGCCCATGACCGCACGAGGCTCCATCTCCCCACGGCACAGGGCGCGCGACAAGGCGGTCGTGCTCCTCCACTGGGCGGGGCTGCCGTTCGGCCCCCTGCACCTTCTGACCGTTCCCGGCCGCGGCACCGGCCTGCCCAGGACCATCCCCGTCGCCCCGGTGCTCATCGACGGCGCCCACTCCATCGTCCAGGCGTATCCGGACTCCGACTGGGTCAAGAACGCCCGTGCCGCGGGCCGCGGGGTGCTCGCCCGCGGCCGCCGCCGGCGGCAGGTGGACCTGGTGGAGCTGTCCGTGGCGGAACGCGGCCGCGTGCTGCGCGAGTTCCCCGCTCACATCCCGCGCGGGGTCGCCGCCCTCGTACGCAACGGTCTGGTGGAGTCGCCGTCCCCGGAGCACTTCGCGGCGGCGGCGTCGCGCTGCCCGGTCTTCCGGGCCGTCCCGCGCGCGGGCTGAGCCCCGGCGGCGACGAGGCGGGCGGCTCCCGGCATCCAGGGAGCCGCCCGCCTCGTCGCGTGCCACGGGCCGGGCCGGGGACGGCGGAACTCGCCCGTCCCCGGCCCGGCCCGTGGGCGGACGGGCGTATCAGCCGTGCGCCCGCCGCTCGGCGGCCGACGGGCCGGCCGCGGTGGCGGCCGGCCGTCCGGGGACGTCGCCCCGCGCGCCGGGCGGCGGCTGGAAGCCGCGCATCTGGTGCTCGTTCGCCAGCTCCTGCATCTTCGCCCAGTCGGGCCGCCCGCCCGCCACCAGCCGGGAGAGCCCGATGAAGAAGTTCTCGACGCCTCCCGGAGTGGCGATGACCAGCAGCTCGCCCGGCCCGTCGCCCACGTTGAGGAAACGGTGCGGTACGCCCCGGGGGCCGTAGACGACCGTTCCGGCGGTCACGACCTCCGACACACCGCCGACCTCGAACTCGTAACGGCCCCGGTTGACGAAGAACGCCTCGTCGACCGTCTCGTGCACATGCGGCGGGGGACCGCTGCCGGGGCGGGTGGTGATCTGGTAGAAGCTGTACAGGCCGCCCGTGTCCTCCTTGCGCAAGAGGAAGCGGCCCTCCTCGCCGAACCAGCACACGGGCTCCAGATCGTCCCGGTTGACCACTTTCCGTTCGGGCTTCGACATGATTCCACTGTCCTTTCGATCGGGTCGTCCTTCGGCGGACGGCGGCGGCCGCTCGGACGGCGGCCGCCGCGGGGAGGGCCCACGGACCGTGGGCCCGGATCAGGCGAAGGCGGTGCCGCCGTCGGCGAGCAGACAGCCGCCGGTGAGATACGCGGCACGCTCCGAGGCCAGGAACGCGATGACCTCGGCGATGTCCTGAGGCGTTCCGTTGCGCCGCAGGGCGGCGCGCTCGGCGGCCGCCCGCCGCTGCGGCTCGGGGACATGCCGGGCGAGTTCGGTGAGGATGAGGTTCGGCTCCACGGCGTTGACGCGCACACCGTGCGGCCCCGCCTCCAGCGCCAGGGTCCGCACCGCCGCCTCCACACCGGCCTTGGCGACGGACAGCGGCAGGAAGCGCGGCGCCGGCCGGCGGGCGAGGGCCGCTCCGACGGCCACCACGGACCCGCTCCCGCGGGCGATCATGCCGGGCAGCACGGCGCGGGCGGTCAGAAACAGCGCCTTGAGCTGCTGGACGACCACCCGTTCCAGATCCTCCCAGGCCAGCTCCGTCGCCGGGGCGATGGCGGCCTCATGAGCCCCCAGACCCGACGCGTTGAGCACCAGGACGTCCACCGGCCCCAACGCGGCGGCGGCCCCGGAGACCAGCTCGGCCACCTGATCGGCGTCGGTGACATCGCCCGGCAGCGCGATCGCGCGGCCGCCCTCCCGGGCGATGGACTCCACGACCTCCCGCGCCCGCTCCGCGCTCCGGCGGTAGTTGACGGCCACCCGCGCGCCGCGGGCGGCCAGCAGCCGGGCGGTGGCCGCGCCGATGCCCCGGCCGGCCCCGGTGACCAGGGCCACCCTGCCCTCGAAGTCGTACGGTCCGGTCGGTCGCCCGCCGATCGCGGCGGCGGCAGGACGTACGGCGTCGTGCCCGGCGTCGCCCGCGCCCTCGGCGCCGTCCGCGTCGGTGTCGTCCTCGGCGTTCATGGATCAGCTCCTCGGCTCAGGGGGTGCGTACGTCGGTCGAGATCGGCGGGTACGGACACGGCCCTCACGCCCAGGCCAGCCGGCAGCCGTACAGCGCGGCGCAGAAGGCGAGCGCGGCCAGGGCCGTGCGCAGACGGTTGGCGCGCGCCCAGGCGTCGCGCAGCTCGCCCCAGCCGTCCGGGAACCGGCCGGACTCGGCCCAGGCGCCGATCCGCCGGTTCATCCGCACATTGCGCAGCTCGGACACGAGGGCGACGCCCGCCGTCCCGCCCAGGGCGGAGGCGAAGGCGGCCTTCGCGTCCGCTCCCGGCGCGAGGACCGACAGCGCCAGCCCGGCGGCCAGGGCCGCCTTGTTGACCGTCGGCATCAGCGGGTCGAACCCGGGGTCGAGCCGCCGGTGCACCTCGGCCCAGGTCTGCCGGGGCAGACTCAGCAGCATGGGCACCACGGCCCGTTCGACCGCCAGCAGCGCGCCGGCGAGAACACCGGTGCACAGCACGAGGACGGCGGCCAGGAAGGCGACCAGCATGACGCGCCCTCACCCCGTCCCGCGCCCGGAGGCCGCGGGGACCGGGCCGCGTTCCAGACGGTCGTCCAGCATCAGCCCGTAGCTCCGGCCCTTGGCGACCGAGTCGAAGAACGCGTACATCATCAGATCGCGCAGCCGGGACAGCGCGGTGCTGTGGACGAGCCCCAGCGTGCCGATCCGCCACGAGGTGTCCACCATCTCCGCGCACCGGGCCCGCCGGGCCGACTCGTACCGGCGGAGGGTCTCCGGGACCGCCCCCGGCTCGCTCCGCCCGAGCAGATCGGCGAGGACCACGCCGCTCTCGACGGCCTGGCCCGCGCCCTGGCTGAGGTTGAGCGTCATCGGATGCGCCGCGTCGCCGACCAGCACCACCCGGCCCCGGCTCCAGCCGCCGCCCGGCGGCCGGTCGTGGATCGCCACCGGAAGAATCGCCTCCTCCTCGGTCGAGGCGATGATCCGGCCGACGGGCTCCGGCCACTGCCGGTACGCGGCGGCCAGCGCCGCACCGCGGGTGCGGCCCACGGTGTCGATTCCGGCGGCCGCGCGATCGCTGGTGACGGCGTCCCAGTAGACCTCCGACTCGTTCAGCCGGCAGTACAGGAAGCGCAGACCGCCCCTGCCCCACAGATTGAAGAACGTGCCGGTGGGCGCCGTCGACTCGCCCGGCAGCCGGGTGATGGCCTGCCAGGCCGTGTAGCCGGAGTACCGGGGCGGCGGCTCGAAGCCCCGGCGCATCGTCGCGCGGACCGTCGAACGCAGTCCGTCCGCGCCGATCAGCACATCGCCCCGGGCCGCCGATCCGTCGGCGAAGTGCGCGGTGACGCCGTCGGCGTCCTGGGCGTACCCCGTCAGCCGGCGGCCCGGCCGGATCCGGTGCTCGCCCACCGCCTCGGTGAGCACCCGGTGCAGGGACGAGCGCCGCAGGGCGCAGGCGGGCGCGCCGCACTCCCGCGTCGGTCCGTCCAGCTCCCAGCGCGCCAGCCGTCTGCCGGAGTCGGAGCGGAACTCGTGGAACCGCATCCGCACCGCGTCGGCGGCGACGGCCTCGTCGAGTCCGATCCTGCGCAGCGCGAGGAAGGCGTTGTGCCAGAGCATGAAGCCGCCGCCGGTCAGCAGCCGTCCCGGCGAGGGGCGCGCTTCGAACACCTCCGCCTCGATGCCCTGCCGCAGCAGACCCGCCGCGGTGGTCAGCCCCCCGATGCCGGCGCCGATCACCAGGGCCTTGCCGATGTTCGCCATGGCCGCCGCCCGCTCAGGTCGCGGACGGCACGCTGTCGAGCCGGGCGCGCAGATCGAGGATCCGCCGCTCGATGCCGCCCCGGCTCCAGTACGGGAACATCGGCGCGGCCGTCTCCCGGTGCGCGGGGGCGTCCTCCCAGGCGCGGAAGGCCTCCTCGCTCTCCCATTCGGCGAGCAGAATGTAGCGCCCGGGCTCCTCGGCGTCCCGCAGCAGCTCGTCCCGCAGATGGCCGGGCGTCCCGGACACGACGGCGGTCACCGACCGGTAGGCCTCCTCGAACGCCTCCTGGTCCTTCTCCTCGACACGGGCCGACACCATGACGCGTACGGTCATGACGGATCACCTCTCAACGGTGTGGTGGGCGGGTACGTGCGCGACGGCGTCGAGCACGCGCCGGTGGGCGGACGCGCGGAACTCCTCCAGACGGGCGCTCAGCTCCGCGCGCGCGGGGCTCCGGCGGAAGGCGTCCAGAGCCTCGCCGTCGGCCCAGTCGGCCATGATCAGATAGGTGTGGGGGAGGGACGGATCGCGCAGCAGCGTCTGGGCGACGCAGCCGGGCAGCCGGGCCGCGGCCCGCGCCGTCGCCAGCCAGGTCGCGCGGAACTCGTCCACGCGGTTCTCATGGACCGTCATCTCCAGGACGGTGCGCACCGCGGCGGTCGCCATCGCTCAGATGCCGCCGTCCGCGTCGAGGGTGGCCCCCGTGATGTAGCGGGCGGCGTGCGAGACGAGGAAGAGCACCACGTCGGCGATCTCCTCGGGGCGGGCCGTACGGCCCAGCGCGATCATCCGCTCGTAGCGGGCCCGGCCCTCGGCGGTCACGGCCTTCATCTGGTCGGTCTCCACCAGGCCGGAGGCGACGCAGTTGACGCGGACGCCGCGCGGGCCCAGCTCCTTGGCCAGCGCCCTGGTCAGCCCCATCACACCGGCCTTCGAGGCCACATAGTGCGCGGCGTGCGGCATGCCGTGGTGGGCCACGGCCGAGCTGATGTTGACCACCGAGGCGGACTCGGCGAGATACGGCAGCGCCGCGCGCACCACGTGGTACATCCCGGTGAGATTGGTGTCGAGGACGCGGTGCCACTCGTCGGGGTCCAGCTTCTCCAGCGGCAGATGGCTGATGACGCCGGCGTTGTTGACGACCGCGTCGATCGCCCCGTACGTTCCGTGCGCCGACGCGCCCAGCCGCTCCGCCTGCTCGTGATCGGTGACGTCGCAGCGTACGAGCAGACCCCGCGCGCCCCGCCCGTCCAGCTCCCGCCGCAGGGACTCGACCCGCTCGCTCTCCTGGAGGTAACAGGCCGTCACCGAGGCCCCCTGCGCCGCCAGGGACAGCACCGTGGCCCTGCCGATGCCCCGCGCACCGCCGGTGACCAGGACATGTCTGCCCCGGAGCGCGAAGTCCAGCCGTGTCATCGCGCCACCGCCGAACCGGCGCGACCCCGGGCGGTCGCCTCGACGCGCTCCTTCACGATCGCCATCTGGATCCTGGAGTTCTCGTTGACGCGCTCGACCATCGCCGGATCGTCCAGCGGCGCGTCCCGCTTCATGTGGAACTCCTGCACCCAGCGCATCTCCACGCCGGCGCCGGTCTCGCGGTAGTGCCAGGCGATGTTCATGAAGGCGAAGGGGCCGGTCTCGACGCGGTGGGCCCGCACCGTACGGTTCGCGCGGTCCGTCACCCGCTCGGAGATCCAGCTCCACACCCGGCCGTCCGGCTCGGGGCGGAGGGTGAGCCGGAAGCGCACCGTGTCGCCCCGGCGGTGCAGGATCTCCGCGGAGGCGTACTCGCTGAACAGCTCCGGCCACCCCGCGACATCGTTGGTCATCTCCCACACCAGGTCGAACGGCGCGTCGATGACGACGCTGTTCTCGGTGCGGGCCGCGGCCAGCCGCAGCCGCTCGTTGATCAGGGAGTGGATGTCGGGGAAGCACATGACCACCTCGGCGTCCAGCCGGACGTCGTAGTGGTTCTCCACCTCGGTGAGCACATTGAGCAGACCCAGGGAGTCCACTCCCATGTCCCCGGCGGTCAGCGTCGGGTCGTCGTCCCGCAGCACCTCGGCGGGAACCCCGGTGCAGCGCTGGACGATCGTCAGGAACTTCTCGTAGGCGAGGGGCGGAACGGTCATGGAAGCCGGTCCTTTCGCGGTCGTGTGGGCTGTCTCGGGCGGGGGCGTCATGACGGCTCCGCCCGGACGACGAGTGCGGAGTTGAATCCGCCGTACCCCCGGGCGATCACCAGCGCGGTGCGCAGCGCGGCCTCCCGGGGCTCCGTGACGAGATCCAGCCGGTGGGCGGCGTCCGGGACGACGCCCGGCCCGGTGGGCGGGATCACCTGGTCGCGCAGGGCCAGCAGGGCGGTGACGACATCGAGCGGCGCGCCGCCCGCGTACAGCCGTCCATAGCCCGCCTTGGGGGCGGTGACCGGCACTCCGGCGGGGCCGAACACCTCGGCGAGACACCGTGCCTCCGCCCGGTCGAGTGCGGGAGTGGCCGCCGCGTCGGCGAAGACCGCGCCGATCTCCCCGGGCCGCACCCGCGCGTCCGCGAGGGCGAGTTCCACGGCCCTGCGCAGCGCGCCGTGGCCCGGTCCCGCCGCGCCCCGGGGCGCCGGGTCGAAGGTGGCCGCGTGGCCGGCGATCTCCCCGTACGGCCGCTCGGCGCCGCGCGCGCGGGCGCCGTCCTCGTCCTCCACGACGAGCAGCGCGCCGCCCTCGCCGGGCACGTGTCCGCAGGCGCCGGCGTCGAACGGGAGGTACGCGCGCTCCGGGTCGGCACAGGCGCTCAGCCGCCCCGACGTGGTCTGGCAGAGCAGCGCGTACGGGCTCAGCGGAGCCTCGGCGCCCCCGGTGAGGACCAGCCTGGCGTCCCCGTGCAGCACCGCGCGGCGCGCCTGCGCGATGGCGTCCAGCCCGCCCGCCTGCTCGCCGACGGTGACCCCGCAGACGCCCTTCATACCGTGCCGGATGGAGAGCTGGCCGGTGGTCGCGGCGTAGAACCACGCGATCGACTGGTACGGGCCGACATGCCGGGGCCCCTTCGACCACAGGGCCTCGATCTCCCGCTGCCCGAACGCGTTGCCCCCGGACGAGGACGCCGTGATGACCCCGAGATCGAAGGGCGAGAACGTCTCCGGGCGCGCCCCCGAGTCCGCCAGCGCCTCCTCGGCGGCCAGCAGCGCGAACTGGCTCCACCGGTCGGTCTGCACCGCCAGCCGGGGATCGACGCCCGGCAGCACCTCGTCGTCGAAGACCTCGCCCACCACCCGCACGGGGAACTCGTCCGCGTCGAAGTGCGTCACCGGGCCGAGCGCGCCGCGCCCTTCGAGCACATTGCGCCAGAACGCCTCCGCGCCCCTGCCGCCCGGCGCCATCGCCGAGATTCCGGTGACCACGGCCCGGCGTCCGGCGGCCGCCGGGTCAGTCATCGCGTCTCCCCGGCCCGGGCGCGGTGAGCACCATCGCCGTCTGGAAGCCCCCGAAGCCGCTGCCCACGCTCAGGACGGTGTCCGTCCGGTGCCGCCGGGCGGCCAACGGCACATAGTCCAGATCGAGTTCCGGATCCCGATGGCGCAGACCGGCGGTCGGGGGCACGGTGTCCATCTCGATGGCCAGGGCGCAGGCGACCAGCTCCAGTGAGCCGATCGCCCCGAGCGAGTGCCCGACCATCGACTTGATGGAGCTGACCGGGACCCGGTACGCGTGCTCGCCGAGCGACTTCTTGAACGCGGCGGTCTCGTGCCGGTCGTTCTGCCGGGTGCCCGAGCCGTGGGCGTTCACATAGTCGACGGCCTCCGCCGGGAGCCGGGCGCGGTCCAGCGCCACCCGGACCGCCTCGGCCAGCTCCTCGCCGTCGGGGCGCAGGCCCGTCATGTGGAAGGCGTTGCCGCGCTGCCCGTAGCCCGCGACCTCGCAGTAGATCCGGGCGCCCCGGCGGCGGGCCGCCTCGGCCGACTCCAGGATCAGCACCGCCGCGCCCTCGCCGAGCACGAAGCCGTCACGGTCGCGGTCGAAGGGGCGGGAGGCGTGCGCCGCGTCGTCGTTGTTGGGCGATGTGGCCTTGATGGCGTCGAAGCAGGCCACGGTGATCGGCGAGATCGGCGCGTCGGTCGCGCCCGCCACCACCAGGTCGGCGATCCCGTCCTCGATGAACTGGGCCCCCTGCACCACCGAGTCCAGTCCCGAGGTGCAGCCCGTCGACACCATCCGGACCGGACCCTGGGCGCCGGCCGCCCGGGCGACCTCGCCCGCCGTGGCGCTGGGCACCAGCGCCCCGTACAGATGCGGATGGGGGTCTCGCGGGTCGACCACCCAGCGGCTGCCGCCGCCGCTCACCCGGACGTACTGCTCCTCCAGAGTGACGGTGGAGCCGACGGCGCTGCCGAGGGAGACCCCGATCCGGTGCGGCGGCACGTCCTGGGGCCCGAAGCCGCTGTCGGCGATCGCCTCCCGGGCGGCGACCACGGCGAACTGCGCGCAGCGGTCCATGCGTTCGGTCTCGTCGGCGGTCAGTCCGGCCGCGGCCGGGTCGAAGTCGACCTCGGCGGCGATCCGGGAGCGGAACGCCGAGGCGTCGAAGTGGGTGATGGCGCGGGTGGCCGTCCGGCCCTCGGTCAGCAGCTTCCAGAACGCCTTGACCCCGATGCCGCCCGGCGCCACCACCCCGATGCCCGTGACCACGGCCCGCCGGGCGCTCATACGGACTCCTGGTCCGGCAGCGGTTCGGTGTCCACGTGCCCCAGCTCGGGGCGCGGTGCCAGCGGGCCGAGCTGGAACACCATGAAGGCGGGCTCGGTGCCGCGGTTCTCCAGCCGGTGGCGGACATGGGGCCGCAAGTGGAGCGCGTCGCCGGCCGCGAGCGGCTCCGGCTCGCCGTCCACGAGCGCCGTGACCGCGCCCCTGACGAGGTACAGGAACTCCTCCGAGTACGGGTGGTAGTGCTCGGTGACCGCCTCACCGGGCTCCAGGGTGAGCACCCCCATGAACCCGGACGTCGCGCCCGCGGTGGCCGGGCTCAGCAGCGTCCGCAGATCCCCGCCCCGTCGCCGGTTGGACGCGACGTCCTTCGCCGCGATCTTCGTCATTCGGTTGCCGGCCACGCCGGCCTCCTCTCGTCCTCCGCACTCGTGGTGCGGCCCCCGTCCGGAGACCCGTCGTCGCCGGAACGTGCGCGTCATGAGCCGAGGCTCAGCCGTCCCTGTGCCAGGTGTAGAACTCGTGCGCCATGGCGTCCCCGGGGCCGCGCCAGGTCCGCGGGTCGTAGGCGGTGATGTGCGCGCTCAGCCGTTCGCCGACATCGGTGAAGAGCGCGTGGCCGCGCATCTCCTCGATCGCGTCGCGCACTTCTTCGTCGGACGCGATGTAGTGCAGGTAGAGATCGTGGAAGCGGAACAGTCTGCGTTCCCTCACCCCGATCAGACCGGGCAGTTCCCCGGCGTCGGATTCGGCGAAGATTCGCTTCACATCGGCCGTGGAGTTCGGATGCATACGGGCCACGATGAGGGTGCTGTGCATTCACTCTCCTCCCGTTCCGGTTCGGGCCGCTCCGTATGCGGCCGAATCAGCGTCGCCCGGCGGCGTAAAGCGGGTATGAGGTGGTGGAAAAGCCGTCCGGGGGAGGCCGGGAGAGGTCCGGGAAGGCCCGGGGGTACGTCCGAGGAGGCCCGGGTGGATCCGGCGACAGGGCGCCGGACCGGCCCGCGAGCCGTCGTGGCCGGGTCGCCCCGCGCCGGGGCCATGGCCGAAATCACCCGGGGGGTCTCTCCTGGATTGCCCAGTCCGCGCCGCCGGACCTTCCCCCGGATCATGCGACGAACAGACGATGAGCTGCGGATTCTCCGCCGATGAGGCCGTCGGGCCGGTGGGGGATCCGGACGAAAGTACGCCCTTCCTCGTCCCTTCGGCCATAGGCGTGGCCGACTCTGTCTCGTTAGTCTCCCTATCCGTGCCGCCCCGGTCGCCGGTTCGTGCAGTCCGCCGCGCGACGGGCGGGCGCAGTCGTTCCCAGGGGGGTCCAGTGGAAAGCACGACCATGTCGGAATCCGAGGAGAAACGCTTCGCGACCGTGGACGCGGGAGCGCTCCGGGAGGTGTGCGGCCGGATTCTCACCGGTGTCGCCGTGATGACCTGTCAGAACGGGGAGAGGAAACCGGTGGGCATCACGGTGAATTCCTTCGCCTCCGTGTCCCTCGACCCTTCGCTCGTGCTCCTCCGCGTCCGCGGGGAATCGCGGGGAATCGCCGCCGTCCGGGAATCGGGCGCCTTGTCCTTCGACATCCCGGCCGCGCACCGGGCCGCTCCGTGCCGTGCGTTCGCCCGCCGCGAGACCGCCGGCTTCGGCGGTCTCGCCCCGCGCCCCGCCGTGACCGGTGTCCCCGCCTGCCCCGACCGCCGGAGCCCTGCCGTGACCGGTGTCCCCGCCTGCCCCGACCGCCGGAGCCCTGCCGTGACCGGTGTCCCCGCCTGCCCCGACCGCCGGAGCCCTGCCGTGACCGGTGTCCCCGCCTGCCCCGACCGCCGGAGCCCTGCCGTGACCGGCGTCCCCGCCTGCCCCGACCGCCGGAGCCCTGCCGTGACCGGCGTCCCCGCCCGCCCCGACCGCCGGAGCCCCGCCGCCTTCCCGGCGGGCGGCCACGAGACCGTCGTGGCAGAGGCCGTCGACCTGAGCCCCCTGCGCGAGGAACAGCCGCTCGCCTTCCGCCGAGGCGGGCGCCCGTGTCCGGAGGCCCTCGTATGACCGCGCTGATGGAGACCCGGATCCCGGACCGGGGCGCGCGGGACACCGGCCCCCACACGGTCGCGCTGCGGCTGCTGGGCCCGCTGGAGATCGCCGTGGACGCGGTCGAGGTGCCGCTGCCGCAGCGCAAACTGCGGCAGCTGCTGGCCACCCTCCTGATCCGGCCCAACGCCACCGCCTCCAACGAGACCCTGATCAGGGAGCTGTGGGGCGACCGGCCGCCCGCCACCGCGCTCGCCGCGCTGCGGGTGTACGTGTCGCAGCTGCGCAAGTTCCTGATCAGACACGACCTCGACGGCCGCTGGTGCACTCTGCAGACCCGCGCCCCCGGCTACCGGCTCCGGGTCGACGACGGCATCCTCGACACGGTGTGCTTCGACCGGCTCTGCGCGCTGGCCGCCGGCTCCGCCGAGGCCGGCCGGCACGAACTGGCCGCCCGGCAGTACCAGGAGGCACTGGCGCTGCGACGCGGGCCCACGCTGGAGGACCTCCGCGAGAGAACGGCGCTCTCGGGCGCCGCCCTCCAGTACGACGAGGCGTGGACGACCGCCCTCAAACGGCGCGTCGATCTCGATCTGCGCCTCGGCCGCCATCTCGAAATCGTCGGCGAACTGCGCCGGCTGGTCGCCGAGGACCCGCTCAACGAAGGCTTCTGCGCCCGGCTGATGATGGCCCTGCACCGCAGCGGACGCAGCGCCGACGCCCTCGCCTCCTACCGCCGCACCCGGGGGCAGCTGGTCGAGGAACTCGGCATCGAGCCCAGCCTGGAACTGCGCACGGCCCATCGGACGGTTCTCGCCGACGACGCGGAGATCCCCCTCGGGGCGCGGGTCTCCACCTGACCGCGGCCCCGCCGGAGAACCGGCCCGGGAACGGCAAGCAGGGAGATGACAGCGCGCTTCGGCGGCCGCGAGACTCTGCGGACCCGCGCCGCCCGGTCCGGGCGCGTCCCGGCGCGCGGGCGACGGAACATCGAGGGCGGGACGGCCGGTGTCCACGACGACCGCGGACACCGGCCGCGCACGGCCGAGGGCCTGCGCCCCGCCCGGAAGGCGGAGGAATGAACAGACTGTCCCAGCGGCCCGGCCCGGGCGTACCGAGAGCCCTCGTGCTCCACCGCGTATCGGCCACGGCGCTGTTCCTGACGACCCTGGTGCAGGTCGCGCTCGGGGCCGGCTACATCGGCGGCGACTACGAGTCGATCGTCCCGCACGACGTCAACGCGCGGGTGCTGGTCGGTCTGGCGCTGCTGACGCTGATCACCGCCGTCCTGCTGCGACGCCGGGGCGGTCCGGTCAGAGCGGTGGCGGTCTCCGCCGTCCTCCTGGTCGCGCTGGTCGCCCAGACCGTCCTCGGCGTGCGGCGCGTGGTGGCCGTGCACGTCACCCTCGGCGTGATCATATTCGCGGCCGTCACGGTACTCCTGATGAGGTCCTGGACCGAGTCCGTGCCCCCGAAGGAGCCCACGCCCCCGGCGACCGCCGGCTCCGGCCGCCGCGCGGAGCCCCTCTCATGAGGCGACGGCACTTCATCGGCGGAGCCGCCCTCGGCGTCACCGGACTGGCCGGCGTCTCCCTCCCGCTGCTCGCCGCCGCGCGGCGCGCGGCCGACGGGGAGAGTCCGGGCAGACTGCTGACCTCCAGGGCGGAACTTCCGCGACCGTACGACGTTCCGCTGCCGGTGCCCCGGACGCTCACCCCGGCGAGCGGCGCCGCCGCCGACGTCTACGAGATCGTCCAGCAGCCGGCCGAGCTGGAGATCCTGCCGGGGCTGCGCACCCCGGCGTGGACCTACGGCGGGACCTTCCCCGGCCCCACCCTCGTCTCGCGCACAGGACGGCGCACCCTGGTCAGACACCGCAACACGCTGCCGCAGCCCACCGTGACCCATCTGCACGGCGGACACCCGCCCGCGCACAGCGACGGCTATCCGACGGACGTGATCCTGCCGGCCGACGGAAGGATCACCGCCGAGCGCGCCCTGGCCGCGATGACGCACGGCATGCCCGGCCACGGCGCCCCCGCCGGGGTCGGCGGCATCGCCGGGGGCGAACGCACCCACACCTACCCGATGGACCAGCGGGCGGCCACCCTCTGGTACCACGACCACCGGATGAGCTGGACCGGCCTGGGCGTGTGGCGGGGCCTCGCCGGCTTCCACCTCGTACACGACGACGAGGAGGAGCGGCTCCCGCTGCCCCGGGGGGAGCACGACATCCCGCTGATGATCACCGACCGGGCCTTCGAGGAGGACGGCTCCTTCCGCTATCCGCTCATCGACGCCGGGCTGACGCGCCCCGGGGTCACCGACGCGTACATGGACGGAGTCCTCGGCGATGTGGTGCTGGTCAACGGAGCGCCCTGGCCGGTGCACCGCACACCGAGGGTCCGGCACCGGCTGCGTCTGCTGAACGCCTCCAACGCGCGCCCGTACCGCCTGCGGTTCGACCCCCAGCCCGCCGGGGGCGACGCGTTCGTCCAGATCGGCAGCGACGGCGGACTGCTCGAACGGCCGGTCCGGCACGACGCCCTCCGTCTGGGACCCGGCGAGCGCTTCGACGTGGTGGTCGACTTCTCACGCTGGCCGCCGGGGGCCGGGGTGCGACTGGTGAACACCCTCGCCCGGGGCGGCGCCCACGAGGTGATGGAGTTCCGGATCGCCGGCGGCCCGGCCCGGGAGGACGCCGGCGCGCCGGACCGTCTGTCGCGGATCGAGCGGCTGGATCCCGGCCGAGCGGTGGTGACACGGGACTTCCGCTTCCGCCAGGGCAAGGACGGCTGGACCGTCAACGACCGTATGTACCGGCCGGGCCGGGCCCTGGCCCGCCCCGCGCTGGGCGAGGTGGAGATCTGGCGCTTCACCACGAGCCTTCACCACCCGGTGCACGTCCATCTCAACCACTTCCAGGTCCTCGCCCGCAACGGCGGCGCCCCGGGCCCGTACGACGCTGGCTGGAAGGACACCGTGGACCTGCCGCCGACCCAGTCCGTCGAGGTGGCCGTGCGCTTCACCGACTACGACGGGACCTACATGCTCCACTGCCACAATCTGGAGCACGAGGACATGGGGATGATGGCCGACTTCATCACCGGGTGATCGGGCCGCCCGGGCGGGCCCCCGGCCCTTCGGCGGAGGGGGCGGGACCGTACGCAGGGGCCGTACGCCGGTGCCGGGCGACCGGCTCGTCCCGCCGGCCGGAGCGGGGCCGTACGCCGGGGGCGGCTCCGAGCCGGGCCGGGCGGGCGACCGGCTCGCGCTGCCGGCCGCGAGGCGGTGGGGGCGGAAACCGCGACGGCTGAGAACGGCGAGGAGTCCTCAGGCCTCCGCCCGACCCGCCCCGGCCGTCCCGGAAGCCTCGGCGCCGGTCTTCCGCCGCTGACCGTTCGCCGCCACGGCCAGGACGACGAGCAGGATGAACGCGATCAGCGCGGTGGAGGTGCGCATGCGGTTGAACATGTCCCAGCGCTGGAGGATCTCCACATGATCGGCCGGCGCCGAGGTCACCGCCCACTGCTTGATCCGCCCGTTGATCGGCACGTTCCCGAAGCGGGTGATGAAGAACGACGCGACCGTCAACACGGCCGCCCCGCCCGCGAGCAGCCGCTCGCGCCCGTGCGTCTGAACGGCCAGCGCGAGCGAGCTGAGCGACGACGCCACCATCGCGGTCTGCATGACGGGGGAGTTCATCGTCATCAGCTGCGCGTGGAAGGACAGCCGCATCTGCAACGGCACTTCCCAGAACGTCGGCCCGAGGTTGATCGCCCCGTAGGCGAACGCCCCGCTGAGCAGCCCGGTGAAGGTCAGGGCCAGCCCCTTGGTCACCCGAACGAGCATGATTTCTCCCTGAGTTGAGCCGATCGGAACCCGTCTTCACCGCTGTCGCGCACAGGGTATCCACGGCCGTGGGCCGACGCGAACGGCGGGAGACGTCCCCGGCCGCAGCCGCGTCCTCCGTATCGGCGTCGGCGTCCCGCCCGGCCGGCGGCGAGGCCGGCCGCCCGTCGCCCCTAGGATCGAGCGGCCGCGGAACGACGACAGGTGGGAGCATGTGATGGCTGGTCAGGTCGCCGCCGTAAGCCGTGATGAGACGTACACGTTCAGCAAGACCAAGCGCGATTCCATCACGCTGCTCGCGGGACTCGGGGTGGAAGGGGACGTCCACGCGGGTGAGACGATCCGCCACCAGTTCCGTATGACCTACGAGCCGGACCTGCCCAATCTGCGCCAGGTCCATCTGATGCACGAGGAACTCTTCGAGGAGCTGGCCCTCAAGGGCTTCGCGGTCTCCGCGGGGCAGCTCGGCGAGAACATCACCACGCGCGAGGTGGATCTGCTGGGCCTGCCCACCGGCGCCCTGCTCCGTATCGGAGAACAGGCGGTGCTCGAGGTGACGGGACTGCGCAACCCGTGTGCGAAGATCAACGACTTCCGCGAGGGCCTCCTCGGCGAGGTCTTCGCCATGGACCCCGTGTCCGGCGGGTTCACCTTCAAGTCCGGTGTCATGTCGGTGGTCCGGCGCGGAGGGATCGTCCGCCCCGGGGATTCCGTCCGGGTCGAAACCCCGGCCCTTCCCCACCGCCCGCTGGAACGCGTCTAGGGCGTGTCCGTCATGGCTGTCCTCCGGTCAGCGGCCTGCCCAGTCCGGCACCCATGCGTCGTCCGGGGTGCGCGGCCCTGAGGCGCGCAGATGGCCGCGCAGCGCGGTCAGCACGGGGTGCTGGTCTTCGATCCGGGACAACAGCACGTGCGTGTACACCGGGGTCGGTTCGCGCAACGGGATGCGCCGCAGATCGTGGGTCTGGGGCCACAGGTACCGGTCCCCGCGGCCGACCAGGGTGGCCAGCGAGGCCGACTCGGCCAGCGCGTCCATCAGGGCCTCGTCACCGAAGTTGGGGCCGAGCGCGTCGATGCTGAGACCGAAGGCCTCGGACAGCGCCTGGTAGAAGGCCGCCCACTCCGTGCCCGGTCTGATCCCGGGGATCCAGATGCGGTGGCCGGCCAGATCCGCGGGCCTGACCCATGGGGCCTTCGCCAAGGGGTGGCCGGGCCCGACCAGGAGCTCCAGGGGCGCGTCCAGGAGCCGTTCGGCGCTGATCCCGGCGGGAATTCGGTCCACCGGCAGGGCGCGGAAGGACGCGTCGACGGTTCCTTCGAGCACCGCCTGGGCGGCCTGGGCGGCGTTCTCGTTGCTCAGTGTGACCGCGTCCAGGCTCATCTCGGGGTGGGAGCGGTAGAACCGGTAGACGGCCTGGGCCGGAGCGATGCGCCGGTTGAGGACATCGACGCGCAAGGGCCGGCTGCCGGGACGCACGGCCCGCTCTGCCTGCTCGAAGGCCGCCAAGACCTTCTTGGCGTGCGGCAGGAGGACCTGCCCGTCCAGGCTCAGCCGGGAGCCTCGCGAGGTGCGCACCAGGAGCGTGACCTCGAAATGCCTCTCCAGAGCGGCGATTCGCTTGGAGACCGCCTGCTGACTGATCCCCAGCTCGTCCGCCGCTGCCTGGAACTGGCCGGTCTCGGCGACGGCCGCGAACGTCCGCAGCGCTTCAATATCCACGCTTCCACCCTACGTCCACAACCTTTGGTTGTTTCTGGTGTGATGCAGGGTTGTTTGATCGAGTGTTCCGCGCAGTGATGGGATCAGCGCATGTCTACCCGCACAGAGCAGATCATGTATGTCCGGACACCCGAGTTCGCGTGCCATGCGGAGCGAATCGTGGAAGTGACCGACGCGACGTCTCGACTGAACGTGCTGCCGTTCAGCGACGGCGACGGTCGTGCGGAACTCCTTTCTGTTGTGTTCGGCGGCCCGCTGCCGGATTCGGTGACGATCTACCCGCCGTTCTTCACCGAGTGCGGGCTCAACACGACGTTCGGGGAGAACGTCTTCGTCAACCAGGGATGCACCTTCATGGACAAGGGAGGCATCCGTATCGGGAACGGCGTCATGATCGCCCCGAGGGTCAGCCTCATCACCGGAGGCCATCCACTGCCACTGGCCGAGCGCCGCGAGTACCTCTCCTTCGCCCCGATCGTCGTCGAGGACGACGTCTGGATCGGGACGGCGGCCGTGATCACGCAGGGGGTGACCATCGGCGCCGGCGCGGTGGTCGCTGCCGGTGCGGTGGTCACTCGTGATGTTCCTTCCGGCACCATGGTCGCCGGAGTGCCCGCCCGGGTGATCAAGAAGATCGACTGAGCCCGGCCGATCCGCCGATCCGCCGGACCGGGTGAGCGGCGCCGCTGCGGTCCGAGCCTGATGCCTCGTCATGTCTGACTGACTGACCGATCGGCGGTGGGACCTCGTCCGGCCGCCGCTGCCTTCCCGGCGCCGGACGTCGTGGCGGGCCTCGGGCCTGGCCCCGGGCCCTGCGGTGACGGGGACGGGCGGAGGCCGTGCATCGCTGCCGCCGGCGAGGTGAAGCGACGTACGCCTCGGGGCGTCCGGTCCGGCGTCCCCTCTTCAGGTCTTCAGGCCGGCCCCTCCGGGGCGATCTCGCCGATGAGGTGCTCCACGAGGATCCTGATCTCGTCGCGGACGGTGCGGACGGCGTCGAGGCTCTGTCCGGCGGGATCGTCCAGCGTCCAGTCGAGGTAGCGCTTGCCGGGGAGGACGGGGCAGGTGTCGCCGCAGCCCATGGTGACGCAGACGTCGGACTCGCGGACGGCGTCCACGGTGAGGATCTTCGGGGTTTCGGCGGAGATGTCGACGCCGACCTCGGCCATCGCCGCGACGGCCGCCGGGTTGACGGCGGCGCCCGGGGCGGACCCGGCCGAGCGGACCTCGACGCGGTCTCCGGCGAGATGGCTCAGCCAGGCGGCGGCCATCTGGGAGCGGCCGGCGTTGTGGACGCAGACGAACAGGACGGACGGCTTGCCGGAGGTCTCGGGCATGGCGGGAGTTCTCTCGTCTCGCGGTGACATCAGCTCCTGCTGGTATCAGCAGAAGCTGATGTGACAGTATCAGCGGATGCTGACTTCAGTCGATCCTGAGGTGATCCGGGCGCTGGGCGACCCGCTCCGCCTGAAGATCGTGACCCTGCTCGCCCGCGAGACGCTCTGCACGACGCACCTGGTCGAGGAGACCGGAGCCAAGCAGACCAACCTCTCCAACCATCTGAAGGTCCTGCGGGACGCCGGGCTGGTGGACACCGAACCCTGCGGACGCTTCACCTACTACAAGCTGCGCCCCGAGGTCCTGGCCGGTCTGTCCGAGCGGTTCGCCGCGCTCGCCGAGTCCGCCCGTACCACCGCCGGGAACAGGCGGGCCTGTCCGTGACCGAGGCCGAACCCGTCACGAAGTCCCCCTCCGCCGACCCGGCCGCGGGCGGCGGCACGTCGATCGTCGCCGGGCTCTCCACCCTGGACCGCTTTCTCGCGGTCTGGATCCTGCTCGCCATGGCCGCCGGCCTCGGGGTGGGGCGGCTGGTCCCCGGGCTGAACGACGCGCTGGCGAGGATCGAGGTCGGCGGAATCTCGCTGCCGATCGCGCTCGGCCTGCTGGTGATGATGTATCCGGTGCTGGCGAAGGTCCGTTACGACCGGCTGGACGCGGTCACCGGCGACCGCCGGCTGATGGTCTCCTCGCTGGCGGTCAACTGGATCGTCGGCCCGGCGGTGATGTTCGCGCTGGCGTGGATCTTCCTCCCCGACCTGCCCGAGTACCGGACCGGGCTGATCATCGTCGGCCTCGCGCGCTGTATCGCCATGGTCATCATCTGGAACGACCTGGCCTGCGGCGACCGCGAGGCCGCCGCCGTCCTCGTCGCCCTGAACTCGGTGTTCCAGGTGATCGCCTTCGGACTGCTGGGCTGGTTCTATCTCGACCTGCTGCCCGGCTGGCTCGGCCTCGGCGACGGCGAACGGCTCGACATCTCGATGGGGGAGATCGCGCTCAATGTCGTCGTCTTCCTCGGCGTCCCGCTCCTCGCCGGATTCCTGACCCGCAGGGTCGGCGAGAGGAGGATGGGCCGGGAGGCGTACGAGTCGCGCTTCCTGCCGAGGATCGGCCCGTGGGCGCTGTACGGGCTGCTGTTCACGATCGTGATCCTGTTCGCGCTCCAGGGGAGGACGATCACCTCCCAGCCGTGGGACGTCGTCCGGATCGCGCTGCCGCTGCTGGTCTACTTCGCGGTCATGTTCTTCGGCGCGTTCGCCCTCGGCAAGGCGCTGGGGATGGCGTACGACCGCACCACGACACTGGCGTTCACGGCGGCGGGCAACAACTTCGAGCTGGCCATCGCGGTCGCCATCGCCACCTTCGGCGTCACCTCGGGCCAGGCCCTCTCCGGCGTGGTCGGGCCGCTCATCGAAGTCCCGGTCCTGATCGGCCTGGTCTACGTCGCGCTCGCCCTGCGGCGGAGGTTCCCCGGCGCCTGACGCCCGGAACCGCCCGTTCCCGGCCCGCCGCGCCCTTCGCGGCGGGCCGGGAACGGCAGCGGGTCTCGGGCGATGGGTCCCGGGTCGCGCCGACGCCTGCTCGCGTCGATCCAGTGGGCCGGGCGCTGAACGGATCCCGCTGTACGAGGACTTCGCGTCCCCGCGGCTCCCCGCGTCAGGCGGCGGGGCCCGACGCGCTGACGAGCATCGTGCCCATGGCGGCGAGTACGGACGGCTCGACGCGGTAGTAGACCCAGGTGCCGCGCCGCTCGGAGGTCAGCAGCCCGGCTTCCTTGAGCTTCTTCAGGTGGTGGGAGACGGTGGGCTGGGAGACGCCCACGTCGGAGATGTCGCACACGCACGCCTCGCCGCCCTCGTGGGAGGCCACGGAGGAGAAGAGCCGGAGCCGGACCGGATCGCCGAGCGCCTTGAACATCCGGGCGGCGATCTCGGCCTCGCCCGCCGTCATGGGGCGGTCGGCCAGTGGCGGGCAGCACGGCGTGACGCCGTCCTGCTCGGCGGTCTCGATCGGGGGCGGCGCCTTCGCGTTCGACATACATCTATGTTGACACATGTCGAATCAGGGGGCGAGGGGCGCGTCGGGGCAGGGGTCCGCCCGGTCGGCGCCGTCGGGCTCGCGGGTCGATCGGCCGGGCGGGCGGCCCGGCCGTGAGGGCGGTGCGCCGGGGTGCTTCGGGGGCGTGCTTCGGGGTTTTGATTAGACAGATGTCTATGTTGACGCTTGTCGAATCAGGTGTCATGCTGGCCGTACAGGTTATCGATGGATGTCGAAACAAGCAGGGAGTCGTCGTGTCAGCGCTGTCCACCGCCGCACTGCCCGTCATCGTGATCGGGGCCGGTCCCGCCGGACTGGCCGCCGCCGCCCACCTCACCGCCCGGGGCGTCGCCCCGCTCGTCCTCGAAGCCGGTCCGGCCGCCGGCGCGGCGGTCCGCGCGTGGTCGCACGTCCGGCTGTTCTCCACCTGGGGCGAGATCGTCGACCCCGCGGCCGAGAAGCTCCTCGCCCCGACCGGCTGGACCGCCCCCGATCCGGCCGTGTGTCCGACCGGCGGCGACTGGGTGGAGCGGTATCTTCAGCCGCTGGCCGACGCCCTCGGCGAGAGAGTTCGCTACGGAGCGCGCGTCACCGGGGTCTCCCGGGCCGGGCGGGATCGGATCGTGGACGCCGAGCGCGAGGCCCAGCCCTTCGTCGTGCACGTCGAGCACGCGGACGGCCGGGAGGAGCGGCTGTCCGCCCGCGCGGTGATCGACGCCTCCGGCACCTGGTCCGCCCCGTCCCCGGCGGGCGGCAGCGGCCTGCCCGCGCTCGGCGAGAAGAGCGCCGCGGACCGTGTCGCCCACCGCGTCCCGGACCTGACCGACCCGGCCGTCCGCGCCCGGTACGCGGGGAAGCGCACCGCCGTCATAGGCTCCGGGGCCTCCGCGTTCACCGCGCTGGCCGCCCTCCGCGACCTCGCCGGGGCCGAGGACGGCGGCGGGACGAAGGCGGTGTGGATCCTGCGCCGGGGGATCTCCGGCTCGACCTTCGGCGGCGGCGCGGCCGACCAGCTCCCCGCCCGGGGCGCGCTCGGTCTGGCGGCGAAGGCCGCCGTCGAGGAGGGGCACGCGGACGCGGTCACCGGCTTCCGCACCGAGGCGATCGAGCGGGACGGCGACCGGCTCGTTCTCGTGGCCGAGGGCGGCCGTCGTCTCGACCCGGTGGACGAGGTCATCGTCCTCACCGGCTTCCGTCCCGATCTGTCCTTCCTCTCCGAGATCCGTCTCGGCCTGGACGAGCGCCTCCAGGCCCCGGTCGCCCTCGCGCCGCTGATCGACCCCAACCAGCACTCCTGCGGCACTGTCTATCCGCACGGCCACCGTGAACTGGCCCACCCGGAGAAGGACTTCTACCTGGTCGGCATGAAGTCCTACGGCCGTGCCCCCACCTTCCTCGCCATGACCGGATACGAGCAGGTCCGCTCGGTCGCCGCCGCTCTCGCGGGCGATCTCGCCTCGGCCGGCCGGGTCGAGCTGACCCTCCCCGAGACCGGCGTCTGCGGCGGCTCCGGTCTCTTCGACGCGCCCGACCCCGCCGCCCAGGAGGAGGGCGACGGCGGCTGCTGCGGAACTCCCGAACCGCGGCCCGTCCCTCTCGTCCCGGCGGCCGCGGCGCCGGCCGCGAGCTGTGGCACCACGGCCGACGGCTGCGGATCCTGACCTCTCGCCAGAGGGTTCGCGCTGTCCGCGCGGCCGCGCGGAGCCGCCGCCCGATCGGCGCCCTGGCTCGCGCCGGTGCGGGCCCTCGCATCCTCGACCAGCGGTCCTCCCGCGGATGCGGATATCACCGGGCCGGGGAACCTCCGGCGGCGCGAAGAGCGTAAGGGAGGGCAGGAACGGCACGCATCGGCCCCGGGGGACGCAATGACGGAAACGAACAGCGGACGCGATCCGTTCGCATGGTACTTAGGCGGATTCGCCTGTCTGGTCGGTCTGGCGGGGGCCCTGAGCGCGGGGTTGGGGGTCGCCGGGTGGATTCACCTCGGGTCGGAGCGGACCCTGCGGGGCGGGTACACGATCGGGGACGGCCCGGGGTCGGAGTACTACAGTCCGGCCTTCGCGATCGGCTTCGTCTGGCTGATCGGCCTGTTCGCCGTCGTGATCGCCAAACTGGGGGAGGGGAAGCACGTACCGCGCGCGGTGCTGTTCCCGGCGCTGGTCACCACCGCCCTGGGGCTGGTCGCCGGCGCGGTCCATCTCATGACCCTGGGGCAGGAGGCCCGGCATATATGGGGAGCGTCCTGTCTGGCGGCCGTCGGACTGCTGCTGCCGGTACTGCTCCGGCGGCGGGATCGCTCGGTCCAGCGGCGGCTGCGGGAGCGCCGTGCCAGGGCCGCGCAGCGGGCTGAGCAGCAGCGCCGCCGCCGGGAGCGGAGAGAGCGGGGCAGGCCGAGGTGACCCGGCGCGGCCCCGCTCCTCGTCCTGCGGCGGTGTGGTGAGGGCCCGCTCTCGGTGGCGGCGGGGGACGGATCGGTCGACCACTCCCGTCTCCCCTCCGCCTCCCGCACGGCCGCCGGAGGCGACGCGGTGCGGGCCCGCCCGGCGGCCGTGGCGCGGGGCCGACCCGCCCCGTCACGGGGATGCAGGCCGATCACCGGGGATCCCCCGCAGGCCGACCCTGACGGGTGGGGCGCCGAAGCCCTCGGCGGGGGATCAGTCGGCCGGGACCGCGACCAGGAGATCGCCGACCGTGCCGCCCGCGTTGGGGTGGTAGTACTCACGGATGGACGCGTCCCAGGCGCTGGAGGCGACGCTGTCCTCCTCGTCGGGACCGAGGGCTTCGAAGAGCGCTTGGACATTGGCCGGGGCGAAGCCGATCGCGAGCATCAGCGCGACGAACTCCGCACGCCCCACCCGGCCGTCGCCCCGCAGATCGCCGACGGTGGACAGGGCGGCGGCGAACTCCGCCGCGGCTCCGTCGAACCGTTCGGGCGCCAGGACGCAGGCCACGTACTCCTCGAAGTCGACCCTGCCGTCGCCGTCCGTGTCCAACTCGGTGACCAGCGTGTCCCAGTACCGCCGGAACGCCGCGGTCATCGCCGTCCGCGCCGCCGGCTCCGCACCCGGGACGGCCTCCCGTACACGGTCCGCCATCAGCTCGAAGTCATCAGCCTCCAAAACCCCGTTGCCGTTGGCGTCGAAGAGGGTGAAGACGAGTCGGACCCGGTTGAGCGCTTCCGTCCGCATCGGTGTGCCGCCTTTCGTGGAGCCGCACGCCAGGGAGTGGCGTGCCGTGGAGCCGCGTTTCCCCCACTGTCGCCCCCTGGTCGGCGCCTTCTCGCCGCCTGCTCTCCAATCCACCGAATCGGGTGAACGCGCGGCGTGCGGCGCCGGACGGCGCGCCGGCGGGCGCGTCGCCGTTCCGTGCGAAGGAGGACCGGCCCGCGACCGCTACGCCTTGTCCCCGCGCGCGCCGGTCAGGATGGCGTCCAGGAGGCCGGGGTAGCGGCTGTCGAGGTCGGCCCGCCGCAGAGTGAGCAGATTCTCCCGGCCGGAGGGCTGCTGGAGGATGACGCCGCTCTCCCGCAGCACCCGCCAGTGGTGGGTCATCGTCGATTTCGCGGTGATGTCCAGGAGTCCGAGAACGCTGCCGCAGTTGTGCTCGCCGCCGGCGTCGAGGACCTGGACGACCGAGAGCCGTACGGGATTTCCGAGCGCCGACAGAACGTCCTCGATCCGAATCTGCCCGGGGTCCGGATGGCGATACGTCATGTTCCCACCGTACCGCGACAGTCGGACGGTCCGGCCGGAGCGCCCGAGCGCCCCGGCGGCGGGAGCCGGGGCCGTACCGACGGCGCGGAAACACGGTTGCCACTTGCCGAACGTACGACCGTACGTGAATATACGTACAGTCAATCGGCGGGTTCCACAGAGAGGGCGCCTTCGTATGTCCGTATCCACATCCAGGCCGCGGCTCGGCCGGACGCTGACGCTTTTAGCCCTGGCGCAGCTGATGTACGCGCTGGATCTCAACATCGTGTTCGTCGCGCTTCCCGAGATCGGATCCGAGCTGGGCTTCCCCGGCCAGACCCAGCAGTTGGTGGTGAGCGCCTACGTCGTCTTCGCCGGGGGATTCCTGCTGCTGGGCGGCCGGGCGGCGGATCTGCTCGGCCGCCGCCGGATCTTTGTGACCGCGCTCGGCCTGTACGCCGTCTCCTCCCTCGCGGGCGGACTCGCCGACAGCCCCGGCCTGATCGTCGCGGCCCGGGCCGTGCAGGGAATCGGCGGCGCGCTGCTGCTCCCCGCGACCCTCGCCCTGATCAACACCCTCTTCGAGGAGGGCCCCCGGCGGAACCGGGCGCTGGCGGTCTGGGGCGGCGCGGGCGCCAGCGGACTGACCCTCGGCGCGCTGCTCGGCGGCGTGCTCACCGAGAGCTTCGGCTGGCCCGCGGTCTTCTACGTCAACGTCCCCCTCGCCGCGATCGTCGCGCTGGCCGCGCTGTTCGTCATCCCGCGCGACCCCGCCCCCGGTGAGCGCCGCGCGTTCGATCTGCCGGGCGCGCTCAGCGTCACCGCCGGTTCCACCCTGCTGGTCTTCGCGCTGGTCCAGGGCCCCGAACTGGGCTGGGGCAGCACACCCGTACTCGGTGCGTTCGGACTGGCCGCGGCGGCGCTGGGCGTCTTCGCGGCGGTCGAGTCGCGCAGCGCGGACCCGCTGCTGCCGCCGCGGCTGTTCCGCAACCGGAATCTCACCGCCGGAGTGGCCATCACCTTTCTCTACATGGCGACCTTCGGCGTGCTGCCCTACTTCCTCACCGTCCTGATGCAGAGCGTGCACGGCTACAGCGCCCTGGACACGGGGCTCGCCTTCCTCGTCCCCTCCCTCGCCATCGCCGCCGGCACCCAGCTCGGCGCGCGGGCCGTGGGCCGATACGGAGGCCGCTCCACCCTGCTGGCCGGTTTCGCGATCGGCGCGGTCGGCACGGCGGTGCTGGCCGTCGGCTTCGACGAGAACGCCGGATACGGTCTGCTGCTGCCGGGGCTCATCGTCTCCGGCATCGGGCAGGGCATCGTCTGGACCGCCATGTGGATCACCACCGCCACCGGGACGGCCTCCGGCGAACAGGGTGTGGCCAGCGGGGCCGCCTCCACCGGTCTGAACATCGGCAACGCCATCGGACTGGCGGTGTTCACCGCCGTCGCCGACCGCGGAACCGACGGCAGGACCGGCGAGGCCCTGCGCGCCGCCACCGCCGACGGGGAGTTCCTGGTCGTCCTGCTGACCGCCGCCGCGATGGTCGGCGGTCTGCTCATCGCTCTGACCCTGCGACGCCACGGCCCGGCCGCGCCGGCCGCCCCGGCACGGGAGGAGGGGGAGCGCGCCCCGGCCCTCCGGCGGCGGTGAGCGGCCCGGAGCCGCGCGGACCGCCTGACCGACCGGCCCGGCCCGTCGCCCGGCGGAGGGCCGGGCCGGGCCGGCCGGCGGCGGCGGCCGGTCGGGGCGACCGGCGGGCGACCGGTCACGGCGGCCGGACGGGCCGGTCGGTCAGGCGGCCGGTCACGGCAGGTGCCGCAGGGCCTCGCCGAGCGCCGCCACTCCCTCCTCGATGGCGGCGGGCGTGCTCGCGGCGTAACCCAGCACCAGCCCCGGCCGATGCGGACGCTGGGCGTGCCACGACAGCGGCTGCGTCTTCACATCGCGAGCGAGCGCCGCGGCGGCGAGATCGGTGTCGGCGAACCCGGCCTCGAAGGTGATCGTGAGATGCAGGCCCGCCGCGGTGCCGTGCACGGTCGCGCCGGGCAGATGGACGCCGATCGCCTTGATCATCGCGTCCCGGCGGCGGCGGTGGTGCCTGCGCAGCAGCCGCAACTGGCGTTCCATCTCGCCCGATTCCATGAACTGGGCCAGAGCGAGCTGCGGCAGGGCCGCGTTGCCGAGGTCCGCGAAGCGTTTGGCGTCCACGAGGGCGTCGCGGTACTTCGGCGGGGCGAGAATCCATCCGATGCGCAGCGCGGGGGCGAGGAGCTTGGACACGCTTCCGGCGTAGCAGACGTTCTCGGTCAGCACGGAGCGCAGGGCGGGCACCGGAGTCCGGTCGTAGCGGTGCTCGGCGTCGTAGTCGTCCTCGACGATCAGCCCGCCGCTCTCGCGGGCCCAGCGCATCAGCTCGGCGCGCCGGCCGCCGCGCAGCACGACGCCGGTCGGGAACTGGTGCGCGGGTGTGAGCAGGACGGCAGCCGCGCCCGAGGCGCGGAGTTCGTCGACGCGCACCCCTTCGGAGTCGACCGCGACGGGCGGGGTGTCCAGCCCGCAGGCGTGCAGGTGCTGACGGGCGCCGAGCGAGCCGGGGTCCTCCACGGCCATCGCGGTGACGCCGTCGCCGCGCAGCACCCGCCCGAGCAGACTGAGCGTCTGGGCCGTGCCCGCGACGATCAGCACATCGCCGGGATCGGCCCTGATGCCGCGATTGCGGGCGATCCAGTTCGCCACCGCCAGCCGGAGCGCCGGGGTGCCGCGCGGATCTCCGTAGCCGAGGTCGGACGCCGCGAGGCGGGCGAGGACGCGGCGTTCGGCGCGCAGCCACGCCGCTCGTGGGAACGAGGCGAGGTCGGGAAGCCCCGGGGAGAGGTCGATCCGGGACCGGATCGTCCGCATCGAGTCGAAGACGTCCGCGCCGGGCGCGGCGGCGAACGGTGACCGCCGCGCGGACGGATCGGCGAAGGCGGGCGGCCGGGACGCCGCCGGCGCCTGCGCCGGGGCGCCGACGGCGATCGTCCCGTTGCGCCCCCGCCCGCTGAGGTGCCCGTCCTCGATCAGACGCTGGTACGCCTCGGTGACCACGCCGCGGGACACGCCCAGTTCGGCGGCGAGGATCCGGGTGGCGGGCAGCCGGCTCCCCACCGGCAGCCGGCCGTCCGCGAGCGCGCGCCGGATCCGCCCGGCCAGCCAGTCGGACTTCCCGCCCGCCGGCGCCTCGCCGATGGCCAGATGCAGAAAGTCGGACCCCGCCGCTTTGGACCGGTCGAAGGCGCTCTCATTGGATCTGTTCACCGGACCATACTGACAACAGAGTGGACCCATGGACACAGCGACGACATCTTCCGCCCTCACACCGACGGCCGAGTACATTCACGGATACTCATCGCGTGAGGGCCGCCGACTGGGCGATCAGGCCGACACACTGGCCCAGTTGCTGCACGCGGGCACCGCCTATCCCGCCGGGAGCCGGGTGCTGGAGGCCGGCTGCGGCGTCGGCGCCCAGACCGTCCACCTCCTCAGGTCCAGTCCCGGGGCACGCCTGGTCGCGGTCGACCGCTCCGAGGACTCCCTCGCGCGGGCCCGCGTCCGGGTCGCGGCCCACGAGCCGGAGGTGCGCATGGAGTGGCTGCGCGCCGACGTCCTCGATCTGCCCTTCGCGGACGCGGAGTTCGACCATGTCTTCGTCTGCTTCGTCCTGGAGCATCTCGCGGACCCCGGGCGCGCGCTCGCCGAGCTGCGGCGCGTGCTGCGGCCCGGGGGCACCGTCACCGTGATCGAGGGAGACCACGGCTCGGCGTTCTTCCACCCCGCCGGGGAGTACGCCCGCGCGGCGATCGGGTGCCAGGTCCGCCTTCAGGCGGCGGCCGGCGGGAACGCGCTGCTCGGGCGGCAGCTGCAGCCGCTGCTGGCCGACGCGGGATACGACGATGTCGTGGTCCGGCCGCGGACGGTCTACGCCGACCGGACCCGGCCCGCGCTGGTCGAGGGGTTCACCCGCAACACCTTCATCGCCATGGTCGAGTCCGTCCGGGAGGACGCGCTGGCCGCCGGTCTCACCACTGAGGCGGACTGGGACCGGGGGATCGCCGAGCTGCGTCGCGCCGCGGACGGCGGGACCTTCCACTACACGTTCTTCAGAGCCGTCGCCGTCAACCCGCCGGCCGGCGGTCTCGCGGCGCGCCTCGGCCCGTCCGAAGCGTCCCGCTGAGCAGAGATCCCACGAGGAGCCGTCATCATCGGACTCACCGCCCTCATCCTCTGGGGCGTCGTCATCGTCTGCGCGCTGGAGCGCAACCACCGCCGCCAGAACCACCCACGGCCCGTGAACGCCGGCGGTACGGGCGTCCGCGACCGGGACGCCGAGCGCGTACGGGCGGAACTGCGCGCCGCCGCCGACCGGGACCCCGAGCGCGTGCGCGCGGAACCGCGCGCCGCCGGCCGGATCGATGCGCTCCCGTCCCCGCAGACCCGGCGGGCGGCGGGGAGCCCGCGCCCCGGGGACGCCCCTCGGCACGCCGATGCCCATGCCCAGGCCATCGACCACCTCGACCGCCCCGGCCCACTCCGGCGCCCGGCCGCGGCCGCTTCGTACGACGGCCGGCCCGGCTCGGCGAGCCGGCCGCCGCGGAGGCGCGGCCCGGAGCACCGTCCCTGAGACGCCTTCGCGACCCGGCGCCGCCCGGGGCGGCGTCCGCCGACATCGGCGGGCGGCCGCCCGGGTGCTCCGGCCGCGCGCCGGTTCACGCGACGAGAAGCCGGAGGCCGAGTTCCGCCGCGTCGAGGGCGACGATCTCGCGATTGCGTTCGGCCCACCGGCCCGAAAAGAGGTCGTCGCGGAGCCCGTCCACCGCCCGCCGCTCGGCCTCCGGACCGACTCTGGTCCACACCGACACCGCGCGGCGCACCCGCTCGTCCAGATACGCCTCGGGCCGTCGCCAGTAGGCCTCCAGGAAGCCGTCGGCGCAGTCCCACGGGATGAGCACCGGCTCCATCCGGGCCCCGATCGCGCCGGCCGGCCGGTCCACCGACGGCCGGCCCGCGACCAGGCCGGCGACCTCCGGCAGATAGTCGCGGGTGAGCCAGAACCGCTGACGCCGGCCGATGTCACTGTCGTCGTGCGTGAACACGACCACTCGGCGGGCCACCCGCCGCATCTCGTGCAACCCGGCGACCGGGTCCCGCCAGTGATGAACGGTGCTGAAGGCCATCGCCGCGTCGAAGGACCCGTCCGCGAACGGAAGGCTCTCCGCGTCGGCCGCCACACACGGCGCCGCCCCGGCGGGACGCTGAGCGCGCATGACCGCCGACGGCTCCACCGCGGTCACCTCGCGGTCGGGCGGCTCGTAGGAGCCGGTGCCGGCCCCGACGTTCAGCACCGTGCTGGCGTCCCCGAGCGCGTCCCAGACCCTCGCGGCGATCCTCGGCTCGGTACGCCGCGTCGCCGGGTAGGCGGACCCGATGGCCTCGTACAACCGGGCTCCGAACACGTGGAGCCGCTCCTCCGGCGTCGTCCTGATTCCCCTCGCCCGCGCCTCCAGTTCTTGGTCGATGGCCGTCACCGTGGCGGCGGCGCGATCGCGCTGGTCCAGCAGCAGCCCGCGCAGCCGGCGCAGACGCGCGACCGCGTCGGCGGCGGGGTCGTCGACGAGATCCGCGATCTCGCGCAGTCCGAAGCCCAGCCGCCGGTAGCCGAGCACTTCCCGCAGCCGCTCCACATCGTCCGCCGCGTAGGCCCGGTACCCGGCGGCGGTCCGCGCGGACGGCCGTACGAGTCCGATCTCGTCGTAGTGGTGCAGCGTGCGGACGCTCACGTCGGCCGGCTCGGCCACCCGTCCCACAGTCAGGTTCTCTTCCACACCACCGACCATGCGGCATGACGTCACGTGAGGGTCAAGCGACGGGGGTGCGTGATCCCGGGTGGCCGCCTGCCCTCTGATGCGGACCGGTCCCGCTCGGGCACATCGTCCACCGCCCCGGTGACGGCGCACCGCTCGAAACCGTCAGCGTCTCGACCCACGGGCAGCGGGCGGGGACACCGCCACTGCCGCACCGGGGCTGTGTCACCGTCCTCACCACCGAGCGATGGAAGGTCTCGGTCACCCTCTGAGAGTCCCTGACGCGGCCTGCCCCCGCCGCCGGCGGCCGCTCGACCGCCGCCGGCGCGAGGCGCGGGAACCGAACCGGGCCACGACCGGGGCGCGGCGTCAGCGCCGGGTCCCGGTCCGGGGCAGCGGCGGGACCTCGGCGTGCTGGACGCGGTATCCGCCCTCGGTCGCCGGGGCGAAGGGAGCGGGCGCCTGGCAGGTGCCCGTACCGCCGACCTCGCCGTGGCCGTCCGTCCCGCCGTCCACATTGACGACGCCCCAGCTGAAGCCGAGCCGCGACGGCGCTCCGTCCTCGCCCTGCTGGAAGCTGACGCCCACCCGCTTGCCGACCCGTTCGACGTTCGTCTTCCGGATGACCGCCGTGACCGTGGCCGTCTTCCCGCCCGTCGACAGGCAGTCCACCTCCGCGACCGCCCACCCGGTCTTGCCCGACTCGGGGATGTAGTGGCTGTAGCGGAGCGTGCCCCGGGCGTCCGTCGGCATCCCGGTGGGCAGACCGGGCAGCGGATTGCTGTACGGCGCGGCCTTGGCGTCCACCTCGAAGCGGATGGTGTCCTTCGGCCGGAGCGTGAAGTGGATCCGCGCCGAGCCCCTCACCTGCGCCACGGGGGCCTTGCGGGGCGCGTCATGGGCCGAGGCGGCGGGCGCGGCGGCCCCGGACCCGGGGCCGTCGGCCGCCGTGGAGGCGCTCACCGTACCGGCGATGAGCGCGGCGGCGGCGCCGACGACGGCGAGCGTACGGCCGGTGGTGGTGGTGAGGTTGCTGAGCATGAGGACTCCCGCTGGTGGAGGGGGTGTTCGCCGGTTGACGCGAGAAGCTTCGCCCGGGGCGGGGGCCCCGGCCCATCCGCCGATCGGCGGAAAGCCGCGCCCGGCGGCCCCCGGCGACTGTGCCGTTCGGCAGAGACCGACGGTCTCGTAGGCTGATCACCGCCGACGGGGACGGGGGAGAACGATGACGGGTGCCGACGCGCCCTGGAACGCGCTGGTCGCACTGCCGGCGCTCGTCGCCGCGGGCGCCGTCTGCTGGGCCTCGGCCCGGCTGTGGGCGGCCCGGCGCGCCGGGGGAGCGACGACCGGCGGGGGCGTACGGGAACGACTGGCCGCCGTGACCGCGGGGTGCGCGCTGCTCTCCGTCGTCTCGACCTTCGCCCTCCCGCCGGGTACGGGCTCGGGCGCGGAGAACACCGCCCGCTCCCTCTGGAGCCTCGCCGAGGCCGGGCTGCTGCTGACGCTGATCGTCGGCGTCGTCCGCGTCGCGCCACGACGACAGCTGCGGTACGCCGTGCCGCTCGCCGCGTTCGCGGTGTCCGTGTGGCCGGTGCCGTCCCTGACCGACGGGTCGTTGGCGGAGGTCGTGAGCGTGATGGTGTTCTGGCTGGTTCCGGTCGGCGGGGCCGTGGCGGTGGGCGGCTATCCCCGCAGGGCGGCGGCGCGGCGGCGGGAAGCGGTCGACACGGCGCGCCGGGAGCAGCGGCTGCGGCTCTCCCGCGATCTGCACGACTTCGTGGCGCACGACATCAGCGGGATCGTGGTGCAGGCGCAGGCCGCGCGGTTCGTCGCGGAGTCGGCCCCCGAACAGGCGCTGCTCGCCCTGGAGCGCATCGAGCGCGCGGGACTGAACGCGCTGGCCTCGATGGACCGTACGGTCGCGATGCTCCACGGCGACGGGCCCGGCGGGGTCGCCGCACCCCGCCGCCGGGGCCGGACGGGCTGCCGGAGCTGGTGGCCGGATTCGGTACGGCAGGCGGCCCCGGCGCGGCGGACGCGGTGCTGGAGGCGGACGGGGACGCGGTGGCCGATCTGACGCGGGAGGCGGGGGCGGCGGCGTACCGGATCGTGGCGGAGGCGCTGACGAACGTCCGCCGGCACGCGCCGGACGCGACCCGGGCAGTGGTACGCGTCCGTCGCGCGGAGGAGGGCGACGGGATCGAGGTCTCCGTCACCGACGACGGAGCGGGCGGCGCCGAACCGGCGCGCTTCCGTCTCCCGCGCCGGGCCCGGGGGGCGGGCGGCCTCGGGCTCCCCGCCCTCACCGAACACGTCACGGCCCTCGGCGGCACGCTCACGGCGGGTCCCGTACGGGGGCCGGCCCCGGGATGGCGGCTGCGCGCCGTGCTCCCCGACGCCTCCTCGCCTCCTCGCCGAGGAGTCCCGTCCCCTGCCCGCGCCTTCGCCCCGACCTCGTCCACGAAGGGTTCGCCATGACGACCAGCGCCTGTGAACGATCGGGGCCCACCCGGATCCTGCTGGCGGACGACCAGGACGACGTCCGCAGCGGGTTCCGGCTGATCCTGGGCTCGCAGCCGGACATGACGATCGTGGGCGAGGCCGCCGACGGCCTCACGGCCGTCGCCCTCGCCCGCGAACTCCGTCCCGACCTGGTCGTCGCCGACATCCGGATGCCGGGTCTCGACGGTCTGGAGGTCACCCGCCGGCTCACGGGACCCGGCGTGCCCGATCCCGTACCCGTCCTGATCGTCACCACCTTCGACCACGACGACCAGGTGCGGACGGCCCTGCGCGACGGAGCCTGCGGCTTCCTGCTCAAACGCTCGGGCCCGGGGCTGCTGATCGAGGGGGTGCGGGCGGCGATGTCCGGCGATGTGCTGATCAGCCCCCAGCTGACGGTCCGCCTCCTCCAGCCTCCCGAGCGGCCCGTCCGGCCCGCCGACGCTCCCGGCACCGCCGCCGCACGGTCCGGACCCGGCAGGGAGTCCCCGCTGACCCCGCGCGAGGCGGAGATCGCCCGCCTGGTGGCCGACGGCCTGACCAACGCGGAGATCGGCGCGGCGCTGTTCATCTCACCCGGGACGGCGAAGACCCATGTGGCGAATGTGCAGGCGAAGCTGCGCGTACGGAACCGGGTGGGCATCGCCGCCTGGCACTTCGACCGGGCCTAGACGGCGGCCGGGCTTCGTGCCGGAGCGGCGGCCGGGCTCACCCGCGAGCGCGGGCGGCCTCGACGGCGCGGCAGCCTCCCGGCCGCCGCGCCCGGCCCGTTACCGAAGGTCCTTCTCGGGGTCGACGACCTCGTCGCCGGACGGCTCAGGGGCGTCGACCTTCTTGCCGTAGTCGGTGAAGACCATTTCGCCGGGAGCCTTGCCTCCCTCGGAGACGGACTTGAGGATGTGCGGCTCGCCCTCGGTGGCGACGAACAGGGTGAGCTTCTCCCCGCCCGGCCGCTTCTTCTCCAGGGTGAGCGCGTCCTTTCCGTCCACGCTGGTGGTCTCGCCCTTCTTCATGCCCTCGCGCTCGGACTTGTCGCCGTCCATCGCGGCGAGGAAAGCCTGTTTGTCACACATTCCCTGGAGACCGATCTCGTTCGCCGGGGTCTTCACCCATTTCCCCTGGAGCTTGCCCATCGCCTTGTCCGCGTCGGGCTGCCCCTTCAGCGCGTTCTTCCAGAATGCCTCGTCGCCCCGCACATACGCGGTCTGATCGGTCTGGACGATTTCCGCCTTCGCGCCCTGGCCGGACACGGTCCCGGCACAGTTGTCCCGTTCGTCGACGCTGAAGTCGACCTTCACCGTGCTTCCGTCCCGCTGTTCGGCACTGCCCGCCATGCGTACGGATGTCGCGTCGCGCGTCGCCTGGACCGCGTCCGCCGCTATCTTGTCCGCGCTCTTCCCCTTGAACGGCTCGTCCGAGCCCGAACCGCTCTCCCCGCAGCCGGCCAGCGCGCCCGCTCCCAGACAGACCGCGACCGCAAGGGTGACAGACCTCTTCAACGACACGACGAATTCCTCCCTGTCGAAGGCCAAGCGGATGTGTGCATCTCACCTGCCCAAATGTGCTGTGCTCATCATTCGTTGACCTCCGACTACCCACGGAATCCGGGCTCATACAACTGTTTCCGGATTTCCCCGGGCGGCTCGCGCACCGGCCCCGAAGAAGAATGCGCGGTACGCCGTCCGGCCGAGCCGCACCGGATGACGTACCGCGCATTCATTGAGCCGAAGGGCTGCCCGGCGGAATCCTCGCCGAAAGGGGTCGCGCTAGCTTCTTCTTTTCGACTGGAACCAGACGGCGACAGCGATCAGAACGACGATCAGCAGTATCCACTTCATGATGTCAGCAACCCCATCCGGTGTTGTGTATCGGCCCTCGCGGAAAGAGTGGCCGGTCCGTCCGCCCGACGCGGAGCCCGCCGGGAGGCCGTCGCCCGCTCCGGCTCCGGGTTTCGCCTGGTCGTGGCGACCGACGCCCTCGGGCGGGCGCGGTGTGGGTCGTCGGTCGTCATGGGATGGCGAATGCCCCCGGGAGGCCAATTGAATCCCCTCGCGGACTGTCGGGCGCATCACGGGGTGGTGAGGTCGAGGAGGCGGCCGAGCGGCCGGTCCCGAGCGGGCGGCCACCGGCGGGACCCGGCCGACAGCCTTCCGTGCCCCCGGCCGACGCCCCGCCCGGGTGACCCGCGACCCGCGTCAGCGGCTGACCGGCCGACCGACCGATTCCGGTCGGCCGCCGGGCCGGGCCGTCCCCGCACCGAGCGCCCGCCCGGTGACACCGCGAGGACGGCCGACGCCGGTCCGGTCGGCGTCCGCCGCGCACCCGCGCCGTGGGCTCCGTACCCGTACCCGTCCCGCGTCCCCCGGCCGATCCATGGCGTACGGCTGAGCCCGGTGGCCCGGTGGCCCGGTGGCCCGGTGGCCCGGTGGCCCTGCGTCGCCCGGCGGATGCCCGAAGCCTCGTGAACAGGACGTCCGGCGCCGCCGCACGGATACGCCACGGCTCGGCCGACCCGTACGCCATCGTGCGGACCACCTGCCGGGCGCGGGGCCCGACGCCACCGAAGGCGGTCCGGTCCTCCGTACCGACCACCGACCACCGACCACCGCCCCGGCGATCCACCGCCCCGGCGATCCACCGCCCCGGCGATCCACCGCCCCGGCGATCCGCCGGCCCGACGGCCGTCGGCGCCCACGGCAGCCCGCGCCGAGCACCACCCGGCGCCCTTCACAATTGACCGATGACCTTCACCTCCCGCAGCCCTTTCGCGGCCCCCGGCGAGAAACGCCGAGGACTGTGGCGCGCGCTCGCCGAAGTGCTCGGCGGCGGACTGCTGATACTCCCCGTCCTGCTGGTCGAACCGGACCTGGGCGGTTCGCTCTCCGTGGAGGCGCAGTTCCTGCTGGGCGCGGCCGTCCTCGCGCTGCTGTCCGTCCGCCGCCGCTACCCGATCACGGCACTGCTCGGTGCGGCCGCCGTGCTGGGCCTGCTGCCGCCCGCCGGGCTGCCGGTCGCCGTGATCGCGTACACCACCGCGAAGGGGCTGGCGTCCCACCGGCACCGGACCGCGGTGCTGCCGGCCTCGGCCCTGCTGACGACGCTGGTCTGCGCGGTCTTCGCGCCGCGCTGCGGATACGGCAGCCACGCGTTCGGATTCGCCCTCGGCGGTGTGCTCGCCGCCACCACGCTGATCGTGCCCGCCCTCGTCGGCACCGCGAACGGACAGCAGAGCCGGCTGCTCAGGGCGCTCCGCGAACGCGCCGTCGCCGCCGAGGAGGTCCGCCGGCTCACGGACAGCGAGTCCCGGATCCATGAACGGTCCCGGATCGCCGCCGAGATGCACGACCTGGTGGGCCACCGCCTCAGCCTGGTCTCGCTGCACACGGGCGGTCTGGAGATGGCTCTCCAGAAGAAGTCCCCCGAACTGCGCTCCGAGGCGGCACTCGTGCGCCAGGCCGCGGGAGACGCCATGCGCGAGCTTCGCGAAGTGCTCGGTGTGCTGGGCCCGCTGGGACGGGACACCGGGACCGGCGCCCTGACCGACACCACCGGCACCCGGCCCGACATCGAGGCGCTGGCCGAGGAGTCGCGCCGGGGCGGCGTCCGTATCGCTCTCGTCTGGGACGGCCCCGACCTCAAGGACCGCCCGGCCCAGGTCCGCCGCGCGGTGCACCGCGTGGTCCGCGAGTCCCTGACCAATGTGCACCGGTACGCCGCCGGGACGGACGTCACCGTGACGGTCACGCACACCGAGGACCGCGTGGAACTGCTCGTACGCAACGGGCCGCCGCCCGTGTCCTCGGGCGCGCCGACCGGTCTGGGCACGGGACGCGGACTCGTCGGACTCAGGGAGCGGGTGTCGCTGCTCGGCGGCGCGCTGGAGGCGGGCCCGACGTTCGAGGGCGGCTTCGCGGTCACGGCCCGCCTCCCGGCGCGGCCGGATCCGGAGACCCCGCACGCCGGCCCGGCCGCCCCACCGGACGGACCGCCGTCCGAACCGGATCCCGACCGGCCGGCCGGCGGCGTCCACCGGGGAGCCGTCGGCGCGCTCACCGGGCTGCTCGGCCTCACGGGCGTGGGGGTGCTGATGATGCTCGGCCTGGTCCTCGTCAGCCAGGCGAGAACGGACCCCGAGGACTACGGCGTCCCGGAGGAGCCCCGGATCGGGATGTCCCGCCAGGAGATGGAGGACATCATGTACTGGGACTACCCCCTGGCGCGCGCGGCGGCCACCGGCCGGGAGCCGGCCCGGCCGAAGTCCGTGACGCACTGCGTCTATCCGGCGATGCCGGACGCGGACTTCATACCCCTGGGCGGGAACGCCGCGCCCAAGGAATCGGATTCCGCGGCCGAGCCCGGCGAGGACCCGGATTCGGCGGCCGAGCCCGACGAGGAGGGCCCCGGGCACATGAAGATCACCCGTTACTGTTTCCGTGACGACAAGTTGACCGCGATCGACAGCTTCACCGTGCCGGTGGTGTCGCGGACACCGCCGTGGGAGTCCCCTTGACCGAGTTTCCCGAGTCCTCCGTGCCCCGCGCGTCCGCCGAGGCCCCCGCTTCCGGCGAAGGCCCCGTCCGGGTGCTGCTCGCGGACGACGAAGAGCTGATCAGACACGCCGTCGGGCTGATACTCCGCCATGCCGACGGCATCGAGGTGGTCGGCGAGGCGGCGAACGGCGAGGACGCCGTGCGGGTCGCCGCCGAGACCCGTCCCGATGTCGCGCTGGTCGACATCCGGATGCCCGTGCTCGACGGACTCGCCACGATCGAACGCCTGCTGGCCCTCCGGCCCCGGCCGCGGGTCGTCATGCTCACCACGTTCGGCGACGACGAGAACGTGACGCACGCGCTGCGGGCCGGCGCGACGGGCTTCCTCCTCAAGGACGAGGGCCCGCAGGAGCTGATCCGCGCGGTGCGCGCCGCCGCCGTGGGCGACGCGGTCCTCTCGCCCGGCGTCACCGGCGCCGTCATCGACCGGATGCTCAGCGGCGCCTCCGGCACGCCGGCGGCCGCGAAGGCGCCGGGCGCCGGGGCCGATCAGCGGCTGGCGGCCCTCACCGGCCGGGAGCGCGACGTCCTGACGCTGCTGGCCCGGGGCCTCGCCAACATGGAGATCGGACGGCAGCTGGGCATCGGCGTCGGCACGGTGAAGACCCATGTCAGCGCCATCCTGGAGAAGACGGCCACGGACAGCCGGGTGCAGGCCGCGGTCCTGGCGTACCGGGCGGGACTGCTGTCCTGAGCCCCGGCGGCGGACCGCCGCCGACCGCCGCCTCTGCCGAACGGCAGAGGCGGCCCTGCGACCTGAGCGGTACCCGCGCCCGTCGGCCTGCCTTTCGGCAGACGCCCTCTTCACACCCTGAGGCCGACGTTCCGCGCGCACGGCGCGCCGAGGATGGAAGTCACACACACCCCTTCCCCTCACCGCTGGAGCCGCCATGTCGACGCAGGCAGCCGCGTCCGCCACCGCCCACCCGCCGTTGGTCTCCGCCGCCGGGGCCGCCGGGCTGAGCAAGGTGTACGGCCAGGGCGAGACCCGGGTCGTCGCCCTGGACTCGGTCTCGGTGGAGTTCGAACGCGCCCGGTTCACCGCCATCATGGGCCCGTCCGGCTCCGGCAAATCGACGCTGATGCACTGTGTGGCGGGCCTCGACTCCGTCACCGAGGGATCCGCGCGCATCGGAGACACCGAGCTGTCCGCCCTGAACGACCGGCAGCTCACCCGGGTCCGGCGGGAGAGCGTCGGCTTCGTCTTCCAGGCGTTCAATCTGCTGCCCACCCTGACCGCGCTGGAGAACATCACGCTCCCGATGGCCATCGCGGGCCGCAAGCCGGACCAGCAGTGGCTGGACCGAGTCGTGGCGAAGGTCGGCCTCTCCGCACGACTGGGCCACCGCCCCGCCCAGCTGTCCGGCGGACAGCAGCAGCGCGTCGCCGTGGCCCGCGCCCTCGTGTCCCGCCCGGAGATCATCTTCGCGGACGAGCCCACCGGCAATCTGGACTCCCGCGCCGGCTCCGAGATCCTCGGCTTCCTCCGCGATTCCGTACGGGAACTCGGCCAGACCGTCGTCATGGTCACCCACGACCCGGTGGCGGCCTCCTACGCGGACCGGGTGGTCTTCCTCGCCGACGGCCGGATCACGGACGAGATCCTCGACCCGACCGCCGAGCGCGTCCTCGACCGGATGAGGCGCTTCGACTCCTGACCGCTGTCGTCGCCCTCCCGCCCGCTCGGCGACGCCCGCGCTCCCGGCCCGCCGCCCCCGCCCCGAGCGCTCCCGCACTGGGAGCCCCGGGCCCGCCCGCTCCCGTGACACGAGCCCCGGGCCCCTTCGGCGGGACCCGCGCCCCACTCCGCCGTACCGGCGCTCCGGGCGTCACCGGGAGACCGACGACAGCACTCGGCCGGCCGCGGACCGACCGGCCCGCCCGGTTCTCCGCCCAGAACTCCACCACCCAGCCCAGAAGTGGGACCACCATGTTCCGTACCGCCCTGCGCAATGTCTTCGCGCACAAAGCCCGATTGAGCATGACGGCCCTCGCGGTCATGCTCGGCGTCGCCTTCGTCTCCGGCACGCTCGTCTTCGGCGACACCGTCGTCCAGGCACTGCGCGGCGCCTCCGCCAAGAACCTCCAGAACGTCGCCGTGTCCGTCCAGGCCGAGTCCGAGTGGGCGCCGGACAGCGAGGCCGGTGAAGGCCGCTCCACCGCGCTGACCGCCGAACTCGTCGACAGGATCCGCGCCGTCCCCGGGGTCGCGTCGGCGCACCCCGTCGTCAACGGCACCGCCACCCTGGCGGCCCAGGACGGCCGGCCGCTGAACGCCGACAACAGCTGGCAGAACCTCGCGACCAACTACGCGCCGGACGACGGCGCCGACGGCCGGGACAGCCGCTACCCCCTCACCGCCGGACGCGGCCCCGCCGCCGCCGGCGAGATGGCCCTGGACCGCCGTACCGCCGAGAAGGCCGGCTACGCCGTCGGCGACACCGTGCGCTTCGCGATCACGGGCCCCACCCTCACCAAGAAACTGGTCGGCACCGTCGACACCGACGATCCGCGCGTGACCGCCGGCGGGACCCTCGCGCTCTTCGACACCGCGACCGCACAGCGGCTCTACCTGGAGAAGGGCCGCTTCGACGAGCTGGCCGTCGGATCGGAGCCCGGCACCGACAACGAGAAGCTCGCCCGGGCCGTCGGCGAACTCCTCCCCGCCGAAGGCGTCGAGGCGACCAGCGGCGCCCGGCTCGCGGACGAGCAGGCGCGGCAGATCACCGAGAACACCAAGGGCCTCACCCGGATGCTCCTGGTCTTCGCCGCGATCGCCCTGTTCGTCGGCGTCTTCATCATCGCCAACACCTTCACCATGCTCATCGCCCAGCGCAGCCGCGAGACCGCGCTGCTGCGCGCCGTGGGAGCCTCCCGCCGCCAGGTGGTCCGCGCGGTCCTCATCGAGGCGGCCCTCCTCGGACTCGCCGCCTCCGCCGTCGGTTTCGCGCTCGGCCTGGCCATCGCGACGGGCCTCCGGCCCCTCCTCAACACGGGCGGCGCGGGTCTCCCGGACGGCCCGCTCGTGATCTCCACCGGCGCCTGGGCCTGGTCCCTCGTCGTCGGCGTCGGCGTCACGGTGCTCTCCGCCTGGCTCCCCGCCCGCAAGGCCGCGCGGATCGCCCCGGTCGAGGCGCTGAGCACCGTCGACCAGGCGCCCTCGAAGCCCGGCATGCTGCTCCGCAACATCCTCGGCGGCCTGCTCGCCGGCGGCGGCGTCCTCACCATGCTCCACGTCTCCACCCGGACGGACGGCGCGGCGGACCTCGGCATGATCATCGCCGCGTTCGGCTCGGTGCTCACGCTGACCGGCGTGATCGTGCTCGCGCCGCTGCTGTCCCGGCCCCTGGTCCTGCTCGTCGGCGCGGTCACCGCGCGGCTCTTCGGCGTCACCGGGAAGCTCGCCAAGGAGAACGCGCTGCGCAACCCGCGCCGCACCGCCGCCACCGCCTCGGCCCTGATGATCGGACTCGCCCTGATCACCGGCCTGAACGTGGCCGGCGGCTCCACCGAGGCCGCCCTCGAGGACGCGACGGTGCGGGGCCTGACCGCGGACTACAAGGTGTCGTACGCCGGATTCGGCGGCATCGACCCCGCCCTCGCCCCACGGGTCGCCAAGGTCCCCGGCGTCGCCGGCGCCGCGCCCCTCGCCTCCTCGTCCATGGATGTACGAGGCGAGTGGGCCGACCTGACCGGCGCCGACCCCAGGCAGCTCGGCGAAGTCTCCGACCTGGGCTTCATCAGCGGATCGCTCACCGACCTCGGCCCCGGCAAGGTCGCGCTCTCCGACGAACTGGCCGCCCGGACCGGCCTGTCGACGGGGGACGCCTTCACCGCCGCGCTGGGCTACGGCGCCGACCCGAAGAAGAAGACGCTCACCGTCGTCGCCGTCTACCGGCAGACCCGCGCCTTCGGCGACGCCATCGGCACCCTGGACGACGTCCTTCCGCACGCCGACGGCGGCAAGCTCGACAGCGTCCTGGTCACGGTCGCGTCCGGCCACCGCACGAGCGGCCTCGACCAGGAGATCCGCCAGGCCCTCGGCAACAGCCCCCTCCTCCAGGTGCGGAACCAGGAGCAGCTCACCAAGGCCGAGTCCGGCACCGTCGACGAGATGCTCAACATGATGTACGGGCTGCTCGGCATGGCCGTCGTCATCGGAGTGCTCGGCGTCGTCAACACCCTGGCCATGTCCGTCTTCGAGCGGACAAGGGAGATCGGCCTGCTGCGCGCGATCGGCCTCGACCGCCGGAGCGTCCGGAGCATGGTGACCCTGGAGTCGGTGGTGATCTCGCTCTTCGGCGCGGTCCTCGGCATCAGCACCGGAGTCTTCCTGGCCTGGACCTGCGGCAGCCTCGCCGGCTCCGCGCTCCCCGCGTACGAGACCACGCTGCCGTGGGGCCGGCTCGGTCTGTATCTGGTGCTCGGGCTCGCCGTCGGGATCCTGGCGGCGATCTGGCCGGCCCGCCGGGCCACCCGGCTGAACACGCTGCGGTCGATCAATGCCTGACCCCACGCGAGGCCCGGCCCGCTCCGTCGCTCTGAAGCCCCGCACGGCCGACCCTCGGGGGAGCGCTCACCCCGAGGGGATCCCCGGCGGCTCCCACGGGGAATCGGACGGCCGGCACGACCGGCCGGGACGGACCGTGACCACCGCGACACCGGACGCCGCGCCCGCGTCCACCGTCCGATCGCTGCTCGCCCGGGCGAGGACACCGCGCCGCCCGCGACTGCCGCTGGAACTCGCGCTCATCGCGGTCGGCTACTGGATCTACTCCATGATCCGCAACGCCGTCCCCGAGCACGCGACCGCCGCCCAGCGCCACGCCCAGTGGATCTGGGACCTGCAGAACTCACTCGGCCTCGCCTTCGAACACTCGGTGAACCACACGCTCAACGGCATCGGCTGGCTCATCGTGCCGATGAACTACTACTACGCCACCCTCCACTTCGCCGTCACCCTCGGCGTCCTCGTCTGGGTCTACCGCACCCAGCCCGGACGGTACGCGGCCGTCCGGACCGCGCTCTTCCTGACCACGGCCACCGCGCTCATCGGCTACTACTTCTTCCCGCTCGCCCCGCCCCGGCTCTTCGACGGCGCGGAGTTCGCCGACACCCTCATCGTGCACGGCACCTGGGGCTCCCTGGCCTCCGGCGAGATGGAGAAGGTGTCCAACCAGTACGCGGCCATGCCGTCCATGCACATCGGCTGGTCGGCCTGGTGCGGTCTCGTCCTCCTGCTCCTGGCCCGCCCGGCCTGGGCCAGGGCCCTCGGCGCGCTGTACCCCTTCGCCACCTTCCTCGTGATCATCGCCACCGGCAACCACTTCTGGCTCGACGCCGTCGGCGGCGTCCTGTGCCTCGCGCTCGGCTGCGCCGCCGCCCGCCGCTGGTACGGCGCTCACCCGCACCGGATGCCGGCCGTGCCGAAGCCGCCGGCCGCGCCACCGCCGTGACCTCGGCGCACCGGCCCGGTACTCCGCCGTGAGCGGGGTCGGCGGTCCCGGGCCCGTGTCCTGGGAAACCGCGCCGCCGGACCCCGGCGTCGGCCCCTGCCCCGCGCGCCGCTTCGGCGGCCGGGCAGGGGCCGCCGCCCTATCCCCGCCCGCTCTCCGGCTCCCGCTCCCGAGGCCCCTCGTCCGCCTTCCCGCGGCCGTGGGGCACCGGGCAGGCCCCGACGCCGGGGACCGGGAACGTCCCCAGATCCGCCGGACGATAGCCCCGGGGATACCCCTTGATCTCCGGATTCTGCCGCGCGAAGTGCGGCGCGCGCCTCGGCGGCAGCAGCCGGACCGCCCGGCCGCGCAGTCGCAGCGCCCCCTCGACCGCCCCGCGCACCAGCGGCGACGGCGGCGCGAAACGGAACGCCTCGCGCAACGGCTCGTCGAGCAGCGCGACACCGGCCGCCCTGACCCCAGGGGCCAGCGCCCGCGGATACCACGACGCCATCAGCCCCAGCGTGGCGTCGGCGACCGCCCGGCCGCCCTCGTCCCAGCCGAAGTGCTCGGCCTCGTACGCGTCGAGGAACTCCTCGAACCCCGCGAACGTCTCCGGGATGTCCGGGATCCCCATGCGCTGTCCCAGATGCCGGTAGTACGCGACACAGGCCCGCAGCTCGTGGCCGGTGAGCCGGCGCCATCCGTACGCGTCGATCCAGCGCTTGGGCATCACCACGAAGGTGGACAGCACATATCGCATGTCGCCGTCGCCGATGTCGTAGGCGCGGTGCATCCGATTGATCCGGCGGATGGCCGTCCGCCCCTGCTCGCTCGTGAAACCGTGCTCGACCACCGCGTCCAGCAACAGGGCGGTGTCGTCGTACCGCTTCTGGGACCGCTCGGTGAACTCGGCGGTGCGGAACAGCAGCGATCCGATGCTGGGCACGGCATAGGTGCGGAACAGCGCCAGTTCCAGGGCGCGGGTGAAGTCCCACGGGAACTCGTACGCGGCGATGAGCCGGTACATCTCGTGGAAGTCCCGTTCGGGATCCATGCGTCCGATCCGCTTGAGCCGGTCGTAGCGCCGCACCGCGCCCCCCTCTGGTCGCCGTTCCGTGATCGCCATCCTCCCATCCGCCCCGCCCCTCGCGGTCGCCCCCGGGGAGGCGGGTCCGGATCGCCCGGCGAGCGCCCGACGGCCGACCCCATCACGGAATATCACCTGGTGGCGGCACAACCATTCCCGGTCGGCGCGGGTCGGGAAGGGAGCGTGGCACGCTTTTCGGCGGCCGCGCCCATTCTTCGCGTCTTCAGCACCATGACCGTTCTACGAGGTATCGATGAACTCACACCGCGTCACCCGGGGGCTGGGGCTGCTGACCGCCGTCACGGCGATCGGCTCCCTGACCGCCCCGGTCGCCTTCGCCGTCCCCGCCGAGCAGCTGCCTCATCGCTCCGCCGCCGCCCCGGCGAAGAAGCTCCCCGCGCAGCCGAAGGACGACTTCAACGGCGACGGCTACCAGGACCTCGCCGTGGGCTCCCCCCAGGGCCGCGTCGGACAGGAGGCATCCGCCGGCTTCGTCAGCGTGGTGTACGGCTCCAAGTCGGGCCTGAAGGTCCCCGACAAGCAGATCCTGAACCAGGGGGCGCCGGGGATACCGGGGACGCCCCGCGCCTTCGAGCGCTTCGGGGAGTCCCTCACCTCCGCCGACCTCAACCGTGACGGGTACGCGGACCTCGTCGTCGGGGCGGCGGGCGAGGCTCCGCGCCCCGGCGAGGAGATCACCGGGGAGACCCTCGTGGTGTGGGGGAGCGCGAAGGGCCTGGCGCGCGGGACGAATCCGACGGCCCGGTTCAACGACAGCGGCAGCCGGCTGCTGGCGGGCGACTTCGACGGCGACGGGGCCCCCGACCTCGTATCGGCCGGCTACAGCGAGAAGCTCCGGACGCTGCACGGCCCGTTCGGCGCCGACGGCAGGCCCGCCCGTGAATCGTCCGCCCCGGTGCCCAGCGGCAATGAGAACGAGTACTGGCGTCTGGTGGACCTCCGGGCCGGCGATGTGAACGGGGACGGCATCGCCGACCTCGTCGGTCTGCACGAATGGCGGGACGAGGGTCCCTTCTGGCATTCGGGGCTCGTCTCCTGGAAGGGCACGCCCGGCGGTCCCGCCTCCTACCAGTTCGTGCAGGACCACCGCCGTCAGCTCATTCCGGGCGCCACCCTCGATGTCGGCGATGTGAACAAGGACGGTCACGACGACGTCGCCGTCGGGCTCATGTACCGCACCGACTACAGCGGCGAGATACCCACGGGCGGGCGGGTCACCTTCGTCCGAGGCAGCGAACAGGGCCTCCTGGGTGCCCGGAACCGCGTCTTCCACCTGGACAGCCCCCGCGTCCCCGGCACCCCCAGGAGCAACTCCGAGTTCGGCGCCTCGGTCACCGTCGGGGACCTCGACGGCGACGGCTACGGCGACATCGTGGTCGGCGCGACCGGGGCGACCGTCGACGGCAAGAACCGCGCGGGCTCCGTGACCACCCTGCGCGGCACCCGGAACGGGCCGACCTCCACCGGCTCCAGGGAACTCCACCAGAACACCAAGGGCGTCCCCGGCGCCGCCGAGCTGAGCGACCGCTTCGGCTCCCGGACCAAGATGCTCGACACCGACGGCGACGGCCGAGGGGAACTCGCCGTCACCGCCTCGCACGAGGACTACAAGGCCGGGGCGGTCTGGGTCTTCAGGACGGACAAGTCCGGAGTCACGGCCGACGGCTCCTTCGTCCACGGTCCCAAGGCGCTCGGCCTCCCGGCCGACGGCGGGCCCATGTACGGCGAGCGGTACACCTCCTGACACCGTCCCGCCGGGCGAGGTCCCATCGGCCGCGGCGGCCGTACCCAGGGGAGTTCGCCCGGCGGGGGCGGGGGCGGGGTGGCCGGACCGACGGCGGCGAGGACGTCGGCGCACGGCCGTCGTCGACGCCCTCGGCGCGACCACCCGCGAGGCCCACGACGCGGCGATGGCCAGGGTGGTCCAGGCGGGCGCCCGTCCGACCAGCTGGAACTCGGTGGCCTGTGACCCCGGCGCGGGAAACGCGTTGCCGCGCCCCCGCGCCGGTCGGCATCGTCGCCGACGTGAAGAACGCACCCCCGTCCGGCGGCAGCACCGTCGCCCTGCCCGTCAGCGTGCGCGACCTGCTGCGCCAGAAGCTCTGAGCCCTTCGCGGCGGGCGGCGGACGCTCAGGCCGGCATGACGCGGCCGGCTTCGCGCGACTTCCGCCGAAGGGCCGCCGCCCAGGCCCCCTCGGAGGAAGCCCCGGCCGCCGGATCCCGGACGTCCCCGGCGAGGCCGTCGTCCGGCGGCCAGGTCACCTCGATGCCCGCGCGCTCCGCCAGGACCAGCACGGTGGCGACGAAGTCCTCGGGCGGTCCGGCCGTGACGTCGTCGCCCGTGCTCCGGTGCCGCGCGAGGAGGGCCTCGGCGAACGCCTTGAACAGGACGGGGTCGAGTCGGCACTCGTCGGCCCGCATGGGGCCGATGCCGGAGGGCAGGCCCAGTTCGGCCCGCCAGTCCCTCACGCGGCTCATGAACAGCCGGGAGGTTCCGTTGGACGGATTCCACAGGGTCTGACGGCCCATGTCGTAGTACTGGCTCAGGATCCGGCCTCTCTGTCGCTCCTGTCGGCCCGGCTCGGCACGATCCGAGGGCGGGGCCTAGAAGATACCGGTGCGCGTGTGGCGCGTGAGGTTGTCGAGGATCTCGCGCAGCCAGGGGCCGCGCACGGCCGGGAGCCGGACCAGCGCGTGCCGGAACGTGCTCGCGTCGGCCCGGAAGAGGAGGGGAGGGGCGCGGCGGGAGCGGACCGGCGCGTGGACGCCGCGGGCGGCCGCCTCGTGCGGACCGGTCTCCTCCCGGCCGCGCCATGGCGGCGCCCGGGACGACGGCTCCCACGGCCGTCTCCGGCCGACGCCCCGCCGGGCGTCGTCGCGGGCCCGCCCGACCGCGACCGGGGTCAGTCCGTGCGGAGCGCCGGGTCGCTGGTGCCGGGGCCGCCGGTCTCGACGTGCCCGGCGAAGCGGCGCAGGAACGCGCTGTCGTCGTTGGAGACGACGCTGAGGTCGTACCAGTGCCCGCTGTGGGCGAGATCCACGGTGTGGCGGACCGTCGCGCCGGGCTCGATCCGGAAGGCGCGGCGGGGGCCGCCGTACGCGTCGGTGAGGACGAGACGGACGGTGCGGGGCCCCTGATGGGTGAAGGTGAGACGGAGGCCGCCGCCGCGTCCGGTGTGGCGGGCGGTCACCTCGGGGCCCGCGGCACGGCCCGGGCCGCGGAAGACCCGGAGGAAGCCGTTCGGGCCGTGCACGCTCAGATCGTGGGCGTTGTCCGAGTACAGGTCGCTCCAGACGCCGGTGACGGTCTGTCCGGCTCCGGTGGCGTACGTCCAGGGCCCGTCGGCGCGATTGCCCGACCTGACCTGGAACGCGGCCCCCGCCCGCAGGCCGCCGCTGAGCGTCAGGCTGAGCCCGCCCGTCGCGGGGTCGGCGGCCGCGTCCGCCCAGGGCGCGTAGGGCAGCGGACGGGTGGGCCGGGCGCCGCGCTCCTGCCGGGGCGGGCTCGGGTGCGCCGGAGGCTTGAGCCGATAGCTGGGGTGACGCTGATCGTCGGGCGGGAGATAGGCGTCGGTATCCGGCAGACGGGCGGGTCGCCGGTCGGGTTGGCCGAAGTCGAACGCGGAGGTCAGATCGCCGCAGACGGCGCGCCGCCACGGCGAGACGTTCGGTTCGTGCACCCCGAAGCGCCGCTCCATGAAACGGATGAGAGAGGTGTGGTCGAAGGTCTCGGAGCAGACGTATCCGCCCTTCGACCAGGGCGAGACGACCAGGGTCGGGACCCTCGGGCCGAGGCCGTACGGTCCGGAGCGGTACCCCTTGCCGCCGGGGTGGCGGTCGAGCCGGGCGTCGACGGTGGAGCGGCCCTGGGCCGCGTCGGCCGGGGCGTACGGGGGCACGACGTGGTCGAAGAAGCCGTCGTTCTCGTCGTACGTGATGAAGAGGGCCGTCCGGCTCCACACCTCCGGGTCGGAGGTGAGGGCGTCGAGGACCTGGGAGATGTACCAGGCGCCGTAGTTGGACGGCCAGTTGGAGTGCTCGGAGAACGCCTCGGGGGCGGTGATCCAGGAGATCTGGGGCAGCCGGCCCGCCTGTACGTCGGCGCGCAGCCGGTCGAAGTAGCCGTCGCCGCTCTTGACGTCGGTGCCGGTGCGGGCCCTGTCGTAGAGGGGGTCTCCGGGGACGGCGTCGCGATACCGGTTGAAGTACAGCAGCGAGTTGTCCCCGTAGTTGCCCCGGTAGGCGTCGTCGATCCAGCCCCAGCGTCCGGCGGCGTCGAGACCGTCCCCGACGTCCTGGTAGATCCGCCAGGAGACGCCCGCCCTCTCCAGCCGCTCCGGATACGTCGTCCAGTCGTAGCCGGCCTGCTCGTTGCCGAGGACGGGCCCGCCGCCCGCGCCGTCGTTGCCGGTGTGGCCGGTCCACATGTAGTAGCGATTGGGGTCGGTCGCCCCGATGAAGGAGCAGTGGTAGGCGTCGCAGACGGTGAAGGCGTCGGCGAGCGCGTAGTGGAAGGGGATGTCCCGGCGGGTCAGATACGCCATGGTCCCGGCGGTCTTCGCGGGGATCCAGCGGTCGTACCGGCCCTCGTCGAGCGCCTGCTGTCCGTCGGCCCAGTGGTGGGCGAGGCCCTGCATGAACTCCATGCCCAGGTCGTCGGATTCGGGCCGGTAGGGCGGGATCTCGCGCACGCCGTCGGACTGGTGCCACACGGGCTGCCCGCTCGGCAGGGTCACCGGCCGGGGATCACCGAATCCGCGGACACCGCGCAGCGCGCCGAAGTAGTGATCGAAAGAACGGTTCTCCTGCATCAGGACGACGATGTGCTCGACATCGCGGAGGGTCCCGGTGCGACGGCGGGCGGGGATCGCGGCGGCCCGGTCGATGGTTCCGGCCAGCGCGGAGAAGGCGGCGGTGCCTCCGGTGAGCTGGAGGAAACGGCGCCGGTTGACTTCTGACATGGGGAGACGACCTCTTGTCCGGGCGGGCGGCGGTGGGCTCGCGGGCGATGCGAGCGCTTCGGGGCCACAGGTCGGGGCGCCGAACGTCCGGCGCGCTCCCGGGGACGACCGGTCCGGCGGCCGTCCGGGCCGGGAAGGGGCCGGGAGGGGCCGGGCGCGACACCGGGCCGCGCGAGCCGGCCCGGTCCCCGGGAGAGCCCCAGGACCTGTGTGACGGGGTGATCGGGTGCTGGTTGTGTACCCCCTCCGGAGGGGTGAAAACGGGGCCCCCGGACCCGTGGACGCCGGTCCCGCCGTTCCTCCGCCCGCCCGCCCTCGCGCGCGACGCGCCCGGTCCGGTGCGGTCCGCCGAAGGGCGGTGTCCTTACGGCCGGGAACGCCCCCGGTACGGAATCCTGGGAGCGGCTCCCCGGCGTCTGGCCCGGCCCGGCCCGCCACTCGGGCCCGTCCGCGCCCGGCCCGCCGCTCGGGCCCGCGGTCCGGCCGGGCCGCCCAACGACAGAACGGGAAGGAGGCCGCGTGCCGGACGGCACCGAGATCTGCATCGTCGGGGCGGGAGCCGCCGGGCTCTCCCTCGCCTACTGGCTCTGCGCCCCGGCCGCCGGACGCACACCCCCGACCGTCACCCTGATCGACGCGCCCCCGGGCCCCGCCAGACCGCCCGAACGCACCTGGTGCTTCTGGGAGCCCGCGCACGGCGCGTTCGACCCGGCACTGACCGCGAGCTGGGACACCCTCCGGGTGCGCGCCCCCGACGGAACCCCGCTGATCGGCTCCCCGGCCCCGCTGCGGTACAAAATGCTCCGCTCCACCGACTTCGAGACCCTGGTGGACGAGCGCCTGCGCCGCCGCCCCGGGCTGCGCCGGGTGGAGGCCACGGTCCACACCGTCCAGGACCTGCGCCACGGCGCCCTCGTACGCGGAGTCACCGCGCGCGGCGAGGAGCTGACGCTGCCGTCCCGCTGGGTCTTCGACTCCCGGCCCCCGCACCGCCCGCCCGCCGGGCGCACCGCACTGCTCCAGCACTTCCGGGGCTGGTTCATCCGCACCCCGGAGCCGGTCTTCGACACACGGACCGCCGATCTGATGGACTTCAGAACCCCCCGCCCCCCACACGGCCTGTCGTTCGGCTACATCCTGCCGTTCAGCCCGTACGAAGCACTGGTGGAGTACACCGAGTTCTCCTCCGCCGTCCTCGACGACCACGGCTACGAGCGCGCCCTGCGGCACTACACCGGACAAATCCTCGGCCTGGACCGGTTCGAGATCACCGGCACGGAGCAGGGCGTGATCCCGATGACGGACGCGCGCTTCCCCCGCCGGGCGGGCGGATCCGTCTTCCGGATCGGCACCGCGGGCGGCGCGACCCGCCCCTCCACCGGCTACACCTTCGCCGCCGTCCAGCGACAGACCCGCGCCGTCGCCGCCCGACTGCGGCGCGGCGGCGTCCCCGTACCCCCCGCCGCCCACTCGCGCCGCTCCCTCGCCATGGACGCGGTGCTCCTGCGCGCCCTGGACACCGGGCGCGTCGACGGCGCACGGCTCCTCACCGGGCTGTTCCGGCACGTCCCGACCGAACGGCTGCTGCGCTTCCTCGACGGCGCGACCCGATGGGACGAGGACCTCGCGATCGGGCTGCGCACCCCCGTACGCCCCATGCTGCGCACCGCCGTCGAACTGCCCTGGCTGCCCCGGCGCGCACGGCCCGCCCGACCATGAGCCGAACACGGCCGTACGACCACGCCCGCGACCGCCCCCCCCGCCGGAGCCGCCCCGGCCCCGGCGGGACCCCGAGCACCGACCGGAGAGCGGAGACCCGATGGCCCTGCTGCGCGACGACACCCTGTCCACCGCGTTCGACCACGCCGCGCGCACCTACGACCGGCTGGTCGCCGTCAACCCCGGCTACCACGCCCATCTGAGACGGTCCGCCCGCCGGCTCGGACTGCCCGGCCGGGGCGCCGGGCTGCGCCTGCTCGACCTGGGCTGCGGCACCGGCGCCTCCACCGCCGCCCTGCTGCGCGCGGCGCCGCTCGCCGAGATCGTCGCCGTGGACGCCTCCACCGGCATGCTGGAACGGGCGGCCGCCAAACGCTGGCCGCCCGCTGTCACCTTCGTCCACGCCCCCGCCGAAGGGCTCGCCCCGGCCGGCGTCGACGGCCCCTTCGACGCGGTCTTCGCCGCCTACCTCTTCCGCAATCTGACCGACCCCGACGCCGTCCTCGCCCGGGTGCGCGAACTCCTCGCCCCGCGCGGCAGGCTCGCCGCGCACGAGTACACCCTCGGCGGCTCGGCGGCCGACCGCGCCGTCTGGACCGCCGTCTGCAACGGCGTGGTCCGCCCCGCCGGCGCCCTGGCGGGCGACCGCGAGCTGTACCGGCATCTGTTCCACAGCGTCATCGGCTTCGACACCGCCCGCGCGTTCGGGGACCGGGTGCGGCGCGCCGGATTCACGAGGGTGCGCGTGCTGCCGCTGCCCGGCTGGCAGCGCGGCATCGTCCACACCGTCGTCGGCGCGGCGGGCGAGCCGGAGGCCCGGCGATGAGCCCCCGGGCGACCGCGGGCGGCGGCGCGCGCCGGGGGCGCGACCGGCGGGCCCGCACGCTGACACCGCCTCCGGGCAGCGCGCGCGTCGGCGGGGAGCCGCCCGCCGTCGCGATCGCCGGCGGGGGCGTCGCCGGGCTCGCCGCCGCCACCGCGCTCGCCGAACGCGGCGTGCGCGTCACCCTCTACGAGCGCGAACAGCAGCTCGGCGGCCGGCTCGCGGGCTGGCCCGACCGGCTCGCCGACGGCTCGGAGGTCACCATGGGCCGGGGCTTCCACGCCTTCTTCCGCCAGTACTACAACCTCCGGGGGCTGCTCCGCCGGATCGACCCCGAACTCGCCATGCTCACCGCCCTCCCCGACTATCCGCTCCGGCACAGCGGCGGCCTCCAGGACAGCTTCGCCCGGGTGCCCCGCACCCCGCCGTGGAGCGCGCTGGGATTCGCCGCGCTCAGCCCCACCTTCGGCTGGCGCGACCTCGCCGCGATGAATCCCCGCGCGGCCCTCCCGCTGCTGGACGTGCGGGTGCCCGAGGTGTACGAGCGGTTCGACGACCTCAGCGCCCGGGAGCTGCTGGAGCGCATCCGCTTCCCCGAGGCCGCCCACCACCTCGCGTTCGAGGTGTTCTCCCGGAGCTTCTTCGCCGACCCGCGCCGGCTCTCGGCGGCCGAGCTGGTCCTGATGTTCCACATCTACTTCCTCGGCTCCAGCGAGGGCCTGCTCTTCGACGTGCCCGCCGAGCCGTTCCCCACCGCGCTGTGGGACCCGCTCGGCCGCTATCTCGCCGGCCACGGCGTGGAACTGCGCACCGGCAGCCCCGTCGAGAGCGTCGAACCGGCGGCGGGCGGCGCCGCCGAGATCCGCTCGGGCTCCGGCGCGCGGCGGTACGACGGGGTGGTCCTCGCCCTCGACACCGACGGGCTGCGCGGCGTGGTCTCCCGCTCGCCCCGGCTGGGCGACGAGCCGTGGCGGGCACGCGTCCTGCGGCTGCGCACCACCCCGCCGTTCCTCGTCAGCAGAGTCTGGCTGGACCGCCCGGTCGTGGCGGACCGGCCGGGATTCCTGGGCACCAGCGGATACGGCCCCCTGGACAATGTGAGCGTGCTGGAGCGCTGGGAGGGCGAGTCGGCCCGCTGGGCGGCCCGCACCGGCGGCTCGGTCGTCGAACTCCACGCGTACGCCGTCGATCCGGCCGCCGACCGGATCGCGGAACAGCGCCGGCTCCAGGACGAACTGCGCCGCGTCTACCCGGAGACGGCGCGCGCCCGCGTCGTCGACCAGCGGCACGAGTGGCGCGCCGACTGCCCGCTCTTCCCCGTCGGCGGCCACCGGGACCGGCCCGGGGTGCGCACCCCCGACCCCGCCGTCATGCTCGCGGGCGACCTGGTCGGCTCACGGCTGCCGGTCGCGCTCATGGAACGGGCGGCGACCACGGGATTCCTCGCCGCGAACGCCCTGCTCGCCCGGTGGGGCGTACGGGGCCAGACGCTGTGGACCGTGCCCGACCGGGGCCGGACGCCCGCGCTGCGCGCCCTGAACCGGCTGGCCGGAGTCTGAACCCCGGGCCCCGGACGGCCGGTCAGCCGGGGAACCGGCCGGAGCGGCGCAGCTCCCAGCGCCGCTCCGCGTAGGCGATGTCGTCGCGCCACAGCCGCCCCGCCGCCGCCCGCATCACCGGCCGGAGCAGCGGCGCCGCCGCCCTGGCGACCGCGAACCCCCGGCGTCCTGACGCGGCGACCACCGCCTCCACGACGGCGGTACGGGGTGCTCCCGCGCCGTCCGGAGTCAGCGGCGTGGCATGGGTCTCGACCACCGAACCCCGCCCCTCGCCCCGGGTGATGCGCATGACCACCGTCCGGGGCTCCGGCGCGGTGAACACCGCCCGCACCGGCACCACCGCGCGGCCCGCCACCTTGAACGAGACGTCCACCGTGAAGGCGTCCCCGTCCGCCTCCCCCGACTCCGCGCCGTCGCCCGGCGCGCCGACCACGGTCAGATCGACGAAGGCGTACGGATGGAACCAGGCCCCGTGCCACGGATCGAGCCGGTTGGCGACCACATCGTCCGGCTCGCACCGCCCGACGGCCGTGCAGACCGCGTCCACCGCCCCCGCCGGATCCGGTCTGCGCGGCACGACCGGACGGTCCGACGGCTCCTCGCCGCCGACCCGGTCCAGCCGCACCCAGGCCAGCACCCCGTCGTCGTACGCCGGGTAGGGCTCCCACCCCGCCCGCGCGCCGCCGTCCAGGGCCAGGCCGTGCCAGTGGCAGACGAGGGTGCCGCAGCGCACCGGGCTGTCCCGGAGCGGAGCCCCGAGGTGGGGGCAGGCGCCGGGCCCCGCCCGCAGCGCGCCCCGGGCGTCCCGCCAGGCCACGACCTCCACCCCGGCGACGGTCAGCCCGAGCGGGCGGTCGCCGCCGACGTCCCGGGCCGCGCCCAGGACGTACCAGTTGCCCGACGGACGGGCCCGGGCCCGTTTCAGCGCCCCGGAGATGACGCCGGGAGAGGCGTCGCGCCAGGTGGGACGCTGCCGCTCCCAGGGGACGGGCCGCCGCCGCAGCCGCAGCGGAAACCGACCGGCGCCCTCGCTCATACCGTCTCCCTCCGCGTCGCCGCCGACCGCCCGGCCGGCGGCGGCGGCCCACCCCGGGCCCGCAGCCGCGCCACGGCCAGCCGGACCAGCCCGCCGGCCGCGACGGCCGCCCGGCGGCGGCGCGGCACGACCGCCCGGCGGTGCAGCACCGAATAGCCGTCGTCCGCGACGGCGTCCAGGATCCCCCCGTACAGCACCTGCGCGGTACGGACGCACGGCCGCGACACGGGATCGAGCATCCCCACGCCCGGCGCCGCCTCGCGGTACACCTCACGGGTGAGCGCGGCGGCGGACCGCAGGGCGGCGGTGATCCGCCCGTCGCGGGATCCGGAGGCGCGGCTCCACAGCAGCAGCTCCCGGTCCACCCCGTGCGCGCCCAGCAGATCGGCGGGCAGATAGATCCGCCCCCGGTCCAGGTCCTCGCCCACGTCCCGGAGGAAGTTGGTCAGCTGGAACGCCACCCCGAGCGCGGCGGCGTGCGGAGCGGCCGCCTCGCGCGGGACGACGGTCCCGAGCACCGGCAGCATCTGGAGGCCGATCACCGCGGCGGAGCCGTGCATGTAGCCGCGCAGCTCGTCGTAGGTGGCGTAGTCGGTGACCTCCAGATCGCGGCCCATCGACGTCATGAAGTCCAGGAAGTGCCGGTGGTCGATGGCGTAACGCCGCGCGGTGTGGGCGAGCGCCGTCACCACCGGCTCCGTGGTGGGGCCGCCGCGCAGCGCCGCGTCGAGACGGCCGCGGAGCGCCCGCAGCGCCGCCGCCCGCCCGGCCGGGGAGACTCCGGGAGCGGGCGCGTCGACGATGTCGTCGGCCCAGCGGGCGAAGCCGTACAGGGCGTGCACGGCCGGCCGCCGCTCCACCGGCAGCAGCCGGGTGGCGAGGAAGTACGTCCTGCCGTGCCGCGCGTTGAGCCGGCGGCAGTGCGTGTAGGCGGCGCGCAGGACGGGATCGGTGATGCCCGCCGCGCCCAGCTCCCGCGCGGTCACGCCCGCCCTCCCCGTACGCGGACGCCGGGCGTGCTCCGCCGCGGGGCGGTCGGCGGTCCCGTCACCCGGGCCGCCGCGAGCTTCCCCGAGATCAGGACGGTCGGCACCCCCACCCCCGGGGTGGTGCCGCTGCCCGCGAGGACGGCGTTCTCCGTGCCGCGCACCAGATTGCGCGGCCGGAAGGGGCCCGTCTGCGGGAACGAGTGCGCCACCGAGAACGGCGTGCCGGCCGCGTGCCCCAGCTCCGTCCAGTCCGCCGGGGTCACCAGACACTCCTCCTCGACGGCCGCGCCCAGACCGTCCAGCCCCCGGCGCTCCAACTCGGCCAGCAGATCGCCGCGGTAGCGGGGCGTCAGCTCCCGCCACTCCCGGGCGCCGGGGCCGATGTCGGTGTTGGGGCAGGGCGCGAGGATGTGGTGGAGATGGCGGCCGGGCGGCGCGAGGTCCGGATCGGTGGCCGTGGGCCGGGTGATGAGCAGCGACGGGTCGGACATCAGGTCGCCGGTACGGGTCAGCTCCCGGAAGGTGTCCTTCCAGGCGGCCCCGAACGAGATGGTGTGATGGGCCAGCCCCGGCCAGGTGCGGTCGGTGCCGGTGTGCAGGACCACCGCCGAGGGGGAGTGCCGCAGCGGGCGCGGCCGGCGCGGCCGCCGCCCGAGCAGCCGGTAGGCGACGGGCAGATCGGGGGTGAGGACCACGGCGTCGCACGGGACGCGCCCCTGGGAGGTGATGACCGCCGTGATCCGCTCGCCCGAGCGCTCCAGCCGCAGCACCTCGTGCCCGTACCGCAGCTCGGCGCCCGCCCCGGCGGCGGCGTCCGCCATGGCCCGGGGCAGCGCGTGCACCCCGCCCCGGGGGAAGAAGACGCCCGCGACCGTGTCCATGTAGGCGATGACGGCGTACGCGGCGAGCGCCCGGGCCGGCGGCACCCCGGCGTACAGCGCCTGGAACGAGAAGACGCGGCGCAGCCGCTCGTCGGAGAGGAAGCGGCCGATCCGGGCGTCGAGCCGGCCGAAGCCGCCGAGCGCCGCCAGCCGGGCGAGGTCGGGGTGGAGGAGTTGCAGCGGGGAGTCGAAGTTTGCGTCGATGAAGCGGCGCGTCTCGACCTCGTGCAGCCGGGTCAGCCAGGTGCGCAGCGCGCGGTAGCCGAGCGCCTCCCGGCCGCCCGCGAACCGCTCCACCTCGGCCTCCATCGCCTCGGCCCCCGTATGGACGTCGAGGGCGCTGCCGTCGGCGAACCGCGCCCGGTAGGCGGGGTGCAGCGGGATCAGCTCCAGCCGGTCGGCGAGGTCGAGGCCGACGGCGGCGAACGCCTCCGCCATGAGATCGGGCATGGTCAGGACCGTGGGCCCGGTGTCCATCCGATAGCCGCCCCGCAGCAGCAGCCCCGCCCGTCCGCCCGGCAGCTCGCCCCGGTCGACGACGGTCACCCGCCGCCCCGCGCCCAGCAGATGCAGCGCGGCGGAGAGCCCGGCGAGCCCGGCCCCGACGACCACCACATGGTCGGTGCGCCCTCTCAGCGTCCTCATCGGCGCACCTCGCCGCAGGACTGGAGCAGGGCGGCGAAGTGCGGCTCGTCGTCCGGCGGGTCGGGCTCCGCCGTGCCGGGGGCGACGCCGGCGACGGTGTGGAACAGCTCCGCCAGCCGGCGGCCGCCCCGACGGGTGAGCGCCGCCGAGGCCAGACGGCGGGTGCTCCGCGCCACCAGCCGCTCGATCCCGGTCTCGACCAGGTCCCGGGCGCCCGTCGCGACCAGCGCGGCCCGCACCCGGTCCAGCCCGTCCTCGGAGAGGCCGCCGTCCCCGACGGCGGAGTCCAGCAGGGCGAGGACCCGCCGGTCCCCGGCGGCCTCGGCGCGGGACCGGGCCACCGCCAGCAGATAGGTGGGCTTCCCCTCGCGGATGTCGTCCCCGGACGGCTTGCCCGTGCGGTCCGGGTCGCCGAACACCCCCAGGAGGTCGTCGCGGAGCTGGAAGGCGATCCCGGCGCAGCGGCCGGCGGAAGAGAGCGCGCCGGCGGTGCGGTCGTCCGCGCCGGCGAGCGCGGCGCCGAGGGCGAGGGGCCGCGCCACCGAGTACAGGGCGCTCTTCAGGGACGCGGTGCGGATCGCCGCCGTGACGGAACGGGCCCCGCGGGCCTGTCCGCGCAGGTCCAGGTACTGCCCGGCCACCATCTCGGTGCGCAGGGACCGCCAGACGGCGTTGACCCGCCGCCGGGCGTCCGGGGCGAGCGCGGTGTCCGCCACGGTGTCGTCGGCCCACGCCAGCGCGAGATCCCCGACGAGGATGGCGGCGGAGCGGCCGAAGGACTCACCGGGCCCGCGGGCCGCGCCGCCGGTGCCGTACTGGGCGTCCAGACCGGTGTGGACGGCGGCGGAGCCCCGCCGCATGGGCGAGCCGTCCATGACGTCGTCGTGGACCAGCGCGCAGGTCTGGATGAGTTCGAGGGCCGCCGCGAGCCGCAGCGCCGCCCCCGTCCGCCCGTCGTCGGAGCCGCGCGCGCACGCCCGCAGGCCCCACCAGAGGAACCGCGAGCGCGTCCGTTTGCCGCCGTCGAGGGTGAAGCGGGCGACGCGCCCGGCCACGTCCCGGGCGAAGTCGGGGTCGATCGCCGAGGCCGCGTCGAGCCGCCGGCGCAGCTCCTCCTCCAGGACCCGCCCGACGGCTCCGGCGACGTCCGCGTCGACGGCGGCCGCGCGGGGGGTTTCCGGAGGGCCGTGGTCAGGGCCGTCGTGCGGCTTCGCGGGCAAGGACCCGAGGGGGTGCGGACGGGCGTCCGGCTGTTCGTGGGGGAGTGCCTCCGTCCAGGTGCGGCGCATCGCACGTCCTCTCATCCCGTTCGACCGGCAGGGGCTTCAGCTCATTCCGGACGGCCGCTCCTCTCGGATGCGGCGGGGCGCCGGCCGGAACCCCCGGCGATCCCCGGCCCGGGCGCCCAGTCCACCACGCCGGAGGCCCGATTCCCGGTCACCACGATCGCGCGGACGCGGGTTCACACGCGTGCCCGAGAGCGGAGGCCCGGAGCTGTGCTCCGGGGGGCGATGACGGGCCGTACGGGCGGGGAGGCCGAAGCGGTGGTCGTGTCCGGGCCGATCCGGGTACGGGGGCGGTGCTTCCGCTCGGCGCGGGGTGCGAGGTGCGAGGTGCGAGGTGCGAGGTGCGGGGCCCGGGGCGCGCGGGGCGCGGGGCGGCCGCGAGCGCGGCGGCTTCGGGGGAGGCGCTGCGGGGGAGCTGCTTCGACGGGGCGTTCCGGCGGAGGCGGGAAGGCGGCGCGGGGCAGTCGTCCCGGGGCACGCGCCCGGTCGTCCCGAGAGGCGCGGCGGACGAGCCCTGCCGGACGGCGCGGGCGTGGACCCGGCCGGTCCCGACAAGCCCGGCGGCGCGGTACGGACCGACCCGTACCGCACCGCCGGAGGACGGAGCGCGCGCCGCTAGGGCCTCTCTTTCGGATCTTGCCGGGCTCGCGTGCCCTGGCACCGCACTCCCCCTGCGCCTGGCGGCGCGGGAGGTGCCCCCACGCCGCGTTGTCGTCAATCGCCGATGGCCCCCTGCGCCTGGCGGCGCGGGAGGTACCCCCACCGCATGGACTCATTCCTCCGCCTTGCGATGCACGGCACCAGGCCCCGCTCCCTGATCCGGCCTGATCCAAAAGAAAGACCCTAGGCGACGGTCCGGATCAGCTTCTTGTTGACGAACTCCTCGATCCCCGGGCGGCCGAGTTCGCGGCCGAAACCGGAGCGCTTCACGCCGCCGAAGGGCAGCTCGGCGCCCTCGGCGCCGACGCCGTTGACGAAGACCATGCCGGCGTCGATCCGGTCGGCGACCCGCCGGGCCTGCGCCGGGTCGGTGGTGAAGAGGTACGAGCCGAGACCGTAGGGGGTGTCGTTGGCGATCCGTACGGCGTCCTCCTCGTCGGCGGCCGGGAAGACCATCGCCACCGGGCCGAACAGCTCCTCCCGGGCTGCCGCGTGCTCGGTGGTGAGACCGGTCAGCACCCCGGCCGGGAAGTACGCGCCGCGCCGCTCCCCGGTGCTGTGCAGGGTGGCCCCCTGGGCGACGGCCGCGTCGACCTGGCGTCCCAGGTTCTCGGCGGCGGCGGCCGACGACAGCGGCGCGCCGGTCTCGCCCGCGAGCAGCTTGGCGGTGAAGCGCTCGACGAACGCGTCGTGGAGGTGGTCGAGGACGACGAACCGCTTGGCGGCGTTGCAGGCCTGGCCGGTGTTGTCGAGGCGGGCGGCGACGGCGGAGTCGACGACCGCGTCGAGGTCGTCCGTGGACAGGACGACGAAGGGGTCGGAGCCGCCGAGTTCGAGGACGACCTTCTTCAGATGCCGCCCGGCGATCTCCGCGACGGCCGCGCCCGCCCGCTCGGACCCGGTGAGCGAGACTCCCTGGACCCGGGGGTCGGCGATCACCGAGGCGATCTGCTCATTGGTGGCGTACACATTGACATAGGCCCCGGCCGGGAAACCGGCCTCGGCGAACAGCTCTTCGAGCAGCGCGGCGGTGGCCGGGCACTGCGGCGCGTGCTTGAGCACGATGGTGTTGCCGGTCGCCAGGTTCGGGGCGGCGAAGCGGGCGACCTGATAGGCCGGGAAGTTCCAGGGCATGATGCCGAGGAGCACGCCCACCGGGCTGCGCCTGAGGACCGCTGTGCCGGGGCCGGAGGCGACGTCGAGCGGCTCGTCCGCGAGGAACCCCTCGGCGTGGTCGGCGTAGTACCGATAGATGTCGGCGCAGAAGTCGACCTCGCCCTCCGCCTCCGGAAGCGGCTTGCCCATCTCCCGGACGATGCTCGCGGCCAGCTCGGCACGGCGCTCGGTGTGCAGTTCGCCGAGCCGTCGCAGCAGTGCGGCGCGCTCGGCCACGGAGCCGTCGCGCCCCCAGGCGGTGGCCGCGTGGGCGGCGTCGACGGCCGCCGCCACCTCGGCGTCCGTGGCGGTCGGATAGGTAGCGGTGACTTCACCGGTGGTCGGGTCGGTGACGGCGTACATCATGCCTCCTGGAGCTGGTCGGGGACGGCCGCGGCCGCAGTCGTCCCCAGAATGTGCGATGTCGGGCCCCCGCGCCGCGCGCGGCGCGGGGGAGTGGCTCACGGTTCGAGAATCGTTCTCATACCGGTGTTCGACCGGAGATCGTCGAAGGCGGCCGCCGCCTCGCTCAGCGGACGGGTGCGCCCGACCAGATCGTCCAGGGGCAGCCGCCCGGCCAGATAGAGACGGGCCAGCTTCGGGATGTCGATCTCCCCGATGCTGGATCCGTAGTTGCAGCCGAGGATCCGCTTGCCCTGGTCGGCGAGGTCGAACGGGTCGAACGACGCCGTCGCGCCGGTCGCCGCCATGCCCACCAGGACAGCCGCGCCGCCCGAGGTGAGCATGGCCGGGAGGGTGCCGATGACCTTCGGGCTGCCGATCGCCTCGAAGGCGTAGTCCACCCCGCCGAACTCCTCCTGGCACCAGGCGGCGACGTCGGCGCCCGCGCCGTCGAGGGTGTGGGTCGCGCCGAACCGACGCGCCGTGGCCAGGCGTTCGGGCGAGAGGTCGACGGCGATGACGGGATCGGCCCCGACCAGCCGGAGGCCCATCACCACGGAGAGCCCGACTCCGCCCGTGCCGATGACCACCGCGGACTCGCCGGCGCGGACGCCCGCGGTGTTCACGACGGCGCCGATGCCGGTGGTGACGGAGCAGCCGAGCAGCGCGCCGATGCCGAAGGGCAGCTCGTCCGGGACCTTGACCGCGGCCACTTCCGGTACGACCAGCCGCTCCGTGAAGGCGCCCAGCCCGAGATAGGGCCAGACCGGCTCGCCCCGGTCGTCCGCGAAGGCGGTGGAGCCGTCGGGGAGCATATTGGCGACGGCCTTGGTGCCGGTGCACAGCCACGCCGCACCGGTCACGCACTTGCGACAGCGGCGGCAGGGCGCGAACCAGGACAGGACGACGTGGTCGCCGGCCTGCAACGAGGTCACGCCGGCCCCGACCGAGGTCACCACCCCGGCCGCCTCGTGCCCGAGCACCAGCGGGCGGTCGCTGGGCCAGTCGCCCGTCACGACATGGAGGTCCGAGTGGCACACACCGGCGGCGCGTACGTCGATCTCGACCTCGCCCGGTCCGGCGGGCCGGAGCGACACCGGGCGCGAGCCCAGCCCCGAGGCGGGGTCGAAGACGATGGCGGGGGAGAGTTTCGACGGCATCACGGTGCCTTCACCTTCTCGGTGGTCGGGGCGGTGGGTTCGGTGGTCGCGGCGGCGGGGAGCTTGGTGTGGGGTTTGGCGATCACGACATAGAGCAGGCCGGCGACGAAGAGGACGGAGAAGACCAGGATCACGGCCCAGACCTGGACCCAGCTGCCGTCGGCCGGGGCCAGCTCGACGCGGGGCCAGGCGATGTTGACGGCCTCGAAGAGCAGCCACACCACGGCGATCACATTGATCACCAGGCCGGTCCGGCCCAGCCTCAGCAGCCCCGCGGCCGGATTCCACCGGCCCGTCAGCCGGGCGACGAGCGCCACGACCGCCACCGTGAGGAAGATGAAGTAGAAGCCGCCGGAGCCGAAGGCGATCAGCGTCGCGGCGGCGTTGCCGTTCAGCCCGAGCAGCAGCCCGAGGCTGGCGAGCACGGCCGTCACGATGAGCGAGACGTACGGGATCTGGCGCGGCCCGACGGTGGCCAGCTTCGAGGAGAACGGCAGCTGACGGTCGCGGGCGAAGGAGTAGACCGCCCGGCCGATGTACGTCTGGATCGAGATCGCGCAGGCGAAGAACGCGATCAGGATGAGCAGGATGAAGGGCTTCTCGCTCCATCCGCCCAGCCCCTCCGTCACCGCGGTGAAGACCGGGTCCGCGAGCGCGCCGGACACGGCGTCCTCCGGCTTGCGCAGCGCGAGCGTCACGGCGAGCCCGGTCAGCAGGACCGTGAAGCCGACGAAGAGATAGGCCCGCAGAAGCGCCCGGGGGACGCTGCGTCTCGGCTGCTCGGTCTCCTCGGCCACCTGCGTGGTCGCGTCGAAGCCCAGGAACGCCCAGCCGGCCACCGCGAGCGCGGTCAGAAAGCCCGCCAGGGCGGATCCGCCGGAGACCGACTCCGCGCCCAGCGTCTCGAAGAGGATCCCGAAGCCGTTGTTGTGCACGAAGACCAGCAGGAACACGCTCACCGCGATGGAGGCGACGCCCTCGGCGATGATCCCGGCGTTGAGGAAGTGCTTCACCGGGTTGACGCCGAGGAGATTGATCCCGAGGGCCACCGCGACGAAGACCACGCCGAGGACCACATGCGTGGCCGCCGACAGCGTGCCGTCGCCGAAGAGCATGTGCAGCCACGCCGCGCCCAGATAGGCCACGGTGGTCAGCGACGCCACGGCGGAGGCGAGATAGATCCAGCCGACCAGCCAGCCGAGTCGCGGTCCGCCCAGCCGGCGGACCCACTGGTAGACCCCGCCCGTGACCGGGAACTGGGACGACAGCTCGGCGTAGACCGCGGCGACCGTCAGCTGCCCGAGGAAGGCGACGACGACCGCCCAGATCCAGGCGGGGCCCGCGAAGACGAAGCCCAGCTGGACGACGGCGTAGACCCCGACGACGGGCGAGATCGTCGCGAACCCGATCGCGAACACCGCCCACGCGGAGAGGGTCCGTTTCAGCTCTTGCCGGTAGCCGTACTCGGCGAGTTCGCCGGCGTCGGTGCGAGTGTCGTCCACGATGATCTCCTGTGCGGGTGCTGCGCGCCGTTCCGTGTGCGCGGGCCGGGCCCGTGCCGGGCCGAGAGCGGTCGGCACGGGTGCGCCCCAGGGACGGTTCGAGGGGGCGGAGGTGTATCACTCCCAGCCGCGGGGGCGGGATGCCGCCCTTGAGCTGCGGTTTTCTACATCTGATCACTATTGGCCGTCCGGCCAATTGCTGATTGGTCACTCACTCAATAGCATTCGCCCCATGACGTCAAGGGATCCCGGCATCCGAACCCGCAAGGCGCCGACCGAGCGCCGCCAAGAGATCGTCCGAGCCGCCGCGCGGGTCGGACTCGCCGAAGGACTGGAGTGCGTCACGCTGCGGCGGATCGCCGACGAGCTGGGCGTCCGGCCCGGACTGGTCAGCCACTACTTCCCCGCCGCCGACACGCTGGTCGCGGAAGCCTTCACCAGCGCCACCCTGGCCGAGCTGGACGGCCTCCTCCCGGAGGAGCCCTCGGGCCCCGGGCACGACACGCCGCTGAGCACCCTGCGGCGCTTCTTCACTCTGATCGCGAACGCCGAATTCGACAACGTCAGCAGACTCTGGCTGAACGCGCGGCACCTCTCGCGCTACCGCCCCGTACTCCGCGACCACGTCGTCGAGCAGGAACTTCTCTGGTGTCGCCGCATCGAGCGCCTCATCGTCGCGGGCACGGGCACGGGCACGGGCACGGGCGCGGAGGTCTTCCGCTGCGCGGATCCGTGGGCGGCCGCCGTGCGCATCCTCGTCGCGATCGACGGCAGCAGCGCCTACATCAACACCAGCGCCGACTCCCGCGCCGCGCCGCTCACCGATCTGGCCCGCACCACCGCGGAGGCGGAGCTGGGGCTGCCGCGGGGCAGTCTGGTGACGTGACGGGGCGGATTCGATACGGAGGGTGAGGTCCGGGGTCTGTCGCTGCCACGGCCGTCCGGGCGGCGGGCGGGGTCCGCGCCTCCGGCGGCCGCCCGGGGTCCGGCGCGAACGAGCCCGGTACGCCGTCACGGCGTACCGGGCCCCGGGCTTCGGCGTGCGGTCTCGCGGTCAGTAGTGCGCCTGGTCCGTGCGCTGCTCCATCCGGTGGATGGCCTTGCGGCAGGCGGGGACGAATCTTCTGAACACATCGGTGGTGCTGCCCGGGCGACCCGCGCGGGAGAAGTCGCCGAACATGCTCCTCCGCAGTCCGTTGGTGAGTTCGAGCTGGGCGCCCGCGCGCAGCAGGCCGCGGTTGCACGGGTTGTCGGGATCGGTCCCTGCCAGGGAGGGGACATCGTCGCCGTCGTACGTGGTGAAGCCGGCGAGCCCCAGTTCCTCCCTCAGATATCCCTTGAAGACTGTGCTGAGGCCGCCGACCAGAACCGAATCCGCCGCGGGATTCGCGATGCCCGGGCGTCCCGGGGTCCCCGGGCCCGGCGGGACCGGCTTCAGGTCGTCCACGTCGCAGCCGTGCACGCTGATCACGTTGGCGCTGCCGCCCGCCATGGAGAGCGCCACCAGGTCGTCGCAGCGGGTGGAGGTGATGTGCATGGCGCTGTTGCCGGAGCCGAGCAGCCCCTCGAACATCCAGTAGTCGTGCGTGGACCAGTTGTTGGGGGGCACGGGGGTGACGGGGGTGAGGTCCGCCGGGTTGTATCCGGCGATCCCGAGGGCGATCTCGGAGGTCCCGGGCTCGATGCCGCCGCCGTGCAGCGCCAGCACGGTGGTGCGGGTGAAGGGGTGGGCGGCGCCGAGGTCGGCGTCGGTCCGTGCCTGGCGCTTGTAGCGGCGCGCGTAGGCGGTGCCCTCCTCGTACTGGGGGTGCCGGTAGAGGTCCGTGTTCGTGGCGAACGGGTTCCGGCCGGTGGCCGGGATGACGGGCACGGTCGGACACGCGGCCGTCGTGGAGGCCGTGGCACGGGGTGCGGCCACGGCCTGTCCGCCCGCCAGCCCGGTCCCGAGGGCGGCTCCGGCGAACGCGGTCAGTACGGATCTGCGTCTGGTTTCGGTCATGAGGACATGATCATGCGATAGCACGCGGTGATGACCTCGCGGAGTCCGGTGATAGGCGCCGGTCCCTCAGGGCGCCGCCCTCGGCCGGTCGCTTCGCCCGGTCCGCCGAGGCGCTCCGGAAGCGGTTCCGGCGGCCCCGGACCGCCCCTTCGGCACGGCCGCCCGAAGGGCGCGCGCGCCTCACGGAAGCCGCCACCGCCGACGTGCGCCCCGCTGCTCCCGCTCGAAGGCGCGGGAGGAGACTGTCCGTGCAGGCGGGTCGCCGCGCGGTGGCCCTCGGTCCACCGACGGAAGAGCGGGACATGACTGTCACCTGGCGCAGCGCTGTTCTCTACGCCCTGACCGTGACCCTCGGGTCCTGGGCGACCGGGGCGCTGGTCGGCCTCGCCTGGTCGGCCGTCGCGGGCGACTTCGGGTTCTGGGTGTCGTGGTGGGTCGCGAATCCTGCGGCCCCTGTGTTCTTGGCCGTGGCCGCCCTGGTCCTCACCGTGGCCCGCCGCCTCACCCCGCCCGTGCCCGTGTGGCGTGTCCCGCTGATCGACGGCGGCGCCTATCTGCTGGTTCTGCTGCTGTGGGCCGGCCTCTCCGCCTGGCGGGACGGGGCCGAGGCGCCGGCCGACGACGCGTTCGCCGTGGCGGCCTTCGCCGTGCTCACCCTTCAGCTGCCCTCCGCGTGGCTGCTGAACCACGTGCGCGCGCGGCGGCTCCGGCCCGTCCTCGGCCCAAACGAGGGCGGCGTGACGGCCGCCGGGCGCTGACGGTCGAGGTCGTCGCCGCCGAACGGCCGCACCAGGACGTGATCAGTCGATCCCGGGACCAGTGGTGAGCGGTCGTCAGAAGTGCTCTGTGGTAAGGGGCTTGGCAATTCGTGAACCCGGTATTAAAGTCCTGCTTCATTATGAAGCAAGTACATAACTCTCAGTCAAAATTCGACCGCGACCCCGACGGCAGCCTCTTCGATCCCCGAGTGAGGTCCGCCATGGCCCTGTTCACCGAAGGAGAGACCACCCTCGCGCTGGAGAGCGCGGGAGCGATTCGCAGCGCCTTCCACGCCATCGAACGTCTGCGCGCCCGGGGGGCCGAGGGGCGCGGGCTGAGCGCGGGGGCGCTCGATCTGCTGATTCGGCTGAGCGCCGGGCCCGAGGGCGGGATCAGCATCGGTGAGCTGGCCCAGGCGGCCGGAGTGACGTCGCGTAATGTCACCGGTCTGGTCGACACCCTCGAACGTGACGGACTGGCCGAGCGGGTGCCCGACGGCCGTGACCGCCGTTCGGTCCTGGCGCGGATCACACCCGCCGGGCTGGAGTGGCTGGAGGCCTTCCGCAGGCCCACCCAGGTCGCCATGACATCGGTCTTCCGGGGCTTCACGCCCGACGAGCTGACCCGGCTGAGGCATCTGTGCCTGCTCCTGGTCGAGAACCAGGACCGACTCGACCAGTACCTGGGCCGGCCCGGCGGTGCGAACGCCCAGCCGTGAGCCTCCGCCGCACGGGCACGGCGTCCGTACCCGTGCGGCGGCGCCGTGGCCCGGGCGCGGGGGAGACCGGCCCGTACGGCGAGGGCGCCCGACGGGGCCGGAGACCAGCGGGGGACCGGAGGCGGGTCACCCGGTCGCCCCGGCCGGGGTGCGCCGGGTCCGGCGGGCCGACCAGGATGAGCCATGACCCAGGTGCCCCAGGCCCAGGGGCTCGCTCGAACGCTGTTCGGAGCGGGCCTGATCGCGACCGTGGTCGAGCTGGCCTGGTACGGGTCCGACGACATCACCCACGCGCTGACCTACGCCGGGCGCATCAGCGGATTCGTCTGTCTCGCGGCGGCGCTGGCGGTGATCGCCGCCTTCGGCGCCTTCCTCGACTGTCTGCGCCACAGACCCGCCCGGTACTCCGGCGGTGTGGTGCTGGCCGGGGTGCTGATCTCCCTGTTCTTCAATCTCCTGCTCCTCGCCCTCCAGATCGACGGGGGCGGCTACACGCACTTCCTCCTGTTCTGGGCGCTGCTGATCCCCTGGTCCTGCTGGGCCCTGTGGCGGCTCCACCGGCTGGGGGTGTGGGGAAGCCTCCCGCACCCGAGAGGTTTCGCCGCCGGCGTCGTCGTCTCGGTGGTCGTCGCCTTCGGCAGCTTCAGCTACAACCACGTCTACCAGCCGTACAAATTCCCCGCCCTGGTCTCCACCGCCGTCGAGTTCCGCCCGGCGACCGTCGCGGACGGAGTCCTCAGCCTTCCGGTCGTGCTGCGCACGAGGAACCGGGGCCAGGTGGCGCTGTACGTCGCGGGAAGCCTCTTCCAGGTGAACGGCCGGCACGGGGACACGCGCAAGGAACCGCGAACGGCCGACGAGCTGCGGGGCGACGTCGAGGAGGAGCAGTGGGACCTGCTGCGGCACACGGAGGTCGGCGCGCCGGCCGTCGACGTGCTCGCGCAGGGGCGCTACATCCTGTCGGGCAGACTGCTGCAGCCCGGCGAGGAATCGCTCAGCCAGAAGGTCGTACAGATCCCCCTCGACGCCCCGTACGACGTGATCGCGGCCAACGCCGTCGTCGTCACCCTCAGAGCGGACCGGGCGACCCTGCTGACCGATCTCCACCGATCCACCGAGACGTCCTGGACCGTGCCGGAGTGGAAGAAGCATCCACGGGACCCCGACTGGGTCGCCTCCCACCGATTCAGATGGCCGAGCGTCCAGTACCGCTCGCCCGTCGCGCACAGCAACGCCCTGCTGGAGCACAGCCGTCCCACTCGCGAACTGACGGTCTGGTGGGTCCTGAAACCCCCCACCGGGGAGTCCCTCTGGGCCCCCTATCTGGAGTACCTGATCGCCCCGGAGGGGGAGGACCGGGCGCCGCCCTCCCCCGCCGCGCGCCGGCGCATGACCGAGCGGTACGGGCTGTCCGCCACTCCCAGCGGCGCCTTCATCGCCCCCCTGGCCGCACTGGTGCAGCAGGCCCGGGCGGCGGACTGACCGCCCCGCTCCCCGCCGGCCTCGGTCACCGCAGGCGCGCAAGAACCAACGCGTCGACGAAGAAGGCCTGTTGCTCAGGTCGCGGAACCCCTGCGCCGCGACCGGAACGCCGGTTAGGGTGGCAGCCCCCATCGGCCGTCGACCGGCTCGCCGCGGTCCGCCGCGCACCGCCGGCACGGCGAGCAGTCTCCCGGAGACCCCGGAATCGACCAGACAGAGAGCCGCCGACCCATGTCTGCCCACCGGCCGGACGAAGAGCCCCGACCCCGCTCGACCGGACGCACCGAACACGGCGTACGGACGACCGTACGGCGGACCCACCCCGCGCTCCCCGCGCTCGCCCCGGTCGCGTTCCTCGCCGCGCTGACGGCCGTCGTGCTCGGGGTGCTGTACGCCGGGCACAGCCGGCCCGCCGGGGCGGACGCGCGGATCCAGGCAGCGGTGGACGGGGTGTCGCCGCGGTGGCGGAGCGCCGCCCTGGCCACCGACTTCCTGGGGGAGCCCGCCGGAGCGGCCGCGCTGGTCGTGGCCGCCGCGGCGGGCTGTCTGCTGCTGCGGCGACCCCGCGCCGCCGCGCTCGCCGTGGTCGGCACCGGCCTGGCCGTCGGGACGACGAAGCTGGCCAAGCCCCTGGTGGGACGCACCATCCACGGCGAGCACCTGTCCTATCCGAGCGGGCACACCGCCTTCCTCACCGCGCTCGCCCTCGCGGTGGCGCTGCTCGCGGTCGGCCGGCTCGGCCTCGGCAGGACGGCCGGCGCCTCGCTCGTACTCCTCGCGGCGCTGGTCGCCGGCGCCGCCATGGGCTGGGCGCAGCTCGCGCTGGGCGCGCACTACCCGACCGACGTCCTCGGCGGCTGGTGCGCCGCGCTGGCGGTGGTGCCGGCGACCGGGTGGCTGATCGACAAGGCGGCCGACGCCGCCCGGCCGGGGCGCCGCTGACGCCGCCTCACGCCAAGCGGCGGAACGCGGGCTTCACCGGTCGTCCGCCCAGCCAGGGGGTGGGATCGGCGCAGTCCAGCGCCTTGCGGTACACCGCGCAGGCCTGGGCCACCGTTTCGACGGTACGGTCGATGTCGGCGTCGTCGAGCGCGGCGCTCACCACGAACGACGGGGCGAGCACCCCGCCCTCGATGAGCCGGCGCAGGAACAGGGTGCGGTACCGCTGCGACGGCCGCCGGTGCTCGTCGAGGGTGGCGTACACCAGATTGCTGGCCCGGCCCCGGACGACGAGGTGGTCGCCGACGCCCATGGCGGCGGCGGCCTCGCGGACGCCGGCGGCCAGCCGGTCGCCGAGGGCGTGCAGCCGCGCGGTGACGCCCTCCTCCGCGTAGGCGCCGAGGACGGCCATGGCGGCGGCGAGCGAGTGGGTCTCCGCGCCGTGGGTGGTGGACAGCAGGAACACCCGGTCGTGGGAGTGGCGCAGTCCGCCGCGTTCCATGAGATCGCGGCGTCCGGCCAGCGCGGAGACGGCGAACCCGTTGCCCAGCGCCTTGCCGAAGGTGGAGAGGTCGGGGACGACGCCGTACAGCCCCTGCGCGCCGGCCGCCGACCAGCGCAGACCGGTGATCATCTCGTCGAAGACCAGGACGCAGCCGTGCCGGTCGGCCAGTTCGCGCAGGCCGGCGAGGTATCCGGGCGGCGGCTCGGTGTGGGTGGCCGGTTCGAGGATCAGGCAGGCGACCTCGTCCCGGTGCCGGGTGAGCAGCTCCTCGGTGGCGGCCAGGTCCCCGTAGGGGAAGGCGAGGGTGAGTCCGGCGGTCGCGTCCGGGACGCCGGCGGACATCGGCGTCGCGCCGATGAACCAGTCGTCGGTGGAGAAGAAGGGGTGGTCGCCGCAGAGGGCCACGCGCGGGCGCCCGGTGACGGCGCGGGCGAGGCGCACCGCGGCGGTGGTGGCGTCGGAGCCGTTCTTCGCGAACTTCACCATCTCGGCGGTCGGCACGGTGGCCAGGAAGAGTTCCGCGGCCTCGGCCTCGACGATGGACGGCCGGACGAAGTTCCCGCCGCGGTCGAGTTCCCGCCGCACCGCCTCGATCACGCGCGGGTGGGCGTGGCCGAGGCTGACCGACCGCAGGCCGGAGCCGTACTCGACATAGCGGTTGCCGTCGACGTCCCACACATGGGCGCCGCGGCCGTGGCTGATGACCGGGGCCAGGCCCTCGGGATACTGGTCGTCGCCCTTGGCGTAGGTGTGCGCGCCGCCGGGGATCGCCCGGTGCAGCCGCTCGTTCGCCAGCCGCGACCGGGGCAGGAGGAATTCTCCGCTGTCCACGCCGGCCTCACTTCTCCCGTCGGCGCAGGACCTCGGCGAGGCTCGGGGCCTCCCGGTCCCGCGGGGACGTGGACAGGGCCGGCAGCGGCCACGGAATGGCCAGCTCCGGGTCGTCGAAGGCGATCGTCACATCCTCGGCCGGATCGTGCCGGCGGTCGATCCGGTACGAGACGTCGGCGGTCGCGGTCAGCGTCTGGAAGCCGTGCGCGCAGCCCGCCGGGATGTACAGGGTCGTCTGCGCGTCGCCGGAGAGTTCGAGGAAGACCCGGCCGAGGTAGGTCGGCGAGTCGGCCCGCAGATCCACGACGACGTCGAAGATCCTCCCGTACGAGCACCGCACCAGCTTGGCCTCGCCGGCCCCGGAGCGCAGATGGAGTCCGCGCAGCACTCCCCGGGCCGAGCGGGAGACGCTGTCCTGGACGAAGGCGTCCGGGTCGAGGCCCGCCGAGCGGACCACGTCGGCGTCGAAGGTGCGGCAGAAGAAGCCGCGCTCGTCGGAGTGGAGCGTCGGCTCGAAGAGGTGCGCGCCGGCGATCGCCGGGACTCCGGTCGCTTTCATGGGGTCTCCCGCAGGGCGTGGGTGGGGCCGGCCGCCGGGAACAGGGCGGCGGTCAGGGCGGTGAACTGGTCCTCCAGCCGCCGGGCGGCGATCCGGTTCCGCTCGGCGAGGATCCGCCGCAGCCGCGCCGATCCCCGCTCCAGCGCCCGGAACTGCTCCAGCAGCCGGTCGGGGTCGACCTCGCGGGCCGGGTGGCAGTACGCGTCCAGACCCATCCGGGCCATGAGCGCGTCGCTCTTCGCCGCGTAGCTGAGCGCGAGCGTCGGCGTGCCGACCCTCAGCGCGCAGACCAGGTTGTGATAGCGGGTCGCCACCACGGCGTCGGCGGCCGCCGCCTCCTTCATCAGATCGGCCAGCGAGGCCGCGTCGGCGGCGCTGACCAGCGGCGAGTCCACCGCGTCGAGGATCGCGTCGACGACCGCACCGTCGGCCGCGTCGCCGGTGAGCAGCCGGACCCGTCTGCCGTCCGCGGCCAGCGCGCGGACGAAGCGGGTCGTCCCGTCGAGATAGCGCCGGTGGATCTCCTCGGCCCGGGCGCGGTCGTCGTCGCCGCCGTGGAAGGCCATGACGCCGACGCAGACCGGGCGCGGCGGGCCACCCGGACCCGGGGGCGCGCCGGCGGCCGGCGCGGGCAGGGCGAACGCGAGGTCCGGATAGACCTCGTCGCGCGCGGTGTCCACGCCCATCGCCCGCATCGCGTCGCGGGACTGGGCGTCCCGGTACGAGCGGTACGCGGCCAGCCGCGCCGACCAGCGCACCAGGACCCGGGTGGGCCGGCTGCCGATCGCGGCGGCCCCGACACCGACCAGCGCGACCCGGACGCCGAACAGCCGGCCGGTCGCGCAGAGCAGGAGGAGCGAGTACGGGAACCCCCACGGCCGCAGCGGCAGCGTGGCCTCCAGGACGCCCATGCCCGGCACGATCACCACATCGTGCCGCCGCACCCAGGCGGCGGTGCGGAAGACGTCGACGAGTTTGCCCAGACCCTTCGCCGCGATCGCGCCCGCGCGCGAGGCCGTCCGGTACTCCCCCCGGTACCAGTGCAGCCGCGTCGCGGGGATCCCGTACCGCTTCGCGACCGTCTCGGGTCCGCCGCACAGCGCGTCCACGACGGCCTCCGGATGATCGGCGCGGAGTCGGCCGAGCAGGGCCTCCAGCGATCCGTCGTTGCCGAGATTGCCGGAGCCGAGCAGGCCGAACACCCCCACGCGCACCGGGGTCCCGTACGCGGACCTCATGCCCGTCCGCCCTCACGGCCCGCGACGAGGGCGTCGACGGAGACGGCGGCCCGGCCCGGGCCGACCGGGTCGCGGTCCTCGACCCGCTCGCCCGCGCCGCCCGGCCGGGCCCGGCTGGCCGCCCAGGCGGCCAGATGGCGGTAGCACGCGCGCCGGTCGGCCGGGGACAGCGGCGCCCGCCGGATCGCCGCGACGAAGCCCCAGACGTACTCGGCGAGCAGCCGGGGCGTCGGGTGCAGCGGGCCCGCCCGGCGCGGGTCCAGATTGACGCACCGGGAGCGCTTGGAGGGGTTGGCCCGCTCGGCGCGGGTGGGGTGGTCGCGGCGGAAGTACAGCAGCTCCGGCACCTGGTGGAAGGGCCCGTGCAGACCGATCTCGGCGACGAAGGTGCGGTCCGCGTGGTGGTAGCTGTCGTGCGGCTTCACCCGCCGCAGCACATCGGCCCGCATCACCCCGTAGAAGTCGTCGCCGCCCGGCTCGAACAGCATGCTGCGGAAACGCTCCGGCGGATGCGGCGAGGCGGTGGCGAGCCCGTACGCGTACGGCACCTTCACCCGGCCGTCGCCGTCGATGACCGCCTGGTCGGAGTGGGCGAGGATCACCTCCGGCCGCTCGTCCAGCGCCTCCACACAGCGCCGCAGCAGATCCCGGGCGTACAGATCGTCGTGCGAGGCCCATTTGAACAGCTCGCCGCGGCACTCGGCGAACACCCGGTTGTGGTTCGGCGCGGCGCCGATGTTCCGGGGCAGCCGCAGATACCGGACGCGCGAGTCCCGCGCGGCGTACCGGCGGCAGATGCCCTCGGTCCCGTCGGTCGAGGCGTTGTCGGAGACGACCAGCTCGAAGTCCTCGTAGGTCTGGCCGAGCAGGGCCTCGAACGACTCGGCGAGATACTCCTCGCCGTTGTACACGGGCAGGCCGACGCTCAATCGGGGAGAGCGGCGAAACGCGGTCATGACGTCCTCACTTCACGGATCGGGTTCTGGTGGTGCTCACGCAGGGCGGAGCGCAGTTGCAGCAGCCACACGGCCGAGGCGCTCACGGTCGCGGCGGCCACGCCCCAGGCCGAGCCGACCGTGCCGGCCGCGGCCGCCCCGCCGAGCCCGCCGCCCACATAGCAGGCGGAGGCGAACAGCTGGCAGCGCAGGCTGCGCCGGGCGGCGGCGAGGGCGCGCAGCCCGGCCGCCGCGCCGACGCCGAGGCCCGCGCCCGCGACGCCGAGCGCGGCCGGCACGATCAGCTCCGACGCGGAGTGCCAGACCGCGCCGAGCACCAGCTCGCCGAACCGGTCCGGCACCAGCAGCAGCGCCCCGCCCCAGAGCAGCGCGCCGGCGGCCTGCCCGCCGCCGAGCAGCAGACAGAACCGGCCCAGCCGGTGCGGGGCCCGCCGCAGCACCCGTGCCGCCTCGGCGACGGTGACCAGCGACAGCCCCATCAGCACCGCGAGAAACGGGCCGAGGAGCAGCTCCGCGCCCCGGACCACGCCCACCGCGCCGACCCCGACGATCGCGCCGAGCCCGTACGCCCTCAGCTGGGCCGCGCCGCTGACGCCGACGTTCTCGACCAGATACCGGTAGCCGAGGTCGCGGTGTTCGTGGAGCCAGCCGCGCGCCGCGGCCGGCCGGGGGCGGATGCCGGACTGGAGGCGGCCGTACCCCGCGGCCACCGCGGCGGCCGTGCCCCAGGCGAGCACGAAGGCGGTCACGGTGCCCGCGTGGGCCGCCGCCACCATGGCCGGGACGAGCGCGACGCCCCCCAGGAGGTCGTTGACGAACGCCTTTTGTCCGGCGCCCGCGGCGAAGAACGAGAACCGCCAGGCGTCCTGGAGCAGCAGGCCCGGGAGGATGACGCCGAGGGCGGCGAAGGCGAGCCCGAGCCGGCCGCCGAGACCGAGCCCGACCGCCAGACAGACCGCGCCGACGGCGGCGCCGACGCCGAGCGCGGTGCCCGACGCCCGGGCCGCCGCCGCACGCCAGGACGCGTCCGGCACACCGCTGAAGCGCACCATCAGCGGGTCGGTCGCCAGCCCGCGGGAGACGCCGAGCACCACGCCGTAGGTCACCCAGGCCAGACTGAACACGCCGAACGCGGCCGGTCCCAGCGAGCGCGCCACACAGATCCCGACCGCGAAGTTGGTCATGCTGCAGACCGCCTGGTCGGCCAGTCCCCACGACAGCCGGCCGGCCAGGGCCCGCCCGGCGCGGGGCCCGGCCGCCGGGGCCCTCGTCCGCCGTCTCCCGGTGGCCATCGGCGTCATGCCTTGATCAGCCCGGCGCCGTGCAGGGCGTCGGCCGCGGCGGCGACGGTGTCGAACGGCAGCCCCGACCGCTCGGCGACGTCCAGCAGACTGTGCTCGCCGTCGGAGAGGCTGAGCACCCAGAGCATCGCCAGCTGGGCCTGTTTCGCGTCGCTGCGGCCGCCGAGCGAGTCGTACAGCCCGCGCCGGCCCAGCTGCGGTTCGCCGTAGGGGCTGAGGTTGAGATACCTCCGGTTGCGCTCCAGCACGGCGAACGCCTCGCGGCAGACGCCGAGCGTGTCGGCCATCGCCGCCGGGGAGACGAAGTCCACATTGTCCGCCGAGGTGTGGTACTCGGGGTAGCCGGCGTACGGGGTCCGGCTGAGCGAGCCGACTCCGAGGTCGAACCCGGGGGAGCAGAACTGCCGCTCGTCGTAGCCGTACGGAGTGAACTCCACGACGCGGTGCGGGCGGTCGGAGGCGAGCAGCACATGCCGCATCACCCGGTCGATCTCCGCGTCTCCGCGTCTGCTCTGCTTGTACGTCAGCCGGCCCGGGTCGCCCGCGCAGGCCAGCACCAGCCCGTGCTTGACCCGCTCCACCCGCTCCGCGTTGCGGGCCAGCCAGGTGATCGCCCCGATGGTGCCGGGCGCGAACAGGAACCGGTAGGTGTACCAGGGGGTGGTCTCCGCCAGCGCCCGGGCCAGGAACACCGCCACCGCGACGCCGGCCAGATTGTCGTTGGCCAGCGACGGGTGGCAGACATGACAGGAGACGATCACCTCGTCGGGGACCTGCCCGGGGATCACATGCTCGGCGTAGGTGAGATGGCCGTCGGCGAGGGTGGAGTCGACGCGCACCTCGTAGTCGCCGTCCGGCAGCGCGTCCAGGGTCTCCTGGGCCAGGCAGAATCCCCACTCCGGCCTGTAGTAGCTGGTCCGGTACGGCACCCAGCCCGGGTGGTCCGGCAGGGTGTGCAGATGTCCGCGCAGCTCGGCCAGCGGCATGGTCGCCGACACCGGAACGCTGTAGCCGAGCACGTGCAGGCTGGACGCGGCGAAGTCGACGACCCGGCGGCCCGAGGCGTCGGCGATGTACGCGTCCCGGATGTTCCACTCCTGCGGGACCGTCCAGTCGAGCACCCGCGTCCCGGTCGGCACCTCGTGCACCTGGAGCGGAAGATACTCGCCGACGATTCCCAGGGTGGCGCGCACCCCGTCGCCCGTGATGCTCCGGCACAGCGGGTACAGCCGCTCCACCAGGGCGTGCATCCGCTCGCCGACCCCGGTCACCGGCGCCACCGCAGGGTCTCGTCGACGGCGCCCGCGCCCTGCCGCCCGAGTGCCGCGCGCAGCACGGCCAGCCGGGTGAAGCGCTGGTCGAAGTCCTCGCGGGTCAGCCCGTGCTCCCGGTAGGCGTCGGCGAGTTCGAGCGCGCCCCGCTTCACCGACCACTCGCACTCGAAGCCGGGGACGGCGGCGCGGAACCGGGAGAAGTCCACCCGGTACGACCGGGGATCGGCCCCGTTCTCCCCGGTGATCACCACCTTCGCGCCGGCCACCGCCTCGGCGACCTGCTCGGCTATCTCCGCGACGGTGACGTTGTTGACCTCGCTGCCGATGTTGAACGCCCGGTCGTGCACCGCCTCGCGCGGCGCGCTCAGCGCGGCCGTGAAGGCCCGCGCGATGTCGGCGGCGTGCACCAGCGGACGCCAGGGGGTGCCGTCGGAGAGGACGAGGACCTCGCCGGACAGGAGCGCGTGGCCCACCAGATTGTTCAGCACGATGTCCGCGCGCAGCCGGGGCGAGTGGCCGAAGGCGGTGGCGTTGCGCAGGAACACCGGGCTGAAGTCGCCGTCGGCCAGCGCGTGCAGATCGTCCTCCACCCGCACCTTGGACTCCGCGTACGGCGTCACCGGGCGCAGCGGGGCGTCCTCGGCGACCAGCTCGCCGCCGCCGGCGGCGCCGTAGACCGAGCAGGTCGACGCGTACAGGAAACGCCGCACCCCGGCGCCCCGGGCCAGCCGGGCCAGCCGCACGGACGCGTGGTGGTTGATGTCGTAGGTGAGGTCCGGGGCCAGCGCTCCCAGCGGGTCGTTGGAGAGCGCCGCCAGATGGACGACGGCGTCCACCCCGGCCAGGTGCCCGGCCGTCACGTCGCGCAGATCCACCCGGTGCCCGGGCGGGTCCGCGGGCGGCGGGCCCAGCACACAGTCGGCGAACAGGCCGGAGTCCAGCCCGACGACCTCGTGTCCGGCGGAGCCCAGGATCGGGGCCATGACGGTGCCCAGATAGCCCTGATGCCCGGTCAGCAGTACGCGCACGGTTCATTCCCCCAGGTCGAGAGTGAGTTTGGCGACGGCGAACGCCTCGGCGTAGCGCGTGTGGCATTCGATGCCGCGGATTCGCGCGAGGCCGAGAAAGGCCTCCCGGTCGTACCAGGGCCGGTGCCGCTGCGAGGGGTAGTGCTCCTGCAGCAGCCGCGCCTTCTCCTCGGCGGTCTCCGGCGACAGCGGCTGGTACGCGGAGGGACGGCCGAGGTCGCCGTCCCATTTGACGATCTCGTAGCCGAGCACGAGATGGTCGCGGAACGCGGTGGACACCAGCTTCGCCAGACCGCGGTGGTCCTGGTGCGCGTCATCGGTGCGCGGGGCCAGCACGAGATCCGGCTCGGTCCGCGCGCGCAGCTCCTCGACCGCGGACTTGGCCTCCTCCCACCGGGCCGGCAGCCGCCCGTCCGGCAGCTTGAGCACGGTCAGCCGCAGGTCCGCGCCCGGGCAGAAGGCGGCGAGCGCGGCCCGCTCCTCCCGCTCCCGCTCGCCGCCGCCGCCGGAGAGCACCAGCGCGTCGACGCGGAGGCCCGGCCGCGCGCGGCACATCGTGAGCAGGGCGCCGCCGGCGCCGATGGCGATGTCGTCGCAGTGCGCGCCCACCACGACGAGGCTCCCCAGGGGCCCGGCCCCGAGCCGTATCACGCGGTCCCCGCCGCGACGCCGCCGGTCCGATACGCGCCCGCCGGTACGCCGTCCCGCTCCCACACCGCCCACGGGCGGTCGCCCCGCGCGTAGGCGGCGTCGAGCGCGGCCCGCTCCTTCACCGTGTCGGTCGGCTTCCAGAAGCCGCGGTGCCGGTGGGCCAGGAGTCGGCCGCGCTTGGCCAGCCGCGCGCATCCGTCGCCGACCAGGTCCCCGTTCTCCGGGATGTGGTCGAAGATCTCCTGACGGAGCACGAAGTAGCCGCCGTTCTCCCACAAAGGCAGCTCGCTCACCGCGGTGATGCCTCCCACCAGGCCGTCCTCGCCCAGATCCACGCAGTGGAACGAGGACTGCGGCGGCACCACCATCATCGACGCGCCGGCGTCCCGCCGGGCGAACCGGTCGATCATCTCCGGCAGCGGGGCGTCGGTGAGCACATCGGCGTAGTTGGCGAGGAACATCTCGTCGCCGTCCAGATGACGCCGCACCCGGCGCAGCCGCTCCCCGATCGGGGACTCGATCCCGGTCTGCACAAAGGTGATCGTCCAGTCGGCGATGTCGGTGGACAGCAACTCCGTCCGCCCATGGCTCAGCACGAAGTCGTTGGACGCCGTCTCCTCGTAGTTGAGGAAGAAGTCCTTGATGTGGTGCGCCCCGTAGCCGAGGCACAGAATGAACTCCCGGTGCCCGAAGTGCGCGTAGTAGCGCATGACGTGCCAGATCAGCGGCCGCGGGCCGACCAGCGCCATCGGCTTGGGCAGGTCGTCGAAGGCCCCTTCGCGCATGCGCAGCCCGTAACCGCCGCAGAACAGTACGACCTTCATGCTGTGACCTCTTTCACGGCGCGACCTCGACAATGCTCAGTTCCGGGATGGGGAAGACCAGCCGGCCGCCCCACTCGTGCACGAACGACAGCTGCTCGACCAGCTCGTCCCGCAGATTCCACGGGAGGACCAGCACATAGTCCGGCCGGTCGGCGCGGATCCGCTCGGGCGGCAGGATCGGGATACGGGCCCCCGGGGTGAATCTGCCGTGCTTGTACGGGTTGCGGTCGACCGTGTAGGCGAGCAGATCGGGCCGGACGCCGCAGTGGTTGAGCAGGGTGTTGCCCTTGCCGGGCGCGCCGTAGCCGACGACCGTCTCCCCGCGCTCGGCCGCCTCGATGAGAAACCGCAGAAGGTCCCGGCGCACCTTGGCCACCCGCGCGGAGAACTCGGTGTACCCGGACAGCTCCCGCAGCCCGGCGGCCTTCTCCCGGTCCAGCACCTCGGCCACCCGGCGGCTCGGCTCGCCGGCCGCCTCCGCGGGCCGCGCCCACAGCCGCAGGGACCCGCCGTGCGTGGGCAGCAGCTCGACGTCCACGAGCGCGAGTCCGCCGCTCTCCAGCGCCCGGGCCGCGGACGCGACCGTGTAGTACTGGAAGTGCTCGTGATAGATCGTGTCGTACTGGTTCTCCTCGATCAGCGTCAGCAGATGCTGCACCTCGACGGAGACCCAGCCGTCGTCGGCGACCAGGGCCCGCAGCCCCCGGGTGAACCCGACCACGTCCGGGATGTGCGCGTACACATTGTTCGCCACGACCAGATCCGCCGGGCCGTGCTCGGCGCGGACGGCCGAGCCGGCCTCCGGGTCCAGGAACCGGGTGAGCGTGGGCACGCCCGCCTCCCGCGCCGCGGCGCCGACGTTCACCGACGGCTCGATGCCGAGACAGCGGATCCCGCGCTCCACCATGTGCCTCAGCAGATACCCGTCGTTGCTCGCGACCTCCACCACGAAGGAGCCGGCCCCGAGCCCCAGCCGCCGCACCGAGCCGTCGACGAACGCGCGCGCGTGCTCCACCCAGGACGTCGAGTACGACGAGAAGTACGCGTACTGCGTGAACGTCTCCTCCGGGCTGATCAGCGGAGGGATCTGCGCGAGCCAGCAGTCGGTGCAGACCCGCAGATGCAGCGGGTACGCCGGCTCCGGTCCGTCCAGTTCGTCCGCGGCGAGAAAGCTCTCGCACGGCGGGGTCGCCCCCAGATCGACGACGCTCTCCAGCGCCGCCGAGCCGCAGAGTCGGCATCGTGTCATCTACTGCCCCCATCCCTGCCCGCGCGGGCGCCCCGCCGCGAGCCAGTGCCTTCGTCCACCACCGGCGGCGGGCCGTCCCCGCCGCCGGACCGGCCCGCGATCGCGGAGCGGTAACCCTCCACCAGGCGCTCCAGCCCGACGGCCGGGCTGAAGTCCCGCTCGTAGCGCTTCCGGGCCGCCCGGCCCATCTCCCGGTTGCGCTCCGGCCCGGCCGTGATCCGGCGCAGACAGGACGTCAGCGAGGCGCGGTCGCCCGGCCGGTGCAGCAGCCCCGTCGCCCCGTCCTCGACGAGTTCGACGAACGCGCCGTGACCGGCGGCGACGGCCGGAACCCCCGCCGCCATCGCCTCCGCGACCACCAGACCGAACGTCTCCAGCGACATCGAGGGAGCCACCACGGCGACCGACCGCGCGACGGCCCGCCGGCACTCCGCCGGATCCCACAGACCGGCGTACCGCACATCGTCACGGCCCGCCGCCCACGCCGTCACCTCCCGCTCCAGCGGACCCGCGCCCGCCACCACCAGCGGCACGCCCACCCCGCCGGACGCGGCGATCTCGTCCCACGCGGCCATGAGCAGCCGTACGCCCTTCGCCTCCGCGAGCCGGCCGAGAAAGAGCAGCTGCTCGCCCGGCCCCGACCGGCCCACGCCCGGTTCCGGCACGAAGTTGTGCTTCACCGCCAGCCGCTCGGGCGGCATTCCGGACCGCACCAGGACATCGCGCTGCGCCCCGGAGATGCAGAAGAAGCGCTCCACCCCGGACCACCACCGCCGCCGGTTGACCAGCAGACCGACCGCGAGCGGCACCGTCGCCAGCCGGGAGTCCCGGTAGCAGCCGTGCCGGACGGCGGGCAGCGGCGCCGCCGAACCGACGCACTCCGTGCACGGCCGGCCGTCCCGGTGCAGCGTGCCCGGCGGACAGATCTGGGTGTAGTTGTGCAGCGTGGCGACGACGGGCACCCCGGCGTCCGCGCAGGCGGCCAGCACCGCGGGCGACAGCAGCGGGAAGACGTTGTGGACATGCACCACGTCCGGCCGCTCGGCCCGGAGCCGGCCCGCCAGCTCCGCCCGGACCGCCGGATTCCACGGCACGAGCAGCGGCACCGCCGCCTTCCCCAGCAGGGACCGGCCGGCGATGTCGTCGCTGCGCCGCTCGAACACCTCCACCCGGTGGCCGGCCGCGCGCAGCAGCCCCACCTCCTCGTCGACGACCCTGTTCTCCCCGCTCGGCTGCGCCGAGGAGTAGCGGTTGTGCACCACAAGGACATGCATGCTCAGGTCACCTCCTGGTCCGTCTCGGGATACGTCGTACGGGGACCTCGGCCGCCGGGAGGGCCGCGCCCCCGGCGGGCGCCGCCAGCAGCGCGGCGGCCAGCGCCAGATGCAGCAGATACGCGGACGCGTCGCCCAGCCCGGCCTCGGTGTACGAGGAGATCGCGCAGTAGCTGATCAGGAAGATCGCGCAGGCCCTCGGCAGCGACGGCGGCCGCAGCAGCGCCACGCCGCCCAGCACGACGACCATCGCCCCCACGAGGCCGATGCCGATCAGCCCCTGCTCGTGATAGACGGCCAGCCAGCTGTTGTCGATCGGCAGCCCGCCGAACGACTTGTCGCCCAGGCCCGTGCCGAAGATCCGCTCCCCGGTCGTCCGGGGCGCCGCCGTCAGGGCGTCCCAGACCTTGGCCCGGCCGGTGAGATTGGAGAAGTTCTCCTGGCTCTGCCCGCGCAGGAACCACGCCTGGAGCGCGGAGCTGAACGCGACCGCGGCCACCGCGGCGCACAGCACCGCCCAGGCGAAGAACCGGCGGGCGGCGGCGCTGGTCAGCACGAGCGAGCCGATCGCCAGCCCCAGCCCGACGAGCAGACCGAGCGTGGCCGTCCGGGTATGGGTCAGCGCCAGCAGGACCAGCGACGGCACGATCACCAGCGCCGCGCTCGCCCCGGTGGTCCGGCGGCCCAGCAGAAGCAGCACGGTGAGCCCGATGATCACCGCGGTGTACTGTCCGATCTGCGGCGGGGTGAGCGGCCACAGCGCGCCGACCAGCCGCCCTCCGTAGTACTCGGGCATGGCGACGCCCGGTGAGAGCGCCAGACCGGCGGCCACCGACCCGAGCACCGCGAAGTACATCCGGATGTGGTGCCGGACGAAGGTCAGCCCGCCGTCCCACCAGCGGCTGAGCAGCCACAGCGTGCCGACGAAGAGAGCCAGCCGGACGCATCGGAACAGCGCGCCGAACCCGACCTCCAGCTGCACGCTGGAGATCACGCTCGGCACCAGCAGCAGGGTGAGCAGGGACAGAAAGGCGCCGGCCCGCACGCGCAGCCGCGCGTTGAGCGCGAGAGCCAGCGCGAACGCGGCGACCAGCGCGCCCATGGTGACCATCTGGATCAGGGAGCGGGGCAGGGTGACGATCGTCTTCGCCCCGGCGGAGCCCAGCGTGTTGAGCCCCAGCAGCGCCCAGACGATCCCGACGGCCTTCGGCGTGCCGCCGGGGCGCGCGCGTGTCGCGTCCGGCGGGGCCGGCGGAGCGCCGGGCGTCGTGTCCTGACCGTGCGCCGGAGCGCCGCTTGTAGTGTCCTGGCCGTGCGCCGGAGCGCCGCTTGTAGTGTCCTGGCCGTGCGCCGGAGCGCCGCGCGTCGTGTCCCCGCCCATCTCAACCACCGGTCCGCGGGTCGAAGGTGCTGCCCGCGTCCTGCTGGTACGGCGTGCTCTGCCACTGCCCGGAGTCGAGTTCCCGGCCCGGATCGCCGGCGACGAAGCTCCACGGCCCGCGGTAGACGTTGTCGTGCCAGCGGTTGTGCTGCCGATGGGTGATCGCCTCGGCCACCCGCTCGCCCCGGTACGGCGACCAGTCCGGATAGGTGCCGTAGTTGGCCAGCACCGCCATCCGGCCGCACTCCGCCGTGCACTCGACGACGGAGGCGTCCAGGAGGAAGCGGTTGCCGTGGATGTCCACCCGCTGGGTCTTCCACCGGCAGTCGGAGTGGAGCGGCGCGGCGGCGATCGCCGGCCGTGCGCAGCGCTCGGCGTCCTTCACCAGCAGGGTGCAGTAGCCGGTCGAGGTGTTGGCCGGGCTGTTGCAGAACCGGTCGGCGTTCTCCCACAGGGTGATGCCGTTCCAGTTGTTCTCCAGCACGTTCCGGTAGATCTCGATCTTGTCCGTGCGGGCCCGGATCCGCGGTTCGCCGCCGGCCTCGGAGACGTAGACGGTCGCGAACGGGAAGCTGTCGCCGCGATCGGCGCGGCCGCGGCCCTCGACCCAGTTGTTCCGCCGGATCATGTTGTTCCGGATGACCGCGTTGTAGCTGGTCTCATAGATCAGCGCGGCGCCGTCGTTGTCCTCCAGCACATTGTTCTCGATACGGAAGTCATTGTTGTTGTTGTCCGCCCACAGCCCGGCGCCGCGGTTTCCGTGCACCCAGTTCCCGCGCACGTCGGCCCCGTCGACGGCCCAGAACTTGACGCCTCCGCTACAGCCGCAGCCCGGCCTCCGGCGCTCCCAGTCGTCGGTGTTGTTGCCCGTGATCTCGTTGCCCTCGACCACCAGACCCCGGATGGAGTCCCCGGTCTTGTACGCGTTCATCCCGTACTGGCCGTTGCCGCGCAGACAGCTGCCGCGGACCCGCTGGCGGGCGCCGGCCATCAGCCCGGCCCCGGAGTTGTACTGGATCGTCGCGTGCTCGATCAGCCACCCGTCCGCCATGTCGTGATTGACCACGCCCTCGTTGTTCGGCGCGACGAACCGCTGCACGGTCAGATGGCGGACGGTGACATCCCGCGCGCCGCCGCCGAACGCGTACTGATTCACCCTCCGGCCGTCGAGCACCGCGCCCGGCGCGCCGAGATAGCGATTCCCCTCCTTGGGCACGACCTGCGCGTAGCGGTCCGGCGCCAGCCTGTGCTTCCCCGGCCGGAGCCAGAACGTGGTGTACGGGGGACTGCTCCTGGTCTTCGCGGCCAGGTCGCCGACCACCGCGGGATCGACCGTCACCGCGCCCGCCGGCGCCCTCGCCGGTCCGGCGGCGGGCCCGGCGCACACCCGGGCGGGGGAGACGGAGGGCGCGGCGGGCGTACCGGCCGCCGGCCGCGCCGGGGCGTCCGAGGAGCCCGTACAGCCGGCCGTCGCCGACAGGACCAGCGCCGCCACCGCCATCACCCGCTTCCGCCCCTTCATCCCCACGCGTCCTCCTCGGTCCTGTCCTTCTCCCTGATCCGGCCTGATCCGGAGGAAGGGGCCCTAGCCGCCGAACCGGAGCACGGTGGTGAACTCCCCCGACGCCGCCCCACCGCCGGCGAAACCGGTGCCGATCAGCGTGGTGGCCGGTTCCTTGCGTCCGAAGCCGGCGGAGTACCAGCCCAGCGGCGGCCCGGTCTCGCCGCGATGGGCCCGCCAGGACAGCCGCTCCGGCAGATCGAGCACCGCGGAGCGGTCCTCGCCGTCCCGGGTCCAGGTGAGCACCGCCCGGCTCCCCGCCAGCTCCGCCGCGATCGCCGGCCCGAGGTGGAACGCCAACTCCGCCGTCCGGCGCGGACCGCGCACCTCGTCGACCACGCGCAGCTCGCGGCGCGCCGCGATCAGCTCCACCCGGCGGCGGTGCACGGAGTCCCGGTAGCCGTCGTGCTCGGCGCACCAGCGGAGCCCGCTCCTCTCGGAGACGTCGGCGGTCAGCACCCGGCTGCGGGCGTGCCGGGTCCACAGGAACGGGCCGCCGGAGACGGACTGGTCACCGCCGTCCAGCCGCAGGGTGTTGTGGCCGAGGGTCGAGCGGAAGTACCGCCGCCACTCGGGCTGCCCGTGGTAGCAGAACGTCCCCGGGTCGGCGAGCACATCGACCCCGTCGTGCCGCACCTCCACGGACAGCGCGTCCGCGTGGGCGTGCGCGGCGATGGAGAGGAAGCCGTGCGGACCGCCGTCGCAGCGGCACCAGATCTCCCCCGGACCGCGCAGGACCGTCAGCCCCGCGTCGGCGAAGTGGGCCGGCCGGCTCGCCGGGCGGGTCACGGCCGGCGCGCTCCCGTCCCGCGCGTACGGCCGGATGAGCGCGGCCAGCAGCGGGGTGCGCACATCGGCGCGGGGCACCGCCGGCCACCAGTCGAGCCGGCCGAACACGGTGTCCCCGGTGGCGAGCAGCGAGGCCCAGCGGTCGCCGCCCGCGCCGTCCACCACCAGACCGTGCCCGTCGTCCGCGTCCCCCTGGCGCGGCGGCCGCAGCCTGCTGTCCACGATCGCCGCGAGCGCGTCGGTCATGCGCAGCAGCACCAGCCGTACCGACCCGGGGACCGGCACACCGGCGGCGTCCGCCTCGGCCACCGCTGCCAGGCCCAGCTCCAGCACGAGTCCGTGGTACTCGGTGGCCAGCTCGCGATTGAGGCCGGAGGGAAAGGTGTTGCTCCGCAGATGCCGCTCCAGCGACCGCGTCGCGTCGTCGCGCCAGCGCGCCGAGGAGGGGAACCATCCGAACGCGCAGGCCGCGGCCAACTGCCCGGCGGCCTCGGCGACCACATGGTTGTTCGCCGAGGAGCCCCGGCTCGGGAAGGCCGCCAGCCAGCGCTGATGGTGCCAGATCTGGTTCCGCGCCACCGCGTTGTCCTCGAACAGCCCGGCCGCGCCCGGCCAGCCGTCGAGCAGCCGGCGGACCCACACCCAGGAGAGCAGCCGGATCCCCAGCTCGATGCCGCTGATCCAGTGCACCCCGCGCAGCGGCGGATTGGCCGCCCACCACGACCGCAGATGCCCGGCCGCCCGCTCGGCGTACCGCTCGTCGCCGGTGATCGCGTAGGCGGCCGCGAGCACGGTGAGGTGCTGATGCCGGGACAGCTCCCAGATCTGCTTGACGTCCCCGATCGCCTCCTCGCTCCGGTACGGCACGTCGAAGGCGTAGCCCGACGGAGCCCGCCGCCCGGTCTTCGGGTCGTACATCCAGTCCGGGTCGGCCAGATCGTCGCGGTCCACCCCGAAGTACACGGCGTGCCCGGCCAGCAGCCGGTCCGCCTCGGCGACGAGACGCTTCGCGGCGTCCGGCGGCACCGAGTCGACCGCCCCGGCGGGCAGCACCGCGGTGAACCGCGCGCCGCTCACGACCGGACCGTCCGGCGGCGCCGACGCCCGCCACCGCCGTCTGCGCACCGCGTCGCCCACCCGGCCGCCGACCTCGCGCGGTCCCATCCGCGACAGCCGCCGCAGATACCAGCCCACGGGCGCGCTCGGGCTCATCGCGTCCGCTCCAGCGTCACCGGCGCGCCGCCGGCCAGACCGGTCCGTACGGCGAGGGTGGCCGCCGTGGTGGCGACCAGCGACTCCAGTGGTACCGGCATCGGCCCGCCGGTCCGCACGGCCCGCAGGAACGCGTCCAGCTGGGCGCGCTGGCCCTTGTCCCGGACCCTGGACAGCCGCGGGCTGCTCCACCGCCTGCGGCCGTGGACCGAGGCGCGGACGAAGTCGTCGAGCCGCAGCACCTTGCCGTCCGCGATCAGGTCCAGCGTCTCCTTGGGGAAGGCGGGCGAGCCGTTGGTGACATAGCTGAGCGTGGCGGTCGACCCGCCCGGGTAGCGCAGCACGATCTGAAGGTCGCCGCCGCCCTCGTCGCCGGACGCGGCCACCGCGTACACCGACACCGGGTCGGCCCCGAGCAGCCAGCTCGCCGTGTCGATGAAGTGCCCGCCCTCCCCGGCGAACCGCGAGCCCTCGGTGTCCTGCCGGAGATACCAGCTGCCGTGCTCCAGCCGGCCCGCGTTGACCAGATAGCGCAGGCTCGCCGGACCGGTCCGGACGCCGAACCGCTTTCTGGCCTCCCGCAGCAGCGGCGCGAACCGGCGGTTGAAGCCCACCTGCAGCCGGTCGTTCCCGGACTCCTCCACCGCCGAGACCACCCCGGCCAGCTCGTCCTCGGTGAGCGCCAGCGGCTTCTCCACGAAGACCGTCTTGCCGGCCAGCAGCGCCCTGCGGGTCAGTTCGGCGTGCGAGCTGTGCCGGGTGACCACGAACACCGCGTCGACGGACGGGTCGCCGAGCACGGCGTCGAGATCGGTCGTCGCCTCGGCGAAGCCGAACTTCCGCTTCGCGTTGACCGCGGACAGCGCCGTCGTGGTGACGACCGTGGACAGCTCCACGCCCTCGCGCCGGGCCAGGTGCGGCAGCAGCATCGACGTCGCGTAGTTCCCCGCGCCGACGAAGGCCAGCCGCACCGGGGCCGCGGCGGACCGGCCCGTGCCGGGGCGGGCCGGGACGGACGCCGCGCCGCCGCGCCGCACCGGGGGCACGGCGACCGCAGGGGCCGCCGCGCCGGCCGTTTCCCCCGCGGGCGCGGCGTACCGGAACAGCACCGCCACGGCCTTCAGATCGCCGTCCTTCAGACTCCGGTACGTCTCGACGGCGTCGTCGAAGTCGGCGACATGGGAGACCAGGGGCTCCACGTCCACCCGGCCGCGGGCGACGAGATCGAGGAAGCACGCCAGGTTGCGGCGCTCGGTCCAGCGCACATAGCCGATCGGGTAGTCGCGCCCCTCCAGTTCGTACTCGGGGTCGTAGCGCCCGGGGCCGTAGCTGCGGGAGAAGCGGACGTCCAGCTCCTTCCCGTAGTACGCGTTCCACGGCAGGTCCAGACGGCACTTGCCGATGTCGACGACCCGTCCCCGGTCCCGGCTCAGCCGGGCGGCCAGCTCGACGGGCTGATTGCTGCCGCCGCCGGCGGCCAGATACACCTGGTCCACTCCGTGCCCGCCGGTCAGCTCGGCGACACAGCTCTCCACGGCCGCGGACTCGGGATCGCCGCAGGCCGCGGCGCCCAGGCGCTCGGCCAGCTCGCAGCGGACCGGGTCGGGGTCGACCCCGACGACGCTCACTCCCGAGGCGGCCAGCAGCTGCACCACCAGCTGCCCGATGAGCCCGAGACCGATGACCAGCGCCACATCGCCGAGCTGCGACTCGCCCCGGCGGACGCCCTGGAGCGCGATCGACCCGACGGTGCCGAAGGCCGCGTGCCGGGGCGCGAGACCGTCCGGCACCCGCGTGCAGAGGTTCTTCGGCACCCAGTTCAGCTCGGCGTGCAGCGCGTGCTCATTGCCTGCGCAGGCCACGACATCGCCGACGGCCACATCGTCGATCCCGGCGCCGACCCGCTCCACCACTCCGCTCAGCGAATAGCCCAGCGGCGTGTAGGAGTCCAGCTTGCCCATCACCTTGCGGTAGGTGGCGGGCACCCCGTTGGACGCCACGCTCTGCAGGACCTTGGCGACCTGGTCCGGCCGGGAACGGGCCTTGCCGAGCATCGACATGCCGGCCTCGGACACCTTCATCAGCTCGGTGCCGGTGGAGATCAGCGAGTAGTCGCTGCGCACCAGCACACCGCCCGGCTTGCACTCCGGCGCCGGCACGTCGAGCAGCGCCAGCTCGCCGCTCTTGTAGTTCTGCACAACCTGTTTCACCCGAGCTCCTCTTGTCTCCGCGCCGTCGAGCCGTCTGCCGTCCAGCCGTGTGCTGTGCGCCGTGTGCCGTCGAGCCGTCCGTCCGCCATGAAGGCGTGTGCCGTGAAGCTGTGAGGCTGTGAAGCCGTCTGCCGTCGAGCCGTCGAGCCGTCGAGCCGTGTGCCGTTCAGCCCGGGCCGGAGCCGGAGCCGGAGGTCGCGCCGCGATACCAGTGCTCCAGGGTCAGCACATGCCACAGATGCTTGGAGTAGTCCTGGTGCCCGGCGGCGTCCTCCGCGACGAGCCGCGCCAGCGCCTCCCGGCGCAGGAACCCGGAGCGGACCAGCTCGCCGTCGTGCACCACCTCGCGCACCAGCGGCGCCAGGTCCCGGCTCATCCAGGCCCGCAGCGGGGCGCTGAACAGGCCCTTGGGCCGGTACACGATCTCCCGGGGCAGGATCGAGGAGGCCGCCTCCTTGAGGACGGCCTTGCCCTGCCGTCCCACGATCTTGCGGTCGCCGGGCACGGCGAACGCCGCCTTGACCACCTCGACGTCCACGTACGGCACCCGCACCTCCGTCGACGCGGCCATGCTCGCCCGGTCCGTGTAGGCGAGGTTCAGACCCGGCAGGAACATCCGGGCGTCGCCCAGGCACATGCGGTTGACGAAGTCGTCGAGATCGTTGTCCCGGTAGACGTCCGCGTGCTCGGTCAGCACGTCCTCGACCGTCCCGGCCAGATCCGGATGGACCAGCCCGAGCAGCTCCTCCCGGTCGTACATGGTGTAGCTGCGCCGGAAGGCGGTCTCCTCCGGCAGCTCGGCGAAGGAGAGGAACCGCTTCGCGAAGCGCACCGACCGGTAGCCCCGGCGGGACGTGGCGACCGGCAGCAGGTCCACGGTCCCGGACAGACCGCGCCGCAGGGCCCGGGGGACGCGCTGGTAGCGCAGCGCGAGCAGATTCGCCAGATGCTTGCGGTATCCGGCGAACAGCTCGTCGGCGCCCATCCCCGAGAGCATCACCTTGACCCCGGCCTCCCGGGCGGCCGAGCAGATCAGGAAGGTATTGATCGCGGCGGGGTCGCCGATCGGCTCGTCCAGGTGGTAGGTCATCCGGGGCAGCAGGTCGGTCACCTTCGGAGCGATCTCTATCTCCCGCAGGTCGACGCCGAACTGCTCGGCCACCCGCCGGGCGTGGCGCAGATCGTCCGGCATCGCCTCGAACCTGGTGTCCTCGGCGCGGAACCCGATCGTGTAGGCGGAGATCCCGGGGCGTTGCCGGGCCGCCAGCGCGGTCAGATAGCTGGAGTCCAGCCCGCCGGAGAGGAAGGTCGCCACCGGCACGTCGGAGACCAGATGCCGCCGGTTCGACTCCTCGACGACGGCGGCCAGGTCCGGCGCCTCGCCGCCGCGCGCCCGGTCCCGCGCCTCGGCGGCGACGTCCCGGAGATTCCAGTACCGGCCGCGCTCCACCCGGCCGTCGGGCCGGCACCGCAGCCAGCTCCCCGGCGGCAGCTTCTCCGCCTCGCGGTACGCGCAGCGCGAGTCCGGCACCCAGTAGTACAGCAGCGAGGCCACCAGCGCCGCCCGGTCCACCTCCAGCGACCCGCCGGTCACGGCGGCGAGCGCCTTCAGCTCGGAGGCGAACAGCAGGCCCGTGCCGCGCCGCAGCAGGAACAGCGGCTTGACGCCGAGCTGGTCGCGCGCGAGCACCAGATCACCGGTCCGCTCGTCGAAGACCGCGAACGCGAACATGCCGCGCAGCCGGGGCAGACAGTCCGTGCCCCAGCGCCGCCAGGCCTTCAGCAGCACCTCGGTGTCGGAGCCGCCGCGAAAGCGCGCCCCGGCGGCCGTCAGCTCGGCGCGGAGTTCGGGCGCGTTGTACAGCTCGCCGTTGTACGTGAGGGCGAGACCGTCCGAGACCATCGGCTGCGCGCCGGTCCCGGACAGATCGATGACGGCCAGCCTGCGGTGTCCGAGCTGCACCTCGCCGTCGCCGAGGGGACGGCCGTAGCGGCCCGCCCCGTCCGGACCCCGGTGGGCGAGGACATCGGTGAGCCGGTCGGTCACGGCCTTCCCGTCCGGCCATCGGTACGTGCCTGCGATGCCACACATGTCCTACCGTGCCTCCTGGTCGCTGTCCGGGACCCGTGCGGCCGGCGCCTGCGGGCGCGGCCGTGCCGTCCCGTTCTGCCGGGCCGGTCGTTCCGTCCGGGCCCCGCCCGCCCCGTTCCGCCGGTCGAGCCGCTCGTCATGGCCGCGGAGCGCGGTGCGCGCCCCGTCCCACAGGGCGCCGTCGGTCCTGTCCCGCGGATCCGGGTCGATCAACACCACACCGATCACCGGAACGCGCTGGTCGGCGAGTTGCCGTGCCACGGTGTGCAGCCACGCGGCGCTGCCGTGCCCGGCCCGCACGACGAGCACCGTTCGGTCGCCGAGGTACGGGAGATCGGTCCACGCCGTGCCGGGCGCGACCGAGCCGACGCCGAGCCGGCACGGCCGGGCCGTCCCGGACGCGCCGCCCTCGCCGCCGCCCTCGGTCGTGTCCGCCGGATCGAGCGGGCCGTCGGCCGGCCCGGGGCCGGACAGACCGTCGACGACGACCACCGGACCCTCCGCCGACAGCGCCTCGGCGACGTTCCGGGCGATCGCCCTCGTGTCGCGCGCGCAGCCCAGCTCCAGCAGCGACACCGGTTCCGCGCAGCCGCGCACGGCCCGGGCCAGGGTCGCCGTGAGCCGTTCGCCGGCCGCCCGCGTCCGCCGGCTCTGCCACCGGGCCGGGCGGCGGGGCGCGCGGCGCAGCTCCGCGATGACGGACGCGCCCAGATTCGCCGCGATCTCCCGGCGCAGCACGGGGCGGTCCGCCACCACCGCGCCGACCGCGGCCAGCGCGATCCCGAGGACGAGCCCGAGCACGAGCCCGATCGCGGCGTCGGCGGCGGCGGCCCTGGGCAGGGAGTGCGGCACCGCGCGCGGGGCGTCCACGATCCGGGTGCCGACGACGACCTGGGGCGTGCCGGTACGGGCCTCGGCGGCGCGCTGGTCGAAATCGGCGATGCGCGAGTTCAGCTCGGCCCGGCGGGCGAAGAGCGTCTCGATGCTCGCCGACGCCTCGGGGTCGCTCTCCGGCGAGCGGTCCCCGATGGCGCCGTTGACCTCGGCCAGCTCGTCCCGCATCCGGTCGCGCTGGTCGAGCAGGGCCTTGGCCTCGGCCTTCGCGGCCTCCCACATCCGCCGCACATGGTCCGCGACGAACGCGTCGGCGAGCGCCCCGGCCCGGGCCACGGCCTCCGCCTCGCTGTCGCCGGTCACATCGATCCGCAGCAGATTGTTGGTCAGACCGCTGCCCCGGTAGTCCTCCATGAAGTCCTCCGGCTTCTCCGGGGACTTGAGGGAACGCAGGGCCGCCCCGGCGATCCGCGTGGTCTCCAGCAGCGCGACATCCGTGCGGATCAGCGTCCCGGTGTCGTTCGGCTGGTCCTCCCGGTGCGCGACCAGCACCTTGGTCATCGCGGTCGGCGGCGGCGGAAGCAGGACCGCGATCGCCACACCGGCCAGCAGCCCCAGCAGCGCCATGGAGCACCACAGCCGGCGGCGCCTGCGCACCGCCGCCACCAGGGAGTGCAGATCGATCAGCGGAGCCGCCGGCGGCGCGTCCGGCGTCGTACGCGTCGTCACACCGACTCTCCCGTCGCGCGGTCGGGAACCGCGAGCGCCGGGGCGGCGTCGTCCGAGGGCCGGCCGGCGGGCCGCGTCGAACGCGCCCGGGCCGTGCCGGCGACGACGACGCCGACGACCTCGTGCCCGCCGTCCGCGCACGCCCCCGCGATCCCCCCGAGCTGCTCAGCGGTCCAGCTGCCCGCGCTGAGCACGACCACGGCGCCCGACTCGGCCTCACGGTCCGGCACCAGCGGCCGGTCCACCGGCACCTCCACCACCCGCAGCCCGGGACCCTCCCCGCTCGAAGCGGCGGCGGAGGGCCCGCTCCCGGCCTCGGCGACGAGCCGCTCCGCGGCCCGGCGGGCGATCTCGTCGCCGTCCGGTACGACGACCAGCAGCCGCCGGGCGGCCGGCAGCCGGTCCCGGAGCCGGGCGCACACCCGCCGGTAGCGGATCCGCCGTTCGGTCTCGTCCCCGGACGCCCGAGGGGGCGGGGCGTCCCACCGGGTGTCGACGCCCAGCAGCCGGCGGATCCAGGCCCGGGGACCGCCGCCCCCGGGCCGGAGCGCGGGCCGCTCACCCGGTACGTCGACGGCGCCCAGCAGCACCGAGCCCAGCGCCGCGGCGATCTCCCGCTCGGTGCGCAGCCGGCGGTTCACCCGCGCGGCGGCGAGATGGCCGACGACCGTGAGCAGGGCGAACAGCAGCGCACCGGCGGCGATGAGCTGCGCCCTCGTCGGCGGGGCCTCGCCGGTGGGCCGGGCCGCCGGGCCCATGACGACCATGCCGGCCCGGTCGGTCGCCGGATCGGCCTCGTCCAGCCTTCTCATGGCCTCCTCCAGCGCGGTGCGCAGCTTCTCCAGCGCGGTGCGCGCCTGCACGCTCTCCACGGTCCGCCCCGGATCGGCCGCGTTGGCCAGATCGGTGATGCGGCGGTTGGTCTGCACCACCTTCCGCCGCAGCGCCTCGGGCCCCGTGACCTCCTCGGCCCCGGCGCTGTCGCCCGCGATCCGCGCGGCGAAGGCGACGAGCTGCCGGGCCGCCTGGTCGGAGAGCCGCTGCGCCCGCTCCGGGGTCTCGGCCGTGCCCGAGATCGTGATGATGTTCCCGTCGGAGGCCGTGGCGCTCACCCGGTCCCGCAGCTCACCGCCGCCGACGCCCTTCCAGCCGAGGGCCGCGGCCGTACGGTCGACCACCGCCGAACTGGTCGCGATGTTCACCTGGGTCAGCAGCTCGCGCTCCTCCCACTGCCCCGGCAGCAGGACGGACGCCGACGCCGTGTACCTCGGCGGAAACAGCGCCGAGACGCCGTGGCCGACGAGCGCGCCCACCACGGCCAGGGCGATGACCAGCCGCCCGCGCCGACGGAGAATCCGCCCGACGGTGGCCAGGCGTATCGTGTCGTCGCTCAACGGCCCGGCCTCTTCCTGGTACGGACCGGGGCGTCCGCCGACGCCGGAGCGCGGTCCCGGCAGGCGGCTTCGTAGGCGGCGAGCAGCGCCGTCTGCGAATTCCGCCAGGAGAGCCGTCCGCCGATCCGCTCCCGGCCGATCCTCCCCATCCGGGCCCGCCGCTCCGGATCGTCCAGCAGCAGCGCGATGAGCCGGGCGAACTCGCCCTCGTCGTCGTCGGGCGCGTACACGGCGGCGTCGCCCGCGGAGACCCGCGCCTCCCGGAGGTCGAAGGAGACGATCGGCCGGCCCATCGCCATGTACTCCAGGACCTTGTTCATGGTCGACACGTCGTTGAGCGGATTGCGCGGGTCGGGGGAGAGGCACACGTCCGCCGTGGACAGACAGCGCACCAGATCGGCGTCCGGAACGCGCCCGGTGAACCGCACGTGCTCGGAGAGCCCGAGCCGCCGGGACAGCTCCACCATCGCGTCGAACGCGTCGCCGCCGCCGACGAACACCGCGTGCCAGTCGGTCCGTCCCAGCTCGTCGCGCAGCCTCGCGAGGGCCCGCAGGGCGTAGTCGACGCCGTCCTGAGGTCCCATGACACCCAGGTAGCACAGCAGATGAGGCTTGCCGCGCTTCAGCTCCGGGTCGGGCGGCACCGGCTGGAACCGGTCGGTCTCGGGCGCGCTGCGCACCACGAAGACATCCTCCGGCCGCCGGCCGCCCCGGCGTATCGCGACGTCCCGGTAGCTCTCGTTCGTGGCGAGCACGACGTCCGCGGCCCGATAGGTCAGCCGTTCCAGCGCGCACACGGCGCGATAGAGCAGGTCCTCGCCCCGGTCGAACCGCGAGAGGTACAGCTCGGGCACCAGGTCGTGCTGGTCGAAGACGAATCGCGCGCCGCGCCGCTTCAGCCACAGCGCCGGCAGGAAGAGCAGGTCGGGCGGATTGCAGGCGTGGACCACATCGACCGGGCCGACCACGCGGGCCAGCCGGGCCGTGTGCCACAGCGCCGATCCGTACTCCCGCACGTAGCCCGCGGGCCCCCCGGTGGCCGCGCGCAGCGGATAGCGGAGGATCCGCACCCCCTCGATCTCCGTCTCCGGCTCGGTGTCCCGCTTGCTCCCCCGGGGGCAGATGACGTGCACCTCCCAGCCCGCGTCCCGCAGCGTCCGGCACTCCTGCCACACCCGGCGGTCGAACGGCACCGACAGGTTCTCCACCAGGATCAGCGCGCGCCGGCCCGGCCGGCCGCCGGTGCCGCCCCCGGACGATGTGTCACCAAGCAAGGCCCACGTACCCCGGTTCGGCCCGGCGCGCCTCGGCGTCGGGAAGGCGGATGAGATCGATGAGCACCGGGCCCTCGCCGTGCGGCAGCGCCGACAGCACGGCCGGATCGCTGGTCCCGACCAGACACACCTCGGAGTGCTCCAGCACCTCGTCGACCGAGTTCGCCAGCAGCTGCGCGAGATGCGGCAGCCGGGTCTCGATGTACTCGCGGTTCGCGCCGAGCAGCCGGGACAGGCTCACATTCGCGTCATAGATCCGCAGGTCGTAGCCCTTGCCGAAGAGCCGCTCCGCCAGCTCGACGAGCGGGCTCTCCCGGAGGTCGTCGGTGCCCGGTTTGAAGGACAGCCCGAACAGACCCGCCCGGCGCTTGCCGGTGCGCTCGACCAGCTCCACCGCGCGCTGGAGATGCGCGGAGTTGGAGGGCAGCACATGGGAGAGGATCGGCACCGAGACATCGGCCCGCTGCGCCGCGTGGACCAGGCTGCGCAAGTCCTTGGGCAGGCAGGAGCCGCCGAAGGCGAAGCCGGGCCGCAGATAGGCGGAGCTGATGTTCAGCTTGCGGTCGGCCAGGAACACATCCATCACCTGGTGCGAGTCCACCCCGAGCGCCTGGCACACCGCGCCCAGCTCGTTCGCGAAGCCGATCTTGAGGCCGTGGAACGCGTTGTCGGCGTACTTGATCGCCTCGGCCGTCGGGATCGGCACCCGGAACACCTCGCCGGGCAGTCCCTCGTACAGCGCCGCCACCGCGTCGCCGCTCGCCGGGTCCAGCTCGCCGACGACGGTCTTGGGCGGGTCGAAGAAGTCCCGCACGCTCGAACCCTCGCGCAGGAATTCCGGGTTGACCGCGACCCCGAAGTCCACCCCGGCCGTACCGCCGGCGTACTTCTCCAGGATCGGCACCAGCAGTTTGAGACAGGTGCCCGGAAGCATGGTGCTGCGGAACACCACGGTCTGCCGGCCGCCCCGCGCGGCCAAGGCGACGCCGATCTGCTCGGTGACGCGCTCCAAATAAGTGGTGCACAGACTGCCGTTGGGCTCCGACGGCGTGCCCACACAGACCAGCGACACCTCGCTGTCCATGATCGCCTCGTGGACGTCGCCGGTGGCGCGCAACGCCCCGGTCCGCACCACCTCGGCGATGAGTTCGCCGATCCGTTCCTCGACCACCGGGGCCTTGCCGTCGTTGACCAGGTCGACCTTCACCTGGTTGACGTCCACCCCGATGACCTCGTGACCCATGCCGGCCAGGCACGCGGCCGATACACAGCCCACGTAGCCGAGCCCGAAAACGCTGATCCTCATGCTCTGTCCCTCCCCCCAGGCAGGCCCTCCCGGCCCGCGGTCCGCGCGCGGGAGGGGCCGTCGAACGGCGGCTCCCCGCGCATCAGTACGCCCCCTGCCCGCAGACCACCGCGCGCAGCGTCTTCCACAAGATCACGGTGTCCAGGGCGAGCGACCAGTCCTCCACGTAGCGCAGATCCAGCCGGACCGCCTCCTCCCACGGCAGATCGCTGCGCCCGCTGATCTGCCACAGACCGGTGAGGCCGGGCTTGACCAGCAGCCGCCGCCGGATGTCCGGGCCGTACGCGGCGGACTCCTCCGGCAGCGGGGGCCGCGGACCGACGAGCGACATCGATCCGGTGAGCACATTGAAGAGCTGCGGCAGTTCGTCGATCGAGTACCTGCGCAGCACCGCTCCCACCCGGGTCACCCGCGGATCCCGGCGGAGCTTGAAGAGCAGGCCGGCGCCCTCGTTGCGGTCGGCCAGCCCGGCGCGCGCGCCGTCGGCCCCGGCGACCATGGTGCGGAACTTGAGGATGGTGAACTCGCGGCCGTCCTTGCCGACCCGGCGCTGGCGGTAGAACGCCCCGCCCCGGCTGTCCGTCAGCACGAGCAGTCCGACGAACACCATCAGCGGCGCGAACACCATCAGCAGGATCGCCGCGCCCGTCCGGTCGACGACCTCCTTGACGGCCCGGCTGCCGCCGGTGAAGGTCGGCATGCTGACCCGCAGCAGCGGGATCCCGAGCACCGCGTCGACGTGCAGGCGCGGTCCGGCCACCTCCATGAGCACGGGGGCCACGACCATCTCGGCGTCGCTGCCCTCCAGATTCCAGGCCAGCCGCTGCAGCCGGTCCGGTGACCAGTGCGGGTCCGGTGTGACCGCGACGACCCGGTAGCCGTCGCGGCGGACATGGTTGGCGACGTCGGCCAGCCGGCCGACGACCGGCACCCCGTCCAGCTGGTCGCCGTCGAGCCCGAGACCGTCCGTCGTGCAGACCGCGTCGACCCGCCAGCCGAGGTGCGGGAACTTACGGGCCCGGTTGATCAGATCGCTGACGGTGAGCAGGCTTCCGGCGGCGAGCACCGGTCGCAGACACCGGCCTTCCTTGCGTTCTCTGTGCAGCCGCAGGCGCAGCAGATACCGCGCGGTCATGGTGACGAGCGCGATCGCGGGGATCGCGACGAAGATCCAGAGTTTGATGTTGCGCGAGGTGAGGGCGATTCCGCCGAGCGCCAGTACGACGGCCGCCGTGAACAGCGAGCGTCCGAGCCGCCGGAACTCCTCGGCGCCCTGGCCGAGCACGGCCGGCGCCCACGACCGGCTCACCGCGAGCGCTCCCAGCACCAGCAGCTCGGTGCCGAACGCCAGAATGCCCCACTTATCGTGCCAGTCGGCCGCGTCCCGGGCGCCGAAGAAGGTGCCGATCGCCGCCACCACGACCGCGGTGGCCACGGTGTCGCTGGTGATCACGGTACGGCGGTACCGCTCCTCCCAGTCGATCGCGGACCGGCCGACGGCTCCGTCGGCCAGACGCCCGCGCGCCGACGGAAACGGGTTGACTAATTCCCCCTGCTCCACAGAACCCCCCAGGTCCCCAGCGGTTCGACGTGTTCGCCCCACACTGTTCTGTCACCCCCTCGGAAGGCCCCCGCCTTCCGCGCCGCGCCGTTCCTCCCCCAGGGAGGCCCCCGCCTCCCGCGCATGACGTTCCGGCTGTTCCGGAGCCACAGGAACAACCCGGCCCGGCGGCAGCGGAATCGCGTGTCCTGCCGGACTCTCAAGGCGTGCGGGAGCCCGTGGAAACCTCGGGTGTCCCCCCTGCCCAAGGCCCCCTCTCGGGCTCCGAGAATCGATCATCCCCACATCGGGCGCGGGGAACGCGGCAATCGGCTTTCCACGGCGCCCGACCTATAGATCATTACTGTTCGCCCCGTGCCCGAACAGCTGAAGCACGGTCAATCTAGACCATCGGGGCCGGTATGGAGAGGGGATGTGTTCAATTTGTGTTCAAGCTTTGAAAGTGGATCCACCGATCAGTCACAGGGCAGCTCCGGTTCGACGAAGGGGCGTGCCTGGTGACCTGGGAAAGGCCCCTGGATTCCGGATACCGGAGACGCCTGGATCTTGACGATCCGGGAGAAACGGAGTCTCCGGGGGGCCGGTGCGCCGCCCGCCGGGTTCCAGACGGCCGCGGCGCGTCGCACCGGTCGCGCCTGCGGCGGCGACCACGTCCCCCGTGCCGGTGATCTCGCGGTTCGACCACCGGGACGACGCCGGCGTCCGGCCCGGGTCGGGCGGTCGCCGGACCGGCCGGTAATCGCCTGCGTCGCAGGTGCCGCGCCGTGCCGCGCCGTGCCGCACCGTTCCACGCCGTGCCGCACCGTTCCGCCGCCGCCGATCCGGACAGGAGCGGCCCCGCCCCGCGCGGCCCCTCCCGGAGCGCGTTCGGAGGCTTCGGCGAACAGCGCCTCCGGGCTTTCGCAGGCGACCTTCGAAAAGCGCCCCGAAGGCGCTGAAGGGCTGAACCGCCGACTGAGCGGAGGCATTGGCCCGCGCCCTCCTCCGGCCGTGCCGGTCGACATCCGGCAGACGGATTCACCGGTCTCGTTCCTCGCCCTTCTCGATTCCGCGGGAACGCCCTTCGCGCGGCGACGACAACCGCCCTGACCTGAGCCGTACGGATGTGTTCAAGATCAGGGATCAAGGTGCGGCGCCGCGTCGACGATTGACGCGGCGAGGCGACGCCTCGCCGGGACCGGAGAACCGGCGAGCGGAAAGGAGCCATTCCCGGTCGACAGGGTGAGGAAATGAATGAGGGAATTCTCTTTTCGCGTCGACCCCGATCGCCGGGACCGCTGAATGCACGGCCGCTTTTCCCGTCCGCCCGCCGCACCGGTCACCGCCGGGAGCGAACGGCGCCCGGAGCCGCGCGGCCTTGCGCCGAGCCGTCCCTCGCGGCGGGCCGCACGGCGTCGCCTGTATGTTGGGCCGGTGGCTGGTGAGGCGGGGGACAGGGCAGTCGCGACAGGCCGGCGTATCCGGGGCCTGGACGCGGCGGAGCGGCGGGCGAGGCGTCGTGAGGATCTGCTGGACGCGGCGTTGGAGCTGTTCTCCGCGCAGGGCTACCAGGACACCGCGATCGAACAGATCTGCAAGCACGCGTATGTCGGAACCAAGAGCTTCTACGAGGTCTTCACCGGCAAAGAGGCCCTGTACCTGGCGCTGCTCGACCGTATAGTCGCCGATGTGACCGGACGTCTCACCTCGGCCCTGGACGCCCTGGACGGCGATCAGGACGAGGGCGAGGCCGCCCGGGCGCTCATCCGGCACTTCGCGGACGCCTTCGTCGACGATGTGCGGGTGGCGCGGGTGACGTTCGGCGAGGGCCGGGCCGTGACCCCGTCGGCCGAGGCGCACCGCCGGGCCAACCGCCGCTGGGCGGCCTCGTACGTGGAGACGGCCTGGCTGCGTCTCGGCGTCGCGGCCGGTCCGCACGCCCGCGCGGTGGCCATGGGGCTCATCGGCGGCCTCTTCGACATCATCGCCGACTGGCTCCTGGACAGCGGCCCGGGGCGGTCCGCCGATCGCGCGTCCCTCCAGGACGGGCTCGACCGCTTCTACACCGTGGTCAGCTCCGGACTCAGCGCTTCCTGACCCGCCGTCACGCCCGTCGCGCCCCCGTCCGGGGAGCGCGCCCGGGGCGCCGAACCCTGCTCGGTCATTTTGGAAACGATGCCTTGTTCATAACAAGGGCGCGTGCTCTACTTCCGGGTAACCTTCCGCGAACAAGGAGTCGCCCCATGGCAAAGCTCCGCACGTTCCTGGCAGCGCTCGCGCTGTCCGTACTCGCCTCCACCACCCTGACCGCGACGGCTTCCGCCGACGCGCCGCCGAGGTCGGGGTGGAACGACTGGTCCTGCCGCCCCAGCGCCGCCCACCCCGAGCCGGTCGTCCTCGTCCACGGTCTCGGCGGCAACAGCTGGGACAACTTCCTGACCCTCGCGCCCGCCCTGCGCTCCGCCGGCTACTGCGTCTACTCCCAGACCTACGGCAAGACCGTGCTGGGCGGACTGGCCGGCGGCCTCGCTCCGATGGCGGACAGCGCCGTCGAGGTGGGCGCCTTCGTCGACCGGGTCCGCGCCGCGACCGGATCGGCGAAGGTCGACATCGTCGGACACTCCGAGGGGACCACCGTTCCCGCGTACTACATCAAGTACCTGGGCGGAGCCGCGAAGGTCGACGACTTCGTCGGCTTCGGCTCCAACTTCCGGGGCACCACGCTCAACGGTCTGGCGAGCCTGGCCGCCGCCCTCAGGCTCCAGGGCCTGCTGACCGGCGTCGGCTGTGGCGCCTGCACGGACTATCTGCCCGGCTCCGCGTTCCTCGCCAAGCTCAACGACGGCCCGGTCGCCGTGCCCGGGCCGACGTACACCACCATCGTCACCCGCTACGACAGCGTCGTCACCCCGTACACCAGCGGCCTGCTCACCGGGGACAACGTCACCAACATCGTGCTCCAGGACAAGTGCCGGCTGGACACGGCCGGTCATCTCGGACTGGCCGTCGACCCGAACGTCACCCGGCTCGTCCTCAACCGGCTCGACCCCGAGCACTCCAAGCCGTTCCGGTGTCTGCCCTTCACCACCGTCGGCGTCTGACGCGCGACGCGCGGTTCCGGCGGGGGCGAACGGCCCGGCCCCACCGGAACCGCGCCCGCCCGTGTGCGGACCGGAGACCGGGAAACCGGGGCTTCCGGGCATCGGCTAGGGTGCGATGTCCGGTGTGACGTGTCTCTTCGGGGAACAGGGCGGACACCCGGCGGCACACGCCTCTTTCTCCCCGGAACCCAGCGCCGGCCCATCGACGTCAGGTACGCCCGGGAGGTCCGATGACCGCAGTTCCGCACCGACCGCCCCGGCCGGGCGGACGGGCCCAGGGCGAACCGCCGCTGCCCGGCCCCGCCGGCGTGCGGCACGCGGCCATGTCCGTCCCGGCGCCCCCGGACGTCCTCGTGCGCGCCGCCGAGCTGGTGCGGGGCCGGCTGGCGCCGATGGTGGACCGGGCACTGCTCCAGGTCCGCGAGGAAGTGCCCCAGTACGGCGATCCGCTGCTCGCCCCGGCCGACCTCTGGGAATCCGCCCATGTCTCGCTGGAGAAGGCCGTCGGATCGCTCGCCTCGCCCGAGCGCCTCGCCGAATCGGGCGAGCACGCCTGGCTGTTGGCGGCACGGCGGGCCCGCCAGGGAATGCCGCTTCTCGCGCTGCTCCAGGGGTACCGCATCGGCTCGTCCGTCCTGTGGGAGCACCTCGTGGAAGCGGTGCTGAACGAGGAGCCCGGGCGGTCACGCGCCATGGCGCACGCCGCCAACGACTACTGGCGCTACGTGGGACGGGACACGGCCCTGCTCACCGAGTCGCATCGCCGGACCGCCGCCGAACTCGCGTCAGGCGGTGAACGGGCCATGATCCCGGTGCTGAAGACGCTGCTGCGCGGCCACTCCGATCCCATGGACGTCTCCGCGGCGGCCATCGCCCTGGACCTGCCGCTGATCGGCCGGTACGCCGTCGTGCGCTCGGAGGGGCCGGGGCCTGCTGAATCGGAGTCGGAGTCGGGGGCGGTGGGATCCGGGCCGGAGGGGCCCGGGAAGGAGCCCGCCGGTGAGCCGGTGCGCCAGGAGGCGGACGGATTCCGGCTGTACCGCTGTCCCTTCCGGGGCGGGCACGCGGCGGTGGTTCCGCTGGGCAGCCGGCCGGTCGAGGACCTGGCGCGAGCGCTCACCCTTCCGCCGGGGACACGGGCGGGCATCGGGCCCGCCGTCGAGGGCCTCGCGCAGTTGGGCCGGGCCCGGGAGCTGGCCGAGCTGGCGCTCGGCATGTGCGGAGTGGACGAGGGGCCCGCCCTGCTGGACGACCATCTGTCGGCGGGGCTGATGCTGGCCCGCCCCGACCTGGCGGCGCAGTACGCGGAGACCGTGCTGAGTCCGGTGCTGGGCCTGCCGCCGGGCGAGAGCGCGTCGCTGCTGGAGACCCTCGAGGTCTGGCTCAGCTGCCACGGCTCCACCGACCGTGCGAGCGAGCGGCTCTTCTGCCACCGGAACACGGTGCTGAACAGGCTGCACCGGCTGGAGAAGCTCACGGGCAAACGCCTGGACCGGCCGAGGGACCTGGTCGACCTGACGCTCGCCGTGGACGCCCGCCGGCTCACGGGGTGGGGAGAAGAGGGGCCCGGGAGCCGGCCCGGAGCGCGACCGTAGGACCCCGCGGTTCGCTCCGTACGAGCCGGGCCCGGCCGCGGAAGCGCCGGTCCCCGGTGGGGATCAGGCGACGGCGCGCAGGGTGCGGTCGATCACGTGCGGAGCGAAGATGAGACTGATGTGGCCGACGCACCCCGCGTACCAGTTGGTCGCGCCCTCGAGGGTCGCGAAGGAATCCGGATTCACCGCCTCGTCGCACGAGGACCAGACGGCGGTGTAGTCGACGGGGCCGGGTGTGGGGTCGCCGCCGTTGAGCGCGTCGAGGAAGTCGCTGCCCGGCCACGCCTCACGGCAGGAGTCCAGCAGACAGATCAGCGCGCCGTAGGTGCCGCGGTTGACGCCGCCGATCGATACCCAGTCGTCCACCTGGGCGGCGCCGCCCAGGTACTTGACGTACCAGCGCGAGTTCAGCGCGCCGAGGGAGTGGCTGACGACGTCCACCTCGGCGGCGCCCGTGCGGGCTTTGAGGGCGTCGACCTCCTCCTTGATCTCGACCGCGATGGACTCGCTGGACCGCGCCGAGTCGTAGGACATCGCGTGCAGCCGGTCGCGGGACCAGCCGGCCGCCGTGAAACCGGCGATCATCGTGTCCCAGTTGTCCCCGGCGCCGCCGAGACCGTGGACGAACAGCACCGGATCGCGGGTGTCGGCCCGCGCCGACGGCGCGGTGGGGATCACCAGGGCCGTGGCGACGGCGATCGCCGCACCCGCCCGGGTCACGAGGCGTACGAGTCTCAAGGCCGCTCCTCAGCTGGTCGGGGCCGGAGCCGCGGCGAGACGCCGCTGCGGCGGCTCCGTTTCCAGGAGTCTGGGGCGCGCCCGGGGAACGGTCGATACCTCCGGCCGCCCGGCGTGGAACGTGCCCCGCATCGTGGAGCGGGGCACAACGAGAGCCCGGCGCGGCCGTGCGGCGGACACAGCGCGGCGGGCCCGCGGGCCCGCCGTACGGCCGCGCCGGCCCTGGTTCCGGGGGCGCTTCCGTCCGTGCGCTACTCCCCGAGCAGCAGCGCCGTACCGAGGGCGGCCAGCCGCTCCGTGAGCGCGGGCCCGGGGAGCGCCGGTTCGGAGCGGACCGCGAAGTGGATCATCGAGTGCGCCGACTGGACCGTGGTCCGCAGGTCCACCGCGTCCCGGTCGGTCCTGGCGGCGCCCAGGGCCTGCACCCAGACGTCCAGGTAGTCCGCCTGGTACCGGCGCAGGGTGACGCGCTCCCTGTCGGGCAGCTGGGCGCTCTCGTGGATGAGGATTCCCACCAGATGCCGGTGCTTGACGGTCACATCGATATGGGCCCCCAGCAGGAGTTCCACCGCCTCGCGGGGATCGCGCGCGTGGGCCAGGGCCCGGTCGGCGCCGGTACGCAGATGCTCGCCGCCGCGGTTCATCGCGGCGACCAGCATGTCGGTCTTGCCCGCGAAGTGCCGGTAGACGCCCGAGGCGACGATGCCGGCGGCCTCGCCGATGTCGGCCACGGTGACGGACTGGTATCCCCGTTCGTCGAAGAGCCGGATGGCCTCGGTGAGCAGTCGGTCCCGGCGGGGTCTGCGCACTCCGGAGGCGGCGCCGTCGCCCGGGCGCCGGTCCGGCCGGGGGGAGGGACCGGCAGCCGGGAGCGGGCAGCGCGCCACGGCGGAGGCGAGCCGCACCATCAGCCGCTCGTCCTCGCGGCGGGAGACGCTGCTGCGCCTGGACTGTCCGCCGAGCGCTCCGAGGACGGCCCGGGCGACCAGCTCCGCCCCGGCGGCGTCGAGTTCGGTCCGCTCCGCCCTGAGCAGCGGCGCGAAGCCCGTCACGATTCCGGTCCGGCGTTCGAGGACGGTCAGCCGCTGGGATCCCTCCAGATTGCGGGATTCCCTTTCCCACACCGAGAGGAGGCTCTTCGGACCCGCGACGAGGGCGGCGAGGGACCGGAGGGCCGTGTCGAGGTCCCCGGCCTCGCGGATGGCGGCGTCGACCGTGTCGAAGCCGTCCAGGACGGCGTGCAGAAGGAGATCCCGCTTGGTGCGGTAGTGGTGGTAGAGCGCGGCCGGGGTGAGGTCCAGGGCCGCCGTGACCTCGGCGACGGAGACGTTGTGATAGCCGTGGCGGAGGAAGAGGTCGGAGGCGGCGGAGCGGATGAGCGCCTTGCGGTCGGGTGGTCGGCGTGACGCCATGTGCGAGCCCTTCCGCTGTGTGGCGGGCGGTGGAGGCCGGCCCGTGGCCGTGCGGGAGCGGGCCTCCCGCCGGCCGCCCGGATCGTCGGGCCGGCTTCCCGTGATCCTCAGGGCGCGGTCACAGCCCCATGTCCTTGGCGATGATCGTCTTCATCACCTCGCTGGTGCCGCCGTAGATCCGGTTGACCCGGATGTCGGCGTACATACGGGCGATCGGGTATTCGAGGATGTAGCCGTAGCCGCCGTACAGCTGGAGGCATTTGTCGATGACCCGGCCGGCGGCCTCGGTGCCGTGGAGTTTCACGCGGGCCGCGTCGGCGGGGGTGAGATCGCCGGTCTCCTCCAGCTCCAGGGCCTGGTCGCAGAGCGCCTGGGCCGCGGTCACGTCGGTCTCGCACTCGGCGAGCACGAACTTGGTGTTCTGGAAGTCGGCGACGCGTTTGCCGAAGACGATCCGCTGGAGGACGTACTCCTGCGTGAAGTCGACGGCGGCCCGGGCGCGGGCGACGGCCTCCACCCCGATGGCGAGGCGCTCTCGGGTCAGGTTCTGTCCCAGATAGGCGAAGCCCCTGCCCTCCTCGCCGAGCAGGTTCTCGACCGGCACCCTGACGTCGGTGAAGGAGATCTCGCTGGTGTCGGAGGACCTCAGACCGACCTTCTCCAGCTTGCGGCCGAAGGTGAAGCCCTCGCTGTCGGTCGGGACGACCAGCAGGCTCAGCCCGGTGCGGCGGTCCTCGGCGCTCGCCGGGGAGGTACGGGCGGCGACGACGCACAGCTCGGAGTTGCGGGCGCCGGTGATGAAGGTCTTGGCCCCGTTGAGGAGATAGTGGGAGCCGTCGTCGGAGAGCCTGGCCGTGGTGCGGATGCCGGCCAGGTCGGAGCCGGTGCCCGGCTCGGTCATGGCGACGCAGAGCATCAGGTCGCCGGTGGCGACGCCGGGCAGCCAGCGCTTCTTCTGCGCGTCGTCGGCGAGGTCGAGCAGATAGGGCAGCACGATGCTGGTGCTCACGCCGTAGTGGCCGAGCATGACTCCCGCGTAGGCGCACTCCTCGTTGACGACGGCCTGGTACTTGTAGCTGGTCCGGCCCGGGCCGCCGTACTCCTCGGGGATGCCGAAGCCCATGACCCCGAGTGCTCCCAGCCGGCGGAACAGGTCGCGCGGCGGCAGGCCCTCCTCCTCCCAGGCGTCGAAGTGGGGGGCGACCTCATTGCTGATGAAGTCCCGGATCATCGTCCGGAAGGCTTCGTGGTCCTCGTCGAAGACGGTGCGCTTCATCGGTGTCGTCTCGTTCCTGTGCGGGGGTGCGGGGGTGCGGGGGTACGGAGGTGCAGCGAGGCACCGGGTGTACGGGGTGCGCGGGGCGCGGCGGGGGTGTTCAGGGCGTGCCGGGGCGGACGGAGTCGCGCAGGACGCGCTTGAGGATCTTCCCGGCGGCGGACACGGGCAGGCTCTCGGCGAACTCGACCGAGCGGGGCGTCTTGTAGCCGGCGATGAGGGACCTGGAGTGCGCCTGGATCTCCTCGGGGGCGGCGGTGTGCCCGGGCTTGAGGACGACCACGGCGTGGACCCGTTCGCCCCAGCGTTCGTCGGGGACGCCGATCACCGCGCAGGACGCGACGGCGGGGTGGGACGCGAGCGCGTTCTCGACCTCCGCGGAGTAGACGTTCTCCCCGCCGGTGATGATCATGTCCTTGATGCGGTCGACCACGTAGAGACAGCCGCTCCCGTCGAGACGCCCGGCGTCCCCGGTGTGCATCCAGCCGTCGCGCAGCGCCTGGGCGGTCTCCTCGGGCTTGCCCCAGTAACCGAGCATCACATGGTCGCCCCGGGTGGCGATCTCGCCGACCTGCCCGTGCGGGACCGGCGACCCGTCCGGGCCCAGTACGGCGATCTCGACGGTGGGCGTGGCACGCCCCGTGGAGCGCAGCCGGGGGCCGCCGCGCAGATGGTCCTCCCGGCCGAGCACGGTGAGCACGCCCGTCTCGGTCATCCCGTAGCCCTGGTTGAAGCCGGCCCCGGGGAAGGCGTCCATCGCCTGCCGCAGGACCGTGTCGGAGCTGGCCGTGCCGCCGTAGGTGATGCTGCGCAGACTGGAGACGTCATGGTCGGCGAGGGCGGGGTGGTCGCAGATCAGCCGCACCATCAGCGGCACCAGGACGCAGGTGGTGACCCGGTGCCGCTGGACGGCTTCGAGGAAATGGGCGGGGGTGAACACGGGCAGGAACACCAGCGTCCCGCCCATGAGGAGCTGCGCGTACCAGCTGCAGAAGGCGGCGATGTGGAACAGCGGGGCGGTGACCAGGGTGACCCCGCCGTGGTCGACGCTGCGCATGGCCAGCAGCGAGCCGTGGAGCGAGCTGAGCAGTCCGCGGTGGCTGACCATCACCCCTTTGGGCAGCCCTGTGGTGCCTCCCGTGTAGAGGAGCAGGGCGAGCGTGTCGCCGCCGTGCCGGCCGTCGGGCACGGGTTCGAAGGAGCGGACGAGTTCCTCGTACGACACCGTCCCCTCGGGGGCGGGGCCGTCGCCGCAGTGGACGACGGCGCGCAGCCCGGGACATCGCTCGCGCAGCTCCGGGACGGCGGCGGAGAAGGCGTCGTCGACCAGGAGCACCTCGGTCCCGGAGTCGGCCACGGCGTAGGCGATCTCGGCGGGCGACCAGCGGACGTTGATGGGGTGGGCCGCGGCGCCGATCCACCAGGTCGCGAGGAAGTACTCGTGGACCCGGTCGGAGTTGAGCGCCAGCATCCCCACGCGGTCTCCGGCGACGACGCCGAGGCTCCGGAAGGCGGCGGCGAGCCGGGCGACGCGGTCCGCGACCTGCCGGGTGGTCCGCGTGCGCTCGCCGTGGACGGTCATCGGCGCGTCGGGAAGCTGCTGAAGTGCTCTGTGCAGGGGCTGGGTGAGGTACACGACATCCTCCAGTGACGACCCGGCGGCGTCGACGGGTCATGGGGGCGGAGCACGGAAGTGTGGGGGAGGGGACCGTCCGGCCGCCGCGCGGCGGCCGGACGGTCGGGTCGGGGGCGGTGCGGCGGGTGCGGTGCGCGGAGGTCAGCGCTGGCCGGCGTCGACGGTCAGGCACTGGCCGGAGACGTAGTTCGCCTCCTGCGTGCACAGCAGATAGACGGCGCCTGCGGCCTCTTCGGGGGTGCCCGGGCGGCCCAGCGGAATGGTGCGCGCGAGGGTCTCCGCGACCTGGGGGTTGAGGCCGACCCGGAGCGTGCGTCCCTCGATCTCGACGGTCGCGTCGTCGTCGGCGGTGGCCTCGGTCATCCGGGTGAGTATCCAGCCGTAGGCGACGGCGTTGACGTTGACCTGGTAGCGGCCCCACTCCTTGGCCATGGTCTTGGTGAGACCGATGACGCCCGCCTTGGCGGAGGAGTAGTTGGCCTGGCCGGGGTTGCCGGCGAGGCCGGAGGTGGAGGAGACGTTGACGACCTTGCGGTGGTATTCGGTCGGGTTCGCCCGGATGTAGGGCTGGGCGGCGCGCAGGATGCGGAAGGGGGCCTTGAGGTGGACGTCGAGGATGGCGTCCCACTGCTCGTCGGTCATCTTCTGGATGACGGTGTCCCAGGTGTATCCGGCGTTGTTGACGATGATGTCCAGGCCGCCGAAGGAGTCGGTCGCGGTGTTCACGAACCGCTCGGCGAAGCCCTCCTCGGTGACGGAGCCGACGCAGGCGACGGCCCGGCCGCCGGCGGCCGTGATGTCGGCGACCGTCTCCTCGGCCGGCTCCTTGTCCAGGTCGTTGATCACGACGGCCGCCCCCTCGGAGGCCAGCTTGAGCGCGATGGCGCGGCCGATGCCGCGGCCCGAGCCGGAGACGAGGGCGGCCTTGCCGTCCAGGGTTCCCATGATGCGAAGTCCTCACGTGGTGGTTCGGTGTGCGGTGGTCAGCCGGCGACGACGACGGCGGAGCCCCGGAGGGTCACGGTGCCGTCGGGCAGGCTCATGGTGAGTTCGAGGTGCGCGAGGCCGTCCTCGACCTTGGTGACGACGCCCCGGCAGACCGGCGCCGAGTTCACCGGTGTGATCGCGGCGAAGCGCACGCGGTAGGCGCGGACGCGGTCCCGCGGCACCCAGTCGGTCAGCAGCCGGCCCAGATACGCCATGGAGAGCATGCCGTGGGCGAAGACGTCCGGGATGCCGACGGCCTCGCAGGCGTCGATGTCGATGTGCGCGGGGTTGTGGTCGCCCGACGCGCCGGCGTAGAGCGCGAGCGTCGTCCGGGTGATCTTCGGGATGTCCAGGCGGACGGTGTCCCCGGGGGAGAGCTGGGGAGTGTTCATACGACGGCCTCCTCGCCGGTCCGCTCGCGGATGACGGCCGACGCGGTCAGCCGTGCGACGAGTTCGCCGTCGCGGGTCACGTCCGTGCTGCGGACCAGGAACCGGAGCGCGCCGCCCTTCTTCTCGTAGACGTCGGAGACTCGGGTCGAGTACGTCAGCGTGTCGCCGGCGTACGCCTGCGCGAAGTACTCGAATCCCTGCTCGCCGTGGAGGACGGTGACGGGGTCGATGCCCAGTTCCTCCAGGTATTCGAAGGGGTTGGGCATCTCCATGCCCAGACAGAACAGGAAGGTCGGGGGGACGGGGAGGTCGCGGTGGCCGGCGGCCCGGGCCGCGTCCAGGTCGCTGTGCACGGGGTCGGTCTGTCCGGTGGCCTTGGCGAAGAACCGCAGCCGGCCGCGTTCGACGTCGACGACCAGCTCCGGGGACTCGGCGCCGATGAGGGATCGGTCCAGGGGCATGCTCAGGAGACCTTCTCGTAGAGGGTGACGACGCCGACGCCGCCGAGTCCGAGGTTGTGCTGAAGGGCGAGGTCGGCGCCGTCGACCTGGCGGGCCCCCGCCTCGCCGCGCAGCTGCCACACCAGCTCGGCGCACTGGGCGAGACCGGTGGCGCCGAGGGGGTGCCCCTTGGACATCAGGCCGCCCGAGGTGCCGACGACGACCCGGCCGCCGTAGGTGTTGTCGCCGTCGGCGACGAACTTCTCCGAGCCTCCTTCCTCGCACAGCCCGAGCGCCTCGTAGGTGAGGACCTCGTTGACGGTGAAGCAGTCGTGGAGTTCGACGACCTTGATGTCGCGCGGGTCCACTCCGGCGGTCTCGTACACCTGGCGGGAGGCCGAGCGGGTCAGTCCCGCGCCCACCAGTTCGATCATGCTCTTCTCGTCGAAGGTCCCGGGCAGGTCGGAGCTCATCGCCTGGGCCTTGATCGCCACGTCGGTGCGCAGCCCGTGGCGGCGGGCGAACTCCTCGCCGCACACGATCGCGGCGGCCGCCCCGCAGGTGGGCGGGCACGCCTGCAGGCGGGTGACGGGGCCGAAGATGTGCGGCGAGTCCATGACCTCCTGTTCCGTGATCGGGTCCCGGAAGACCGAGTAGGGGTTGGCGGCCGCGTGGGCCCGGGACTTGACGGCGACCCTGGCGAACAGCGCCGGGTCCACGCCGTACTTCTCGACGTACTCCGCGCCCGCGCCGCCGAACAGCTGGGCCGCGCGCGGCAGGGTCTCGTCGATGCCGTGCAGCTCGTCCAGCAGTTCGTCGAAGCGGACGGTGGGGCTCGGGCGGTCGTTCCAGTGGGTGGTGAGCGCCCCGCGCCGCATCTGCTCGAAGCCGACCGCGAGCGCGCACTCCACCGCTCCGGACTCCACGGCCTGACGGGCCAGCCACAGGGCGGTGGAGCCGGTGGCGCAGTTGTTGTTGACGTTGACGACGGGCACTCCGGTCATGCCGACGCGGTAGAGCGCGGCCTGACCGCTGGTCGAGTCGCCGTACACATAGCCGGCGTACGCCTGCTGGATCCGGTCGTACGGAATCCCGGCGTCCTCCAGCGCGGCGTGGATCGCGCGGGCGCCCATCACGTCGTAGGGGTCGCTGTGACCCGGCTTGGTGAACGGGATCATCCCGACACCGGCCACGAGGACTCGGCGGCTCATCGCACCTCCAGGAAGTCTGAGTGATGTGAATGTCCATTCAGTTTTTTCGCGAGAGCCCTTGTTGTCAAGGGGTTGAGGGGAGATGAGTATGCGAAGAGTTATTTGGGATTCTGCTCTCGGGCCCGGCGGGCGCCGCCGCTGTGGCGTCCCACAGGCGCCGGGCCCGCGGCCTGTGGGACGCCACAGCGTCACGGGCGGCCGTCGACGCGGCCGGCGGGGTCCGGGCGCGGAGGGATCGGTTCTCGGGGGCTCGTCGGGCGGCGCGGGGGAGGCCGCCGATGCCGTCACGACTCGCGGTTCACGGTTCACGGTCCACGGCTTGAGGCGGCCCGCGAGGGGCCCTCGTCGGGCGTCACCCGGCGGCGCGCGGCGGGCGGCGGGCGAGCGGGGGCCGGTCGCCCGGAGCCGCGAAGAGCCCGGCCGCGGCGGCCGGGCTCTTCGCGCTGTTCGGTCGAGCGCCCCGGGAAGCGGGCGGCCTCGGACGGCGGACGGCCCCGGGAAGACGGACGGCGGACGTCTCAGGAAGCGGGCGCGCCGGGCGGGGAGGCCGCGGGGCCGGCGCCGAGCAGGGCGAGGGCGAACCCCGCGTATCGGCGGCCGATCCCGACCGGGGTGCGGGCGCCGCCGGGCGTGTACCAGCGGCTCACATCGATGCCGAGGGACAGGAGCACCAGGGTCGCGTCGTCGGCGTCCTCGGTGCGGAAGACCCCCTCGTCCACTCCCGCCCGCACCTCCCGGCGGAACAGCTCCTCCGTCCGGGTCCGCAGTCCGACGACGGCCGCCCGGTGCTCGGGCAGCAGGGACCGCAGCTCGTACTGCACCACGCGGGCGAGCAGATGGTGCCGGGCGTGCCAGGCGGCGTAGTCGTGGACCAGGGAGCGCAGCCGGGCGACCGGGGCGGTCTCGCCCTCCAGCGCCCGCTCGCACACGGCCAGGACATGGCGGTGCCCGGCCGCGCTGATGGCGAGGAGCAGATCGGCCTTGGTGCGGTGGTGCGCGTACACGGCGGCGGGGCTCATGCCGGCCGCCGCCGCGATGTCACGGGTCGAGGCTCCGTGGTAGCCGCGTTCGGCGAAGGCCGACAGTGCCGCCTCCAGGATTCTGCGGGACCCGGGGGCGGCCCCCGCCCAGGGGTCGTCCGGGTCGATGGTCGCTGTCACCCCTCCATTGTCCCGCCGGCCCGCCGGTCAGGTGACCGTGAGCCCGCCGTCGACGGTGAGCGTCGAGCCGGTGACGTACCCGGAGGCGTCGGAGGCGAGGAAGAGCACGGCGGCGGCCAGCTCCTCGGCCTCGCCGGTGCGGGGGATCGGGATACGGCTCACGATCCCGTCGATGTAGCCCTCCTCCTGGCGGTCGGTCATCTCGGACGCGAAATAGCCGGGCGCGACGGCGTTGACCCGGATCCCCTTCCGGCCGCTCCACTGCGCCGCCAGATCGCGCGTCAGGCCGAGCAGACCGGCCTTGGACGAGGCGTACGCGGCCTGCGGCAGCCCGGTCGAGACCAGCCCCAGCACGCTCGACACATTGACGATCGAGCCGCCCCGCGTCATGACGGCGGCCGCCGCCTGGGCCATCCAGTAGGCGCCGAAGAGATTCACGTCCAGCACGCCGCGGAACTGCTCGGGAGTCTCACGGCTGGCCGGCACGGCCTCGGCGACGCCCGCGTTGTTGACCAGCACGGCGACCCGGCCCAACCCCGAGGCGGCCTCGGCGACGGCACGGCAGTCCTCGGGGGAGGAGACGTCGGCGCGTACGCACAGCGCGCGGCGGCCCGCCCGCTCCACCAGCGCGGCGGTGTCGGCCAGTCTGGCCGTGCGCCGGGCGGCCAGCACCACGTCGGCGCCCGCTTCGGCGAGCCCTCGGGCGACGGCCACCCCGAGGCCCGAGGACGCGCCGGTGACGATGGCGACCCGTCCGTCCAGTCGGAAGAGGTCCAGGATGCTCACGGGATGACTCCAGGTTCTGTGGCGATGTCGGAGGGGACGCCCCGGTGCGCGGCCGGGCGGAGCGCCCCCGAGTGCGCTAGAGGCCGAGGTCGCGGCCGATGAGTTCCTTCATGATCTCGTTGGATCCGGCCCAGATCTTCGTCACCCGCGCGTCCTGCCAGGCGCGGGCGACCCGGTACTCGTTCATGTAGCCGTAGCCGCCGTGCAGCTGGACGCAGGCGTCGATGACGTCGTTCTGCACCTGCGCGGACCACCACTTGGCCTTGGCCGCGTCCACCGCGCCGAGTTCCCCGGCGACGTGCGCGGCCACGCACTGGTCGACGTACGCCCGGGTGACCTCGACGGAGGTCACCAGCTCGGCCAGACGGAACTTGTTGTACTGGAAGGAGCCGACCGCCCGGCCGAAGGCGCGGCGCTCCTTGGCGTATTCGACGGTCTCGGCCAGGATCTGCGCGGCGTGGGCGACATTGGTCACGGCGGCGCCGATCCGCTCCTGGGGGAGGCGCTCCATCATGTGGACGAAGCCGCGGCCCACTTCGCCGATGACATCGCGGGCGGGCACCCGCACCTCGTGGAAGAACAGCTCCGCCGTGTCCGCCTCGGGCTGCCCGACCTTGTCCAGCTTCCGCCCGCGTTCAAAGCCGGGCGCGTCCGACTCCACCGCGAAGAGGGTGATGCCCTTGGCCCGCTTCCCGGGGCCGGTGCGGGCGGCGACCACCACCAGATCGGCCCCGAAGCCGTTGGTGATGAAGGTCTTGGAGCCGGTGAGGATCCAGTCCGGCCCGTCCGGTACGGCCGTGGTCCGCAGCGCCGCGAGGTCGGAGCCGGCCGAGGGCTCGGTCATGGCGATCGCCGACACCAGCTCCCCCGAGCAGAAGCGCGGCAGCCAGCGCTCGCGCTGCTCCGGGGTGGTCAGCTCGACCAGATAGGGAGCCACGACCTCGGAGTGGATCGTGAACGAGGAGGCGAACGCCACGGAGAGCCGGGCCAGCTCCTCGCTCCACACCGCGCTGAAGCGGTAGTCCCCGGCGCCGCTGCCGCCGTGCTCCTCCGGCACCAGCAGCCCCAGCAGCCCCTGCGCGCCGGCCTTCAGCCAGACCGCGCGGTCGATGGAGCGCTGCCGGATGAAGCGTTCCTGCCGGGGGCGCAGCTCGCGGTCGACGAACTGCCGCACAGCGGCGCGGAACGCCTCGTGGTCGTCGCCGAACAGGGTGCGTCGCATCGGTACCTCCCGGAGGGGTGACAACTGAACTAAGCGATCGCATAGTAGCTATGCGATCGCTTAGTCTGTACGCGGTGCGGCGGCCCGTCAAGATCCGCGGGGCCGTGCGGAAGGGCGGGCGGTCGGGGCCGGCGGAGCGCCGGGGCTACTTGAGCACGGTCAGATCCCAGCCGCCGCTCGCCCGGCGGCGGTCGGCCAGATTGGCGAAGGTCGCGCTGCCCGTGAACAGCTTGCCCTTCTCCTCGAAGGGCACCCAGAACCGGACGCCGTGGGCGAGACGATTGCCGTAACCGTCGAGGTTGAACGGCACGGCGGCGCTGTCCGGTCCGGTCATGCGCCAGGTGTCGGAGCCGGCGTACACGGCGCTGACGGAGTCGACCACGGGCTTGAGCAGCGCCGCGGTGACGTCGGACAGACCGAAGAGCGCCGGGTCCTTCATCAGTTCCGCGTGCTCCGGGAGGAAGTTGCTGAAGTCGCCCGTGCCCAGATAGAGCTGGTCCTCGAACACGGTCATCTGCCACGAGTAGTTGTTCCACCGGTTGCCGAATCCGGAGGGGCCGAACCTCGGCTTCTGGCGGAGCTTGTTCTCCTGGGGCTTCCAGGTCCCGGCGGCCGTGTCGTACACCGGCACCGTTCTGTCGCCGTACAGCAGGGACACCTTCTGGGTCGCCTTGCCGGGGTCGGTCATCTCGAAGAGCTGAAGGCCGCGTTCCGCGTTCACATAGGTGTTCAGACGGCCGATCTCGGTGCTCGGCCTGCCGTAGTACGCCCAGGCGTTGACGGTGTTGTACGTCGGGTAGTACATCGTGCTGAAGTAGAGCTTGCCCTTCCACGAGGTCAGGGCTCCGAACATGCCGGCCTGCGCGACGACCGGGTCCGGCTCGTAGTCGCTGAGCCTGAACACCGGCTTCCAGTTCGCGGAGTCGGCGTTCGTGAGGCCGCCCCGGGCCGGCAGGGCGGGGCTGAGGTACATCTCGGGAGAGCCGCCGACGGCCTGGCCGGGGCGGAACGTCGACCAGTTCGCCGTGACGATACGGCCGTCGTGTCCCGCGATGTACGCCGGCTCATGGGGGAGGCCGGCCGCGACGACCTCGAACCGGAACGGATCCGTCTTGCCGCCGGTCCACTTCAGGACCACGCCGCCCGCGCCGAAGGCGCCGCCCGTGGCCCGCGCGCCCACGTACAGCTCGCCGCCGATCACGACGCCCGTGCGCATGTTGGAGTACTCGGGCAGGAGCTTCTCGCCGAGGAAGCGGCCCGTGCTCGCCTCGTAGGCCAGCACATTCAGTCCGGACGCGCCCCCGGCCGGGGTCAGGCGCGGACCGGCGAGCAGGACGACGTCCCTGTGGTAGGCCTGGCCGCGAACGCCCATCATCGACCGGAGGCCCGGAGCCTGGCCGGGCGTGGGCGTGATGTCCTCGGTCCTCTCCGTGTCCGCGTCGACGCGGTAGACGCGCGGCGAGCGCCAGTCGCCCCAGTTGTCGCCGAACAGCGGCGCGCCCGGGCCCCGGGAGCCCTCGCACACCAGGTTCTTCGTCCGGAAGGCCGGGCTGTACGGGCCGAGGAGGCCGGGGCCGCCGCAGGTGAGGTTGGCCGATGTGCCGAAGTAGACGTGGTCGCCGCCCCGGACGCCGCCGTGCGCGTACGCCTGGTTGCGCTTGGGGGCGAACCCGCTGGGGCAGCTCCCGTCGGCCGAGGGGGCGGGCCGGGCCCCGCCGACGCTCCGGAAGCACTCGTCGACGGGGGCCTTGGCCACCCTGGCGGCCTTCGGCCCGCCCGCGCGGACCCTGGGCGGGGCCGAGGGCGTCAGCGCCTCGATGATCGGGGCGAGTTGTCGGGCCGTGCGCCGCACCTCGGCCTCCGGCTTCTTGTGCTCGGCGGCGACCCGTTCGACATCGGCCGACGTGGGCTGGAGCGATTCGGCGGCGGGCGCGGGCGCGGGCACGGGGATCGGCGGCGGCGACGCGGCGGACGCCGGCGGTACGAGGATCAGCGCCATGGCCGCGGAGGCGGCGGCCAGTAGGACGCCGCGCGTACGGGCGCGCGTGAAGGACAGGGACACCACTGTCTCCTTGCCGTGGAGGGACCCCGGGACATCGGTCCCGGAGTGCGTCGTGACCGTACTCAGACATGCACGAATCGTGCAAGTGCACGTTTCGTGCAACTCATCGTTTCGTGCGCTCCGTTCGGCGAGTCCGTAAACTCCCTGGCCATGAAGCACGGGCCCTTGCGGGTCGACGCCCAGCGGACCGTCGACACCATCCTGGAGACGGCGCGAGCACTGCTCCGCGACGATCCGAGAACTCCGCTCGCCGACATCGCCGAGCGGGCACAGGTGCACCGCACGACCCTCAGCCGCTACTTCCCCTCCCGCGAAGCGCTGGTCGAGGAACTCCTGCAGAAATCGCTCGAAGCCATCGAACGCCGGATAGCGCGCACGGGCACGGAGACGGGCGACCCGGCCGAGGCCCTGGAGCGGGCGACCCACGCCTGGATCCAGGAGGCCGCCGACTGGCGGGCCGGCCGCTACGCCCCGCTCGGCGCCGTCGCGGACCGGGGCGAGGCCCCCGCACTGATCAAAGCGCGGATCACCGCCCTGATCGAGCGCGGGCAGCACGACGGCGCGTTCCGCGCCGATCTCCCGCCCGAGACCCTCTACTTCGCGTGGGGCAGCCTCACCCTGGCCTTCAACGCGCTGGATCCGGAAGCGGCGCGGGAGAAGGTCGCCGACAGCGTTCTGACGCTGTTCCGCGCGCCGTCCGCACCGTGATACGGCGAAGCCGCCGCGCGGACGGCCCCGGGCCACGGCCCCGCTCGACCGCCCCGGGCCGCGGCCCCGGACCGCGACGCCGCGGCCGGAGACGCCGTACGATCCGGGACTCCCGGCACGGCACGGCCGGGTGACGGCGGCGCGACGGCCTCGCGGCCCGTACCCGGTCAGTCACGGCGCGGGCCGCCCCGGACCGGGGGAGTCACGGCGCGGGCCGCCGCCCGCGCCGGATCGCCGTTCACCGCGCCGGGTTCGCCGACGCCGTCCCCCGGCGAGGACGGCGGGCCGTGGCGGGCGGCGGGCCGAGGGTCAGTCCGTTCGGGCCGATTCGAGGTGCCGCGTGTCGCCGAGGCCGACGACCTGGCGGTTGTGGAAGAAGTCGTCCTCGCGCAGGGTCGTGATGCTGCCGGAGGGGGCCCGGAAACTGGCGTAACCGGCCGACTCGATCGGCATCCTGATCCAGGACGCCACGACGAACGTCAGAGAGCCGCCGTGCGTCACGATGATCTGGTGCTCGCACGGGCGCTCCAGAATCTCGTCCATCGCCGCGTAGACGCGCCGCGCGCACGCGCCCTTGGTCTCCGCGCCCGCCACGCCCTCGTCATGGTCCATGCGCTCCCCGACGGGCGGCGGCGGGACGAAGCGCCGGTCCAGCCACTCCTGCGGCTTTCCCCCCGCCTCCCCGTACGACTTCTCCCGCAGCCTGCGATCCGCCATCGGCTCCACACCGAACAGTCCGGCCACCTCGTCGGCCGTCCGCAGGGTCCGCAGCAGGTCCGAGGAGAACAGCTCCACCTCAGCGCCGCCCGGGATCCTGGCCCGCAGCTCCCGGGCGATGGAGACCGCCGCCCGCACCCCGGCGGGCGTCAGCCGCGAGTCGTGCCATCCTCCGACGACCTTCTCGACATGGTGCGTCGCCTCGGGATGGGCGACGACGTGCAGAGTGCGCATGGTGCGTGTCCTCCTGTGCGGGTGACGTCCAGTCTGACGCCGGTCGCGTCCGGAGCGCGAACCGCCCGCCGCCCGGGAGCGCGGCGGGACGGACGGCCGCCGCCGTGGGCGACAGCGGCGGAAAGCGGCTGGTCGGGGGCGCGGGGACGCCGCCCCGGCGGGGGTCAGAGCAGTCGATCCGCCAGATAGCGCTGGAACTGCCAGAGGGGGCGCTCCAGATGGGAGAACCGGCCGTCGGACGGAGCCGGGTGGGAGGCCAGGCCGCGCTGGACGCCTCGGACGGCCACCAGGTCCTCCTCCTGGATCCGGGCGATTCCGCCGCGTAGGCCGTCGAGCCGCTCCGCGAAACCGGGAGCGTCCGGCGCCGAGGGCGGGACCATGACCGTGATCCGGGTGTCGTGGGTCGCGGGGCCGGTGGGCAGCCAGCGGATGCCGACCGCGCTGTCGGGCAGGACCGCGAGCACGAACTGCGGGAAGATCCCCGCGATCAGCATCCCCGGGCGCTCGTCCGGCGGCGGTACGGAGGAACGAGTTCCCGGACCGGATCGCGTCGGCCGCCCGGGGCTCGCGGCGTTCCGCCCGCCGTCGGCCGCCGGGTCCTGCCCGGGGTCCGACAGCGGGGTGAACATGGTGAACCAGCGGCCGTCGGTCTCGTCGATCTCCGTGTCCCGGCCCGGCAGCACCGGGTTCAGGGTCTCCGCGTGGGTGCCGATGTGGTGGTAGTTCTCCGAACCGTTCTCCACCGCCACCTTCCAGTTCGCGGGCACACCCTCCCAGTCCTGGGTGTGGACCGTCACCCAGTCGGCCAGGCCGAGGCCGCTCAGCCGCCGGTCCAGCCCCTGGAGCGCGGGCGCCGCCGGAGCCGCGCCGGGGTCGAGGTTGAGCAGGACGAAGCCGTTCCAGATCTCGACGCGGTGCGCCGGGAGCCGGCATCCGGCCCGGTCGAAGTCGACCCGCCGCATCAGCGGAGCCCCGGCGAGCCGCCCCGCGCAACGGCCGTTCAGACGGTAGGTCCAGGCGTGGTACGGGCAGGTCAGCCGCTTCAGGCTGCCGCGCTCGGGCGAGGTCTCCGGCGGCAGGAGGTCCATGAACCGGTGGCGGCACACCCGGGACAGGGCGTGCGGCTCGCCCTCCTCGTCCAGCGTGAGCACCAGGGGCGTGCCGAGCACGTCCAGCCGCAGATAGCTCCCCGGCCCGGGCAGCTCCTCGGCCCGAGCCACGCACAGCCACTCCCGCCGGAAGATCCGCTCGGCCTCCCACGCGTACATCTCGGGAGAGGTGTACGCCTCGGCCGGCAGCGTCCGGCCGTGTTCGAGCGGGAGCGCGGCCAGACGCCCGAGTTCCGCGAGCGTCCCGCGCGGTCCTCCGGCGGCGGCGGCGGGGGTCTCGGCCCCGGTCCGGTGGCGGGTCATGGTGATCAGCCTTCCCTTCTGGTGGTCAGGGGCGGCGCTCCGAAGAGGGACAGGTCGTGCCGTCGTCCGTGGCGGCGGCTGTAGAAGACGCTGACGCCGGAGACGACGCCCAGCAGGGCCAGTCCCTTCGCGCGATTGAGCAGCGGAACCGCCTCCACCGGGAGCAGCAGCGCCACGAGCACACCGGCGGCGCAGTCCAGCAGCTGGGCGCCGCCCCACAGGAGCGTCAGCCGGGTCAGACCCCGGCGCAGCGCCGGTGAGACGGTCCAGGCCGCCGCCCGGGCGCCCGCGGCGACCGGGCCGTGCAGACACTGGCCGGCCTGGAAGGCGAAGGGCTTCGCGGCGAGGAGCGAGCCCAGGATCCAGAGTCCGGCGGCCGCCGCGAGTCCGGCGTCCTTGACGAGGAGCACCCGTGGGCTGCCGGTGAGCAGCGAGGTCACGACGCGCACCGCCAGCATGGCGATCATGAACGCCTCGAAGCTGTCCACACGGCGCCGTGCGGCGACCTCGACGAGCATCCGCACCGCCGGGATCGCCCCGCTCAGCGTCAGCGCCAGCCACTGGCCGACGCCCCGCGACAGCAGAACGTAGAACACGGCCGGCGGGAGCACGAGGGTGAACAGGGCCGCAACGGCCGCGGTCCGCCACGCGGGCAGGTCCTGTGCTGTTCCGGTCCGACCGTTCGGTGATGCCATACGGAAAACGCTAGGGACCGGCGGAGATCACCTCATCGACACGAGGGACGATATGGTCGGTACATCCTTTGATGTACCGATACGGGTCCGATGGCTCCGAGCGCCCGAAGGGCGGCGGGTCACGGCCGGCCGGGTGCGTCGGGTGTGCCGGGTGTGCCGGGGCGGGCGTCGCGCGCCGCGCCGTCAGACGGTCGGCTGTGGCCGGAATCTGCCCCGGGCGACCAGTACGGTCACCGCGAGCACCACCAGATTGGCCAGAGCGGCCGGGTACTCGGATCTGGCGATGTGCACGAGCGTCCCGCCGGCGATGACGACGCCGAGTCCGACGGCGGCGACCGGTGTCAGCACGGGGGCGATCGACGTGGCGGCGGGGAGGATCAGCCCGGCCGCGCCGAGGACTTCGGCCGCGCCGATCGCCTTCACCGCCGCCGGGGCGAAGTCGACCACCCAGGGCATCAGCGGAATCAGCGAGTCCTGCGGCATGGCGATCTTCATACCGCCCGCTCCGGCGAACAGCACGGCGAGGAGGGCCTGGGCGACCCACAGAACGAGATTCACGGTGCACTCTCCAGAAGTGAAGGGATGCCTGCGTTTCAACGGCGGCGTCAACCTACCAGAACCGCAGTCCATCCTTCACTTGTAGGATGGGCTCATGACATCTGCTGAGCACCGGGGACTTCGCAAGGACGCCGAGTTCAACCGGACCCGCATCACATCGGCGGCGCGCACCGTCTTCGCGGAGCGCGGGCTCGGGGCGCCCCTGGAGGAGATCGCGCGGCAGGCGGAGGTGAACATCGCCACGCTCTACCGGCGGTTCCCCGAACGGGAGGCGCTCATCGAGGCGGTGCTCACCGACCGGATGAACGAACTGGCCCGGCTCGCCGAGGAGGCGTCGCTCGCCGCCGACCCATGGGACGGATTCCGGGGCTTCGTCGAACACGTCTGTGCCATGCAGGCGGCCGACCGCGGTGTCACCGAGGGCTTCACCGCCTGCTTCCCCGACTCCCCGGGCATGGAGGAGCCGCGATCGCGCGCCGTGGCCGCCGTGGACGCCCTGATCCGCCGCGCACAGGAACAGGGCAGCCTGCGGCCCGAGTTGACGAGCGGCGACGTCATGCTGTTCCTGATGGCCAACGCCGGTGTGCTGTCCTCGACCCGCCACGCGGCGCCGGGCGCGTGGCAGCGGCTGGTCGCCCTGCTGCTGGACTCCTGCCGTCCGGCCCGGACCGCCGCGTCACCGCTGCCCCCCGCGCCCGGCCCCGAGGAACTCCACGACGCGATGGTCGCCGCCCGCCCTCACCGCTGACCCTGTCCGGGGCTCAGGCTTCCTTCCGGAAGACGAGCACCTCCGTGGAGCCGACGCCCAGCGGCGCCAGGAAGCCGGCCTCCAGTGCGCAGCCGAGGGTCGCGAAGAGGTCCACGCACGCCCGGCGGGGCATGGCGGCCGGATACGAGTCGTGCCCGGCGCCGCCCCGCGTCGCCCAGGCGCGCACCGAGTCCGGGTCCAGGCAGGTCTCCGTCATGACGTCGAAGACGATCCGGCCGCCGGGGCGCGTGACCCGCGCCATCTCGAAGAAGTAGCGGGAGGCGCAGAGGAACGTCACGGTGTTGAAGACCTTGTGCGCCTGAACGAGGTCGACGCTGCCGTCGGGCGTCGGGCCGAGACCGCATCCCTCGGTCGGCCGCGCGACCACGCCGAAGGTCTCCACCAGGTAGTCGGCCCAGGGCGCCGCCGTCTCGTAGATCTCGTAGCGCGCCGGAGAACACTCCTTGAGCGTCCTCTCCAGATACCGCCCGGACCCGGGGCCGATCTCCAGCACCGTGTCCGGGGCGGCGGCGTAGACACCGAGAGCGCGCAGTTCGTCGATGGTGGACTGGGTGGCGCCGGGGGTTTTGTTCATCACCTGGTCGATGTGGTCGCCCACCGACAGACCGGCGGCCCGCGCGGCCCGCATCGTCGCCTCGAACGGGATGAAGTCGTCGACGCCCCCCAGATTGTCGGTGCTCCGCACGATGTCGAATCCGGCACGTCCCAGGAGCCGTCTGGCCCCCGACTTCAACAGCGACGTTCCCCTGCTTGCTGCCTTCATGAGGCATGACCCCCAGGTCGTCTTCACCCTCGGTGTGAGCAACAGGATCGCGGACCGGTGCGCGGACGCGCAGCGGGACGGCGAATTCGCCACGAGGCTGTCGGGAACCGGTCCACGGCGCGGGCCCCGCCCCCTCGGCGGCCGACGCCGGAATCACGGCCACCGGGTGTCGCACGAGAAGGCCGGACCGTCTCCGGAAGGCTCAGGCCCGTGTGTCCATCAGGGCGGTGACATAGGCGTCCAGCCGTTCCTCCACGGCCCGCGTCGTCAGCTCCGTCCTCCCCGCCTGCCGCCATGGCCCCGACACCAGACTCACCTCCTCCGAGAACGCCAGCCCGCTCCGCACCCGCCAGTACAGCCGCTCGCCCGCGGTCGCGGCCGGGGTCCCGCCCGCCGCCTCGTACGCCTCGGCGAACCGCAGACCCCACTCCGGTCCGTGCAGCAGCGCGAGATTGGTGGCGCAGTGGGCCACATCGAGATCCGCCGGGCCCCAGGAAGCCGCTGCCCAGTCGACGACGCCGGTGATCCGGACGTCGGCCGGCCGCGAGGGCGGCCCGTCGAACAGCACGTTGCCGGGGTGGAAGTCCCCGTGCAGGAAGCGCCCCGCGTAGGGCGGCGGGGGCTCGCGGATCATGTCGATCGCCGCGGCCCACGCCGCCGCGTCGGCGCTCTTCGGAGTCACGACGGTGTCGGCGGTCGTCAACGTCACATACTTCGGGGGCCGATCGGCGGGCCGCAGCGCGTGGATCGCCACGAGCTGACGGGCCAGCAGCGGGACGCGCGCCGCCACGCCCTCGTCGCCGAGGGCCGGCCGGCCCGCCAGACGGGTCATGAGGAGCGACGGGTGCTCGCAGTGGGCGGCGGCCGGATCGACCGCGACCAGCCCGGGAGCCGGCACCTCGGTCCCCGTCAGCACGGCCAGGGCGGAGGCCTCCCTGTTCAGCCACTCCTCGGCGCGCTCCACGCCGACGAAGGTGCGCAGCACCAGCTCCCGGGCGCCGCCGTCCCGCGCGCCGACGGTCAGCCCTCGCATCTCGGCGGTGATGCCGCCGTGCAGCGCCTCGGTTCCGACGATCCGTTCACCGGCTCTCAGGTGCCGGCCCACCCAGGCCCGTGCGCGTGGTCGGACAGCCGCTGTCTCGTCGTCATCGGTCACCGTGCCACCCCATCATCCGGACGGTGTTCCGCGCGAACGGTTTCCGGGAGGCGACGGCCGCGGCGCTCGGTCAGCGGCTTCGCCGGTACGCGGCCGGCCCGCCGTCGCCGAAGCCCGTCCGGCGATCCGTCGGGGCGTCAGCCGCCCGGACGGGACGCGCGCTCGCGGGCGCCGGAGCGCGGACCGCGGCGCGGCGCCGCCGAGCGGCCCGAGCACGATGCCCCGCCGATCCGCCGATCCGCCGATCCGCCGATCCGCCGGTCCACCGATCCGCCGGTCCACCGGTCCGGCGGGCTCCGTCGCACTGGGCGGCTCCGTCCCGCAGGCCGCTCCCGACGCCTTGTTGGCGACGGCGGGGCGTTGTACCGTTCGCCACGATCGCCGGCGGCGTGAAGAGGAATGGAGTGGCGTATGCCCGGCCTCGTGCAAGGGGTCAGTACGTCGAACCCGAACGGACCGGTGCGCCTCCACCCGGCCGACCGGCGCGTGCGCCGGGCGGGGCGCCCGCTTCCTCTCCCCGTCTCCCGCGACACGTCGAGGCCGTTCGCGCCCGGAGTCCTCGGGTCCGCGCACCGCGGCCGGGGCGGCGGGCGGTGAGCCGTCGGCGACCGTACGGCCCGTCGGCGCGGCGCGGACCCCGCGCCGCCGCCGAGCCGCGCCGTACGCGACTCCCCGTCGGAGAAGACGCCTCCCGCCCGTGCGCCGACGGTCCTCCCGACACGCTCGGCTCCGGTCGGAGCCGAAGCCCCCACATGCGAAGGGACAGCAATGCTGCCTTACATACGCCTCGGACTGGCCGGCGCCCTCGTGGCGATCTCCCTGACCGCGGCGCCGACCGCGAACGCCCTGTCGGCGCCGGAGCCGGCCGGGGAGCGGAGCGCGGCGGCCGTGGTGACACTGCGCTACGACGACAGCCGGGCGAGCGGCTGGGAGGCGGCGGTCACCGCCGGAGTCGCCTCGTGGAACGCGAACGTCGACAACGTCAAGCTGGTCAAGGTCTCGCCCGGCGCCCGGGCCGAGATCCAGATCGTGGCCACCAGCGGCTGGCCGCAGGCGACGCTCGGCCCGGTCCGTCCGGGCGGACAGGTCAGGGTCGAACTCGGCAGCCAGGCGGTCACACAGGGGCACGACAAGACCCGTATCGCCGCGCACGAGATCGGCCACAATCTGGGCCTGTGGGACACCAAGCCCGGACCGTGCTCCCAGCTGATGTCGGGCTCCAGCGCCGGCACCAGCTGCAAGAACGCGGTGCCGAACGCGACCGAGCAGGCACGGGTCGAGTCCGCCTACGCCTCGGGCGCGGCGCACCGGATCCCGACCGACGGCCGGACGCTGGTCGACGCGGGCTGACGCCGTGCCCCGCCCCGCGGCGGGACCAGGCGCCGAACTCCGGCCGCGGGGACGGGGCGCCGGGCCGCTCCGTGCGCAGCGGCGCCGTCACACCGCCGGGGTCCACGGCCCACGGCGCGGGGGAGCGGCCCCGCACTCCTCGGACCTCCGGCCCTGACCGAGGAGGACCGCCCTCGGGCGGACGCCTCCCGGCGTGAGCGGCTGGGAGGGCGCGGACCCGACGGTGACCGTCGGGTCCGGGTCCGCCCGGTCGGCGCAGGGCGGCCGCGCTCGTTGTGCACCCCACCGCGCCGCGGGCAGAATTGCCCGCACGGGGACGGCGGCAAGGGCGGGAAGAGCGGTCCGCGGGCCGCCCGCCCCGGCGACTGAGGAGCGGTATGGACATCGGAGTCTTCCTCCCCATCGGGAACAACGGCTGGCTCATCTCGAAAAGCTCTCCGCAGTACATGCCGACCTTCGAACTGAACAAGACCATCGCGCGACGGGCCGAGGAGTACGGACTCGACTTCGCGTTGTCGATGATCAAACTCAAGGGATTCGGCGGCGAGACGGAATTCTGGGACCACTGCCTCGAATCGTTCACCCTCACAGCGGCACTGGCCGCCGTGACGGAGCGGATCAGGCTGTACGCCTCCGCCCCCATCCTCGCCCTGCCCCCGGCGATGGCCGCCCGGATGGCGGTGACCGTCGACTCGATCGCCCCCGGCCGGGCCGGCGTCAACATCGTCAGCGGCTGGGCGCCCGCCGAGTACGCCCAGATGGGCCTGTGGCCCGGGGACGAGCACTTCGCCGACCGCTACCGGCGGGCCGCCGAATACGTCACCGTGCTCCGGCAGTTGTGGAGCGAGGGCGTCAGCGACTTCCGGGGCGAGTTCTACACCATGGACGGCTGCGTGCTGTCGCCGCGCCCGGCGAACGGCCACATCGACATCCTCGCGGCGGGGCAGAGCGGCACGGGGATGAGATTCGCCGCCGAGTACGCCGACGGCAACTTCATCCTGGGCAGCGGGGTCAACACTCCGCTCGCGCTCTCCGCGGCCACCGCCACGCTCGCCGGACAAGCGCGCGCGACCGGCCGCGACGTCGGCGCACTCGCCCTCTTCATGGTCATCGCGGACGAGACCGACCACGCCGCGCTGGCCAAGTGGAAGGACTACCACGATCACGCCGACCTCGCGGCACTGGGATATCTGACCGCGCAGACGGCACAGGACCAGGACGCCGACGACGCCTCGACCGCGAAGACGGTGGCACTGCCCGAGGGCGCGGTGAACCTCAACATGGGAACGCTCGTCGGGTCCTACGGGACCGTCGCGCGGATGCTCGACCAGATCAGCGAGATCCATGGCGTCAAGGGGATCATCCTGGTCTTCGACGAATTCCTCGAAGGAATCGAGAATTTCGGCACCCGCGTTCAGCCGCTCATGAAGTCCCGCACCTCCGTGACAGGGAAGTCACGACCGGCGGAGGACCGTTCACGGGACTGAGGAATCCCCGAACGCCCGCCGCCGTCACCGCGACAGCGGCGTACCGGCCCCGACTCTCCGACGGGGCGTGACGGAGTCGGCGGGCGGCGCGATGTCCACCGTGATATCGCCGCGCCGCCGGTGCGCGAGGGCCCCGGCGGCAGAGGCGTCCCCGAAGCGGTCCCGTGCCCGCGCCCGCGGCCGAAGGACGCCCCACCTGCGCTTCCGCGGCCGCACGCCGACGCGCGGGCGACGTCCGGGCGGTACGGCGGCGGCGCGCCCGGGAGCCGTGCGCGACGGAGCGGGCGAGGAACGACGGACAGGTTATGGCCACACCGCCCCATTCCCCCGACGGCCGAGCGGGCTTTGGTGTCACGCTTCTCCCGTGTCGCACCGCGCGACGCGTTCAGTCCCGCACGTCCCGTTCCACACCGCACACCCCACACCGCACCGCGTGCCCCACCGCATGGTGCACGACGCGGACGAAGCTCTCGTACCAGGCTCCCGCCCGAGAAGGGCGGCGACCCGCACCACCAGAGCCGTCCCCGGCCGGCACACCCGGCCGACCGGGTCCTTTTCCGACCGCCGATCCAGGCGGTCGCCGCAGAAGGAGTCCTCTTGAGACGATCACCCCGCACGGTGACAGCCCTCGGCGCGCTCGCGGCCGCCACCGCGCTGCTCGCCGTCGTCCTCCCGCCCGCGACCGCGGGAGCCTCCACCGAGGCCGCCGCGTCCTCCGAGGCCGCCGGAACCTCCGCCGTACCGGACGCCGTTCCCCGGCCCGGGGCGCTGCCCGCGCGCCTGAGCCCCGCCCAGAAGGCCCGCCTCCTCGCCGACGCCGTCGACCGGCGCGACGGGACGGCACGCGCGCTCGGACTCGGGGCCAAGGAGCGACTGGCGCCCACCAGCGTGCTCAAGGACGCCGACGGCACCCTGCACACCCGCTACGAACGCACCTACGCGGGACTGCCCGTCCTCGGCGGCGACCTGGTCGTGCGCACGGGGCCGACAGGAGCCGTACAGGGCGTGAACAGGGCGACGAGCGCCCGGATCACCGTCCCAGGCACCACCCCCTCCCGAACCGCCGAGGCCGCGAACGCCTTCGCGCTCGGCCGGGCGAAGCGGACGGGCACGAAGGAGGCCAAGGCGTCCCGCGCACCGCGCGCGGTGATCTGGGCCGCTTCGGGAAAGCCCGTCCTCGCCTGGGAGTCCGTGGTCGGCGGCCGCCGGGCCGACGGCGCGCCCAGCGACCTCCATGTGATCACGAACGCCGCCACCGGCGCGGAGCTGTACCGGTACGACGCGGTCAAGCACGCCACCGGAGACACCCAGTACAGCGGAAAGGTCCGGCTGGAATCCACCCGGTACGGCGCCCACCACGGCCTGGTGGACGCCGGCCGGGGCGGCCACAAGACGTACCGCACCCACAGCCACAGCACCCAGGGCACGCTCTTCACGGACGCCGACGACATCTGGGGCGACGGCACGTCCGCGAACCCCCAGACCGCCGCCGCCGACGCCGCGTACGGCGCACGCGCCACCTGGGACTACTTCGAGGACACCCACGCCCGCCACGGCGTACGCGACGACGGCGACGGCGCGTCCACCCGGATCGTCGCGGGCGCCGGCTACGGAGACCGCAGCGCCTCCTGGTCGGAGGACTGCTTCTGCGCCGTCTTCGGCGCGGGGTCCGCCACCGTCAAGCCCTTCACCTCGCTCGACATCACGGCGCACGAGATGGCGCACGGCGTCACCGCGAGCACCGCCCGGCTGGTCTACTACGGCGAGGCCGGCGGACTCGCCGAGGCCACGAGCGACATCTTCGCCACGTCCATCGAGTTCGCCAACGACAAGTCGGCCGACCGGGGCGACTATCTGATCGGCGAGCAGGTGGACTTCCACGGGGACGGCAGGCCGATGCGCGCCCAGGACCGGCCCGCCCGGATCGGCGGACTCGCCAACTACTGGCACGCCGGCCTCGGCCGCTTCGACGGTTCCAACGCCGCGGGCCCCGCCAACCACTGGTTCTACCTGGTCTCCGAGGGCAGCGGCGCGAAGACCGTCAACGGGGTGGCGTACGACAGCCCCACCGTCGACGGGCTTCCGGTCACCGCCATCGGCAGGGCCGCCGCCGAACGGATCTGGTACCGGGCGCTCACCCGCTATCTCACCTCCAACTCCACCTACGCGGACGCCCGCACCGCCACCCTCACGGCCGCCGCGGACCTCTTCGGCGCGAACTCCGCCGTGCACGCCAACGTCAGGGAGGCCTGGGGCGCGGTCAACGTCGGCACCCGCTCCGGCGACCCGAACCCCCCGACGACGCCCGGCCCCGTCTTCGCGAACAACACCCCCCTCCCGGTCCCGGACGCCCCCGTGAACGGCGGCCCCGGCGAGCTGGTCTCCTCCTCGGTCACCGTCACCTCGGTGCCCGGCAGGGCCCCCGCCCTGCTGAAGGTCACGGTGGACGCCTCCCACACCGGCTGGCAGTCGGACGTCGCCCTGCACCTGGTCGCACCGGACGGCACCCAGTACTTCCTGCGGGGCAACTACGGACTCGTCCAGCCCGTCACCTACGTCGTCGACGCCTCGTCGGAGACCGCCGACGGCACCTGGAAGCTGACGGCCCAGGACCTATACAACACGGACACCACCCGCGTCAACAACTGGAAGCTCTCCTTCTGACCCCGGACGCCCCCGCGTTCCCCGCGCGAGGGGAGCGCGGGGGCCCGCCCCGGCGGCCCCGCCACCCGCCACCACGGCGTAATTCCCTGTCGTCGGCTCCCGCGCCCCGGCTAGGGTCCTTCTCCCGGACGAGTCGGCAAGGTCCGGGAGAAGAACCACCAGGGCCGGCGCGACGCGGCCTCACGATCGGAGACGACATGCTCGGCAGATCCCTCGGCGACCGCGCGGAACTCCGTCCGCTGGAGCCCTGGTGCGCGGCGGAGCTGTCCGCGTTCACCGATCGGACGCGCGCGCATCTGACTCCCTGGCTGCCCTGGGCCCATACGGTCGTGGACACGGAGAGCGCTCGGCGGTTCCTGCAGCGGTACGCCGACAGCCAGGCCGCGGACGGCGGACGGATCTACGGGATCTGGTCGGACGACGTCCTGGTCGGCGGAGCCCTGTTCCGGGTCTTCGATCCTCGGCAGGGCGTCTGCGAGCTGGGGGCGTGGCTGGCGCCCGAAGCGCAGGGGCGCGGGCTGGTGACCCGCGCGGCGAGTGCGATGATCGACTGGGCCGTCGGGGTGCGGGGGATGTCGCGGGTGGAGTGGCTGGTCTCACCGGCCAACGACGCGAGCATCGCCGTCGCCGGAAGGCTGGGCATGACGCTGGAGGGCGTCTCGCGCGGTGTCTTTGAGATGCACGGAGTGCGCCAGGACCTTCAGGTGTGGGCGCTGCTCGCCGACGAGTGGACAGGCAGCGAGTAGCCGGGCCGGACCGCTCCTTGCCCGCCGGCTCGCGCGGGGGAGTCCCCTCGACGCCCGGGCCTCGTACGGCGCCGCCCCGCGCCCGCCGGCCGCCGCCCCGGCCTCTTCGGCGTCTCCGGCCCCTTCGGCATTTCCAGCGTCTTCGGCGTCTTGGGCCTCACCCGGCCCGGGATCGGCCCGCTCGCCTTCCCGAGCCCCCGCCCGGACGGCCGCTTCCCGCGCCGTCGCGGGGGGAAGGAACCACCCGGAACGGCCCACCGCACCCGCCCCGCGACCGGCGGGAGCGCGCCGTCCGCCAGGGCGGGGAGGCCGGGAGCGCGACGGCCCGGCACGGGCTTCGGGAAGAGAGGGGGTGTCGCCCATGGGCGACGAGTCCGGTGAGTTCCGTGATGCCGGTGAGACGGCCGGCGCCGGGACGGACGAGGGGTTCGGATTCCGCCGGATCGAACGCGGCGGCACGACGGGCGGCTGTCCCGTGGCGCGGGGCCCCGACGGGGTGTGGGAAGTGCGCGGGTACGCCGAGGCGCGTGCCGTGCTGCGCGGTACGTCGACGGTGCAGGCCGGGCTCGGGATCGAGACGGTGTCGAAGCTGCCCCGGCGCATCCGGCGGCCGGTGCTCTACCGGGACGGCCCCGAGCACCGCGAACACCGCCGCCAGACCGCGCGGTTCTTCACCCCGCGCCGCGTCGACGAGCACTACCGCGACCTCATGGTCCGCGTCGCGCAGGACCGGATCGACCGGCTGCGGGCCGACGGCCGGGCCCTGCTGTCCGATCTCAGCTTCGACCTCGCGATCGAGGTGGCCTGCGCGGTCATCGGCCTGACGGACAGCAGACCCGGCATCAAGAGACGGCTGGAGCGCTTCTTCCCGGAACGGTTCGGCACACCGGGACTGACCAGCCCGAGCGGCGTCTACTGGACGCTGCGGCAGAACATCAACTGGCTGCGCGTGTACGCCGGCGATGTGCGCCCCGCCGTACGGGCCCGCCGCCGCGCCCGGCGGGACGATCTCATCTCCCACCTCATCGACGACGGCTGCTCGAACGCGGAGATCCTCGGCGAGTGCCTCACCTTCGCGGCGGCGGGCATGGTCACCACCCGCGAGTTCATCAGCGCGGCGGCCTGGCACCTGTTCTCCGACCCCGGTCTGCGGGCGCACTACCGGGCGGCGGACGAGCCGGGCAGGCTCGCGGTGCTCGGGGAGATCCTGCGGCTCGAACCGGTCCTGGGCCGCCTCAGCCGCCGCACCACCCAGCCCCTCGAACTGCCCGGCGCCGACGGCGGGAGGCTCACCGTCCCCGCCGGCGACCGGATCGACATCCTGGTCGACCACGTCAACACCGACGAACGGACCGTCGGGACCCGGCCGCTCCGTCTGCGGCCGGGCCGCGCCATGAAGGACGCCAAAGGGCCGGGGCTGGCCTTCGGCGACGGCCCGCACACCTGCCCGGGCCAGCACATCGCCCTCCTGGAGACGGACGTCTTCCTCAGCCGGCTGCTCGCCCTGCCCGGAGTACGGATGACCGGTCCGCCGACGGTCGGCTTCATGGAGGCCATCGGCGGCTACGAGCTGCGCGACTGCGTGCTGGAGGTGACCGCCGGGGACGGCGGCTGAGCGCTCCCGCCGCCGCCCCCGAACGCGGCCCGACACGACGGCCGGTCTCATCCGGTGTGCGCCGGGCCCGGTTCCAGGGGGACGGCGGTCGGCGACGGGGGTTCCGCGAGCGTGCCGAGCGAGGTGCCGGTGAGGTCGAGGACCCGCCTGACGAGCGGCTGAGGGTCGCCGACGAGGGCGAAGTCCGCGCCGGCCGCGGCCACGGCGCGGGCGGCTCCGTGGAGCCGGCCGAGTCCGGCGCAGTCCATCAGCGTGAGCCCGCTGACGTCGACCCGGACGCCGACCGGGCGGCAGCTCAGACACAGCTCCACGACATCGGCGACCAGCGCGCCCGAATCCAGGTCCAGTTCCCCGACCAGCCTGATGACGGCCCGCTCCCCGCCTCCCGGGCATGCCCTGAACTCGGTGCGGTGAGAGAGGATCGGGCGCGGCGCGGCGGCGGTCACAGCAGACCCCGCGCGTGCCGTGCCGCTCCGGCGCGGACGGCGCCGTCCGCGCCGGACCGCCGTCGTTCCCGGCCCCCGGCGGGAGCGCCGGGCCGGCCGAGCCCGCCGGAGTCGCCGGAGGAGCCCGCGGGGAGAACGACCAGGAGGGCCGCCTCGCATGTGTTCATGAGACCTGCTCTCAGGGGGAAGGTTCGATGGCTGTCCTGTCTCCCCGGGGCAGCCGGGCACGCCGGTACCTCAGCAACCGCGCTGACGAACCGAGGGCGTGCCGAAGCACCACGGCCAACAAGGACTGCCCCACTTCCCGAGGCGGTGCTGCACGTCTGCCCGCCGGGGAGAGGGACCAAACCCCCGCTCCGCGCATCGTCCCTGATGGGCACGGATGCCCGCGGTGTACCGGGGCGGCCCCGCGCCGGAGCGGCCGACGGCCGGCGGACCGCTCCGCGCGGCCCGGCCCGCGCGCGGGAATATGGAGATCCGGGGAGCGGGCCCACACCGGAGTTTGACACTATGGCCCCGGTCGTACGAAGAGACGAAGAAGAGGGCCGCTGCGGGTGCGCTCCCGTGGCCGCGGTGAGAAGGACGGTTGCACAGTGGGCCAGGAACCCGACGCCGGAGCCGGCACCACACAGGAGCCGGACGCGCGGAATGACGAACTCCAGCAGTTGACGGAGGAGAACCTCGCCCTGCGCAATCGGGCGCTCGCCCACCCCACGGTGTCGGCCGCCCAGGGAATACTCAAGGAGCGCTACCGGCTGCCGGGCCTGCAGGCCGCCTTCGACCTGTTGCGCGGCACCTCGCAGACGTACAACATCAGACTGCACACCCTCGCCGACGCGGTCATCCGGATCCCCGGCCCCGAACCCCGGTCCGTCGCCTGGTTCCCGGGCCGGGCCCGTACCGGCGCGCCGCCGCTCCCCGGGATCACCCTGGCCCGTGACGCGGGCCCCGCCGTGCCCCAGGGAGCCGTGCTGAGCGCCGTACTCGAACGGGTGCTGGACATCACCGAGACGGACATGGGCAATGTGCAGCTCGCCGAACGGCAGCTGCTGCGGCTGGACAAGCACCAGGGGCTGAGCCGCCGGTTCACCGACTTCTTCGCCTTCGTCGATCACGCCGAGACCTCCTGCTCACAGGCGGCCCAGGCCCGGCAGCAGGTCACCGTGCGGGATGTGGAGACGGCGACGGTCTTCGACGAGAGATCCCGGCAGGTGATACTCCACGCCGGCAGCCGCGCCTGCCACAGCGTCCCCCTCCTGGACGAACAGGGCATCCTGCGGGGAGTCATCTCCTCGCACCACGCCCGCCCGCTCACCGCCGGACTCACCCAGTCGCAGCTCGAAGCCTTGCGGACGGCCTCCGCCGCCGTCGGCCAATGGCTCTCCTGGCACCGCCGGACCGTCGTCCTCGACGCCCTGGAACACCTGCACCGGACCGCCCGCCGAACGCCGTGAACACGCGACGGCGGACGGCCGGCGCGGCAGCCGCCGGTCAGGGCCCGCCACCGCCGTGCCCGGCCGCGGGCCCCGTCCCCGCGCCGCCCCCGAGGGCCAGCCGCTCGCCCTCCTCGGCGGACACCTGCGCCCCGGACGCCGGACGCAACTGCGGGACGCCGTCGACGATCGGATAGAGCCGCCGCAGCCGGGGGTTGTACAGGGCGTCACCGGCCGGCGCCGCGTCGGCGTCCGGGCCCGCGCCGCTCCTCACCAGCCGCAACGGCCCCTTGTCCAGCGGGCAGACGAGAATGCTCAGCAGCGGGTCATCGGGGTTCATGGGCGGTCAGCTCCTCAGCGGAATTCGTCGGGGACGGCGGGCCGGTCGGATCGGTCGCCTCCGGCCGCTCCGGCGGGTCGTGCTTCGGCATCGCGAGAAGCACCGACACGGCCAGCACGGTCCCCGCGACCCGCAGCGCCAGCCGCACCGGATCGCCGGGCAGCGTCTCACCGAACGCGAACGTCCCCAGGACGGCCGTGAACACGCTCGTCACCGTCGTGCACACCGGCACGATCAGCGAGACCCGGAAGCGCTGCAGCGCCGCCTGCGAGAAGATCAGCCCGAAGACGCCGGTGAAGAGGAGCAGATACGGGTACGGGGACCCCAGCACGCCGAGCAGCACGGCGCCGGGCCGGTCGGGCAGCCCGGCCGTCAGGCCCGACACCCCCTTGATCGCCAGCGAACTCACCCCGTACAGAAGCCCCAGGGCGACCCCGTACTCGACCCCCGTCGTCAGCTTCCGGTGCGGCCGCCGTGCCCGGCGCTCGGCGGCGGCGTACAGCCACAGCCCGGCCGCGAGCGAGGGCACGCAGACCAGCAGGACCAGCGGCGCCGGCGCGCCGGCGCCGACCGTGTCGGCGCCGGGGGACAGGGAGAGGACCACCATCACCAGGGCGGCGAGAACGGCCCCGATTGCGAACCGCTCCCCTCCCGAGATCCGTTCGCCGAGCAGCTTCGACGAGAGCAGCAGGAGCAGCACCAGGCCGGAGACGAAGACGCCCTGCGCGGCGGCGATCGGCAGCGTCCGGTAGACGACGAGCTGCGCCGCGAACCCGGCGGCCAGCGCCAGCGCGCCGCCGATCCACAGCGGGCTCCCGAGGACCAGCCGCAGCAGCCGCGCGGGCTCCCGGACCGAGACGGCGGGCATGCCGCCGAGCGCCCGCTTCTGCAGGACGAATCCCGCGCTGTAGAACGCGTTCGCCAGCAGCGCGGCGGCCACACCCCACCCCATGGACTACATCCTCCGCGCGTGCAGCAGCAGGATCGAGGAGAGCGAGGGGGCCGCGCACGCCAGCCTGTCCAGGGGCCGCAGCGGGCGCGGCACCCCGTGGAAGGGCGCGCCCGCGACCCGGACCACCTCGAAGCCGGACGCGGCCACGAACTCCCGCAGCGCGCGGGCCGTGTAGAGCCGCAGGTGCCCGACGACCTCGCTGCCGGGGCGGCCGTGGATGCCGCGCAGGCTGACCTCGGAGAAGACGGGCTGGACCCCGGCGAGCAGCAGGGCCCGGTTGTACCAGGCGGCCAGATTCGGGGTGGACAGCATCAGATGGCCGCCGGGGCGCAGAACGCGCCGCAGTTCGTCCAGGGCGCTGTCCGGGTCGACCAGATGCTCGACGACCTCGCTGAACAGCACGGCGTCGGCCACGCCGGACCGGAACGGCAGCCGGCCCGCGGTGAGCTCCCCGCGTACCACGTCCGGGAGCCGGGTCCGGGCCCGGCGCAGGGCGTCCTGCGACCAGTCGACGCCGATGACGCGGTGTCCGGCGAGCAGCGGGGCCGCGGCGGCCGCCGCCGTGCCGTCGCCGCAGCCGACGTCGAGGACTACGGCGGGCCGTGCGGCGGCGGGGCCGAGCGCGGCGGCGAGCATCCGGGCCTGCCGCAGGCTGCGGGCGTCCCCGGAGGCGACGGGCACGGCGGGGTTCTCGTAGAACTCCCGGAGCCCCGGGGGCGCGGCGGCGGCGGCCGGGCCGGAGGACCGTGTGCCGGTGCCGGTGCCGGTGCCGGTGCCGGTGCCGGTGCCGGTGCCCGCGCCTGCGCTCGTGTCCGCGCTCGTGCCCGTGCCTGCGCTCGTGCCCGTGCCTGCGCTCGTGCCCGCGCCTGCGCTCGTGTCCGCGCTCGTGCCCGCGCCCGCGCTCGTGTCCGTGTTCGTTGGACTCCCCGCCCCGGTGGTCTTCGTCATGCCGGACCCCGTTCCGCCGCCCCGCCGTTCCCGGCCGCGGCGGTCTCCGTCGCGTCCAGGTATCCGCCGAACAGCTCCAGCAGCCTCGCCCCGTCCCGCTGGGCGAGCAGCGCCCGCGACCAGCGCAGCGCGAGATGCAGCCGCCCGCCGGTGGACGCCGTCGTCACATTGAGCCCCCGGGGCATCCGGGCGGGCGCCGAGAACCAGACGGCGTCCGAGCGGCCCGCGTCGCCGAAGTCCAGGGCGTACGGAACGCGGCCGATGTTGCTCAGCAGCGCCGTGGACGTCCACGGCCCCGCCGCCCGGCGCAGACCGCGGGTCACGGCCGCCCGCCACGCCACCGGCAGCACCGGCGCGGTCAGCAGGGCGGCTCCGTAACCGAGCTGCGGGCGGGGCGCGGCCTTGAGGGCGCGAGTGCGCCGGGCGGTCCGGCGCAGCAGCTCGCCCATGGCGTCCCGGTCCCGCGCCGCGCCGCCCCGCCCGCCGAACGCCAGCTCGGCCGCGGCGAAGGGGACTTCGACGAGCCGGGTGCCGTTCCCGATGGGCATGTCGGCGGCGCGCGGCCGGTCGTCCACCGGCATCGTGATCCGCATCGGGCGCGGCGGGGCCCCGCGCTCCCGGTTCCAGTGCGCGATCGTCAGCGCGGTGGCGGCCAGAAGCTGATCGTTCACGGTGTACGCGGCACCGGGCGGGCGGCGTGGTACGGCCAGGTCGGCCACCAGGACGCCATTGCCAGGCCCCCCGGACGGGCGGCCGCGCGCCACCCGGGCGGGACGCGCCCACGGGGACGGCCCCGCGGCCGCGCCCCGGCCCTCGGGGGCGGTACGGACCGGGGGCGCGGCCGCCGCGTCGCCCCGGCCGCCGTACAGCTCGGCGGCCGTCGCCAGGACCCGCAGGGACGCGGGGCCGTCCAGCGCGGTGTGGTTGACGGTCAGGAACAGGGCCGTACCGCCGGGCCGCGCGGGGTCGCCGACGATTTCGAGCCGGACGGGCGGCGACGCCGACAGCGGGGGAGCCGAGGCCAGACAGCGCTCCCTGGCCCGCTCCAGCGCCCCCGGCTCCGCCGCCGGGACCGTCACCACGTCCACGCCGGGGTCCGGCTCGTCGGTCAGCTCCCAGAAGTAGCGCCGCCGGTGCCAGGGGCCCGGCGCCTGGCGTACCTGGGCGCGCGGGTGGTGACGGAGCGCGTCGGTGAACGCCCGCCGCAGCCGCGCCGGGTCGGGCCGCCCCGGGAGCCGGATCTCGATGTGGATGGTCTCGGGCTCCTCCTCCCGGAGACAGTGCCGTGTGAACTCGTCCACGACGGGGAACGGCACGAGGGCGGGCCGCTCCGCCGGGACGGAGCGCGTCGGATCGTCCACGGCGGTCACCGGACGCCGCCTCCGGGAGCGCCCGGGGCAGTACCGGGCGGGCGGGGGAGCACGCGGGCCCCGGGACCCGCGGGCGGGTCCGAGTGCCCGGCGCCCGAACCCGGCTTCGTGGACGCGTGGCCGGAGCCGGATCCCGAATCGTCCTCGGCGTCGCGCTCCCGCCCGCGCCGTCCGGTCCCTCCGACGGTCACCAGCGCGGCGAACAGCGCGACGAACGCCAGGAGCTGGGCGGCGTACCCGAACGCCCCTTGCCCGGCGGCCGGGGCCTCGCCCGCGCCGGTGGCCGCCACGATTCCCGCACCCGCCATCGCGGCGAACGCGATCGGCGCCAGCAGGGTGTGACGCCGCAGGGCGATCAGCGCGAGCGCCGGGACCAGCAGCGCGAACCAGCCCGCGACCACCACGGCCGCCAGGGTCAGCGCCACCACCCCGAGAACCGTCCCCGGTCCGTCCGGGGCCCGCGCGGGAGCGGTCCCCGCCGCGTGCTCGGGGTTCTCCTCCCGCCTGCGGTACAGCACCAGACCGATGAGCGCCAGCAGCGCGACACCACCGGCGATCAGCCCCGCGTCGTACACCCGGGACGGCTCGTACGACAGCGTGACCGTGCCGCCCTCGCCCTCGGGGATCTCGAAGCCCTGCTGCCAGCCGTCGAGCCGGAGCGGCGAGAGTTCCTCGCCGTTCAGCGTGGCCTTCCAGCCGTCGTTGAAGTTCTCGTACGTCGTCAGGTACGAGGCGGCGCCCGGGCCGACCGTCACCTCGCGGCGGTCGGCGGGCCAGTCGCCGACGGTGAGTTCCCGGCTGTTCCCGGCCGGTGCGGCCGGCTCGCCCCGGGTGAGGGTCACCTCGGTGATCGCGAGCGGGCCCGCGTCCCCGGCCTCCACCTGGTGCGTGCCCGCGCCGAGGGCCAGCGTCGGCTTCTTCTCCCCTCGTTGGCAGAGCGTCACCTCGACGGGCCGGCGCTCGACCAGATCCCTCACGGTGCCCTGGGCGCTGGTCGCGTGCAGGGTGCCGTCGATGGCCAGATCCGGCCCCTCGCCGCACTTCAGGGTGAACGGCCGGTCGGCGGAGGGCTGCTCGGTACGGCGGTCGGCGAGCGCCGGGACGTGCAGCTCGCTGAGGCCCACGGGGAGCTGGAGAGAGTCGTCGGCGATCGGATTGTGCAGGGTCACCGGCGCGGTCCGGGTGACCGTGATGTCGAGCCGGTCGGTGGTGATCGCGTCGAAGCGGGCCCAGCCGTTGCCGTCGACGTCGGCGATCGCCGCGCCGTGCGGGGAGCTGATCTCGATCTTCGTCGGCCGGGCCGAGAGCCCGCCCGCGCCGGCCAGCACCAGCGAGTCCACCCGCTTCCTGCCGGACCACTTCAGATGGATCACCGGCCTGTTCCCGGCGATCCACGCGGTCGTCAGATCGCCGTCGGTCAGATTCCGCGCCGACAGCCCCGTGCCGAGCCGGGCCGTGGAGCCCGCGGTGGCGACGATCCGCCCCGCCCGCTCGGGCGCGACCTTGTACAACAGCTCGTCCAGCTTCTCGCCGGGCACCGGCACCGCGCCGACCTCGATGTCCCGCGCTCCGGCCGTGTCCGTGACGAAGGAGCGGTGCAGCCCCGACTCGGCGCCGGACGGGGAGAGCCCGCCCGGGTCCGACCGCCGGTGCAGCGACACGATCTCGGCCGCCGCGTCCGAGCCCGCGCCGTCCTCGGGCAGCTTCAGCATCCGGGTCACGCTGACCCCGGGAATGCGGATCTCGGAGAACCCGGCGCCGGTCAGTCCGGGCCGCCCGGCCTCGACCTCCACCATGGTGAGCTTCACCCAGCTCGTCACACCGCGGGGCGCCGCGATGTCCTGGGTCATGCCGTTGGTCGCCAGCGGGCTGGTCTCGCTGCCCTGCTCGGTCTCCACCCGCACCCGCGTCGCGGCGGACCGCACCCCGTCCTGGGGAAGCGGGGTCACCTTCAGCGTCGACGGCATCCGCTGCTCCCCGTCGAAGGCGATCCGCAGCCACTGCCCCTTCGCGCCGTCGGGCGAGCCCTCGGCCCACGCCGTGTCCGGGTTCCCGTCGAAGGCGTTCACCGGGTCGTACTGCGGCAGATGGAACAGCCAGTTGCCGCTGGACGACGCCGTCACCTCACGCGCCCCGCGCAGCTCCGCGACCGTCTGGCGCTCGACGCCCTTCGTCGGCAGGATCTGGTGCGGCGCGTCCCCGGGGGCCTGCACGCTGTCGGGATGATTGCGCTCGTCCTCGGTGTACGTGTACGAGGTGTTGGTGTTCACCAGGCCGAACCGGGTGTCGGCGCGCCGCAGTCCGTCACCGGTGATCTGCACCGCCGGCCTGTCCACGCCGGGGTGCGCGTCGCCGGTCAGCACGGTGGGACGGCCGCGGAGCGAGGGGTCGGCCGAGAGCGGCAGCAGCGACTCCGGTCCGCCGGACACCGCCGCCGTGTCCGCGGCGGCGTGGATCCCGGCCCGGCCGGGCTCCGGGGAGCCCCCGGCGGGCGCGAAGATCTCCACCGCCCGCTGGCGCGGGTACAGCCCCTCGACCTGGAGCGGGGTGTCGTCCGCGATCCGCCCGCCGGTCATGACCGGTCCGAGTCCGTGGACCCGCTCATAGCCGGACTGCTCCAGCGCCCGCTTCACGGTCGGTGTCGGCACATGGCCGATCTGGTCCGGATCCAGGTCGTTGCGGACCACGACGTAGTGCAGTCCCGCCCGGCCCAGATAGTCCCGCAGCCCCGGAATCTCGGCGCCGGTGAGCAGGGCCTGTTCCACGGCGTCCATGGCGCGCCGGTTCCCGGGCGTGCCGAACGGCACATAGTCGCGCTGGGCCCAGGGGGAGTCGGCGAGCACGTCGAGGGGCTGGTCGATGGGGGAGCCCCAGGTGTAGATCCCGTGCGCGGTCGCCGGGACCACCAGGGCCCGGCTCTCGGGCGAGTGCTTCTTCAGCCAGCCGGCCGTGTCCTCCCAGTACGTCGGCAGCTTCTTGAACGAACCCGGCTGCAGGACGGCCCCGCTGACATACGGCAGGGCGAGCCCGGGCAGCACCAGCAGCGTCGCGATCAGGGGAGCGTACCGCCGCCCCCACCGCACCCCGTGCCCCGGTCGCGCCCCGCGCGCCCGCCGCGCGACGGCGGTGAGATGGACGAGCCCGAGCACCAGCGCGAGCGCGAGACCGGGCTGGAACTTGTAGATGTTCCGGAACGGAGCCAGCGCCCCGTCCAGCAGATCCTGTACGGGCCCGGCGAACGGCGCGCCGAACTTCCCCGCGTACCCGGCGAGGGTGAGCAGCGCCACCGTCAGCACGGTCAGCACCAGCCAGCGGCGCTCCGGCAGATCCCGCCGGGCGAGCCCCGCCAGCCCCAGCGCGGCGGCCAGCGCCGAACCCACGATGACCGGGACCGACGCCGCGACGCTCCACCCGGCGGGCAGCCAGGCCTCGCCGAAGTTCAGATACGCCACCCAGTTCCCCGCGCCCCGCAGGGCCTCGGTCGCCGCCATCGTGTCCGTGGTGACCCGCGAGGTCTCCACGTACGGCAGGAAGTTCTCCCCGTACGCGCGCAGGAGCAGCAGCGGGATCACCCACCACAGCGTGGCCAGGAGGACTCCCGGCACCCACCACAGCACGAGCTTCAGCTTCCGCGGACCGTTCGGCCGGGACAGCAGATACAGCCCCACCGGCAGCAGCGACGCGAGGGCCGACACCGCGTTGACCCCGCCCATGAACGGGATCAGCAGCGCGGAGCGCAGCGCCGCGACCCGCGCGCTGTACCGGTCGTCGGTGAGCGGCAGCAGCACCCACGGCAGCAGCGCGCCGGGCAGCGCGGCGGCCGACGTGGACCCGACGACGATGGTGAACGTCGGCCACAGCGCGTACACCGCGGCGCCGAGCAGCCGCGTCGAACGGGTGCCGGCGCCGAGGCGCTCGGCCAGCCGCAGCGCACCCCAGAAGGCGGTGGTCACCACCAGCGACAGCCACAGCCGCTCCGCCAGCCACACCGGCAGCTGCGCCAGATCGGCGAGGCCGTAGAACGGGAGCATCGGGAACGCGTACCCGATGTACTGGTTGGTGAGCCCGCCGAAACCGCCGGTGTCCTGCCACAGCTGCCCGAGGTCGGCCATGAACCGCCAGGGGTCGGCGGCGACGCCGAGCTTGGTCTCGAAGGTCATGCGTCCCGGCGCGGCCGCCAGGAAGAGCACGAGGACCACGGCCCAGAAACCCAGCAGCCACCGCCGCGACCGGGGCCCTTCGGGAGGGTCCTGGGCCGCGCCGGTCGTCCGGACGTTCGCCGGAGGGGGAGCCTGGGCCGCTGGGGCCGTACTGGTCATGGACACCGCCGAAGAATGAGAAGGAGATTCCAGGTAGCGAACTCACGCAGGCCCGGCACCCGGGTCACCGCCCCGGCCAGGAACGGCCAGTAGCGGGAGCGGGCGGAGACCACCGTGACGTCGGTTCTGGCCCGTACCTGGCGCAGGGTGGGACCGATGTGCACGGCGAAGAGGTTCTCGCCGAGGGTGTGCTTGGCGGGGCGGCCGGTGCGCCGCTCGTAGCGGGCCCGTGCCCTCGCGGCGCCCAGATAGTGCCAGGGCGCCCACTCGTGACCGCCCCAGGGGGACAGCCAGTTGGTGAACGAGACGTAGATCAGCCCGCCCGGGCGGGTCACGCGGATCATCTCGCTGAGGAAGGTCTGCGGATCGTCCACATGCTCCAGGACGTTGGAGGAGAAGCACACGTCGGCGGAGCCGTCCGCGAGCGGCAGCAGATAGCCGTCCGCGACGACCGCCCCCTCGGGCGGCGCGGGACCCAGCTCCCGTGCGTCCAGCTCGAAGAGGAGACCGAGCGCGCCGCGCCGGCGGAACTCCTCGGTGACGTGTCCGCCGCCCCCGCCGATGTCGACGACGGTCCGCCCGGCGACGGGCCCGCCGTACGCCTCGACCTGGTCGGCGGCGTCCCGTGCCAGCAGCGTGTAGCACCTCTCCGGTTCCTCCTGCTCCCGCGCGAAGGCGCGGAGCAGGGACCACGAGCGTCTGAGGGAAGGGTCTTTCGGCGACGCAGGGCGGTCCGCCGTGCGCGGGACGCCGGGTGCTCCCGTGGCGGAGCCGGCTCTCGGACCGGAGGGCGGCATCGATCCTCACTTCCGCCGGGAGCGCGCGCCGGGCCGCGGGGCGATCCGCGCGGGGCGCGGGCCCTGAGTGCTCTCGAATCGCCGGACTCCCGGCCGGACGGCCGCTCCGACGGGGCGGTCACCGGCCTCACGGCCGACGAGGCCGGCGGGATCACGGCCCCCGGCGAGGTCACCGGCCGCACGGCCGGCGGCACCGTCACCGCTCTCACGGCCGGCCGCACGGCCGGGCTGGGTCGCGGCCTCCACGGCGACGTCGCGGAACGCCCGTACCGTATTGGCCCAGGTGTACCCGGACGCCGACTCCCGCGCGGCCCGTCCCATGACCGCCCGGCGCTCCTCGCTGAGCGCCAGCGAGGACCAGGCGGCGGCGAACGAACTCTCGCCCCGGGCCAGCACCCCGCTCACGCCGTCCTCGACCGAGTCCCGCAGCCCCGGCACATCGAAGCCGACCGTCGGGGTCGACCGGATCGCGGCCTCCGTGACCACCAGGCCCCAGCCCTCCACGGCCGACGGATGCAGCAGCAGCCAGGCCGAGCCGAGCAGCCGGTGTTTCTCCGCCTCGGTGACATGGCCCGCGAACTCCACTCCGGCGCCCGCGAGCCTCTCCAGCCGGGCCCGCTCCGGACCGTCCCCGACGATGACGAGCCGGCCGCCGGTCACCGGCCTGACCCGCTCCCACAGTCGCAGCAGCAGATCGATCCGCTTGTACTCCACGAGCCGCCCCAGCGCCAGGAAGAGCGGCGTGGGCGAACGCGGATGCGGAGGCCCTGGCTCCGCGACACCGTTGTGGACCACGCGTATCCGGTCCTCGCCGACGCCTATCCCGCGCAGCGCCCCGGCCGTCGACGGGGACACCGCGACCATCAGATTGTGCCGCTGCGCCTCCTTGAGGGCCCAGTGCTCCAGCCGGCGCCCGAGCCGGCCGGCGGGTGCGAGGGCCCGGCCGCCGAAGCGCATGTCCCACAGATCGGTGTGGACATGGTTGACCAGACACAGCGTCGGACCGCGATGCCACAGCGGTGCCAGATACGGCAGGCCGTTGCAGACCTCGACCAGCAGATCGCAGTCGCCGACTCGCTGGGCCAGGGTCCTGCGGGCCCGCAGGAAGTGACCGAGGTCGCCGCCCGCCGACACCACACGGTAGTCGCGCCGGGCCGCCGGGCCGCCGCAGACCAGGGTGACCTGATGGCCGAGCCGGCTGAGGCCGTCGGCCAGCCGGTCCACCAGGAGTTCGGAACCGCCGGCGGCGGGATTGCCGAGGTCCCGGCGGGAGAGGAACACGATGCGGCGCGGTTCTGCGGGCGGCGCCGCGGGGAGCTGAGCGGGCCGGGGACCGGCCGTGCGCAGCGAAGCGGGCACGTGCTGGGGCATTGGTGCTCCGACTCGTCTGAGGGTGCGGAACCGTGCGGAGACCGTGGTGCGAGGATCACGTTCGGCACGGGAGGGCGTACAAACGGAAAGCGTGAGTCGTACGGAGTGGTACGAGGGGATACGAGGCGGTACGAGGTGAGGCGGTACCCGGGGAGGTACACGGCGGTACGGATTCGAGCGGGATGGTTTCGAGTGGTACGGGTTCGAGCGAGGGTTTTCGAGCGGTACGGGACCCGCGGGCCGGGTCCGGAACCGCGCCGGGGAGTGACTGCTGACGCGCGGTTCCGGCGGGGTTCCGGCCCGGGGCGAGCGTGCCCCGGAGGGTGCCGGGATCGCGCTCGGATGTGCCGGGACTGGCACGGATGGTGTGTTCGGGTGGGTGGGATGGACAGTTTTCGCCCAGCGGTTCGCCGCGGCTACTCACCGGGGTGATAAATTCCGCACCTGTTACCGGCCGTACTTCATCACTCGGCGACGAAATCCGGCGACGGGGCCGGAGCCGGGGCGGCGGAGGCGTCCTCAGGACGCCTCCGGAACAGCATCACCGATCCCGCCACGGCCAGCAGCAGCCCCAGACCGCCCGCTCCCACCGGCCCCGTCAGCCCCACCAGCCGGAACTTGCGGTTGTCGGCCCTGGCCAGCTCGACCTGCTTCTTCTGCGTCTCCTCGGTGAACGCGATGCGCCTGCTCTCCAGCAGCACCACCTCGTTCGCGGCGGACTCCGCGCCCGGGGCCCGCAGCGTCTTCCTCGGCCCGATCGCCGCGAACAGGATCCGCCCGGTCTTCCGGTCCGCGACCAGCTCGATGCCGTGGTTGGCGTACCACTCCTCGGCGAGGACCTGGCCCCGCTCCGGCCGGCCCACGAGCACCCCCGGGACCTGCCGCGTCCCGGTCCGCACCGGGTCGACCGTGCCGGTGAACAGATACCCCTCGTGGCCCTGGACCTCGGTCCTCTCCTTGAACCGGAGTTCCACGGTGGAGCCCAGCGTGCTGTCCCACCAGCGGTACGAGCGCTTCTCCACGTTGAACGGGAACTTCAGATACGCCTCGCCCTCGAAACGCGGGCTCTCCTGGCAGCAGTGCACGGGCGTGTTGGTCTTCCGGTCGGTCACCCAGCGTTCCACGGTCCACTGGAACGAGTCGTGGGGGTCGGACGCCGGCAGGGTGTCCTTCGTGTCGACGCTCGTCGACACGTCCCAGACGGCCCGGCCGCTGGCCTCGCTGTCGGCCACGTCCCCGCGGACCTGCCGGGTGATGGTCAGCTCCGCGTCATCGACGGGCTTGACCTTCTTGGTGTCGAAATAACTCCCCTGACCAGTGAAGACCGTGGTCGCGTCGGTGTCGATCGGGGTGCGCTGGGCGCGCGGCTCGACATACCAGGCGAGCATCGCGGCCAGCACCAGCAAAAAGGTGCCGACGCCCAGCAGAACGAGCGGGACGGGTGAGGCGGTACGGCGCATCCGGGCACTCCAGAAGGGTTCGGGGCGGCTCGACACAGGGTCGGGAGAACGAGGTCACAAGGTGACGGAACGTGAGCGCGCGAGAAGAGAAAGTGCAGGCGCGGTATGGGCCGGGAACCGTAGGCGCACCCTTGACTAGGTGTCAATGCATTGCCGACACTGGCCCCAGCCGGTCGGGGCCGGCGCGCACCACCACGCGGAAGCGGGACCGGGGACCCGTGACCACGCACGAACAGGGACTCGTGGGCACTGGCGCGGATCGTGTGGATCATCCAGGGTGGGGACGACCTTTCGACCGGAGAGGCTGGATCCCCAGCATGCCCAGACTGCTCGCCGCCGCACTCACCGTCGCGGCCTCCGCGGCCCTCGCCGTGGGCGCCGCCCTCGGGATCGTGGCCCTGCTCAACGCCACCCCGGACCAGCCCAACACGCCCCTCGTCACCTATGAGAAGGCCTCCGGGGAGCGCTGATCCGGATGCCCTCTCCCACTCCGGCCCTCGGCCCCCCGGGCGCCGCCCCGGCCGCCGACCCGCTGGGCGAACGCGCCCTGCCGCCGCTCGGCGCCCGCTCGGCCTGGCACGACGTACCGCGCAGCCAGGTGCGCCGGTTCGCGGCGCTCGCCATGGCCGAGGCGCCCACGCTGGCCGAGGAGATCCTGCTGGAGATCCGCCGCGAGTACCCGCACGTCCCGGTCATCCTCGACGACTCCGGCGAACCCAAGTCCCTCATCGGCATCCGGCGCGCCATCGAGATCTTCGTCCTGCATCTGGGGACGGCCGAGGACCGGCCCCGCGTCCACCCCGAGGTCTTCCAGGACTTCGGCCGGGGCGAGGGCATCGGCGGCCGCAGCCTCGACTCCCTCCAGGCCATCTACCGCCTCGGCGTCCGGCTCACCTGGCGACGCCTCGCCGAGATAGGCCAGCGCGTCGACATCCCGCCGCCCGCCATGTACGAACTGGTCGACGCGGGGTACGAGTACCTCGACGGCCTCGTCGACGAGTCGGTGCGCGGCTACGCGGAGGCCGCCGCCCGACAGGCCGGCGAACGCCTCCGGCTCCAGCGCGAGCTGATGGAACTCCTCCTCGCCGAACACCACACCCGCCCCGCCGCCAGCCCGCACGAGATCGCCGCCGCCCTCGCGGAACGCGCCGCCCGGATCGGCTGGCCGCTGCCCGCCAAGGTCGCCGCCGGGGTGCTGCTGCGCCCCGCCCGCCAGGCCGTCGCGCCCGCCGTCGGCGAGGGCGTCCTCCTGGACATGGAGGCCGAGCGGCCCCGCATGGTCGTGCCCGACCCGGACGCGGCGGGCCGCCCCGAACTGCTGCGGCGCGCCATGACCGGCTGGGCCGGCGCGATCGGCCCGCCGGTGCCGCTGGTCGACGCGGCGAAGTCGCTGCGCTGGGCCGAGGCGGCCGTACGCCTGATGGAACGCGGACTGCTCCCGGCGGGGGAGGTGCTGCACTGCACCGAGCACACCGAGGCCCTCGTCCTCCTCCAGCCCGAGGAGCTGATCGACGACCTCGCCCGCCGCGCCCTCGCCCCGCTCGCCCACTGCGGCCGGACCCATGCCCGCCGCCTCGCCGAGACCCTTCTCGCCTGGCTGGAGACCCGGGGCGGCGCCCCCGAGATCGCGGGCCGCCTCGGGGTCCACCCCCAGACCGTCCGCTACCGGCTCCGCCAGATCCGGGAGCTGTGGGGCGAGGAGATCGACGACCCCGACCGCCGCTTCGAACTCGAACTGGTCCTCCGCGCACAGCGCTTGCGCGGGGAGCTGGGCCGCCTCGTCCCCTGATCCGCGTACCGCCCCTCCTTGCCCCGGACCACCGCGTACCCCCGGTGCGCCGCCCCGTGCCACGGGCCTCCGGACGGATCCCCGGCCCGGCCCCGCGGCACGGACGAGCACCCGCCGGTCGCCTCCGGGCCGGAGGAGCGGCGCGGCGCGTGTACGCGCTCCGAGTGCGGGAAGGCGCGGGGTCACACATCTCGCCCCGCTCGAAGGGAGTCCGGCCGCGATGACGAGCGTCACGTTCCGCCCAGGGCCCCGGCCGGCTCCGTGAGGGAACGCGCTCCGGGACCGGGAAGCGGGAGCGGAGCGACGGCCGGCTGCCGGAGCCGGCCGCCGGCGTGCCTGCCGTGCGGGTGGTTGCGCGGCGGCGTCGGAGGCGGCTCGCGGGAACCCCGTTCGGGGACAGCAGGATGAACACGGATTCGATGGCGATGCCCGGCGGTCCCCTCCTTCCGTGCGGGACGGCCGGCGGCGGGAAGGCGGTCATGGTGCGGAGTGTGGGCGTGGAGGAGGAACTTCTCCTGGTGGACGCGGACAGCGGGGAGCCGAGGGCGCTGGCGACGGCGGTGCTGGCCGCCGCCTCGCGGGAGGCCGACGGGCGGGAGGAGATGTTCGAGGCGGAGCTGCACCGGGAACAGGTGGAGTTCGCCACCCGGCCGCAGACCGGAATGGGCGAGCTGGCGGCCGAGATCGACCGCTGCCGGGCCGAGGCGTCCCGCCACGCGGAGCGGCTCGGCGCGGCGGTCGCCGCGCTCGCGACCTCTCCGCTGCCGGTCAGCCCCTCCATCGGCTTCGGAGAACGGCACCGCTGGCTGGAGGAGCACTTCGGACTGACCACACAGGAGCAGCTCACCTGCGGCTGCCACGTCCATGTGTCGGTCGAGTCCGACGAGGAGGGCGTCGGGGTCCTCGACCGGATCCGCCCCTGGCTCTCCGTACTGCTCGCGATGAGCGCGAACTCCCCCTTCTGGCAGGGCAAGGACAGCGAGTACAGCAGCTACCGCAGCCGGGTGTGGGGACGGTGGCCGTCGGCGGGACCGGTGGAGCTGTTCGGCTCGGCGGAGCGGTATCACGAGCAGGTACGGGACATGGTCGGCACCGGCGCGCTGCTGGACGAGGGCATGGTCTACTTCGACGCGCGCCTCTCGGCCGCGTACCCCACGGTCGAGTTCCGGGTCGCCGACGTCTGTCTCGACTCCTCCACCACCGTGCTTCTGGCCGCGCTGGCCCGCGCCCTGGTGGAGACCGCCGCCCGGCAGTGGAAGGAGGGCATGCCGCCCGCCCGCCACCGGGTGGAGCTGCTGCGCCTGGCCGCGTGGCGGGCGGCGCGGTCGGGCCTGGAGGGCGAGCTGCTCCACCCCCTCACCATGCGGCCCGCTCCCGCCGACGCGGTGGTGCGCGCGCTGTTCGACCATGTGCGGGAAGCGCTGGAGGACAGCGGGGACCTCGTTTCCGTTCAGGAGGCGCTGGCCGTGCTGCTGAAGACGGGGAGCGGCGCGCGCGTCCAGCGTGAGCTGCTGGCCCGCACCGGTGATCTGCGCGCCGTGGTCGGCGCGTGCGTACGGCGCACCAGCGGGTAGACCGCGAGCCGGGCGGGGACGGGGGCGGGGGCGGGGACGGCGGGCGTCCTTCCGCCCCCGCCCCGTACGCGTACCTCCGTCCCTGCGTCGGCCTGCGCGGCGCAGGTCGCGGAGCGCTGGGGGAGAGATTTTCGATGGAAACCATTCAGTGGATACAGCTATCCCTTGACAGTAGGCATGGGACCGAGAAAAGTGAAGGGGCGCTAACCTAGATCTGGAGGACTTCATGAGCCGCAGAGTGCTGGTGGCCGGAGTGGGCATGGTCCCCTTCGCCAAGCCCAGTGCCGCCAAGACCTATGACGACATGGGCGCGGGCGCCGTCGCGGCCGTGCTGGCGGACGCGGGACTGTCGTACGACCGGATCGAGCAGGTGTACGCGGGGTACGTCTACGGCGACTCCACCTGCGGTCAGCGCGTGGTCTACCGGTTCGGGATGACCCGGGTCCCCGTGCTCAACGTCAACAACAACTGCGCGTCGGGCTCCTCGGCGCTGTGGCTGGCCCGGCAGGCCGTCGGGAGCGGCGCGGTCGAGTGCGCCCTCGCGCTCGGCTTCGAGCAGATGCCGCCCGGCGCCCTCGGTGCCAAGTGGACCGATCGCCCGGCCCCGCTGACCGACTTCGCCGAGGGGCTCCGGGCCGTCCACGACCTCGACCCCGACCTCCCGGCGACACCCCAGTACTTCGCCGCCGCCGGGGCCGAGTACCTGGAGAAGTACGGCATACGACCGGACACCTTCGCCCGGGTCGCGGTCAAGGCGCGCACCCACGCGGCGAACAACCCGTACGCCGTCTTCCGCGACCCGATCACCCTGGACGAGGTGCTGGGCTCGCCCCGGATCGCCGGAGTGCTGACCCGCCTCCAGTGCTGCCCGCCGACCTGCGGGGCGGCCGCCGCCATCGTGTGCAGCGAGGACTTCGCCCGGCGCCACGGACTCACCCCGAAGGTCGCGATCGCCGCCCAGACCCTCCAGTCGGACGCGAGCGACCTCTTCGCCAAGAAGAGCGCGATGTCCCTGGTCGGCAGCGATGTGACACGCGCCGCGGCGAACGAGGTCTACGAGACGGCGGGCGTCGACCCCCGGGACGTCCGGGTGGCCGAACTCCACGACTGCTTCACCGTCAACGAGATCCTCGCCTACGAGGGCCTGGGCCTGTGCGAGGAGGGCGGCGCCGAGAAGTTCGTCCTCGACGGCGACAACACCTACGGAGGGCGGGTCGTCACGAATCCGTCCGGCGGACTGCTCTCCAAGGGCCATCCGCTCGGCGCCACCGGACTCGCGCAGACCGCCGAGATCACCTGGCAGCTGCGCGGCGAGGCCGGGGCCCGCCAGGTCGAGAACGCGACCCTCGGCCTCCAGCACAATCTCGGCCTCGGCACCGCCGGGGTCGTCACCCTCTTCGAGAAGGTGTCCTGACCGTGCCCATCGATCCCGCCGTCATCGGCGCCCGCACCGACGCGTTCGAGACCGTGGCCGAGCCCGGCCGGCTCCGCTTCTTCGCACGCGCGACCGGCCAGAGCGACCCCGTGTACACGGATCCGGCCGCCGCCAGGGCCGCCGGCCACCCGGACCTGCCCCTGCCGCCGACCTTCCTCTTCTGCCTGGAGCTGGACCGCCCCGACCGGGGCTCGTTCCTCACCGACCTCGGCATCGACATCCGCACGGTCCTGCACGGCGGCCAGGAGTTCGCCTACCACGCCCCCGCGTACGCCGGCGACCGGCTGACCTTCGAGACAGAGGTGAGAGACGTGTACACGAAGAAGGGCGGCGCGCTGGAGTTCATCGTGCGCGACACCCACGTCACCCGCGACGGCACGCCGATCGCCACGCTCACCAGCACCACCGTGGTGCGCGACCCGAAGGCGGACCGGCGATGACGACCCTGGAGCCGGGCGACAGCCTGAGCCTCGAAGCCCCGAGGATCACCCGTACCGTGCTCGCGCTGTACGCGGGGGCCTCGGGCGACCACAATCCGGTGCACATCGACACCGACGCCTGCCGCGAGGTCGGCATCCCGGACGTCTTCGCCCACGGCATGCTCTCCATGGCGTATCTGGGCCGGCTGCTCACCGACTCGTTCCCCCAGGAGCGGATCGTCTCCTACGGGGTGCGTTTCGCCGCGATCACCCCGGTCAACGCCGCCCCGGTCTGCACGGGCACGGTCACCGGCGTCGAGAACGGCGTCGCCCGGCTGGACCTCACGGTCACCCTTCCCGACGGCACCGTGACCCTCAAGGGGTCCGCCGCCGTCACCGTCGACTGACGTGCCACAACGAGCCTAAGGACACCGCACATCATGGGAACCCTGGACGGCAAGGCCGCCCTCGTCTCCGGCTCGGGCCGGGGCATCGGCCGCGAGGTCGCGCTCAAGCTGGCCTCCGAGGGCGCGAGCGTCGTGATCAACGACCTGGACAAGGAGCCGGCCGAGGAGACGGTCGCCGACATCACGGCCGCCGGCGGCCGGGCCGTCGCCTGCGTCGGCTCCGTCACCGAGGAGGGCTTCGCCGAGCGGTTCGTGAACACCGCCGTCGATTCCTTCGGCGGCCTGGACATCATCGTCAACAACGCCGGATACACCTGGGACACCGTCATCCAGAAGATGACCGACGAGCAGTGGGACGCCATCCTCGACGTCCACCTCAAGGCCCCCTTCCGGATCCTGCGCGCCGCCCAGCCGTACATCCGGGCGAACCCGACCGAATACCACCGCAAGGTCGTCAACGTCTCCTCGGTCTCCGGCCAGTACGGCAACCCGGGACAGGCGAACTACTCCTCCGCCAAGGCCGGGATCATCGGTCTGACGAAGACCATGGCCAAGGAGTGGGGCCGCTACAAGGTCAACGTCAACGCCGTCGCGTACGGCTTCATCCTGACCCGGATGACCGAGGCCACCGCCGACGACGACGCGACCGTCGAGATCGAGGGGCGGCAGATCAAGGTCGGCGTCAGCCCGCGGATCGCCGAGGCCGTCAAACGGACCAATCCGTTCGGCCGTCCCGGCACTCCCGCCGAGGCCGCCGGCGCGATCTATCTGCTCTGCACCCCGGAGGCCGACTACATCAGCGCGCAGGTCCTCACCGTCGACGGCGGCTCCCGCTGACGCGGGTCGCCCACCGGCCGAAGCACCCCGCGCCGCCGTCGGCCATCGCCATCGCCATCGACGGCGGCGCACCGCACGACACCGCCCCGCCCCGACCCGTACGCGCCGCCGGTCCGCCGAGGCCCGGCGGGCCGCGCCCCTCGCCGACCGCGCACGAACCCAGGGAACCGTCATGAAGCGCACTCTCTACACCCAGGAGCACGAGGCATTCCGGGCGATGATCCGGGACTTCATCGCCAAGGAGGTGACGCCCCACTTCGAGCGGTGGGAGAAGGAGAACCTCGTCGACCGCGAGATCTTCCGCAAGCTCGGCGCGCTCGGCGTCATGGGCTTCGACATACCGGAGGAGTACGGCGGCTCCGGCGACATCAGCTACAAGTTCCAGGTCGTCATCACCGAGGAGTGCGCGCGGGCCGCGGTCTCGCTGGGCCACTACGGAGTCTCCACCGGCATCGTCCTGCCGTATCTGCTGAACCTCGCCGACGACGACCAGCGGAAGCGCTGGCTGCCGGGCATCGCCACCGGCGACACCATGCTGTGCATCGCCATGACCGAGCCGGGCACCGGCTCCGACCTGGCCGGCATCCGCACCACGGCCAGGCTCTCCGACGACGGCTCCCACTACGTCCTCAACGGCTCCAAGACCTTCATCACCGGCGCCCGCAACTCCGAGCTGTGCGTCGTCGCCGCCCGTACCTCGCCCGCGACCGCCGAGGACCGCCGGCACGGCCTGAGCCTGCTGGTCGTCCCCACCGACAGCGAGGGCTTCGCGTACGGCCGCAAGCTCGACAAGATCGGCCTGAAGTCCTCCGACACCTCCGAGCTGTCCTTCACCGACGTCCGGGTCCCGGTGGAGAACGTCCTCGGCGAGCCGGACCTCGGCTTCTCCTACCTCGGGCGGAACCTCGCCCGCGAGCGCCTCCAGATCGGCGTCGGCGCGGTCTCCTCCGCCTCCGCCGCGATCGGCTTCGCCCGTGACTACGTGCGCGAACGCCAGGTCTTCGGCAAGCCGGTGGCGGCCTTCCAGAACACCAAGTTCGTCCTCGCCGAGTGCGCCGCCGAGGTCGAGGCCCTCCAGGCCATGGTGGACCGTGGCATCGAACTCGACGACGCGGGCGAGCTGACCGGCCCGGACGCCGCGAAGATCAAACTGTTCGGCACCGAGGTCGCCGGCCGGGTCATCGACAAGTGCCTCCAGCTGCACGGCGGCTACGGCTACATGCTGGAGTACCCGATCGCCCGCCTCTACGCGGACACCCGGGTCTCCCGCATCTACGGCGGCACCAGCGAGGTCATGAAGACCATCATCGCCAAGGACCTGGGGCTCTGACGGCCGCGGCGCCGGATCCCGCCGCCGCCCCCGCGCCCTGCCCAGCCCTTCGCCCGGCCGCCCCGTCCCCGGGGCGGCCGGTCCCGTACCGCACCCGTGAGCCAAGGGAGCCGAGCCCCGTGAGCAACGAACCCACCACCGCCGCAGCCGGCCCGCTGTCCGGCATCCGCGTCGTCGAACTGGGCGGCATCGGCCCCGGCCCCTTCGCCGGCATGCTCCTCGCCGACCAGGGCGCCGAGGTCATCCGCGTCGACCGCCCCGCCGAGGCCGGCACCGCCTCCAAGCACCCGATCCTGCACCGGGGCCGCCGCTCGGTCGCACTCGACCTCAAGGACCCCGCGGGCGTCGAGGCCGTCCTCGCGATCACCGAGACCGCCGACGCCCTGATCGAGGGCTTCCGCCCCGGCGTCACCGAACGCCTCGGACTCGGCCCGGACATCTGCCTCGCCCGCAATCCGCGCCTGGTCTACGGCCGGATGACCGGCTGGGGCCAGGACGGCCCCCTCGCCCAGGCCCCCGGACACGACATCAACTACATCGCCGTCGCGGGCGCGCTCGGCGCGCTCGGCGCGGCCGACGAGCACCCGCCCGTCCCGCTGAACCTCGTCGGCGACATGGGCGGGGGCGGCATGCTGCTCGCCCTCGGCATCACCACCGCCCTGGTCAGCGCGGAACGCACCGGCGCGGGCCAGGTCGTCGACGCCGCCATGACCGACGGCACCGCCGTACAGCTCGCCCTGATCCACGGCCTGCTCGCGACCGGCCGCTGGGAGGACGCGCGAGGCGTCAACCTCTTCGACGGCGGCGCGCCCTTCTACCGGACCTATCGAGCCTCCGACGGCGGGCATCTGGCCGTCGGCAGCGTCGAGCCGCAGTTCTACGCGGCGCTGCTCGGCGTCCTCGGACTCACCGGCGACCCGCTCTTCGCCCGGCAGCACGACCGGGGCTCCTGGCCCGCGATGAGCCTCCGGCTCGCGGAGATCTTCGCCGGACGCACCCGCGAGGAGTGGACCGCCGCCTTCGACGGCACCCAGTCCTGCGTGACCCCGGTGTACGGCCTCACCGAGGCCGCGAGCCATCCGCACAACGCGGCGCGGGGCACCTACTACACCGAGAACGGCCTGCTCCAGCCCGCGCCGGCGCCCCGCTTCCGGGGCACCCCCGCGGCCGTTCCCCGCCCCGCGCCCGTCATCGGCGTCCACACCCGCCAGGTGCTCACCGAGGCCGGCGTCGACGCGGCGACCGTCGACGCCCTCGCGCCGAAGGCATAGCCGAGGACGCCGGCGTCTCGGCCAGCCGCGTCCGGCGGCGGCACGGCCGGGCGCGCCGGCGGAACGATTCCCTCGCGGGCCCCGAGCCCCGAGCCCCGAGCCCCGAGCCGCCCCGGCCCGGACCCGGAGCGCTGTGACGCTCCGGGTCCGGGCCTCCGGACTGTGACGGCCCGGGTCTCGCCGCGCGGGCTCCTCGCGAGGCGCTCCGGCGGGTCGGCGTTCGTGGTGCAGAGGACGGCCGGCGCGGCTCTCCGGGCGGCGGCGTGGGGCGCGCGGCCGCGGGACGCCGGGGCCGAGGGGCTTCGCCGCGGCGGCCGTCGCGTCCGGCCGCGTTGAGCGGGACGGCCGTCCCCGACGCCACGGCCCCCTCGTACCGCCCGGAGACGACGCCCGCCGGGCGCGCGCTCCACGAGGAGCGCGCGCCCGGCGGGTGAGCCGCGGCCGGCGGGCCGGCGTACGGCGCCGGACCGACGGGACCCGACCGGCTCAGGCGATGTCGATGACGGTGCGCAGGGCCTCGCCGGTGTGCATCTGGCGGATCGCCTCGTTGATGTCCGTGAGCGGTACGCGGTGGGTGATCATCGACTCCAGGTCGATACGGCCCGCCCGCCACAGGTCGAAGATCGTCGCGTAGGTGCGGCGGATGTCGTCCCCGCCGTAGAAGGAGGGGAGGACCTTCTTCTCGTTGAGGACCAGCTCCGCCATGCTCAGATCGGTGAGATCCGTGCGCGAGCCCGCGCCGACCAGGCAGACCGTGCCGCCGAGACGGGTCGCGTCGTACGCCGCCCGCAGGGTGCCGGCCTTGCCGACGGCCTCGAAGGCGTAGTCGACGCCGAAGCCGCCGGTGACCTGCTTGGTCACCTCGGCCAGCTCCTCCGGGGCGATCGCCTCGGAGGCGCCGAACTTCAGCGCCAGCTCCCGTCGGTTCGCCGTCGGGTCGACCGCGATGATCCGGGCGGCTCCGGCGACCTTCGCGCCCTGGAGGATGCTGATCCCCACGCCGCCGAGGCCGATGACGACGACCGAGGAGCCCGGCCGCACCCTGGCGGTGTTGAGGGCCGCGCCGATGCCGGTGGTGACACCGCAGCCGACCAGGGCGGCGATGTCGTAGGGCACGTCGTCCGGGATCGGGATGGCCGCGTACGCCGCGATCACGACCTCTTCGGCGAAGGTGCCGGCGCCCAGCATGCCGGGGAACACGGTGTCGCCGTTCTTGAAGTTCGGGTTCGCGAGATTGCGGTAGCCGCTGCGGCACAGATGGCCGTCGCCCGCCTTGCAGGAGCGACAGGCGTCGCACGGCGGCATCCAGCAGACGATGACGCGGTCACCGGGCTTCACATGGGTGACGCCGTCGCCGACCTCGACGACCTCGCCCGCGCCCTCATGGCCGGGGACGAACGGCGCGGGGTGATTCAGCACGCCGTTCATGGCGGACAGGTCGGAGTGGCACAGCCCGGCCCTGTGCATCTTCACACGGACCCGGCCCGGTCCGAAGGACACGGATTCGACGTCCCTGACGTCGAGGGTCTCGTCGCCGGTCCGGTGCAGTATCGCTGCGTGCATGAGGGGAACTCCTCGGTCGGGTGATCAGCCCCGCGCGGGCGCGGGAAGGTTGATGGACTTGTACTCGAAGTAGCCGGCCAGCCCCTCGGGGCCGAACTCCCGGCCGATGCCGGAGTTCTTGTAGCCGCCGAAGGGGGCCGCCAGGTCGAGACGGAAGCCGTTGACGGTGATGGTTCCGGTGCGTACGCGGCGGGCGACGGCGGTCGCGCGTTCTCCGTCGGCGCCGAACACCGCGCCGGAGAGGCCGAACTCGGAGTCGTTGGCGATCGCGACGGCCTCGTCCTCGTCCTCGTAGCGGATGAGGCAGACGACGGGGCCGAAGATCTCCTCGCGGGCGATCCGCATGTCGTTGGTGACGTCGCCGAAGAGCGTCGGCTCGACGTACCAGCCGGTGGACAGGCCCTCGGGGACCCCGCCGCCGGTCAGCAGCTTGGCGCCTTCCTCCTGGCCGACGCGGATGTAGTCGAGGTTCCGGTCGCGCTGACTCCTCGTCACCATCGGGCCGACCACGGTGGCGGGGTCGGCCGGATCGCCGACCTTGAGCTGCGAGAACGCGGCGGTCAGGGCGGCGGCGACCTCGTCGTAGCGGGAGGCGGGCGCCAGCACGCGGGTCAGGGCCACGCACGCCTGGCCGCTGTTGGCGGCGCAGGTGCCGCCGACGAGCGCGGGGACGGCGACGGACAGATCGGCGTCGTCGAGGAGGATGGCGGCGGACTTGCCGCCCAGCTCCAGGGAGACCCGGGTCAGATTCACCGCGGCGGCGGCCATGATGGCCTTGCCCGCGTCGACGGACCCGGTGAAGGCGACCTTGTCGACGCCCGGGTGGGACACCAGATGCGCGCCGGTCTCACGGCCGGCGGGCAGGACGCTGAGCACGCCCTCGGGCACCCCGGCCTCCGCGCACAGCTCGGCGAGCCACAGCGCGTCGAGCGGGGTCTCGGGGGACGGTTTGAGGATGACGGCGCAGCCCGCGAGCAGCGCCGGCGCCAGCTTTCCGGCGATGGTCAGCTGCGGCACGTTCCACGGCGTGACGGCGGCGACCACCCCGACCGCCTCGCGGCGTACCAGGACCGGTCCGCCCAGGCCCTGACGCTCGTCCTCCTCGGAGAACTCCGCCGCGGCGGCGAGCGCCACCCCGAACGCGCCGACGGCGGAGAGCGCCTGCCCGCGGACGGAGAACAGCATGGGGGAGCCGTTCTGGAGGGTGATCAGCTCGGCCAGTTCCCGGTGGCGGGCGGCGAGCGCGTCCTTGATCCGGGTCACGACCTCGACGCGCTCGGCGAGCGTCGTCCGGGGCCACGGTCCGTGGTCGAACGCCTCCCGGGCGACGGCGACGGCCCGGTCCACGTCGGCGGGCGTGGCGTGCGGCACCCGCCCGACGACCTGTTCGGTGACGGGGGAGACGATCTCGATGGTGTCGGGGCCCGAGGGCTCGACCCAGGCGCCCCCGATGAAGAGCCGGTGGTGTTCCACGATGTCGGTCATGGCGTCAGCCTCGCTTCGTTGCGATGGAGCGGATGATGAGCCGGCCGCCGTGCTGTCGGCGGCCTGGTCACGGAAGGGCGATCGGGAAGTGCGCCGGGGGCTCCTCCAGCAGCCCGTACAAGGTGGTGAGCACGCCGGCGTCCCCCTCCACGATCACCGAGCCGGAGCCTATTCCGTCGGCGAAGGTCGCCCGCCCGGCCAGGATCCGGTCGAACGCGACGCGGTGCAGCCGCAGGGTGAGCTGCGGGGCCTCCCCGTCGGGGGCGTCGCCGGGCATCGGGGTGAGCACGCCGTTGCGGACCAGGAGCGTCCACACCTCGCCGACGTCCCCGAACTCCCACCGCAGGAGCAGCCGGTGGGCCGCGGCGCGCGGTCCGTCCAGGCGGACGGCCAGGGACTGGAAGATCTGCTCCGTCGTCAGACCGGCGAGCATGTCCGGGCTCCGGTGGTGCGGTTCGCTGCCGGCGGGCCCGTCGGATCCGGCGCGCAGCTCCTGGGCGCCGGTGAGGTAGAAGTTGCGCCAGACGCCGTTCTCCTGGGCGTACCCCAGCTTCTCGAAGGTCAGCGCCTGGAGTTCCCGGGCCTCGGAGTGATCGGGTTCGGCGAAGAGCACATGGTTGAGGACCTCGGCGACCCAGCGCCAGTCGCCCTCGTCGAACGACCGGCGGGCCCTGGCCGTCACGGCGTCCGCGCCGCCCATGAAGTCCACGTACCGCCTGGCCTGTTCGACCGGCGGATGCTGCCACAGATGGGCCGGGTTGCCGTCGAACCAGCCCATGTAGCGCTGGTAGACGGCCTTGACGTTGTGGCTGAGGGAGCCGTAGTAGCCGCGGACGCTCCAGGCCGAGCCCAGCTCGCCGGGGAAGGCGGTGATCTCCTCGGCGATCTCCGGGCCGGTCATCCCGCGGTTCATCAGCCGTACGGTCTGGTCGTGCAGGTACGCGTACGCGTCCCGCTGTTCCGTGAGGACGCGGCGCACCTCGGCGTGACCCCAGGTCGGCCAGTTGTGCGAGCCCATGAGGACGTCGGCGTCGGCGAAGAGCCGGACGCACTCGGTGATGTACGAGGCCCAGGCGCGGGCGTCGCGGACGAGCGCGCCGCGCAGCGTCAGGACGTTGTGCAGGGTGTGGTTGACCATCTCGGCGATGAGCAGGACCTTGTGGTCCGGGAAGTAGAAGTTCATCTCCGAGGGGGCCTCGGCGTCGGGCGCGAGCTGGAAGACGAACCGCACACCGTCGAGCACCAGCTCCTCGCCGGTGCGGGTGACCGTCCGCGTCGGAGGGAGCAGGCCGATGGAGCCGGTCGACAGCCCCTGGGCGATGCCGAACCCCACCGTGCCGGTGGCGCCCGGGGCCAGGGACTTGCCGTACATGTAGACGGCGCGGCGGCGCATCGCGGGACCGGCGAAGACGTTCTCGCTGACCGCGTGCTCCATGAATCCCTCGGGGGCGACGATCTCCACCCGCCCGGCGGCGGCGTCCTCGGCCGTGGTCACCCCCAGCGCGCCGCCGAAGTGGTCGCCGTGGCTGTGGGTGTAGACGACGGCCCGGACGGGACGGTCGCCGCGGTTGCGGCGGTACAGCTCCATCGCCGCGGCCGCGCACTCCTTGGAGACCAGGGGGTCGACGACCACCACGCCGGTGTCGCCCTCGACGATGGTCATGTTGGAGACGTCGAGGCCGCGCACCTGGTAGAAGCCGGGGGCGACCTCGAACAGCCCCTGTGCGGTGTTGTGGCCCGCCTGCCGCCAGAGACCGGGGTGCACGGTCTTCGGGCGCTCGTCCCGGGTGAGGAAGTCCCAGCGGTCGTTGTCCCAGACGACCCGGCCCGTGTCGTCGCGTACGACGCAGGGGTCCAGCCTGTCGATCAGCCCCCGGTTCGCGTTCTCCCGGTCGGCGCCGTCGTTCCAGTCGAGGTCCTGTGCGGTGGTCATGGCGTGTCCGTCTCTCGCTGGGGTCGTGGGTCAGCCGCGGAGGAGCGCGCGGCCGATGATGAGCTTCTGGACCTCGCTGGTGCCTTCGTAGATGCGCATCACGCGGACATCGCGGGAGATGCGCTCGACGGCGGTGTCCCGCATGTAGCCCATGCCGCCGTGGATCTGCACGGCGCGGTCGGCGACCCGGCCGGCCGTCTCGCTGGCGAACAGCTTCGCCGTCGACGGGCCGATCCTGGTGTCCTCCCCGGAGTCGTACCGGCGGGCGACGTCGAGGACCAGGGCGCGGGCGGCGTCCAGTTCGGCCCGGCTCTCGGCGAGCATCGCCTGCACCAGCTGGAAGCGCCCGATGGGCTCCCCGCCCTGCTTGCTGTGACGGGCGTACTCGACGGACTCCTCCAGCGCCCGGGCGGCCTGGCCGACGCAGAGCGCGGCCACATGGATCCGGCCCTTGGCGAGCGAGCGCATGGCGGCGTCGAAGCCCCGGCCGGCCGTTCCGCCGACGAGAGCCGAGTGCGGGACCCTGACCCGGTCGAAGAAGACCTCGGAGGTCCACGCGCCGGCCTGGCCGGTCTTGGCGTCCTTGGGACCGACGGTCAGTCCCGGGGCGCCCTTCTCCACCAGGAAGCAGGAGATGCCGTCGGTCGCCCTCCCGCCATCACCCGAACGGGCGAAGACCATGAAGACGTCGGCGACCGCCGCGTTGGTGATGAACCGCTTGGCGCCGCTGATCTCGTAGTGGCCGTCGCCGGTGTCCGCGGCGCGGGTCGTCATGCCGGACGGATCGGAGCCGGCCTCGGCCTCGGTCAGGGCGAACGAGGCCACCGCTCCCCCGGCCAGTCTCGGCAGCCAGGTCTCCCGCTGTTCCCGGGTGCCGTGGTTCACCAGCACCTGGCCGGCGATGCCGATGTTGGTGCCGAACATCGAACGGAACGCGAGGCTGGTGTGGCCGAACTCGAAGCACAGCCGGACGTCCTCCTCGACGCAGGCGGCCATGCCGCCGTACTCCTCGGGGAGGGTGTAGCCGAAGAGGCCCATGTCCACGGCCTTGCGGCGGATCTCGGCGGGGACCTCGTCGGCCAGCTCGATCTCGCGCTCGCGCGGCACGACGTCCTTGTGGATGAAGCGGCGGACCGCTCCCAGCATCTCTTCGAACGCGGCGCTGTCCACGGTGTTCCTCTCGTAGGTCCCGTAGCTCCTGTAGGTCCCGCAGGACTCGCAGGTGTCGTGGGACTCGTAGGTCTGGGGATCCGGAGGTCGGGGAATCCGAATCCGGAGGCCCGGAGCAGGTCGGGAAGTCCGAGGCTCCGGACGGGCGGAGGCTTCAGCGCGGGCTGTCGCGAAGACGCTCTCTGAGCCGCGTCTTGAGGATCTTCCCGGTCGGCGTCAGCGGCAGCGCGTCCACCACCCGCAGCTCACGGATCTTCTGATACGGGGCGACCCGCGCGGCGACATGCGCCATCACCTCGTCGAGGAACTCCTGCCGCCGGCCTCGAAGGACGGGCGCAGGACGACGAAGCCGACCGGGATCTCGCCGAACTCCGGATGCGGGCGGCCGACCACCGACGCCTGGGCGATCGCGGGATGGGAGCACAGAAGCTCTTCCAGCGGCTGCGGATAGACGTTGTACCCCTTGTAGATGAGCATGTCCTTCGCCCGGCCCACCAGGAACAGAAAGCCGTCCTCGTCGAGATAGCCCATGTCGCCGGTGCGCAGCCAGCCGCCCGCGAACTGCACCCGGGTCAGCTCCGGGTCGTCCTGATAGCCGTCGGTGATCTGCGGGCCGCGCGCCCAGATCTCACCGGTCTCGCCCCGCCGCCGCACGGTGACCCCGTCCTCGGCCCGGATCTCGACCTCGGTGCCGGCGATCGGCACGCCCACGCTGCCGATCGGGGTCTCGATCTCCGCCCCGGGAGGCGACATGGTCAGGGCCATGGTCGCCTCGCTCAGCCCGTACCCCTCGGTGACGCCGGCGCCGGGCAGGATCTCGCGCAGCCTGCGCAGCGCGGTGGTGTCGATCGGCGCGGTGCCCGAGGTGATCATGCGTACGGAGGACAGGTCCCGCTTGCCCAGTTCGGGGCTGCGCAGCATCCCGTAGTACATGGCGGGGGATCCGGACATGTGGGTGACGCCGTAACGCTCGATGTCGCGGATGAACTGGTCGGCGTCGAACCGGCCGCCGGTGATCACCGCGGTGACGCCGAGCAGGGTGTTGGCGTTGTGGCCGACCAGGCCGAGGCCGTGGAAGAAGGGCGCGATGGCGATGTTGCAGCCCTCGCCGGGCACGATGGTCCCCGGCGCGGGGTCGTCGACGCGTGTGACGCGGACGCCGCCGTGCTCGTCGAGACCCGGCAGGGAAGCGGCGCGCCAGCAACTGGTCTGGAGCACGTTGGCGACGAGATTGCGGTGCAGGACCCGTACGGCCTTGGAGCGGCCGGTGGTGCCGCCGGTGAGCTGGAGGTGCGCGACGAGGTCCGGATCGACGGCGTAGCCCTCCAGCGGATCGGCGGCCAGCAGTTCGCCGAGGGGGACGGAGCCGGCGGGAAGGACCGCGTCCGCGGGAGCCGGGCCGGCGGCGGTGCCGGGGACGTGCACGAGGAGACGGTTCGTCTCCGGGGCCGCCTCGGACAGCACGGCGGCGTTGGCCGGGTGGGTGAAGACGGCCTTGGCGCCGCAGTCGGCGAGCTGGGCGCGCAGCGCGCCGGCCGGCTGGGCGGGGTTGATCGGGGCGACCGCGAGTCCTGCGCACAGGGCGCCGTAGTAGGCGACGACGTACCAGTAGGTGTTGGGCATGTGCAGTGCCACCGCGTCGCCGGGCTCCAGACCCCGTGCGCGCAGACCGCCGGCCACCCGGAGCGCCGCCGCGCGCAGTTCGGCGAAGGTCAGCGATTCCTCGCCGTCCAGAAGCGCGACCCGGTCCGGATACGCGCGGGCCGCCCCCGCGAGCAGGGCGTCGGCCCCCACTCGCGGGAGGTCGAGGGACGGCGGCATGTTCTTCGGCCAAGCGTGAGGCACGAGATCTCCTGGCAGCTTAAAAGTGAACTAGCGCTGAATATGTCTTCCGTGGCGTCAGGTTCCGGTGCGGCGATCGAAATCGTCTCCGGCGCGGTATTAGCTGCATCAAGCCACTGTTCTCGCGATGGCGAGATATTGCCGGGTGGGAGATAAGTTAATCCGCACTAACGGGCGTGTCCAGTGTTTGCGACGGGTTCCGAAGCGCTGAGGCGAGGAGCCCGGGCGCCGAGGACCAGGTGACGCCGTCCAGCAGTCCCGGCACGTCGTCGCCGCAGGCCGCGAACTTCTTCGCCAGGTCGCGCGGGGTCGGCGGGCGCAGCGGCGAGCCCGGCGGCCGCGCGAGGCTCGTACGCAGCACACCGCCGTCGGCCAGCCCCAGACGGAGGCGCACTTCACCGGAGAGCAGGCCGTCGCCGCCCGGCGTGCGCACGATCTCGGTGGCGGCCGCGAGACGCCGGGCCTCGGGTCTGCGGACCGCCGCGTCGGTGAAGGACGTGAAGTCCGGGAAGCGGTCGAGGAGGGCGGTCGCTACGGCGTACGGCATGCTGAATCTGGCCTCCAGCCCCGTGCGCGGCCGATCGTGGATCAAGGGCCGCATGCTCGCCCCGGGCGTGGTGACCTCGATGCTGACGACGTCCGCCGGGTCGAGGCCGCCGTGCCGTTCCCGCAGCTCGCGGACGGCGGCGATCGGGCGCTGCATCGCGTAGCAGCAGGGATGGAGCTTGACGGCGAGCCCGTCGGCCACGGCCGGGCGGTCCTGTGGATCCGCTCCGATCCCGGCGCGGACGCCGCCGACCAGCTCCAGCCAGGCGTCCAGGGCGCGCGGGTCCGCCGTCGCCCCGGCGCGGGCGAGACGCGCCGCCCGCACCCCCGCCTCGGCCGCGAAGCCGACCTGCAGCGCCTTGCCGTGCGTACCGAACGCCCTCTGCACACCGCCCGCCGAGGGGACGGCGAGCGCCATCGCGGCCGCCAGCCGTTCGGGCGGCAGCCCCAGCGCGACACCGGCCGCGACGGCCGCGGCGGGCGCGCCCTGGGTGCAGGTGGCGTGCCAGCCGGCCGCGTAGTGCGGCCAGCCGAGCAGCCTGCCGAGCCTGGTCATGACACCGGCCCCGGCGAGATACGCGCGGGCGTCGCCCCGCGCCGCCAGCGTCGCGGCGACCGCGACCACACTGACATGGCTCGTCGACCCCACATGGACGTCGTCGAAGTCCAGCACATGGCCCACCGAGGCCCAGCGGGCGGCCTCGGGCAGGGCGGCGGCGAGCGCCGCCACTTCGTGCCCCCGCGCCGCGAGCGTCACGGCGAGGGTGTCCCGCAGAGAGCGGTCGGCCAGGGCGAGATCGTCCGCGTCCGGCTCGTACGACCAGGCCCAGCGGGCGAGGGCCTCGGCGGTCCCCGTCTCCATCGCCGGGGCCCTCAGCGCCGCGGCCGGTAGTCGGTCTGGTGCTCGACATGCCGGAAGAGCGCCTGGGCGGTGCTGTCGGCCGTGCCCCGCGCCGCCTCCTCGGCGATATGGCCGACCAGGCCCACGGCCCGGGCGGCCACCACGACGGTGCGCACCTGCCGCCAGCCGAACCCCAGATCCGACATGACCGCGCCGAAGGCGCCCGCGCCGTTCAGCGTGATGAGCCGGGAGCGCCGTCGCTCCATCTCGGCGTGGACCGCCTGGAGCAGCACGCTGTGCGGCCCGAGGAAGCCCCACTCCTCGGCGAGTGCGAAGAAGCGGGCCGTCCGCGGATCGCGCGGCCGATGGGTCGGATGTCCGAACCCGGGCACCTTCTCGCCGGAGGCCTCGAAGCGGTCCAGAATCGCGCCCGCCGTCTCCTCGGCGCTCCGCTCGCCGGTCCCGGCCTTCAGCGCCTCCTGGAGCGTACGGGCCGTCAGCTCCATGGCGCCGAGATAGACGCTGCCCGCGCCGAGCAGCCCGGCCGCGACGGCGGCCTGCGTCGCCTCGGGAGCGCCGAGCCAGGTCAGCCGGGCGGCCAGGGAGCTGGGCGTGAAACCGTGTTCCGCGATGCCCACCATCAGGGCGTTGAGCATCTTCGACTCATCGCCCGTGGGCAGCCGCCCCTGGGCCCCGAGGAAGACGAGGTCGGCCAGACCGGCGTGCCCGATGACCTCGGAGCACAGGTCGTACCCGTAGATGTCGATGGAGTCCGGCGTCGAGGTGCCGATATGGGTGGTGTACATGGCTGCCTTTCGGATGACGGGCGGGGCTGGTGCGGAGGGAGGGGGCCGGCGGGGGAGGGGAGCGCGGCCGCGCGGCGAGGACGGCGTCCGGGCCGGGCCTCGGGGAGAGGGAGCGGGGACGGTGTGCCGGTGGCATCGCTCAGAGCGGGGGAGCCGGGGGGACGGCGTCCGTCCCGCCGCCCACCGCGCCCGCCGCGCGCAGCCGTGCGATGTCCTCGCCGGAGTAGCCGTACCCGCGCAGGACGGCGTCGGTGTGCTCGCCGAGCAGCGGCGCGCGCCGGACGACGGGCTCGGCCCCGCCCGCGAAGCGGATCGGCCCCGCGGCGACGGTGACCGGACGGTCCAGTCCCGGGTGTTCGACCCGCTGAAGCATGGAACGTGCGCGCAGATGCGGATCCTCGAAGAGCGAGTCCGCGGTGTTGACCGGCCCGAAGGGCACTCTTCCGCCCAGGAGTCCGGCGAGTTCGGCGCGGGTGTGACGCCCGGTCCACTCACCGACCAGGCCGAGCACCTCGGCCCGGCGGGCCACCCGGTCGGTGTTGCGCGCGTAGCGCGCGTCCCGGCCCAGCTCCGGGCGTCCCATCACCTCGCACAGCAGGACCCAGTGGTGGTCGGCGGGCGCGGCGGCCAGCGCGACGAAACCGTCCGACGCGGGGAAGAGCCCGAAGGGGCAGAGCAGAGGATGCGCGTTGCCCTCCGGTCCGGGCACGACGCCCTGGTACGAGTACTGGTAGACGATCCGCTCGCAGGCGGCGACGACCGCGTCGTACATCCCCACGTCCACGAACCGGCCGAGCCCGGTGATCTCGCGCTCCCGTACGGCCGCGAGCGCGCCGACCGCCGCGAACAGGGCGGGCAGGGTGTCGCCGAGGCCGGGACCCGCCTTGACGGGCGGTCCGCCGGCCGGGCCGGTGATCCCGAGCAGACCGCCCATCGCCTGGGACACGATGTCGTAGCTCGGCCAGTCCTGGATCGGGCTGACGCCGGTGCGCGGATCGCCGAATCCGCGTACCGCCGTGTAGATCAGGCGCGGATTGATCGCGGCGAGCCGCTCGTAGCCGAGTCCGTGCCGTTCCATCACGCCCGGCCGGTAGTTCTCCACCAGGATGTCGGCGGTGGCGACGAGCCGGCGGATCACCTCGGCGCCCTCGGGCTTCGTCAGGTCGACGACCAGGCCCTGCTTGTTGCGGTTCACGGACTGGAAGTAGCCGCCGTACGCCTTGAGCTCGTCGCCCTCGGCGTACGGCCCCTGCGCGCGGGTCATGTCGCCGAACGGCGGCTCCACCTTGAGGACGGTGGCGCCGAGGTCGGCGAGGACCACCGTGCAGAAGGGGCCCGCGAGCATCCGGCTCAGATCGAGCACCGTCAGACCGCGCAGGGGCCCGGACGCGTGCGGCGGGACGGCCGTCATCGTGAGCGTCCCAGCAGGGCGTCGGAGATGATCTTCATCTGGATCTCCGAGGTGCCCTCGAAGATCTTGGTCAGACGGGCGTCGCGCCAGTGCCGTTCGACCGCGAAGTCCGTGGTGAAACCGGCGCCGCCGTGGATCTGCACCCCTTCGCTGGTGACCCGCTCGGCCATCTCGCTCGCGTGCAGTTTCACCATGGACGCCTGGACGCCGGCCGGCCGGCCGGCCGGCGTCGTGGTCCGCGCAGATCCGGTGCAGCAGCGCTCGCGACGCCTCGATCTGCGCGGCCATGTCGGCGATCTTGAACCGGATGGCCTGTTTCTCCGCGATCGGCCTGCCGAACTGCACCCGCTCCTTCGCGTAGGCGATCGAGTCCTCCAGCGCGGCCCGCGCCAGGCCGATGGAGCGGGCGGCCGTGTGAACGCGGGCGAGGACGAGGTCGCCCATGGCGACGCCGAAGCCGCGGCCCTCCTCGCCGACGATCATTCCGGGCTCGACCCGGGCGCGGTCGAACGACAGCTCCCAGGTCCGCCAGCCGTGGTACCCGATCTTGCGTACGGGGCTGCCGCTCACCCCCTCGGGCAGAGTGCCGCGCTCCTTCGGCATGAGGAAGCAGGTGATGCCGCGCGAGCGCCGCGCCGGATCGACCGGCTCGGTCCTCGCGAACACCTGGAGGTAGTCGGAACCGTCGGCGAAGGTGCACCACATCTTCTGTCCGGTGATCCGCCAGCCGCCGTCCGCCTCCCGCTCGGCACGGCAGCGCAGATTCGCCACGTCCGAACCGGCGTCGGCCTCCGACAGGGCGAACGCGCCGAGGAACTCGCCCCGCGCCATACGCGGCAGATACGCGGCCCGCTGCTCCGCGCTGAATCCGTGCGTGAACTGCTGACCCCGGGCGATCAGGCTCGCCACGCTCATCCAGCCGCGCGCCAGCTCCTCCACGACCAGCGCGTACTCGCAGACGCCGAGGCCCAGGCCGCCGTGTTCCTCGGGGATGAGAATGCCGAAGAATCCGAGACCGGCCATCCTCTGGCGCAGCTCCATCGGGATCTGTCCGGCGACCGGATCGAGTTCGGCGGCCGCCGGCAGCACCTCCCTGGCCACGAATTCGCGGGCCAGGGCCTGGATCGCCAGCCGGTCCTCGGTGAGGAAGACCCCTGTCGGGACCTCGATGCGCGTGCTCATGCGTACAGCTCCCTCGGGTGGTTGCGCGCCGTCTGCCGGCGGACGTGTTCTGGGCGGCCGTGGTCTCTTCGGCCGGGCGCGGTCGCCGGCCGGGGGCTCAGGGGGCTCAGTCGGCGAGCGCCGCGGACACCGCCTCGGCGGTCGCCCGGACCTGCCGTGCCCACCACGGGACGCGGCGGGCGTCGAAGCGGCTGTCGGGCAGCGACAGCCCGATCCCGCCGACCGGGGCGCCGGCCGGTCCGGTCACGGCGGCGCCCACGGCGCAGACCCCGTCCCGGTTCTGGCCCCGGTTGACGGCGAAGCCCTGGGCGCGGGCCTCTCGCAGCCGCGCTCTGATCAGGCCCGGCTCGGTGAGGGTGTTCGCGGTGAGCCGCGGCACCGGTCGCGCCAGGATCCGCTCCGCCTCCTCGTCCGGCAGCAGCGCGAGGACGGCGAGGCCGGTGGAGGTGGCGGTGATCGGGGAGGTCGCGCCCAGCCGGTTGTGGGTCCGGACGGGATGCCGGCAGTCGATCCGCTCGATCAGCACCATGCGAAAGGGGCCGTCCGGGACCTGGAGCGTGACCGTCTCCCCGGTCAGCGCGCCCAGTTCGCGCATGGGGCCGAGCGCCGCCTCGCGGATGCCCCGCTCCCCGGAGGCGGTCCCGGCGAGGGTGAGCATCCGGGAGGTCAGCGTCCAGCGGGTGTGCTCCTCGTCGGCCGCGCGGATCCAGCCGGACTCGGCCAGGGCCCGCAGAATCCGCTGGACCGAGGATTTGGGCAGCTCGCAGATCCGGGAGATCTCGCCGACCCCGACGGGCTGGTGGGCGGCGACCGCTTCGAGAATGCGCAGACCGCGCTGGATGCCCTGCATGAGATCCCTTCGCTCGACGCCTCGACGCCTCGACGCCTCGACGCCTCGATGTCTCGACGCCCCGGCGGCCCGATGTTTCGGCGGCCCGACGATGCGGTGACGGCGGCCCGACCGCCTGACGACGCGGTGGCCCGGTGGCCGGTGGCCGGTGTCCCGATGACCGGCACGCTATGCCGCCCAACGGCACCGGAGAAGCCTTGGGATTCCTTTGGATGTGATAGGCAGTGCCTATGGAACGGCGTCATCTGAGCTACTTCGTCGCCGCCGTCGAGGCCGGCAGCATCTCCGAGGCGGCCCGGCGGCTGCATCTGAGCCAGCCCTCGGTCTCCCAGGCGATCCAGGAACTCGAACGCGAGCTGCGGACCCCGCTCGTCGTACGGGGACGGAAGCTGTCCCTCACCCCCGCGGGGCGGGCCCTGCTCGGCCCCGCCCGACGGACGCTACGGGCCTTCGACGGCGTCCGGGCGGCGGTCGAGGGAGTGGGCGTGCTGGCGACCGGACGGCTGGATCTGGCCGTCGTCCCCGCCCTCGCGGTGGACCCCGCGGTCCGGATCGTGACGGAGTTCCGCGCGCGCTATCCCGGCGTCCGGATCCGGGTGCGCGACGCGGCCAACGGCGCGGAGGGATTCACCTCGCTCCGGCGCGCCGAGGCCGAACTCCTGCTCCACGACCATCCGGCCCCCTACCCCAAACACCGCGCGGTCCCGCTCGCCCTCAGCGAGCTGATGGCGGTCTTCCCGCCCGGCACCCCCCTGCCCGAGGGCCCGGTCGGACTCCCGGAGCTGGCCCGGCACGACGTGGTCATGGGCGCCGCCGCGGAATCCGCCGTCGGCACCTGGATCACCGTCGAACTGGCCGCCCTCCAGCTGCCCTCCCTCACGGTCGCCGTGGACTCCGCCCATCGCGACGCCGTCATCCCCCTCGTGCTCGCGGGCGCCGGGGCGACGGTCCTGCCCGAGCCCGCCGCGCGCGCGGCGGGACTGCTCGGCGCGGTGATCCGGCCGGTCGGCTTCAGCGTTCCGCGCCAGGCGTACCTGTACCACCGGACCGGGGAACTCTCGCCGACGGCACGGGCGTTCGTCGACCTGGTGGAGGAGCCGCCTCGTGGAGGAACGGGCACATGACCTCCGCCGCCGCCGCCGCCGTGTCGGCCGGCTCCCGTACGCGGCGGTCGACGCCGTCGGCCACCGCCCGCCCGGCCCGCCACCCCGCCGCGCGCCCCGCCCGGACCGCCGCCGGGCGTCCGGCCCACATCCCCGTCACGCGCCCGGCCCGGACCACCGCCGCGCCGGGACGGACAGACCCGGGCGGCCGCAGTCGCGCCCGCGACCGTGACGAGCACCACACCACCGCGCCCCGTCTCCGCGCCGGAGGCCGTTGACGCACCCCCGAGGTGCGCCCTGATGCTCTGTCACGCCCCCATCGGGAGCGGACGACGACACAGAGGTGTATCTGTCATGAAACTGTCCAGAACCGGCCGGCCGTCGCGCGGCCGCCGTCTCGCGCTGCTGGCCACGAGCGCCACCGCGCTCGCGGCGTTCGTCACGCCGTACGCCACGGCCGCGCCCGCCGCGCCCCAGGAGCGCGATCGCCCGTCGGTCTCGGCCCACCGCGGACCGGTCCTCGACGTCCGGCAGGCGGCCCGCGCCCAGGTGGACGAGTGCTTCAAGTCCATCGGCGGCCCGCGCCCGCAGCCCCGGGCCGGCAGCTGCCCGTCCGGATTCCAGCCGAAGATCAACGGCGCGTACGTCTGGAGCGCGGCCCGGTCCGGTGACCACGCGTACTTCGGCACCCTCTCCAACATCGCCTGCAACGCCTCCTCCACCTACTCCGGCGACACCACCCCGTACCTGGTGAGGAACGCGGACGTGTGCGAGTTCGGCAAGGGGGCCGGCGCGGGGACGCTGGGCGAGATCTACGGCGACGCCCGCACCCCCCAGGTGCTGCGCGTCAACGCCGACACCCAGAAGGTCGAGGATCTGACCCCGGTCTCGGACCCGCTGCTCAAGCGCACCGTGGGCCTTCGGGGCGCCGCCGCCCACAACGACGTGGTCTTCCTCTTCGGGCAGACGGTGAACGAGGGGCAGACCGTGGGCCAGGGTCTGTCGATGTTCGCCTTCGAGGGCAGCACCGGCGAGTTCCTCGGCTCCAAGGCGTACACCGACCTGGTCAGCGCGCGCGGCGGAGTGGTGGCCGCGGACGGCAATCTGTACCTGGCGGGCCGCGCGCCCGGAGTCAACGGCGGCCGGGTGCTGCGCTGGACCGGCGACAAGGGGAATCCGTTCGCCTTCGACGTCGTCGCCCAGCTGGAGAACGACCCCGGCTACCTCACCACGTTCAAGGACCGTCTCGTCGCCTCCGGCTGGGGCACCCAGGTGCCCGGCGAGCGCGGCGCCGTCAGCGGCGGCGCGTCCAAGGTGTGGATGAGCCCGCCGATCCCGTCGGCGGGGCTCACCTTCGACGGCGCGGCCGCCTGGCAGCCGATCTTCTCCTGGGACCAGTACGACCCGGACCCGGTGCTCGGCAAGGGCGTCGCCTGGGGAGCGCTGACCGAGTGGCGGGGCGAGCTGTACGTCGGCAGCTACAACCAGGCGGCGGTCGGCGCGGTGCAGACCATGTGGAAGGCGTACGGGCAGCCCAAGGGCGACACCCTGCGCAAGCGCGACATGATCTCGGCCGCCCGCCCGGCCACGGTCTTCCGGATCAGCGATCCGGGCACGGAGAAGCAGCGCACCACCCTGCTGTACGGGGAGGAGAAGCTGCCGGTGTACAACCCGAACACCAAGCGGTGGACCTCCAAGCCCAATCTGCTGGGCCAGCGCCCGAAGTTCGGCCCGTCCGGCTTCAACGGCAATGTCGGCAACGCGTACGCCTGGACCTTCACGGTCTTCCAGGACCGTCTGTACATGGCCACGTTCGACGGCACCGGCCTGATCACCCCGGGCTCGCACTTCACCGCGCTCAACAACGGCCTGTCGCAGGTCGCCAAGAAGAATCTGGAACTGGTGACCGGCCCGTCGCTGAAGGCCACCCTCGGCGGTGGGGAGGTCTGGCGGATGGACGACCCGGCCAAGCCGGCCGTGGCCGAGACGCTCAACGGCTTCGGCAACCGTTCGCAGCACGGCGTGCGCGTCTTCCTCCCCTTCGAGGACAAGGGATTCCTGTACGCGGGCATGGCCTCGTCCTGGAATCTGCGGGCGACCGCCAAGGACCGGGGCGGCTGGGAGCTGAACCGGCTGACGCCGGGCGCGAAGCGCGCGCCGCTGGACACCCGGCTGCCCAAGGACGCGCGGGAGGCCGCGGCCGGCGCCGGGGTCACCGGCTTCTGACCGCGGGCCGCCGTACCGCCTGACCGCCGTACCGCCGGCCGCCTGACCGAAGCCGGCGCCGACCCGGTCCCGTCCGCCGACCGCGGCGAACGGGACCGGGTCCGCCGGGGAGCGGGGCCCGCGTCACGGAGCGCGCCGGGGCCGGGCGTACGTCACCGGCCCCGGCGCGGGGCGTCCCGGCGCGGCCCCACGGGAGTCCCGGCCCCGGTTGACCAGCCGGGTGACCTGTTGGCGGGAGCGGCCCGCGACCCGGGCCACATCGGTGAGGCTGAGGCCCCCGTCGTCCACGGCGGCGCGATAGCCCTCCGCCCGGGCGCGGGTCATGGCCCCGTTCAGTGCCCGCAGCGCCACGGAGAAATCCGCCCACGCCGACTGCCCGGCAGAGCCGCCGAGCACCGCCGGCGGCGGACCGGGGCGGCGGGCGGCGCGCAGCTCCACGAGGGAGTCCTCCACGCTCGCCAGGGTGCTCTGGAAGTCACGGCAGCGGGCCAGGACGGTATCGATCAATCGGTAGAACTCGGCGAGTTCGGCATGAGGCGCGTCCGGCTCGCAGGGCGCGGCTTCCCCGGCCCCCGTCGTGTCCGCGGTTCCCCCGGTCGGTCCGAGCGACGGCATCGCGGCCTCCCTCCCTGGTGACAGTCGGTCAATAGTGAATGAGCAATACCTGATTCACTCAATCATAAGGCTTTCATTCAAGTGCACATAAGCCATGATGTGAATAATGGCTAACGCTAGTGGAGTCGGTCTGACGGAGGTGACCTTGCGCGGGCCGTACGCTTTCGAGCCGCGTCCGGACTGCTGGCCCGGCAGCCCGTCCGGGGCGGACGTCGAGTCCGTGCTCCGGCACTCGGCCGAGCTGCTCCGCCCCGATCTGCCGGCCTTCACGGAGGGCGTGGTGGCCCAAGTGCGCGCGGTCAGCCCGTACTACGGCGATCCGGCGCACTCCCCGCCCGACCTGACGCGGTCCGCGCTGACGGCGTTCACCGCCTTCGTCGCCGGGCTCGTCACACCGGACCGGTCGGCGGAGTCGGGCGATCTCGCCTGGGCCGTCGGCGACCGGCGCGGCCGGGACGGCGTCCCGCTCCAGGCGCTGCTGGACGCGTACCGCGTCGGGACGGCCGGCCTGTGGGACGCGCTGGTCGCGCGGGTGGTGCGGGAGTCGCCCGAGCGGCTCCCTGCCATGGCGTACGCCGCCGCCGATCTGTGGCGGAGGGCCGACGCGGATGTCGCCCTGGCGGCCGAGGCCCACCGGCGAGCCGTCGCCGGGCCGCCGTCCGACGACGGCCGTCACCACCGGCCCGCGCTTCAGGCGCTGCTCCGGGGCCACGCCGACCCCGCGCACACCTCGGCGCTCGCCGCGTCCCTGGGCCTGCCCCGGCACGGCCGGTACACGATCGTCCTGCTGCGCGGCCCCGGCGTTCGGCCCCCGGACGCCCGGCCGGGGCACGAGGTCCGCAACGGCGTCGAGCTGTACTGGTGCCCCCAGGACGACGGGACGGCGATCGTGGCGCTGCTCGGCGACCGGCCGCCCACCGCCCTGAGCGCGCTCATTCCCGTGGGGGCGCACACGCGAGGGGGCGTCAGCGCGGTGGTGTCGGGCCCGGCCGAACTGGGCCGGGCCCGCCGCCTCGCCGAACTGGCGCTCGGCGCCTGCCGGGCGGACGGGGAGCTGAACCATCTCGGGGACCGGCTCTCCCGGGCCCTCGCGCTGGCCCGGCCGGAGCTGGCCGGAGACTTCGCGGACCAGGTGCTCGGTCCCGTACTGCGGCTGCGGCCCGCCGACCGGACCGACCTGCTGACCACGCTCGCGGCCTGGCTGGACCGCGACGGATCCACCCGGCGGGCGGGGGAGCGGCTGTACTGCCACCGCAACACCGTCCGCAACCGACTGCGTCGCCTCGAAACGCTCACCGGCCGACGGCTGGCGCACCCGCGTGATGTGGTGGACCTCGCCCTGGCCCTGGAGGCGTGGCGGGTGAGCGCCCCGCCCGACGCCGGATCCGGCGCGGTCTCCTGACCCGGAGCGGTCCGGCTGTGCGCCGGACACCGTGGACAGCGCCCGCGGTGTGCGGGCGCACAGGACTGGCCCGCGCCCCTCGCCCACGCCCTCCCGGCGTCTTCCGGCTGCCCCGGACCCGTGTGACATTCGGCTGTGCGGCCCCACCCCAGCCGCCGGAACACCGGATGGAAGGAGCCCCATGCGCCCCCACGGACCCCGAGGCGACCGCCTGCGCGACGCCCTCACCGCCCACGGCCTACTCCTCGTCGTACTCGTCACGGCCATCGTGTTCACGCTCGTCACACCCGCGGCCGCGCGGACCGCGCCACGGCCCGGCGGCGCGGGCCCCGTCGAAGGGCCGCCGCTGGGCACACCCCCCGACCGGGCGGCGGCCGCCCTGGACTGCCCGGCCGGATTTCCGCGCTCACAGCGCGAGCCGGTCCTCCTCGTGCACGGCACGGGGGTGGACGCCGGCCTCAACTGGAGCTGGAACTACGCCCCCGCGCTGCGGGACCAGGGGTACGACGTATGCACCGTCGACCTCCCCGGCCGGTCGACCGGCGACATCCAGGAGTCCTCCGAGTACGTCGTCCACGCGGTCGCCGCGCTGCACAATGCCACCGGCCGCAGAGCCGACGTCGTCGCGCACAGCCAGGGCGGCCTCCAGATCCGCTGGGCGCTGACCTGGTGGCCGGGGCTGCGGGACATGGTCGACGACGTGGTCAGCCTCGGCACGCCCGAACACGGCACCGCGGCCGGCGAGCCGCTGTGCGCGCTGCCGTGTGCGGCGGCGGCACACCAGATGAGACGGGGCTCCGCCTTCCTCGCCGCGCTGAACTCCGGCGACCGGACGCCCGGCGCGGTCTCGTACACCTCGATCTACAGCCGCCACGACCTGGTCGTCGTCCCGTACCGCACGGCCGCCAAGGACGGGGCCCGCAACATCGCCGTCCAGGAGGTCTGCGGCGCGCGGCCGGTGACCCACATCGGACTCGTCCACGACTCGGTGGTGTTCCGGCTCGCGGTCGACGCGCTGAGCCGCCCCGGCCCCGCCGACCCGCGACGGCTGCCGGCCGGCGCGTGCCTCGGGCATCCCCACGTCCCCGGCGTCGGCGCCCTCGACGTCGTCCGCGCGACGGCCGTGGTGATCCCCGCGGCGGCCGCGGCCCTCGCCACCGCCCCGCGAACCGTCCAGGAGCCGCCACTGCGCCCGTACGCCGCACGGAACCGCTGAGCCACGGCGCGCCCGGCCCCGCCTTCCGGTGACACCCCGCCGGACCATCGACCCGGTGGACGACGCCTCTCGCGGGAACGGCGTGTTCAGTACAGTTGCCTCACTCGGACGACGGGTGTGCGCGCGTCACGATCACAGGGGAGCGGATGAGGCCACCGAGCGATCCGGCCACGGACGCCCCCGAAGACGCGGACGAGTGGCTGAACGGTGAGGGGCAGTCCGAGCAGGAGGCGTGCCGGCAGGTCCACGAGATCCTCGGGGTCATCGGTGACAAGTGGACGCTGATCGTGCTGGGACAGCTCCGCGACGGGTCGCTCCGCTTCGGTGAACTGCGGCGGGCGGCCGAGGGAATCTCCCAGCGGATGCTGACGCTGACCCTGCGCCGGCTGGAGAGGGACGGCCTGCTGGTGCGCACGGTCCACGCCTCGGTGCCGCCGAGGGTCGAGTACGCGCTGACGGAGGCGGGTACGGCCCTGCTCGCGCCGGCCGCCGCACTCGGCCGCTGGGCCTCCGCCCATCGCACCCGGATCCATGACAGCCGCAGCCGCTACGACGCCCGGCCGCCCGGCTGACCCGCCGCCCGCGACGACCCGCACACGCGACCTGCTCGCGTACGAGCGACCACCCGTGCCGTGCCCTGTGCCCCCGTCAGCCCCTCCGCCGTCGCGCGATTCGGCGTGGCGCGCGTCCGCACCCCCCGCCCACCTCGATGGTTACCTCCCTGTCGGTAACCCACAGCAATGTGCCGTCTTGTGCGCCCAGCGGCCCCCGGAGAGCATCGGGATCCGATCGATTCCCGACTCCTCGGCTGTGCGCGCTCGTCCGCTCGTCGGGTGCGCCCCGCGTCCGGGGAAGAGACAGGTGACATGAAGAACATGGTCGTCTCCGGCGGCACCGACGGCATGGGGCGTGCTCTGGCCCGGCATTACGTGAATTCCGGCTGGTCCGTGCTGATCATCGGCCGGAATCCCGACAAGGGCGCGGAATTCCTCGCGGAGGCCGAGCGGTCCGGCGCGGCCGGCCGGGCTGTCTTCCTCCGGGCCGATCTGAGCCTGGTGAGTGAGCAGTACCGGGCTGTGGCGGAGATCGCCGAGATCTTCCCCGTGGTGGACGCGCTCGTGCTCGGCGCCCAGCACTTCCGACGCGATCGGACCGTGACGGAGGAGGGTTTCGAGAGCACCTTCGCGCTCTATTATCTCAGCCGGTACGTTCTGAGCGATGAACTGCTGCCGCGACTCGAATCGGCCGACAATCCGGTGGTGCTCAACATCTGCGGCCCCGGCGTTCCCGTCGGCGGTATTCACTGGGACGACCTTCAGCTGGAACACGGTTACACGGGTCTGAAGGCCATGATGCAGGGCAGCCGCGCGAACGATCTGCTCGGTGTCGGCATGGCCAAGGCGCACAGGAGCTGCAAGGTGCGGTACGTCCTTTACAATCCGGTCTTCGTGGCGACCAGTTTCTCCGGTGAGTACAGGAAGCCGGTGCGGCTGCTCGTGGATCTGGCCAAACGGATCGGAGCCACATCGGTGGCGAAAGGAATTGAGCCGATCATCGAGCTTCTGGACGATCCGCCCGCGAAGGCGATCAGCGCCTACAAGAAGCGGCAGGAGATCAGCCTCGGCCATCAGTCCTTCAGCGAGACGGACGCCACGAGACTGCGCGAGATCACCGAGACCATCCTCGCCTCCCGCTTGACCGCATAACCGCACGACGGCATGACCGCTCTGCCGGGCCGGGCGGCCCGGAGCGGCCGCGCTCGACAGGTGCGCCGCCCTGGATCTCGATCGGTCCGACCGGGTCGTTAGCCTCGGCGGATGACTCCTGCGCCGATTCCGAAGGTCATCACGCGTCACCGCCACGGACGGATCCATGCCTATGTCGCGCCCGCCGGCGTCCTCGGAGCCCTGGAGCCCGTCGCGGTGTTCCGGCCGAGGGACGGCGACGAGGTTGTCGCGTCGGCGGTCCGGCAGGATTTGGAACGCGTCGTGTACACGACGCTGAACGGCGTCGTCTGCCTCACCCGCGTCGGCGACCTGCTGTGGGCGTCGGACTTCGAACCGCGCTCCGACGTACGCCATGGCCATCGGCCCGACTGCGCGCTGTCTTCGGACGGCCGCACGGTGTGGGTCTACCGGCCGGACGCGATGGCGGGACGCGGGGACGGGGACCAGTGGGTCCTGCACGACGCCGACAGCGGTGCGGTGCTCGCCCGCCGCGCACTGGAGACGGTCGGACACGGCTCCGGCCACTACGCGCACCCCGTGGACGGCAGCGTCTACCTCAACATCGGCGAGGGCCAGGACGGCTCCGTCATCCTCCGGGGCACGGCCGGCACGGACAGCGCCCCGGAGTTCATGACATTCCCGTGGTCTGACCGCTGCCTGATCGACCTCGCGCCGTCCGGGCGGCAGTTCATGACCGTCGACCACGGGCAGGCGGACGTCGCCTTTCACGAACACCCCGGCGGGGAGGTGCTCTTCACCCTCCCGGTCGACTCCTTCGGGCACGACCTGGAGGACGCCTTCGTCGAATGGAGCGGCGGCTACCTGACCGAGGACACGGCGATCGTCACCCTGGGCGGTGAGAGCGAGGACGAGGAGGACTGGTTCCGCTACCACCTGGTCGACGTGCGCACAGGCACGCTCAGCGGCGAAATCACCGTCGAGGCGACCAACCCGTACGAGGTGGTGCCCCTGGGCGACGGCTCGTGGCTCACCGACGGCCCCGACGGCCGTCCCGTCCGCCGGTCACCGGAAAGGGGACGCGGCGACGCGCCCGGAGGAGCGACGATCCGCCCGGCGCGCTAGCGCTCCGCCTTCTTCCAGGGCCTGACCCCGAGCTTTCCGGTGGTTCCGAGATCGAGGTTCGGGGTCACGGTCACGGGGTCGGCGTCCGCCTTCGCCCTGACCCTCACATAGGGGATGTTCACGGGGGCGCCGGACTCGGTCGTGTTGCGCCAGACCAGGCCGGCGGTCGCTGACTCACCGGGTGCGAGCGTGACGCGCCGGGGCTGTTCGTCGGGCCCCGCGCCGGTGGAGATCTCGCCGCTGCCGTCGAGGATCTCCACGCCGTCGACGGGCTCGCGGTTCTCGTCCAGGAGTTCCAGCAGCGGGTAGCCCTCGACGGTGTAGGCGCGCGTACCGCAGTTGTCGAGATGCAGGCTCACGACGCGCAGCCCCATCGCCGCATCGCCCTGATCGGCGCTGACCCGGATCCCGGAGGCGGGACAGACGCCCGCCTCGACCGGAGCCTCAGCCGCCGGGACCTTGGTCACTTCGAGCACCTCGGCCCGCGTCACCCGCGGCGCGCTGGGCGGCAGCACTCCGGCCCGTACCGTGCCTCGCACGGTCTTCCCGGGGCCGACATCGCGCACGGTCACGGTCTGGTTGGCCATGGCGCCGCTGTCACCGCTCATGAACGTGAAGACGATCGTGTAGGTCAGTGCCTCGCCGCCGCGATTGGTGACCTCGTACGCGGCCGAGACTCCCGAGTCCGAACCGCGATCGAGATCGTCGGCCGAGACGGAGAGACCGCGGCTGGGGGAGGGCGACGCCGACGGAAGGGTCAACGAGGTGATCCGCACACCGTCCTTGCCCGCGTCCTCCGCCTGCGCGGCAGACGACGCCCCGGCCGCACCCGCACCGGCGCGCCCCGCGTCCGGGCGCTCCGTCCCACAGCCCGTGAGCAGCAACGCGATCGCGGCCAGGGACACGGGCAGGGGCGCGGTCACGGCGAGGGCCGGGCGAGGGAAGGCCAGTCTGCTCATCCGGTTATCCCATCAGGGAGTTGATCCCTCGCGAGTGATGGCGGTCACAGTCCCGCGTCACAGGGGTGTCACAAGCAGGGGCGGGAGGGTGAAGCGTCGGGTGCCCTCGGGCGGTTGAGCAGTCCGGCCCGGACGCGGCATCTCCGCTACCTGCGGGAAGGAGCCCCTCGGCTGCCGTCTCTCCGCCGCCGACTGCCCTTCCCTGGAGCTGGAGTGGGGCCCGGTGGAGGGCGACGGACAGTGCGCCGGCGTACGTCTTCTTCTCCGGGGCCGGGGACGAGGTCCGCGTACAGATCGTCCTCCTCGCCAACGTGCAGGCGGGCAAGCCCGCTGGCCTGGGCATGTGTCGACCTGCGGCTTCGTCGACGCCGTCCGCCGCATGGCCGAGGAGGATCCCACCGACTACGGGGAACCCGTCGGCGCCGGCCGCGACCGCGTGGCACGACATCGTCGTGGAGTACGACACGGCAGTACATCGTTCGTCGCACGCGAGCCCCGGCAGGACCGGGCCGAGGAAGGAGGCCGGTCCCGCCGGGGCGGGTGTTGCATGAGCGGTGGACGGTCCCCGACGCGCCGTGACCACACAGCCCATGCGTGGTCTCGGGACCAGGGGTGGCCGCGAGGCGACGAGGAGAGGGTGCGGTAAACGTGAATGCCGTGAGGTGGAGCGGGCGCGGCGCCCGCGCGGAGCGCCGCCGGGGAAGGCGCGTGGCGCTGGGGGCCGTTCTCGTTCTTCTCGGCGCGGGGACGCTCCCGGCCGCGTCGGCCGCGGCCGTGGACGATCGGAGCGGGCGGGTGTTGCGGCACGACGTGGACGCGATCCGCTCCGCCGGTGTCACCGGGGTTCAGGCAGAGGTGCGCACCCCGCGCGGTCAGTGGTCCGCTCGCAGCGGAGCGGCCGGCCTGGAAACCGGCCGACCGGTGCCCGAGGGCGGGTACTTCCGGATGGGCAGCAACACCAAGACGTTCGTGGCCACGGTGGTGCTGCAACTGGCCGAACAGCGGCGGCTGTCCCTGGACGACACGGTCGGCAGCCGGCTGCCCGGCGTCGTGCGGGGCAACGGCAACGACGGCAACCGGATCACTCTGCGGCAGCTGCTCCAGCACACCAGCGGCCTGTACGACTACACCATCGACCTGCCGGTCCTCGCCTCCGCCGAGGGATACCGCCGCCACCGGAACGACGACATACCGCCGGAGCGACTGGTGGCGATGGCGATGCGGCACAAGCCCGGTGACCGGAGCTGGTCGTACTCCAACACCAACTACGTCCTGCTCGGCATGATCATCAAGAAGGTGACCGGTCGTGACTGGTCCACGGAGGTGACCGACCGCATCCTGCGGCCGCTGCACCTGACGCACACCTTCGCGCCCCAGCGGCGGGCGTACCTGCCGCGTCCGCACGCCAGTGGCTACGAGCAGTTCACCGAGGGCGGGCCGCTGATCGACACCACCAGGCTCAACCACAGCTGGGCCGGTCCAGCCGGTGAACTGATCACCACCACCGACGACCTGACCCGCTTCTGGCAGGCGCTCATGGGCGGCCGACTGCTGCGGCCCGCGCAACTGGCCCAGATGAGGACCACCGTGGACACGCGACTCGGCGGACGGTACGGCCTCGGCATCGCCCGGATCCCCCTGCCCTGCGGCGGCTGGTACTGGACCCACCCAGGCAGCGTCCCCGGCTACGCCACCCGCTCCGGTGTCACCGACGACGGCCGCCGGGCCGTCGCGCTCTCCCTGTCCTCCCGCGTGACGGCCTGGGACCCGGTGGAGAAGGCCACCGACACGGCGATCCATCACGCCCTGTGCCGAACCGACCACCGGACCCGCCGGGATGACCACAACGGTCCGGCATCCCCCGCGCCGACGTATGCGCACAAGCTCATCCATGCGTCACGTGCCGAAGGTATCCCCGCTGTAACACCTGCTCGGCCGACCGGGACTTCGTCACAACCGTAACGAAGTCCTTCACATGTCCTCGACCGGCTCCCGCACCGCCGCGACCCCGAGACCCTCAGCGCCCCTGCTCTTCCCGCCGCGCAGCTCCCACATGCCCCCTGGGCGGAGCGCCCGACCAGAATCCGGCCGGCGCTGTCGGTGACGACGGCCAGGGCGCCGGGACATGTTCGGCCAGCAGCGCCCGCTCGCGCTCACCGAGCGGCCGGAAGCACTTCCCCTCGGCGAAATGGCTTCCCCACTCGTCCTGTGTCGCATAGGCCATGACGCTCCCCTTGTTCGGTATGCCTCGCTGCGGCGGGGCTTGGGATGTCTGTGGCCGGCGCGGAGCCGGGCGAGGGGACGCAGTCAGCGCTCGGCCGGCTCCGGGTCGCCGTGCCGGGCGGCGCGTACGTGGATGGCTGAGACGCTCGCCGTCGAGAACGGCAGCGAGCGCGAGTCGCTGCCCTTTCGCCCCGGGACGGTTCACAGTCCGGGCCCGGCCTCGTCGTACGCTTCCTCCGGTATCAGCCCGGTCCGGTACGCGGCCCCGGCCAGCAGTTCCTCGGTGACGCGAACGCCGGTGAGGTGTTCGGCCAGGGCGAAGAACGCGGCTGTACGGTCGGCGCCGGGCGCTTCGTCGTCGGCGGGGACGAGGCCGACGACGGTGATCAGCGCGTTCAGGGCGTCGGGGGTGTCGCCGTCGCAGTGGGCGGGGTACTCGAAGCCCGTGCGCAGGGCCCCGTCCTCGTACCAGTGGAAGAGGTGGATGGGTTTGCCGCTGTTGCCGGTGTGGGACACGGCGCGCGTGCCGGAGGAGACGGCCTCCATGAACCGGGGGCTCATCCCCAGCGCGTCACCGCCCAGCTCCAGCACGAGGGTCCATTCCCCGCCCTCGCCCGGCACGGCGACGGCCCCCGCGAGGGTGCACTCCGGCCATCCGTCGTACTCGTCCAGGAGGCCGACATGCTCCTCGACGAGCGCGTCGAACCCGGTGCGGACGCCTTCCGGTTCGGCGCCCGCGCGCCGCAGAACCTCCTCGGGACCGATACCGCGCACCAGCACCAGGGAGTACCCGGCGCCCCGCGCGTGACCGAACGGTGAGGAAGGGGAGTGTGTCCAGCTGTAGTCGGCCGCGGTCGCGTAGGTCATGGGCCCATCGTGTCAGCGGCCACTGACACACCCGTCGCTGTGCGGTCACGCCCGCTGCGGCGTTCCCGGTGCGGGCACACGGCGGGCACGGAGGGCCAAGCGCCGACCGCCGTCGACGCGGGCACGGTCGAACGCCGCGTCGACACACCGAAGCGACACCGGACCGCCGCGAGATGAGCACTCATGGCCCCGGACACGCTGGGCCCCGACGCCCCGACGCCCCGACGCCCCGACGCCCCGACGCCCTGCCGCACTGCGCCGACAACAGCCGGGTCCGGCGGCCGGGCGAGACGCGTCCGCAGGACGAGAAGCGGGCCGGCGGGAAGGCCGCTGACGTCGAACGGGCACTTGAGGAGCTGCGCCGAGGCGGCGGGACCGGTCCTGCTGAGGTGCGGTCCGTGCTCGTGCGGCACGCCACCCGTACCAGCGGCTCAGCCCGGCAGCGCGATCAAGGTCAGAAAGAACGCTTCCGCGACGAGCTGCGCGGTGAACGCCGCAAGCCGGGCGGTGCCGGCGTGGCGGGTGCGTTCGGGGAGGAGGAGGACGGTGAGGAAGGCGATGCCCGCGGCGGTGAGCGGTGTCCACAGGAGGAGGTCGGGGACCGGGGAGGGGCACTGCTCGCCGTAGGTGAGGCAGCGGGAGGCGGTCGCGCTCACCAGTGAGAGGAAGGAGGCGGCCCAGGCGGCCGGAGCGAGCAGCACGGCGCAGACGAAGGACCACAGGCGGATCCGGTCCGCCGTCCAACCGGCGGCCTCGGGAGTGCTGCTGGTGCTGTCGGGGATTCCGGGAGCGCTCGAAGTCATGGAGCCATCCCAGCACCGGCCGTCCCCGCCCGGCATCGGGGACGGTACTCAGCGGACCGGGTCCGCGTACTCAGATCAGCGGCCGGACCCTCGGCGGGCGGAGCGCGGTCACTCCTGGGTCAGCACCGCCATGCCGAGGTCCATCAGGTGCTGGGAGAGGTCGGGCCAGGGATCGGTGCGGCCGACCCGGATGGTGAAGTAGATCATTCCGTGCACGGCGTGGACGATGATCTTGAGTTCGGCCGACTCGCGGCCGGGCAGGACCGCGCCGAGGGCCTGGACCCATACGTCGAGGTAGTCGGCCTGGAGCCGGCGGAGCGCCGTGCGCTCCCTGTCGGGCAACTGGTCCCGCTCGTTGGACAGGATGCCCATGAGGTGCGTCTGTTCGAGGGAGACCGCGATATGGGCGCGCAGGAGCAGCTCCAGCGCCTCCCCGGGGTCGGCGGCGCGGTCGAGCGCCGTCTCCACGGACGTTCTGATGCGCTCGCCGCCCCGGTTGACGGCGGCGATCAGCAGATCGCTCTTGCGGGGGAAGTGGCGGTACACGCCGGAGGCGACGATGCCGCCCGCCTCGCCGATGTCCGCCATCGTGACGGACTGGAAACCGCGCTCGTCGAACAGCCGGATCGCCTCGGTCAGCAACTGCTCGCGCCGGGGTATCCGCAGCGCGGGGGAGCCGGGTGAGGACGCGGCGCTCCCCGGACGCCGGGCGGGGGGCGCCGCGGCCGTGCGCACGGGGGCGTGCGCGGCGGCGGAGGCGATGAGCCGCATCAGCTGTTCGTGGCGGCGCTTCGGCAGCGCGATGCGATGGCGGACCCGGCTGCCCAGGGCGCCGAGCACGGCCCGGGCCACCAGCTGGGCTTCGGCTTCGCCCAGTTCCGGCCGTTCCTCGCGGAGCAGGGGGACGAGGCGCGCGACGACCTCGATCTCCTGCTCCAGGATCGCCGCGCGCTGCGCGTCCTCCAGATTCCTGGCCTCGCGTTCCCAGACGGCGAGGACTCCGCGCTCCCCGGTGACCAGGGCCGCCAGGGCGCTCAGGGCCGCTTCCAGGTCGCCGGCCTCGCCGATCAGGGCGTCGACGGTGTCGAGACTGCCCAGGACCGTGTGGAGCAGCAGGTCCTGCTTGTTGCGGTAGTGGTGGTACAGGGCGGAGGCGGTGATGCCGAGGGTGTCGGCCACATCAGTCACGGACACGTTGTGGTAGCCGCGCTGAAGGAAGAGTTCGGCGGCCGCGGCGCGGATCAGGGCCTTGCGGTTGGGCGGTCTGCGCGCTGCCACGTCCGTCGTCCTTCTGCTGTCCCGGCGGTACGTCGATTCCCGTGCGGCCCGGGGCCGCTCACCGCGTTCCCTCAGGGTATCCGACGGCCGTCGCGCCCCCGGTCGTTCGGGCCCGCGCGTACCCCGGGCCGCCCGGTGACCTGCGGCCGCACGGCCGGCCCCCGAGTCGCGGGGGCGTTCACAGGAGCCAATAACTGAAATGTCATTCACATAATTTTTGGATTCAGAATTGTAAATCCGCTTTTCGAAGGGTTGTGGCGAAAAAGATCTGAATGCTTGACTGCGAATCGCTTGCTCCAGGCAGTGTGTCCTCACCACCCAGGGAGTCTCATGACCATCGATCAGGACAGGGCGGAGGCAGCCGCGCCCCAGGGCGGCAGGGCCGAAGGGCGGGTGTCCGGAGGCCGCCAGGCATGGCTGGTCACCGGATTCCTCACCCTCCTTCTCGTCATCAACTACGCGGACAAGATCGTCACCAACATCGCCGGGCCCGACATCATCGAGGATCTCGGCCTCAGCAAGTCGCAGTTCGGCGTCGTCCAGTCCAGCTTCTTCTGGCTCTACGCGGTGGGCGGCATCGTCGGCGGCTGGCTCATGGCGCGCATCCGCCCCACCCGGCTGCTCTTCGCCGTGGTGGTGATCTGGGCGGTCACCCTGTTGCCGCTCGCCTGGCCGGTGGGCTTCGGCACTCTGGTCGTCTGCCGTGTGCTGCTCGGCCTCGCCGAGGGCCCGACGACTGCTCTGACCATGCATATCGCCCACACCTGGTTCCCGCCCGAGAAGCGCGCGCTGCCCAGCTCGGTCCTGATCGCCGGCACGAGCGTCGGGCCGGTGATCGGGGCTCCCACGCTGACCTGGATCGTCACCGCCTACGACTGGCACACCGCGTTCGCCGTACTGGCGGCGGTCGGTTTCGTCGTCGCCGTGCTGTGGCTGCTGGTCGGCAGAGAGGGTCCCGAATCGCCCGTCGGGATCCACGCGGCCTCCTCGGTCGAGCTTCCCGAGAGGGCTCCGCTGCGGAAGGTGTTCGCCACCGGCACGATGATCGGCCTCACGACGCTGATCCTGTGCGCCTACGCCGCCGTGGCGGTCAAGGTGACCTGGCTGAAGCTCTACCTCCAGGACGGCCTCGGGTACACGTCCCAGGTCGCCGGGAACCTGGTGGCGCTGCCGTACCTGGGCTCCGCCGTCGCTCTGGTCGGTGTCGGCTTCGTCTCCGCCGCCCTCACCCGGCGGGGGGTGAGCAGCCGGCTCGCCCGCGGTGTCCTGGGCGCCTCGCTGGTCCTGGGTTCGGGTCTGGCCATGCTCGCCTTCGCGCCGTTGGGCACCGGCACTCCGCACATGGCCCTGCTGATACTGAGCGCCTGCCTCAACTCGGCCGGTCTGGGCATCGTCTTCGCGGCGATCAGCGATGTGACCCCGCCCGGGCAGCGCGGCATGGTCCTGGCCATCGTGAGCGCCGTGTTCAGCCTGGGCGGCGTCGTCACGCCGCTGGTGCTCGGCGGGGTCGTCGACGCCGCCGCGACCCCGGCCGAGGGCTACACCACGAGCTTCGTCATCGTGGCCCTCACCATGGTGGCGGGTGCGGTCGTCGCGCTGCTGACGGTCGACCCGGAGCGGGACGCCCGGAAGCTGGCCGCTCTGCGGCCCGTGCCCACGGACTGAGACCCGCCGCCGGGCCGGGCCGGCGGGAGCGCGCCCCGCGCCCGCCGGCCCGGCGTCCTTCCTCTCCCGCGCGGGCGCCCGTCCGTCCGTACGCGCGAGCGTTCCCGGCGGCGGTCCTGGGGACCGCCGCCGGGAACTTCGCCGTGCGGGGTACGCGTCAGTCGGCCGGGCGGTCGGCACACGCGTCCCGGAGCTGTCGTTTGAGGATTTTTCCGGCGGCGGTGCGGGGGAGGGTGTCGGTGATGTCGATGGTGCGGGGGGTTTTGTAGCGGGCGATGAGGGTTCTGGTGTGGGTGCGGAGTTCGTCGGGGGTGGTGGTGTGTCCGGGGCGGAGGGTGACGACGGCGTGGACGCGTTCGCCCCATCGGCGGTCGGGTACGCCGATGACGGCGCAGGCGGCGACGGCGGGGTGGGCGGCGAGGGCGTTCTCGACCTCGGCGGAGTAGACGTTCTCGCCGCCGGTGACGATCATGTCTTTGAGTCGGTCGACGATGTAGAGGTAGCCGTCGCGGTCGAGGCGGCCGGCGTCGCCGGTGTGCGTCCAGCCGTCATCGAGGGCCCGGGCGGTCTGTTCGGGCTTGTTCCAGTAGCCGGTCATGAGGCGGTTGCGGGTGACGATCTCGCCGATCTCGCCGGGGGGCAGGGGCCGTCCGGCGGGATCGACCACGGCGAGTTCGGTGGTGGGCGTCGCCCGCCCCGCCGACCGCAGCCGGGGGCCGCCCGCGAGGTGGTCCTCGTGGGTGAGCATGGTCAGGACCCCGGTCTCGGTCATTCCGTAGCCCTGGGTGAAGCGGGCCCCGGGGAAGGACTCCATCGCCAGGCGCAGCAGACTCTCCGGACTGCCCGCCCCGCCGTAGGTGACGGTCTCCAGACTGGTGAGGTCGTACGAGCCGAACCGCGGGTGTTCGCAGATCGACTGCACCATGACCGGGACGAGGATCGTGGTGGTGACCCGGTGCCGCCGCACCGCTTCGAGGAAGTCCTCCGGCGTGAAGGAGGGCAGGAAGACATCGGTGCCGCCCATCATCGTCTGCGCGTACCAGCCGCAGAGCCCCGCGATGTGGAACATCGGCACCGTCAGCAGGGTCACCCCGCCCCGCTCCACGGCCTCGTTGGAGAGAATCGATCCGTGCAGCGATGTGATCAGGCCCTGGTGGGTGATCATGACGCCTTTGGGGAGGCCGGTGGTGCCGCCGGTGTAGAGGAGCAGTCCCACGGTGTCGCCCCCGAGTCGGGCGTCGGGCGCGGGGTCGGAGTCGGCGATCAGCTCCTCGTACCCCACCATGCCGTCCTCGGGGGCGGGGCCGTCGCCGCAGTGGACCAGGGTGCGCAGTCCCGGGCAGTGCTCGCGCAGTCCGGGCACGAGAGGGGCGCACGCGTCGTCGACGAGGAGGACCCCGGTGCCCGAGTCCTGGACCGCGTACGCGATCTCCCGTTCCGACCAGCGGGTGTTGACCGGATGCGCGACCGCTCCCGTCCACCAGCACGCGAAGAGGAACTCGTGGCAGCGGTCCGAGTTCAGGGCCAGCATGCCCACCCGGTCGCCCGTGCGCACCCCCAGGCCCCGGAGCGCGGAGGCCAGCCGGGCCACCCGCTCCACCACCTCACGCGTGGTACGGACCCGATCGCCGCAGACGGTCATCGGCCGGTCGGGAAACTGCTGAAGCGCCCGGTGCAGGGACTGGGTCAGATACACGACATCTCTCCGGGGCAGGGGCCCGACGGCAGCGGCGGGCCGGGGGAATGGGGTTCGTGCGGGCGAAGGGGGACGGGGGCGCTGGTGCGGGCGAATCAGGGGGTGACGATGGGGAACCAGAACGGGAAGTCGTCCAGCAGGTCGAAGAGATCGGCCAGCGGCGCCCCGTCGCCTTCGACGCGCACCTGTCCCGCCGCGATCTCCGACGCCAGGTCCGAGCCGCCGAAAAGGAGCCGCTGGAAGGCTTCCCGCTGCCAGGTGACGGTGGCGTCGGCGGCCGGGAGGGTCTTGCCCGCGGTGTAGAGGAGCGTGCCGTTGCTGAGACGGACCGCGAAACGCGCCGGTGCGCCGCCGGCCTCCTCGAAGATCCAGTTGAAGCGTCCGGACCGGTCCCAGGCCCGGGGGCCGTTGAGGCGGATGCCGGCGTAGTCGAGCAGCATGTCCAGGGTCATCGCGCCGAGCATGTCGGGGGTGGCCAGATTGACCGCGCCCAGATCGCGTACGCCCTGGCGCAGTTCCAGGGCGCCCATCAGATACTCGTTGCGCCAGACGGCGCTCTCGGACTGGTAGCCGAGCTGTTCGAGCGCGTCCGCCTGCAGGTGCCGGGCCTCGGCGTTGCCGGGTTCCGCGAAGACCAGGTGGGTGAGGAGTTCGGCGACCCAGCGGTACTCGCCCGCCGTGAACGCGGCGCGCGCCCGGTCCAGCAGCGCCCCGGAGCCGCCCATCGCCTCGACATAGCGGGGGGCCGACTGCTGGGCGGGGAGCGGGTGGAGATGCGCGGGATGGCTGTCGTACCAGCCCAGATAGCGCTGGTAGACCGCCTTGGCGTTGTGGCTGGCCGTGCCGTAGAAGCCGCGGCAGTGCCACTCGTTCTCCAGGGCGGGCGGGAGCCGCAGCTCCTCGGCGATCTCGTCCATGGTCTGGCCGTGGTTGGCCAGCCGCAGCGACTGGTCGTGCAGATACTTGTAGAGGTCGCGCTGCCGCTCCAGGAACGCGATCACATCGGCGTTGCCCCAGCGGGGCCAGTGGTGCTGGGCGATGATCACATCGGTGTCGGCGCCGAACAGCTCGATCGACTCGTCGAGCTTCTTCCACCAGCTCGCGGCGTCACGGATCTCGGCTCCGCGAAGCGTGTAGAGATTGTGCATGGTGTGCACCGCGTCCTCGGCGGAGCAGAACATCCGCAGAACGGGGAAGTGAATCATGAACTCGGAGGGCGCCTCGGTGCCGTTGGCCATCTGGAAGACCATCTCGACGCCGTCGACCGCGCGCCGTTCGCCGGTGGTGCGGACGGTGTCGGTCGGCGGGATGAGGGTGAAGGTGCCGCCGTGGGCGGGCGTGGCCGTCAGTCCGGCGCTGACCTGGCCCCGGGGGCCTCGGCCCAGCACCGGGCCGTACATGTAGACGGCGCGCCGGGTCATGGCGTTGCCCGCGTAGACGTTCTCGGACACCGCCTCCTCGAGAAAACCCTCCGGGGCGATCACCGCCACCCGGCCGGCGGCGACGTCGGCCTCGTCGACCACGCCCTTGACGCCGCCGAAGTGGTCGCCGTGGCTGTGGGTGTAGATCACCGCGACGACGGGCCGGCGCGGCCGGTGCCCGAAGTACAGATCGAGGGCCGCCCGGGCGGTCTCGGCGTAGATCAGCGGGTCGATGACGATCAGTCCGGTGTCTCCCTCGACGATCGTCATGTTCGCCTGGTCGAAGCCCCGGATCTGGTAGACGCGATCGATCACCCGGTACAGACCGTGGTGGGCGGTCAGCTTCGCGTGTCGCCACAGGGCGGGGTTGACCGTGGCCGGCGCGTCGTCGGGCCCGAGGAAGTCGTAGGCCGACAGATCGATCATCACGCGGCCGTCCGCGCGCCGGATGACCGGCGGGTCGAGCGTGCCGACGAACCCGGAGGCCGCGTCCTCGAAGTCGCGGCGGTCGAAGAAGGGGAGCCGGGCCGCGATCTCGCGTTGTGCCGTCTCCGTGGCGCCGGTGGCGGGCTGGGGCGCGGGGGTGGTGCCGGACGGTGCGGGCTTGTGCATGGATCACCTTCGGGATGTACAGGCACGGGTGAGCTCCGAGGGACGGGGCGCGCGTGCCGGCCTCGGTCCGGCGGGGTGCGCCGGCCATGGCCCGATGAGGCGGCGTTCGCGGGAACGGTCCGGGAGCCCATGGATTCAGAGCTGTCTGCCGAGAGCGCGGCGGCGTCTCGTGTCCGAATGAGTGCCCAATGATGCATCTCATGAATGTCTCTGCACAAGGGTCATCTGGCAGGGATGTTTCGCATGAAAAAGAATCCCTGTTCACATTGTTTGAGGATGGGATTCAGTCGGGTCGCCGATCTGCTCCCCGATCCGGGAGCGGCGCAGCGCCCGTCTGTGGGCCGACGGCGCGACGCCGAACCACCGGTGGCAGGCCCGGGTCAGAACGCTCTGTTCGCTGTAGCCGAGGAGTCCCGAGAGCTGACTGAGCGGCATGTCGGTGTCACGGAGACAGCGTTCGGCCTCCTCGCGCCGCAGCGCGTCGACCACGGCCTCGAACGTGGTGTTCGCCAGGGCCAGATGCCGTTGCAGGGTCCTCGGGTGCACGGAGAGCTGCCCGGCGACCAGCTCCAAAGTGAGCCCCCCGGTGGGCAGCAGCCGGCGGGCCAGCGCGCCGGCCGCCTCCGTGACCGTGGCGCCGGTCGGCGGGGCGATGGAGCTCAGATACTCCCGTACGACATCGTGGACGGCCCCGCGCGGGGTCAGGGGCACGCGCAGCTCGGACCGGCGGAGGCGGAAGCCGCCGAACGGCTCCGCGAACCGGACCGGGCAGCCGAAGTACGCCGTGTAGTCCGCGGCGGGCGCGAGGGCGTCGTGCGGCAGATGAACCGATACGGGCGTGAAGCCCGCGCCCAGGATCAGCCGGAACATCCGCAGCGACGCCCCGAGCGACAACTCGGTCACCTGCTGGTGGGGCGGCAGCCGCTTCAGCTCGATCCGGAACTCGTACCGCGCGTAGCGGCTCCCCGGGCAGGGCGTGATGGAGCCCTTGATCGCCGGGCTGTAGACCGCCAGGTACTGGTCCACGGCCCGGAACGCCTCGGCCGCGCTCGGGGCGGTCAGCGCCGCCACCCCCACCGGGCCCAGGATCTCGATGCCCTGGCGCAGCGCGAGCCGCAGCCCGAAATCGGCCGCCCCGGTCGCCCGGGCCGCCGATTCCACGGCCGTGACCAGGGACCGGTAGCGGATGAAGGCCCCGGGGTCCCCGACCGCCTCCCGCGCTACGCCCGCGGCGTCCAGCAGCGGCCCCGGATCGGCGCCCAGCGCGCCGACCAGCTCCGGAAAACCCTGCAGGGACGTACCCCGGATCAGTGACATGTCGCCCAGGATCAAAAGACCTGTCGTCTGGTGTCAAGTCCTGGGCCGGACATCGCGCGCAGCATGGGGAGCGCGCCGTGCGGTGCGCGGCCCCGACCGCCTCCAGGGAGAACATCTGTGTCCGCTCCACCGAAACCCGCCATCGCGACCACCTCCAGCGGGGCCCGGCTGCCGGTCCTCGGCCTTCCCCAGGGTGAGCTGCTGACCCTCAACATCGACGAGGTGCCGTCCGTCGACGCCACCCTCGGGCCGGGCACCAGCGTGCGGCTGCTCCGCCTCGATCCGGAGGCCGGACGCTGGGTGGTCATGGTGACCATGGCCCCCGGCGCGGAGGTGCCGATCCACTACCACACCGGCACCGCCGAGGTGTACACGCTCCAGGGCGAGTGGATCTACCAGGAGTACCCGGACCAGCCGCAGACCGCGGGCTCGTACCTCTTCGAACCGGGAGGCTCCGTGCACACCCTCCGCGTGCCGGAGGGGAACACGGAGGACACCGTGATGCTGGTGATGGTCACCGGGGCCAACATCAACTTCACCGAGGACGGCCGGTTCCACTCGGTCGTCGACGCCGTCAGCCTCCAGTACCTGCTGGAGAAGCTCGCCCGGAAGCAGGGGATCGAGCTGCGCTACCTCGGAGCCGGCGCCGCCGGCTTCGTCGAGTCGGAGTAACCGTGCGCGCGGTGGTGCTGCGGAACGGCCGGCTGGGCGTGACCGACCTTCCCGACCCGGTCCCCGGCGCGGGCGAGGTGCTGGTGGAGGTCCTGGCCCGCGGCATCTGCGGGTCGGATCTGCACTGCGCCCGGCACGGCGCGGCGTTCGGCGAGGCGGTGCGCACGGCGTACGGGGTCGGCGGCTTCGACCCGGAGCAGCCGGTCGTCCTCGGGCACGAGTTCGTCGGACGGGTCATCGCCCGAGGTCCGGCGACCACCGGCCGCGTACCGCTCGGCGGCCGGGTCGTCTCCGTGCCCGCGCTCACCCGGCCCGGCCGGCCCTTCCCGGGCTTCGCAGGGTCGGAGACCCCCGGCGGGTACGCCGAGCGCATGGTCCTCACCGAGGCGCTGCTCATCGAGGTCCCCGATCACCTCCCGACCGAACTGGCCGCCCTCACCGAACCCCTCGCCGTCGCCTGCCACGCGGTGGCCCGGGGCGGCCTCGGGCCGCGCGACGTACCTCTGGTGGTCGGCTGCGGGCCGATCGGACTCGCGGTCGTCGCCGTGCTCCGGATGCGCGGCGCGGGGCCGATCGTGGCGGCGGACTTCTCCCCGGGACGACGCCGCCTCGCCGAGGCGCTGGGCGCCGACACGGTCGTCGACCCCGTGCGGGAGTCGCCGTACCGCGTCCGGGCGGAGGCCGCCGGCGCGGGCCGGAGCGCGCGTCCCACCGTGGCCTTCGAGTGCGTCGGCGTCCCCGGGGTGGTCCAGCAGATCATCGCCGGATCGCCGGCGCGGACCCGGATCGTCGTCGCCGGACTCTGTATGACCTCCGACAGCTACGAGCCGGCCCAGGCCGTGTTCAAGGAGCTGGAGCTGCGTTTCGCGATGATGTACTCGCCCGAGGAGTTCGCCCGCGCCTTCGCCCGTCTGGCGGCGGGCGACCTCGCGGTGGCCCCCCTGGTCACCCGCACGGTCGGCCTCGACGAGGTGCCCGGCGTGTTCGCGGCTCCGCCCGCTTCCTCCGACGACGCCGAAGTGCTCGTCGCCCCGGGGCCCTGAGCGGACCGCCGTCCGCGTGCCATGCCCCTCCCGGCCGGGAAGGCCCGTATGAAGGACTATCAGGAAGTCGCCGCCGGTCCGCTCGAACGGGGAGCGGACACCGCGTTCGGTCCCATGGGCGACGCCGACTCGATCCGCCGATCGGTCCGGTCCGCCGGTTCCGTCCGGCCTCGACGCGCGGAAGGACGTCGCCGGGGGACTCGACGGCCCCTTCCCGCGGGACGTCAAGCCCGATCCGCGCGCCGACGTCACGGCCCGAGAGCGGTGCGCCGCCTTCACGGCCGGGAGCCGCACGCGAACGTCATGGCCCGAGAGTTGTGCGCCGAGGCGATCGCCCGAGAGCCGTACGCCGATGTCATGGCCCCGGACGCCGCGCGTCGGCGTCGTCGCCCGAGAGGAAGAACGACATGACCACCGATCTCTCCGTCGACCTGGACGTCCGGGTCTCCGACATCGGGCCGAGCGGCCACGTCGGCAACGTGGCCTACATGCGGCTGCTGGACGAGGCCCGCAGCCGGCTCTTCGGGTCGGACGTGCCGACGGCCGGACCGCACCGGGGCGGCCCCCTCGACTCCCTCGCCGGGCGGGCCCGGCTGGTGATCGGTCAGCACCTCGTCGAGTTCCGGCGCGAGGTCTGGCACCCCGTCCGGTCCCTGACCGTCCGGATGTGGATTCCCGCCCTCGGCCGGAGCAGCCTGGCACTGGCCGCCGCCGTGTACGAGGACGGCGTCGGCGAACCCGCCGTCGTGGCCCAGTCCAGCGCGGTGCTGGTCGGGCGTGAGACGGGCCGCCCCTGGCCGATGGACGCGGCGGCCCGGGAGCTGTTCGGCCGGTACCCGGGGCCGCTGCCCGCCTTCCGCGACCGGGTCGGCGCCGCCGGCCCGCCGACCGGCGAACACGCCGGTCAGGACCTTTGACACAGAGGGACAGACCCATGCACGGCTCCCCCGACCACTCCACCGAATTCGCCGGACGGGCCGCTTTCGTCACCGGCTCGGCCTCCGGCATCGGCCTCGCCGTCGCCCGCCGTCTCGCCGCCGGCGGCGCGAGCGTGGCCGTCGCCGACATCAACGAGGAGGGCGCCCGGGCCGTCGCCGCCGAACTGCGGGAGACCTACGGCGTCCGCACCGTCGCGGTCGGCGTCGACGTGACCGACCCGGCGTCCGTCGAAGCGGCCGTCGAGACCGTGGTGCGGCGGCTCGGCGCCCTGCGACTGGCGGTCAACAACGCAGGCATCGGCGGCCCGGTGGCGCCGATGCACCGCTACCCGCTGGACGAGTGGCGGCGCGTCATCGGCACCAACCTCGACGGCGTCTTCCACTCGCTGCGCTGCGAGCTTCCCGCGATGCTCGCCGCCGGCGGCGGCGCGATCGTCAACATGGGCTCCAGCTGCTCCACCAACGGCTTCCCCGGGGTCGCGGCGTACGCGGCGGCCAAGCACGGCGTCATCGGCCTGACCAAGACCGCCGCGCTGGAGTACGCGGCGCGCGGTATCCGGATCAACGCCGTCGTGCCGGGCTTCATCGAGACCCCGCTGCTGGTCGGCGCGAGCGACGCGGAGCGCGCGCACCTCGTCGGTCTGCACCCGGCCGGCCGGCTCGGCACGGCCGAGGAGGTGGCCGAGATGGCGGCCTTCCTGCTCTCCGAGCGGTCCTCCTTCGTGAACGGCAGCCACCACCTGGTGGACGGCGCGTACGCCGCTCAATGAGCGGGCGGCACTCGCTCGACGAACGGCACCACCGCCGGCCGTACGCGCCCGGGCCCGGCACCGCCGGCCGTACGCGCCCGGGCCCGGCACCGAGTCCGGCACCGGGCCCGGCACCGGGCCCGGCACCGCGCGCGTCGCCGTCGCGCTTCACGAAGAGCCCTCGCCGTAGCGGCCCCGGCCCCTTCCTCCTGTACGACGGCCGGGGGCGGGCGGCATCGGACGCTGCCGGTCGGGGCCCGGCTCGGCGCTCTTGAAGGACGCGGAGAGGGCGAAGATCGTTTCTCCCTCCTGTCGCGCCGTGACCCGCCGGGAGAGGTAGGAGCCGCCGTCGCGCAGTCGTTCGACGGCGTAGTCGATCGGCCGCCGGGTGTCGCCGGCGCGCGGGAAGCAGCCGTGGAGCGAGTGCGCGGTCCGGCCCTCGGGCACGGTCCGCGCGGCGGCGGTCAGCGCCTGGGCGACGACCTGGCCGCCGAAGGCGCGCGGCGGTTCGCCGTCGTGGCACACGCCCCGGACGAGGTCGTCGCCGAGCCGCTCCAGGCTCAGGCAGTTCATGAGGTCCATCGCGTGCGGGGTCGGCGGCCCCGTCGCCTCGCGGGGGCTCCTGTGTCCGGCCATGTCCTGGCGGTCCTTTCCCCTGGGGGCACGCCGATCCGGGTGGCCGGTCGTCCGGATCCACCGTGCGCCGGCGCGGTGCGGGAGGGCCCTCGGCGGTCGGCGCCGCGCTGCCGGTCCGGCGGTCCGCAGCGGTCCTGACCGCTCTCGTGAATCAATACTTCATCTCGTATCTTGCGTGAAGCCAGCCCTTGACAGCTGGTCAATCAGCTCGCAAACTCAAAATCCATTCACACAAAATCCCTTGGAGGACAGTGATGGGCCGTCGAGTGCTCGTGGCCGGCGTCGGGATGATTCCGTTCGCCAAGCCCGGCAGGAGCGACACGTACAACGTCATGGGCGAGCGCGCGATACGCGCCGCGCTCCAGGACGCCGGGATCGACTACGGTCTCGTCCAGCAGGCCTACGCCGGCTATGTCTACGGCGACTCCACCAGCGGCCAGGCCGCCCTCTACGGCGTGGGCATCACCGGAATCCCGGTCGTCAACGTCAACAACAACTGCGCCACCGGCTCCACCGCCCTCTGGCTGGCCAAGCAGGCCGTGGAGGCGGGCATCGTCGAGTGCGCCATCGCCGTCGGATTCGAGCAGATGCGGCCGGGCGCCCTGGTCAAGCACTGGGTCGGCGACCGCCCGAGCCCCACCAGCCGCTTCGACGCGGTCCTGGAGGAGCTGCACGGCATCGACGACTCCCTGCCGCGCGCCGCGCAGCTCTTCGGCGGCGCGGGCATCGAGTACGTGGAGAAGTACGGCGCCGACCCCGCGTTCTTCGCCAAGATCGCGGTCAAGTCCCGCGCCCACGCCGCGAACAACCCCTACTCGGTCTTCCGCACCCCGATCACGGAGCAGGAGGTGCTGGACTCACCGCACATCTTCGGCCCGGTGACCCGCCTCCAGGCCTGCCCGCCGACCTGCGGCGCCGGGGCGGCGATCCTCTGCTCCGAGGAGTTCGCCCGCAAGCACGGGCTGAGCCCCGAGGTCGCGATCAAGGCCCAGGCGTTCGTCTCGGACACCGAGACCAGCTTCGAGCCCAAGAGCATGATCGAGGTGGTCGGCGCGGGCCTGACCCGCCGGGCCGCGCGGCAGGTCTACGAGGCCGCGGGCGTCGAACCCCGCGACATCCGGGTCGTCGAGCTGCATGACTGCTTCACCGTCAACGAGGCCCTCACCTACGAGGCCCTGGGCCTCTGCGAGGAGGGCGGCGCGGAGAAGTTCGTGAACGACGGCCAGAACACCTACGGCGGACAGGTCGTCGTCGGAACCTCCGGCGGTCTGATGTCCAAGGGCCACCCGCTGGGCGCCACGGGCCTCGCGCAGTGCACCGAGCTGGTGTGGCAGCTGCGCGGCCAGGCGGAGGCCCGTCAGGTCGAGGGCGTCCATCTGGCCCTTCAGCACAACCTGGGCCTCGGCGGCGTCGGCGTCGTCACCCTCTACGAAAAGCTCTCCTGACGCCGCATCGACCCCGTTTTCCGAGCACACACACAGATCCGAGCGAGAGAGTGAGTATCCGATGGGACAGCTGGACGGCCGCGTAGCGGTGATCACCGGCGGCGGTGCCGGACTCGGCCGGGAGCACGCGCTGCTGTTCGCCGCCGAGGGGGCCAAGGTGGTCGTCAACGACCTGGCCCATGCCGAGGACGTGGTGAAGGAGATCAATGCCTCCGGAGGCGAGGCGGTGGCGGTCGAGGGCAGCGTCGCGGACATGGCCGTCGGCCGGCAGCTGGTCGCGGCGGCCCTGGACGCCTTCGGCGACCTGCACATCGTCGTCAACAACGCCGGGGTGATCCGTGACGCGATGCTGGTGAACATGACCGAGGAGCAGTTCGACCTGGTGGTCGGCGTCCACCTCAAGGGCTCCTTCTCGGTCGCCCAGGCGGCGGCGCGCTACTGGCGCGAGCGCTCCAAGGCGGGCGTCACCGCCGACCGAGCGCTCGTCCAGACGTCCTCCGGAGCCGGGCTGCACGGCAACATCGGCCAGTGGAACTACTCTGCGGCCAAGGCGGGACTGGCGATCCAGGTCGTCAACGCCGCCCGGGAGCTGGGCCGCTACGGCGTACGGGCCAACGCCATCGCCCCGATCGGGCGCACCGAGCCGGTGACCGCCACCCCGGGCATCGGCGCCGCCGTCGCCGCCCCGCAGGACGAGCGGGCCTTCGACCGCTACCACCCGAAGCACATCTCGCCGCTGGTCGCCTATCTGTCGACGGCCGGCTGCCCCTTCACCGGCCAGGTCTTCTCGGTCCACGGCGGCCATGTCGGACTCTACGCCGGCCACTCGCTGGGCCACGCCGTCAACTCCGCGGACCACCAGTGGTCGGTGGCCGAGCTGTCCCGGGTCATGGGCGCCGACGACTTCCCGAAGTCGATCGGGATCACCCGCCAGCGCATCGTGCCGCAGGGCGGTGCCGCGTGACCGCGTACGAGTTCCCGGTCGACCACAGCAAGATCCGCGAGTTCGCGGCCGCGGTGAAGTCGGAGCACCCGGCGCACCGGGCCGCCGCCCCCGTCATCCCGCCGACCATGCTCACCAGCGCCCGGCTGATCTGGGAGGACCCGGAGCGCTCGATCACCCGGCTGACGGGCTTCGACCGCAGCCGCATCCTGCACGGCGAGGAGGAGTACGTCTTCCACGGCCCGCTGCCGCGCGCCGGGCAGACGCTCCACTGCGACACCAGGGTCACCGACCGGTTCGAGAAGCCGGGCAAGCGCGGCGGAGTGATGAAGTTCGCCAAGCTGGTGACCGAGTTCCGCGACGAGCACGGCGTCCTGGTCGCCGAGCAGAACAGCACCATCGTCGAGACGGCCCGCCCGCCCAAGACCGAGGAGGAGCAGGCATGAGCACGACCACCCCGCCGGCCCTGACCGTGGGCCAGGAGGCCGAGCCGCGCGTCTTCGCGCCGATGACCCGCACCGACTACGTCAAGTACCAGGGCGCGTCCGGCGACTTCCACCCGCTGCACCACGACGAGGTGTACGCGCGGTCGGTCGGCTTTCCGAGCGTCTTCTCCGTCGGCATGCTCCAGGCCGGCATGCTCGCCACCTACGTCACCGACTGGCTGGGCGTGGAGGAGATCCGCCGGTTCAAGGTCCGCTTCGTCGACCAGATGTGGCCGGGCGACGAACTGACCTGCCTCGCCAAGGTCGCCGGGCTGACCGACGAGCCGGGCGGCGGCACCCGGGTGGTCCTCGAACTGAAGGCCCTGCGCCAGACGGGGACCCCGGCGCTGCTCGGCTCGGCCGAGTTCGTCCTCGACCGGACCGGCTCCGGGGACTGAGGCGCGCCGGGCCCCGGGCCCGGTCGCGCGCCCCTCGACCCGGTCGCCCGGACGGCGCTCCGGCCGGCCGGGCCCCGCCCACTTCCAGCGCTCCACCACCGGCCCGCCGACGCCGGAAGAATCCTCAAACGGGAACTGCGCGACAACCACCGAGGCTGAATCCGCCGCACCGGTCGCCCACCCTGGACAGAAACGAGAACCGCACATGAAGCGCAGCATCTTCGACGAGGACCACGATGCCTTTCGCGCGACGATCCGTGAGTTCGTCGAGAAGGAGGTCACGCCCCACTTCGAGGAGTGGGAGCGGAACAACGTCGTCGACCGCGAGATCTTCCGCAAGCTCGGCGCCCTGGGCGTCATGGGCTTCGGCATCCCCGAGGAGTACGGCGGCAGCGGCGACATCAGCTACAAGTACGCGGTCGTCATCTCCGAGGAGTGCGCCCGGGCCGCGGTCTCGCTGGGCCACTACGGCGTCTCCACCGGGATCGTCCTCCCCTATCTGCTGCACCTCGCCGACGAGCGGCAGAAGGCGCGCTGGTTCCCCGGGACGGCCTCCGGCGACATCATGCTGTGCGTGGCGATGACCGAGCCGGGCACCGGCTCCGACCTGGCGGGCATCCGGACGACCGCCAAGCTCTCCGAGGACGGGACCCACTACGTCCTGAACGGCTCCAAGACCTTCATCACCGGCGCCCGCAACTCCGAATGGTGCCTGGTCGCCGCGCGTACCTCCGCCCCCACCGAGGAGAACCGCCGCCACGGACTGAGCCTGCTCATGGTGCCCACCGACAGCGAGGGCTTCGGCCTCGGCCGCAAGCTGGAGAAGATCGGCCTGCGCTCCTCCGACACCAACGAACTCTCCTTCACCGATGTCCGGGTCCCCGTCGAGAACCTCCTCGGCGAGGAGGGCAGGGGCTTCTCCTACCTCGGCCGGAACCTGGCCCGGGAACGGCTCCAGATCGGCGTGGTCGCCGCCGCCAACGCGGCCGCCGCGATCGAGTTCACCAAGGAGTACACCCGGCAGCGGCAGGTCTTCGGCAAGCCCGTGGCCTCCTTCCAGAACACCAAATTCGTGCTGGCGGAGTGCGCGACGGAGGTCGAGGCGCTCCAGGCCATGGTGGACAGGGCCATCGAGCTGGAGGACGCCCGCGAACTGACGCCCGTCGACGCGGCCAAGGTCAAGCTCTTCGGTACGGAGGTGGCCGGCCGGGTCATCGACAAGTGCCTCCAGCTGCACGGCGGTTACGGCTACATGCTGGAGTACCCGATCGCCCGGCTCTACGCCGACACCCGCGTCAACCGCATCTACGGCGGCACCTCCGAGGTCATGAAGACCATCATCGCCAAGGACCTGGCTCTCTAGGCGGGCGGACGCGGACCCGGAAGGAGACAAGGTGCGGGACCAGACGCGCGGGAGGCCCAGGGCCGCGGTGACCCGCAGACCGCCCGACCGCAGGGAGCGGATCCGCGCCACGGCGACCGAACTCTTCCTGGAGCGCGGCTATCACAACGTCTCCGTGACCGACGTGGCCGATGTCCTGGGCATCACCCCGTCCGCCCTGTACCACCACTACCGGAACAAGCAGGACCTGCTCTTCCACACGGTGCTCCACGGTCTGGACACCGTGGACGCGATGATCCGGGACGCCGGCGGGCTCGACGAGGCGCTCGGGTCGCTGGCGGCGCTCGCCACCGGACCGCGCAAGGTGTTCGCCGCCTGGGAGCGCGAGGCCCGCAATCTCGGCGGCTCCCAGCGCGAAGCCGTACGCGAACGGCAGACCGAGGTCTTCGCCCGCTTCGGCAGGCTGCTGCGGACGGCCCGCCCGGAACTCGGAGCGCCCGACGCCGAACTGATCGTCCACGCCGTCCTGGGCGCGTTCGGCAGCAGACGCAGGCACCGCATCCGGCTGCCCCGCCGCCGGCACGAGCAGCTGATGCGTCATATCGGCGCCGTGATCGCCCACGGCCCGCTGCCGGACGGCGGCGCCGCGGGGGAGACGGAGCGGCCCGCCCCGGCCGGGGCCGACCTCGGCACCGGGCTCAGAATGCCCCGGCGGGACCGCATCCTGACCGAGGCGATCCGCCTCTTCGACGAACGCGGCTACCAGTCGGTGACCATGGCCGACATCGGCGAGGCCGTCGGCATCGTCGCATCCGGGGTCTACCGGCACTTCCCCGGAAAATCCGATCTCCTGGTCGCGGCGACCAACCGGGGCGGCGAACAGATCCGGGCCGCGGCACAACAGGCCCTGCTCCGGGCGACGGCCCCCGCCCAGGCGCTGGAGCGCCTCCTCCACGCCCATATCGCCGTCTCCGTCGAGAACGCGCACCTGATCGGCATCCTCGGCAACGAACGCGACCAACTGCCCGAAGCGGAACGCACGGCGCTGCGCCGCACCCAGGCCGCCTATCTGGACCTCTGGCTCCAGGCCCTCGGCGCGCTGCATCCGGACGAGGACCGGGCCGAACTGAAGATCGTCATCCACGCCGCCCACGCCATGACGTCCTACGTCATCCGCTCGGCCCGCGACCGTCCGAGGCCCGACCTCTCCGAACGTCTCACCGACCTGGCCACCCGCCTGCTGCTCGACCGTTGACGTGCGACGTGCGACGTGCGACGCGGCGACGCCGGTGACGACCGTGGACCGCTCCGGCTGCCCGGACAGCGCAGCGAGACACCCGCACATCCGCACCCTGGGGAGACATCGTGAAACGCACCCTCTACACCGAGGAGCACGAGGCGTTCCGGCGCACGGTACGCGCCTTCATCGCCGAGGAGGTCACCCCCCGCTTCCACGAGTGGGAGGAGGCCCGGCGCACACCGCGCGAGCTGTTCCACAAGCTCGGCGACCTGGGCGTGATGGGGTTCGACATCCCGGAGGAGTACGGAGGTCCGGGAGAGACCAGCTTCAAGTACCAGGCGATCATCGCCGAGGAGACCGCCGCCGCGGCGGGCGTCTCGTTCGCGCACTACACCGTGACCACCAGCATCGTGCTGCCGTATCTGCTGCATCTCGCCGACGAGAAGCAGAAGCGGCGCTGGCTGCCGGACATCGCCACCGGCCGGACCGTGCTGTGCATCGCCATGACCGAGCCGGGCACCGGCTCCGACCTGGCGGGCATCCGGACGACCGCCAAGCTCTCCGAGGACGGGACCCACTACGTCCTGAACGGCTCCAAGACCTTCATCACCGGCGCGCTCAACTCCGAACTGTGCCTGGTCGCGGCCCGCACCTCGGCCGCCACGCCCGAGAACCGCCGGGCCGGTCTGACGCTGCTGGTCGTCCCCACCGACAGCGCGGGCTTCGGCTGCGGCAAGCAGCTGGAGAAGATCGGTCTGCACGCCCGTGACACCTCCGAGCTGCACTTCACCGACGTACGGGTCCCGGTGGAGAACGTCCTCGGCGAGGTGGGCGAGGGCTTCTCCTACCTCGGCCGGAACCTGCCCCGGGAGAGGCTGTCCATCGGCGTCAACGCCGTCGCCGCCGCGGCCGCCGCGATCCGGCTCACCGCCGACCACGTGCGCGACCGGACCGTCTTCGGCACACCGGTCGCCTCCTTCCAGAACACCGAGTTCGTCCTCGCCGAGTGCGAGACGGAGGTCACGGCGGCACAGGCGATGACCGACCGGGGCATCGAACTGGACGACGCGGGACAGCTGACGGCGGCCGACGCCGCCCGGATCAAGCTGTTCTGCACGGAAGCGGCGGGCCGGGTCATCGACAAGTGCCTCCAGCTGCAAGGCGGCTACGGCTACACGCTGGAGTACCCGATCGCCCGCCTCTACGCCGACACCCGGGTCTCCCGTATCTACGGCGGCACCTCCGAGGTGCTGAAGACGATCATCGCCAAGGACATGGGCCTGTAGGACCCCGCACTCACCCGAGGAAAGGAACAGCACCATGGGAACACTGGACGGCAGGACGGCCCTCGTCTCCGGCTCCGGCCGGGGCATCGGCCGGGAGATCGCCCTGCGCCTCGCGTCCGAAGGAGCCTCCGTCGTGGTCAACGACCTCGACCGGGAGCCCGCCGAGCAGACCGCCGCCGACATCACCGCGGCCGGCGGCGACGCCGTGGTCTGCGCCGGCTCGGTCGTCGAGGAGGGCTTCGCCGAGCGGTTCGTCGCCACCGCCGTCGATTCCTTCGGCGGGCTGGACATCATCGTCAACAACGCCGGATACACCTGGGACACCGTCATCCAGAAGATGACCGACGAGCAGTGGGACGCGATCCTCGACGTCAACCTCAAGGCGCCCTTCCGGATCCTGCGCGCCGCCCAGCCCTACTTCCGCGACAACCCCGTCGACCACCACCGCAAGGTCGTCAACGTCTCCTCCACCTCCGGCTTCTACGGCAACGCCGGTCAGGCCAACTACGGAGCCGCCAAGGCCGGCCTGATCGGTCTGACCAAGACCATGGCCAAGGAGTGGGGCCGCTACAAGGTCAACGTCAACGCCGTCGCCTTCGGCTTCATCCTGACCCGGATGACCGAGGTCACCGCCGCCGACAACGCCACCCTGGAGATCGACGGCCGGGAGATCCGGGTCGGGCTGAACCCCGACCGGGCCGCCACGGCGGCCAAGACCATTCCCTTCGGCCGACCCGGCACACCCCGGGAGGCCGCCGGCGCCGTGTACCTGCTGTGCACACCGGACGCCGACTACATCAACAGCCAGTGCGTCGTCGTCGACGCCGGCCGAGTCTGACGAGCAGCGGAAGAACGAGGTCCACCCATGTCCGTGTCCGATCCCCGCGATCCCCTTGGTCTCGACACCCTGCTCAGCGACGAGGAGCGCGCCGTCCGCGACACCGTCCGGAGCTGGTGCCGGGACCGTGTACTGCCCTGCATATCTGACTGGTACGAGGCGGGCGAGCTGCCCGGGGTCCGGGAGCTGGCCCGCGAACTGGGCGGAATCGGCGCGCTGGGCATGCATCTGGAGGGGTACGGCTGCGCCGGGGCCACCGCCGTCCAGTACGGCCTGGCCTGCCTGGAGCTGGAGGCCGCCGATTCCGGCCTGCGCTCGCTGGTGTCGGTACAGGGTTCCCTGGCCATGTACGCCATTCACCGCTGGGGCGCCGAGGAGCAGAAGCGGCAGTGGCTGCCGCGGATGGCCTCCGGCGAAATCATCGGCTGCTTCGGCCTGACCGAACCGGACCACGGCTCCGACCCGGCCTCCCTGCGCACCGTCGCCCAACGGGACGGCGCGGACTGGATCCTGACCGGACGCAAAATGTGGATCACCAACGGCTCGGTCGCCGGTGTCGCCGTGGTCTGGGCCCGGACCGACGAGGGCATACGCGGCTTCCTCGTCCCGGCGGACGCCGCGGGCTTCTCCGCCCCGGAGATCAAGCACAAGGGCTCGCTGAGGGCGTCGGTCACCAGCGAACTCGTCCTGGACGGCGTACGACTGCCCGGCGACGCGGCCTTCCCCGAGGTGCGCGGGCTCCGCGGCCCGCTGTCCTGCCTCAATCAGGCGCGGTACGGCATCGTCTGGGGGGCGCTGGGCGCCGCCCGCACCTGTCTGGAGACCGCCCGCGAGTACAGCGTCACCCGTGAACAGTTCGGCAGGCCCATCGGCGGCTTCCAGCTCACCCAGGCCAAGCTCGCCGACATGTCCCTGGAGCTGAACAAGGGTCTGCTCCTCGCCCTGCACCTCGGCCGCCGTATGGACGCCGGCGTCCTGCGGCCGGAACAGGTCAGCTACGGCAAGCTCAACAGCGTCCGCGAGGCCATCGACATCGCCCGCACCAGCCGCACCATCCTCGGCGCGAACGGCATCAGCCACGAGTACCCGATCATGCGCCACGCCGACAACCTGGAGTCGGTGCTCACCTACGAGGGCACCCCCGAGATGCACCAACTGGTCATCGGCAAGACGCTGACGGGCCAGGACGCCTTCCGCTAGGCCGCCCCCGCCGCCCTGCCCCCGCCCGGCCCGTCGACCGCCGGGACGGACTCCGGCGCCCGGTGCGCGACCGCTCCGGGCGCAGAGGCGGCGCGCGGCCGTTTCGGCTTCTTCGGGTCGCGGCCGAGGCGCGCGGTCGACCGGCGGTGGCCGAGCGGGGTCAGGGCGACCCGCCGGGCGATCGCGATCGCGATCCGGCCGTCGGCGTCGATCCCGGCGCCGACGGCGCTACTTCCCGGCAGTGCCGGGTTCCCCGCCGATCGACTCCTGGTAGACGTCCGCGTAGGTGGGCGAGTCCTTGATCAGGTCGTCGCAGAACGCGGCGACGTCGCTGCCGATGAGTTCCAGCACGCCCCTGCCCGCAGCCGCGCCCCCCTCGAAGAAGTCGACGATCCCGGGGAGCAGGGGCCCGTCGGGCAGGTCGACCGGACCGACCTTGAACAGGTACTTCCGCATCTCCTGGTAGACGATCCGGTAGTCCGGCGGCAGCGCCTTGACCCGGGCCGTGTGCGCCCGCCACTGCTTCTTGCCCTCGATGATGTCCTGGATGCCCATGTCAGCCTCCCAGCCGGCTCAGTTTCCTCGCGACGTTCCTGTTCAACTGCTCGCGCCAGCGGTCGCGATAGGTCCGGGCGCCTTCCCCGCCCGCCAGCGCCGCGCTGAAGCCCCGGATGTCGTCGCCGAGGACCTCGTGGACGTTCTGCCCGTCGGCCGCCGTCTCTTCGAGCAGCCCCAGGGCGGCGTCGAGGATCGGCATCAGATTGCGGCCGGTGAAGTCCCCGTGGGGGAGGAGGTGTTCCTTGATCTGCTCCCACGCGGCCCGGCAGTCGTCCGGCAGTGCCTCGGCCCGGTCCTCGAACGCTTTCCAGTCCCTGGTGAGATCGCTGCCTGTGACGGTTTCCCAGAAGTTCATCTCCCGCCTTCCTTGAGCCTGTCGATGCGTGACGAGAGGTACTGCCATCTCGTCCAGAACCTCGCGAGTTCCTCGCGCCCGGCGTCGTTGAGCGCGTAGAACTTGCGCGGCGGACCGACTCCGGACGGCCGTTTGGCCACCTGGACGAGGCGCTTCCTCTCCAGCCGCAGCAAGATGGTGTACACCGTCCCCTCGACGACGTCGGCGAAGCCGAGCTCGTTCAGCCGGCGGGTGACGGCGTAGCCGTAGGTCTCCTCGCTGCCGATGATTTCGAGCACGCATCCTTCGAGCGTGCCCTTGAGCATCTCCGTCAGGTCGTCCATGGCGAGTCCTCTCCGGCCCAGCAGTACTGCGTAGTACTGAGTACCACTATACGGTATCACCGAGTAGTGGGGTTGTCCGTGCGGCGGTCTCGCCTTCCGCGGGCTCAGGGCCTCTTCCGCCCGGTACGCCGAACGCGGCGGCGCGTCCCTCGTCAACGGCCCGGCCCGGACCGGTCGTACGAGGGCGCCGAAGGGCCCGGGCTGATCCGGCCGGGCGGGGCGGCGGGCGACCCGCGCCGGCCGGCCCGGCCCGGACGTCCGAGCGGGGCGCGCCGCCTCAGCGGCCCGGGCCCCTCGGCGGCGTCAGGCGGACGAGTCCGCTCAGCGCGTGGTCACCCGGAAGGTGCTGAGCACGGCCTTGTGGTCGGTGGGCCAGGTCCAGGTGGGCTCCCAGAACCTTTCCCTGCGGGACTCCTCCACGCGTTCGTTGCGCACGATGGTGCTGGACGGTCCGACGATCACGCTGTCGAGCAGCCGGATCCGCCGGTCCGGGTGGTAGAAGACGAAGTCGATCCGGTCCCGCTCGTCGGCCTTCGGGGCCCAGGTGAGCTGGCTGACGTCGGCGCCCGGATTGTCGCTCGGCCAGGTGAAGCCCGGCCTGCGGACCGGGTCCGGGTGGATCACGCGATAGCTGTCGCGGAAGCCGGCGTCCTCGATCGCCTTCGTCGTCGACCACGTGACGACGGCGCCGTTGTGGTCGAACAGATTCCGGGTCCGGCGGTTCCAGTCCCGGTGGGAGGGCTCGTTGAAGTCCCCGGCCAGCAGCGTCAGCCGGCCCTTGGCCCGTTCCTTCGCGGCGTCCGCGAGCACCGTTCTCGTCACCTTCGTACGCCCCGAGGCCGCGTTGAGCCGCGTGATCAGGCCGGCGTCGGTGATCGGCCCGGTCGGGATCTCGTTCCAGCCGTACTCGGAGGTCTCCAGGGGCGACGGTGTGCCGCCGCCGTAGCCGCGCGGCAGATAGTTGAGGTAATAGCGGTACTCCAGGTGCCCGGAGTACGCCGCGACCTCGGTGCCGTCGACCGAAACGACCGCCTTCGACCAGTACGGGAAGGACGCGTGCTCGACGATCGGGTAGCGCGAGATCACGGCGGGGTCGGACGGGTTCTCGTTGTCGAAGTAGGTCAGCCCGCGCTCGGCGAGATCGGCGAGGAGATGGGCCACCCGCTCCGGATTCGACTCGCTGAGCATCACCACGTCCGGCTTGACCGCGGCGATGGTGTCGGCGATGCCCGCCCGGCCGCCCTGCACCCGGCTGCCGCCGAGCCAGATGTTGAACTGCATGACCTTGAGCGTGCGGTGCGAGGGCCGGCGGTGCCGCCGCCCGTCCTGCGGGGCGGCCTCGGCCGTGCCCATCGCCAGCACTCCCGCGCCGACGGTCGCGCCGACCATCCCGAGCAGCTCACGACGCTTGACCATCCATGACCTCCAGTAATTGCCCTGCGTCCCCGGCCCGGTCACTGTTCGACACGCGCCGGGACGAGTCTCAAGGGCTCTCGTGTATGACGCGTGAACCCGGGCGCAACGTCAGATGTTGAATGATCAATAGCGCCGCCGCGGCGCGGGGGCGGCCGCCTGCCTCGACGCGACGGCCGCCGGCCGCCGCCCCGCCGCTTCCGGCGGCAGCGGCCGAGCCGGAGCCGCTCGCCGTCCGCCCCCGGGAGGTGCGGGAATCTCCCCGCCGTACGGGACCGCCCCAACGGTCCACGAGCAGCGGGGGCATGATCGGCGGACGACGGCCACCCTCCCCTCAGCACCACTGCCGAACTGGGGTTTTCCCCAGTCCGGGGATGGGTGGTGACCTCATGGTGCGGCAGGCGCCGTCGATGAGTTCATTGATCACGGAGAGGGCGACGCGCTCGAGTCCGCGAGGGCTCGGGCCGTCGGCACGAGGGACAGGCGCGCAGGGCGGCATGCCGTCGTGCGGCACCGTGGTCGGCCCCCGCATCGCCCGCTCGACGCGACGGCCGCCCGGCAGAGGCGGACGGCCGCGTGGGTTCATCTGACATCCCACCGATTTGAGGCACATCAGCATGACGCAGACACCGAACTCCGCTCCCGGCGCCGGTCCGCGCCCCGCTCTCCTGCGGCGCGGGCGGAGCCTGATCGCCGTGACCGCGGCGCTCGCCCTGGCCCCCCTGGCGATGCCGCTCTCCACGGCATGGGCGGATTCGGACAAGCGGTCCTCCGGCTACACCAAGGCCGATCTCCAGCGGGACCTGGACGCTCTCACCGCCGAGGACGGCGTGGTGGGCGCGCAGGCCACGCTGGTGAAGGGCGAGGACCGGATCGGCGTCCGCAGCGGCACCGCCGAGCTGGGGACCGAGCGCCCGATGCCGAAGCAGGGCTTCTTCCGCATGGGCAGCAACACCAAGACCTTCGTCTCCACGGTGATCCTGCAACTGGTCGGCGAGGGCAGGATGAGACTCGACGACACGGTGGAGGACTGGCTGCCGGGAGTGGTCAAGGGCAACGGCCACGACGGCGGGCGCATCACCGTCCGCCATCTGCTCCAGCACACCAGCGGTCTGCCGGACTACGCGGGGAGCATGCCGGGCATCACCACGGCCGACGGCTTCCAGAAGGACCGCTACACCGCCTTCGAGCCGCGCGAACTGGTCGCCCTGGGCCTCAAGACCCCACCGCTCTTCGCCCCCGGTCACGGCTGGAGCTACTCCAACACGGGCTACATACTCGCCGGAATGGTCATCGAGAAGGTGACCGGGAACCACTGGAGCCACGAGGTCCGCTCACGGATCGCCAAGCCGCTCGGGCTGAAGCACACGTACTCCCCGGGCAGCGATCCCGCCCTGCCCGGGCCGCACGCCCGCGCCTACATGCAGTTCGGCGAGAAGGCCCCGCTGGTCGAGGCCACCCGGCTCAACATGTCCTGGGGGGATTCCGCCGGTGATCTCATCACCACCCCCCACGACCTCGCCCGCTTCTGGCAGGGCCTGCTCGGCGGCGAACTGCTGAAGCCGCGCCTGCTGGCCGAGATGCGGAAGACCGTACCGACGCCCGGCGGAAGCGAAGCCTCCGGAGTCCGGGCCGGACTCGGCATCTTCAAGACGTCGCTGAGCTGCGGCGGCAGCGGCTGGGGCCACGGCGGCACCACCCTCGGCCATCTCAACGGCAACGCCTTCACCGACGACGGCCGGCGCGGCGTGATCACCCTGCGCTCCACCAACCTCGCCCACATGGACCGCGACGTCCGCAACGACCGGCTCCTCGACAAGGCCCTCTGCAAGACGCGCTGAGCACCGCCTCCAGGAGGATCCGCGGCCCGCGTCCGCCGGGGGCCGCGGAACCCTCCGACCACTCCCGCACGGTCCGGCCCCGGCCGGCAGGGGCGGCGCCGGACCGGCCATCACGGGAAATCACGGCGAACGCCGGGGAACCCGGCCCGTCCGCCGTCCGACTACCTCGGTTGCCTGGCCGAGCAGCGGCCGAAACCGCTCCGCCGCGGAGGGATGGGGGACATGCGATGGGTGGGCTGGACATCACGATGCGCGAGGTGGTCTGCCGGCACGGGCGGGTGGACGCCGTCGCCGACGTGGATCTGAAGGTCGGGGCGGGTGAACGAGTCGCCCTGACCGGCACCAACGGCTCGGGCAAGACCACGCTCCTGCGGGCGGTGCTGGGACTGCACCGCCAGGTGACCGGTTCGATCCTGGTCGGCGGACGGGACACCCGGACGCCGGCGGAGTGGGTCCGGCGGCGCCGGGTCTGCGCCTGGATCCCGCAGAAGCCGGCGGCCGGGAGGTTCCCCCTGCTCGGGTCCGAGCTGCTGGAGAGCAGCGGCGCGGCCGAGGAGGCCGGGCGGGCGGCGGAACGGCTCGGGGTGGGCCCGGTCGTCGGGCGACCGCTGCACACCCTCTCGGGCGGGCAGCTCCAGCGGATGTACCTCGCCCGGGCGATCGGCTGCGTCGCGGCGGGCGCACAGGTCCTGCTGGCCGACGAACCCACCGCCGCACTCGACTTCGCGGGCAGGAGGAGGCGGCGGACGTGCTCACCTCACTGCCGGTGACGCTGGTCGTGGTGACCCACGACCGCACGCTGGCGGACCGCTGCGACCGGCTGCTGGAAATGGCCGCCGGCCGGCTGCGGGAGGTCCGGTGACGCTCGCCCTCGCCGACGTCGGCGCCCTGCTGGAACTCGCACCCGTACAGCGCGCCGGACTCGCCCTGTGGCTGGCCGCCGTCGGCCTGCCCGTCATCGGCGTGATCATCGTCGGGCTGGACATCATGCCGGTCCGGTTCGCGATGATGCACGTCGCCCTGTTCGGCATCGCCGTCGGCATGCTCACCGGGCTCGACCCCATGCTGTGCGCGCTCGCCGCCTGCGCCCTGGCCGGTGCGGGCGTCGCCCCGCTCGCCGCGACCCCGGGCGGTCTGTCCGGGGCGATGGGCCTGCTGATGAGCCTCTCCATCGCGGCGGCGCTGCTGCTGCTCTCCGTCTCGGGAGTGAACGCGTCCGGAGCGTTCGCCCTGCTGTGGGGCTCGATCCTGTCGGTGGGCACACCCGATCTCATCGTGCTCGGCATCCTCGCGGCCGTCGTCCCCGGGCTCTTCTGGTGGCGTCGCCGGGACATCGGACTGCTGCTGTACGACCGTGAGCTGGCCCACTGTTCCGGCGTCCCGGTACGGGCGCTGACCGCCGCGCTCCTGGTCCTGGTCGCCATCGCCGTCGCCGGTGCGATCAAGCTCACCGGCGCCCTGCTCGTCGACGCCCTGACCCTGCTGCCCGCCCTCGCCGCCCGCCGACTGGGCTCCTCGCTGAAGTCGATCACCCTGTGGGCGGTCGGCATCGGCGTCGTCGTCAATCTGACGGGCTTTCTGCTGGCGCTGTGGCTGGACTGGCCGCCGGGCCCGGTACTCGTCCTGACGGCGGGGAGCCTGGTCCTCGCCGTCCACTGCCTACCCGAACGGAGAATCGGCTCATGGCGCGCACCCGCGTCCGCATCCCTGCCCTCCTCGCACTGACCGTCCCCCTGCCCCTGCTCACGGGCTGCGGCGACGGCGGCGGCCCATCCGCCGACGCCGGGCACGCGCACCAGGGGAAGCCGGCGGTGGTCGTGACCACCACCTGGGAAGGCGGCATCGCCAGGGCCGCGGGCGCCGAGGACATCGAGGTCATCGTGGAGCAGTCGGTACGCCACGCACCCGACTACGACCCCAAACCCTCCGACCTGGTCACCGTCGCCGAGGCGGACTTCGTGCTCTACGCCCCGTTCGAACCGTACGCGGCGGAGATCAAGGAAGCCGCGGGATCGAAGGCGAAGCTGGTCGAGGTGAATCTCGACAACGACCCCGAGAAGCTGAGCGCCGAGGTCGCCCGGCTGGCGGGTCTCTTCGGCACCGAGCCGGCCGCCGAGCGGTGGAAGAAGGACTTCGACGCCGAGTACGCCCGGCTGAACAAGGATCTCCGGGCCGCCTGGCCCGGCGGCAGGAGCCCGGTCGTCGTCAGCCAGGTCTTCACCGCCTGGGCGGCCAAGCTGGCCGGGGCCACCACCACGGGCACCTTCGGCCCCGAGGCCGTGACCCCGGCCCAGCTCGCCGAACTGTCCGCCAAGAAACCGGCCCTGGTCCTCGACAACGCGCACATGTCGACCGGAACGGTCCTGCCCGACTCCGGCGCCGAGCAGATCACGATCGTCAACTACCCCGGCGACGACCTCGATCTGATCTCGGTCCACCGCGACGCCGCGGCCGAACTGAAGAAGGCCATGAAGGACTCCTGACCCGCCTCCACCGCGACCGGAACGGCGGAAACCACTGCCGTTCCGGCGCGGCCGGCCGAGCGGGTCCTCCGCGGGCCCCGGGACCGCCGGGGCCCCCGGCGGGCGAGAACGGCCTCCGCCCGGTTCCGTGCCGCGTTCAACGGGGCACTCGACCGGTACGAAGGCCGTCGCGGGCCGGCCGCGCACCACCGCGATGGCCGGTGGGAGGCGTTCGCGGTGGTGTCACACGGCCTGGAGTCCGGTCAGCCCGCCCTGCGGCGACCGCGGCCGAGGAGCAGGGCGCCCACGGCGAACAGGGCCGCGCCCGCCGCCCAGGTCACGGTGGCCGCCGACGAGGAGCCCGAGGTCCGCGCCTCGGCGGAGGCCAGAGCGGGCGCGTGCTCGTCCCCGCCGTGGCCCGCGTGGCTGACGGTCGAGCGCGACGCGCCTGCCTCGATCTTCGCCTCGGTCGGAGCCTTGCCCGTGGTCGTGCCCGCGCCCGTGGACGCCGACGACGTGCCGAAGACGACGTCCGAGCATCCGTAGAACGCCTCGGGGCTGTCATGCCGCTGCCAGACCTTGTAGACGATGTGACGGCCCGTGCGGGCGGGGAGGGTGCCGGTGAACCGGTAGTAGCCGTTGTCGCTGGCGCGCGGCGTGGAGTAGGTGGCCGCCGGGGTCGGGTCCAGGTCCGACCACTTCAGCGGCTTCGTCGGGTCGAATCCCTGCTTGGTGATGTACATCGTCATCGTGCCCAGATGGGCCGCGGTGATCCGCACATTGAAGTTGTAGGAACCCGAGGCGACCGCCGTGGCGGGCCAGTCGGTCCGGGCCCAGTCCAGGGCGCGGAACTTCTGGCGGTTGGCGGAGCAGAGCTTGCCGTCGGGGATGATCTGCTGGTGCTTGCTGTCGGCGTTGGCGATGTTCACCTCGTTCCAGTCGTACAGCGGCTGGGTCCCCGAGTCGGCGACGAGGTCCTTGCAGACCTGGGACTTCAGCGTCTCCGGACCTTCGGCGAAACAGGCGCTCACACGGCTGACCGGACCGAAGACGGAGCCGTGGGCGCTCGCGGGTGAGGGCGTGAGGGTCAGTAATGTCGCGGCGGACGCGACCGCGGAGGCGGCTGCGAGACGGCGGCGGGTGGCAGACATGGCGGCTCACTCTCGTACGTGTAGGGGACGTCGAAAGGCTGGTGACAACACCGCCCCGCGCGTGGGGCGTCGGGGCGGTGGGCTGCTCCAGCAGGATCCCATTGGTACATACCAAGAGCAAGAAATGTTCGTGCGGGTAGCCCCCTCAGCGGGCTTCTCCCGACCGGGAACCAGGAGGCCCGGGCGACGACGACCCACCACCCTGGCGGCCGTCACGGAGTATCGCGCGGTGATTGCGGCGCCGGTGACTCAGGGCGCTTCCTCGTCGAGGGCGTCCGACGGGCCGAAAGAGGTGCGGCCGATGACGACATAGGACTCGCCGGGACCCGGCGGACGGATCCACGAGCGGGTGACGAAGCTGTGCAGTGGGCCTTCCAGCACGGCGGTGCGCGGCAGGCTCAGGCCCAGCGCGCGCTCCAGGGCCCCCAGCGCGCTCCTCGCCCCCGGCAGCCCCCGGGCCGGGGTGTTCGGGTCGTCCGCGTCCCTCCCGCCGTCCTCGTCGCCCCGCCACTCCCCGGCCGTCCCCGGGAAGCCGTCGAGCGCCGCCCACGGCGGTATCTCCCCGGTCCAGTGCGGCTCGACGTCCCCGGCCGTCACGGAGAACGCGCACACCTCCTCCCCGTCGACCCCGACGGAGAGATGGAAACGGGTCCGGGCCCGGTCGAAGGCGTCGACGCTGTGCCAGACGACCACCGCCCTGGTCCCCTCCGACGCGACAGCGGCCGGGGAGACGAAACGCTCCTCGTCGAAGCCCTTCGGATCGCCGTCGAAGGCGAAGCTCCACCCGGGGGCCGCCTGCCCGATCAGGGCCAGGGCGCGATCGTCGTACGACGTACTGCCGAGCCCCAGGCCCAGCCCGTAGTCCGCGTCCCACCTGCCGAGGGGCGGATACAGCCCGTCCGGCCCGGGCGTCACTCGCCGCCGGGGCCGGCCGCCGGGCCCGGGGCCGCCCCCGTCCGGGTCCTTGAGACGGGCCGGCAGGCCCGCCGGATCGGGGTCCGCGACGAACACGGCCCGATAGCCCCCACGGAGCCGTTCCCCCACCTCGTCCTCCAGCCAGGAGAGACCCGCCGGATCGTCCTCCGGGAGCGTGTCGGGCCATCCTCGGTCCGGCCGCGCGAACTCGCCCCGGGGCAGGGCGAGCAGCAGCCGCCTCCGCTCCGGGGTGATCACCGGACCCAGTACCGGATCCGCGAGCAGTCCCAGCGGCGCCAGATGGTCCGGGCCCAGCGGCCGCCAGTGGGGGAGCGCGGCCCACAACAGCCGCCACGCCTCGTTCCACCGGCCCCAGCGGGCAGGCTCCCGCGCCTCGTCGGCCGCCTCCCCGAGCGGCCCGTCGCCCCTGAAGCGGTACGTCCCCTCCCGCGCCGCCCGCAGCGCCGCCTCCGCCCCCTCCAGCGCCTCGGGCGTCGTACAGCGGGCCAGCAGCGCCCACGACTGGTCGTAGCCGTAGTGCCGTTCGGCGGCGGCGAAGCCCGCCGCGGCCGCCGGCAGCAGATCGGGGGCGTACACCGGGTCGACCGCGAGAGGGTCGAGAGAGCTTGCCGGGGCCTGTGCCGACAGCAGGCACTCCAACTGCGCCCTCAGCAGCCCTGCCCTCGGCCTGCCGTACCGCCCGGCGTCCCGCAGCAGGGTCAGGGCCTCCTCGTGCTCCCCGCTCAACGCGGCCCGCCGGGCGCGCTCCACCACGGCATCCTGCGCCCGCGTCGTGTCGTTGGCGAACGGCGGTCCCTCACCGTGAGCGGCCTTGTAGGCGGCCGAGCTGTGAAAGGACCGGTACTGCTCCACCATGTAACGGCGGAAGGACGGAAAGCGGTCGGGCGGCGCGGCACGCCAGGGCGCCCATTCGTACACCGCCCATTCGCCGTCCGCGTCCCGGTCCAGCGGATCGATCAGGACGATCGTCGCATCCGTCTCCGCGTCCAAGTGGAACGCCCGGTGCCACATCCCGGCCTTCAGGAGATGCCGCGACGCGTTCTCGTCCAGGTGCTCTTCGAAGACCTCTTCGAAGACCTCGGCGAGGTCGTAGGCGTTGTTGTGCGGATGGATCTCCCGGGTCCCGGCCAGCCGGTAGACGGGGTGGTCCATGGGCCGCCAGCCGTCGCTGATCCGCAGGAACGCCTCCAGGGACGGCGGCAGCCGATGGCCGATCCGCTTCTCCAGCGCGGCGATGTCCGCGTCCGAGGCCCCCGGGCATCCGAGCCACCGGGCCGCAATCAGCTCCGGGTCCGACTCGTCCGGCTCGTCGGGGTCCTGTGCGTCCGCCCACTCCCCGCTCCAGCGGGTGAGGAATTCCCGCCAGTCGAAGGGGGTTTCGGCCGTCGTCTCGTCCGTCGAGGTCATAGGGCGATGGTGGCACCCGCCACTGACAACGGGCCCCGCCGCCGGATCAGTTCGTCCGCGGTCCGGCGGACCGGGCGGGCGCGGCCGGTTCTTTCGGAGGGGGCCGGTCGTTCCCCGGAGGCGGGGCACTCTTGTGTGTCGGGCCGGGGCCGTTCCGGCCCGTGCCGATGTCGAGGAGGAGGCGTGGTCATGGAGATTCCCGGGCCCGAGCGGCGGGCGGACGGCGGTCTCGGCGCGATCGCGGACGCGGGTGGGCTGCATCTGTACCAACTGCGGCTGCACGAGGAGTACGGGCCCGTCGTCCGATTCCAGCTCCCGGGAGCGGACACGGCGGTGTCGATCGCCGATCCCGTACTGCTGGAGGCCACGGCGCACCTCGACGAGCGGCCGGAGCGGCTGTTCGCGTTCCTGGAGCCGCTGTTCGAGACGGGCAATCCGCAGGTGATGCCCGCCGGGGAGCACGCCCCCTGGCGGCGTCTGCTGCTGTCGGTGCCGGCCGGCCGGGCCTCTCATGAACAGCGTCTCCCGCACTTCACCGCCCTGACGGTGTCGCTCGCGGACCGCTGGGCCGAACAGGCCGGCGACGCCGAGGGGGACGACGGCCGCCCTGTCGGGCTGCAGAAGGATCTCACCGCGCTGTCGCTGCGGATGATCTGCGCGTACGCCCTGGGCGGCGCGGAGATCACCGACCCGGAGCGGGTCGTCTCCGCGTTCGAGGACATCCTCACAGCCCATCTGGGCAGGCTCTACCGGACGCCCGGGCCGGTCACCCCCGAGGAAGCGGCCGAGCGCGGACGGGAGGGGGAGCGGGCCGAAGCGGCTCTCGTCCTTCTCCGAAGGACGGTCGACCGGGTGATCGCGGCGCATCGCGGCGGCCGCGGGGGCCGCAGCGATGTCGTCGGGGCCCTCGTCGAGGCCGGTGAGGAGCCCGGGCGGATCCGCGACACCGTCATGGTGACGATGCTGGCGGCCCACCACACGACCGGCGTCGCGGTCTCCTGGGCCCTGTATCTGCTGTCCCGACACCCCCGGACCACCGAGCGCGTCACCGAAGAGCTGGACCGTGTCCTCGGCAACCGGGCAGCGCCCGGGTACGCGGATCTCCGCCGGCTCGTCCAGCTGGAGATGGCCCTCAAGGAGGCGACGCGGCTCTGCCCGCCCGGCCCCTACGGCGCACGGCGGACGGACTCGGCGCTCGTCGTCGGCGCGTACGAGATCCCGGCCGGCGCGACCGTCTTCTACCCCTTCTGGGCCGTCCACATGAACCCCGAGTACTGGCCCGAACCGGACGCATTCCGTCCTGAGCGGTTCACCCCGCAGGAGAGCGCCGCACGGCCCCGGCTGGCCCACATCCCCTTCGGGATCGGGCCGCGCGCCTGCGAGGGGGCGCGCCTGGCCATGGTCGAGGCCATGCTGATCCTCGCCGTGCTGCTCAAGCGGTTCCGGTTCCGGCTCGTCCCCGGGCACGAGGTCGTCCCGGTCGAACGGTTCGTCCTCTGGGCCGCCGACGACATCCGCATGACCGTGGGCCTCCGGAACGCCGTCTGAGGCCCTCTGCCGGCCCGGCGCCGTGTTCTCTCGGACCGGCGGGGGCGCGGAGCGGCTCCAGCAGCTGACCACGAGTCGCCGCCGGTGAAGCGGACCACCGCCGTCCGCCGCGCGGCTCACGGTGGCCCGTGCCCGCGGTGTGCATCCCGGCCGCGCCGCTCCGGCGGACCGCCTGCGGCGATCACGGCAGGGGCGAGTGGCGGATCAGCAGGATCGCCACATCGTCGTATCCGGGATGGGTGAAGGCCTCCGAGACGAGGAGGTCGGCGAGATCCTCCAGGTCGGCGGAGCCGTCGGCGGTGCGGGCGTCGCGCACCCACCGGCCGAACGCGGTGGACACCGCGGCCACGGCCTCGTCGTACGGTCGGTCGGGCCGGTCCACCAGGCCGTCCGTGTAGAGCAGCAGGGCCTCGCCGGGCCGGAGCTGTCCGTGGAAGACCGGATATCCGTCGTCGGACGCGTAGCCGAGGGGGAGTGCGCCGGGCACGTCCAGTTCGCGGACGGTTCCGTCGGGGTCGGATTGGAGCGGGCTGGGGTGGCCGGCCCGGACGATCTGGAGCCGGCCGGCGGGCGGGGTCACGTCCACGATGCAGCAGGTGGCGAATCGTTCCGTGTCCAGGCCCCACAGGGTCTGATTGCCGCGTGCCATCAGGTGCTCGGCCCGGTAGCCGTCCGAGGAGTGCGCCCGCAGGGCGGTGCGGAGCTGTCCCATGACCCCGGCGGCCTGTGCGCTGTGCCCCTGGACGTCGCCGATGACGAACGACGCGCCGCCGTCCTGGCGCGGCATCATGTCGAACCAGTCGCCCCCGACCTGCATGCCCTGGGCGGCGGGGAGATAGCGGGCGGCGATCTCGAAGCCGGGCAGCCGGCCCAGCGCGCGCGGCATCATCAGTTCCTGGAGTTCGGTCATCCGGTGGCGGTAGACGTCGGAGAGCCGGGCGCGGGCCAGGGACTGGGCGAGGAGGCCGCCGACGGCGGCGATGATGATCTGGTCGTCGGAACCGAAGGCGCGCGGTTTCTCGTAGGAGATGAGGCAGGTGCCGACCGTGCCGTCCGCCGAGGTCAGCGGCAGGATCACCCAGGCCCCGTGCTCGCGGCCGGGCCGTACCGCCGGGTGGGGGAAGCGGTGGAGGTACTCCGCGCGGGTGCGGAAGAAGAGGGGCTCGCCCCCGCGCAGGGCGGTGGCCATCGGGCCACCGTCCTCCACGCCGAACAGCCGCAGCCGTTCCACCGTTTCCTCCGGATAGCCGGCCGCGCCCGCGAGCAGAAGGCGTCCCTCGTGTTCGAGATGGATGGCGATGGCGTGTGCGCCCAGCTCGGGCAGCACGGTGCCCTTCATGGCGTCGAGGACGTCCTCGGTCGTCAGCGCCGCGGCGAAGGCGCTGGTCGCGCTGAGGACGAACTCCCTCCGGGCCTCGCGCCGGGCCGCGTGCTCCCGCTGCTCGGTGATGTCCCAGACCACGCCGATCATGGTCCGGGGCCCGTGGTCCGCCATCCGCTCGACGGTGCCCTTGGCCTCCAGCCAGTGGTGGCTGCCGTCCGGCCAGACGGCCCGGCACACCACGTGGTACTCGCCGGTCTCCAGACTCTCCTCCATGGCCCGGGCCACGGTCGCCCGGTCGTCGGGGTGGATGGCCTTCTGGAAGGTCGAGATACGGGAGTCGAAGTCCTCGGAACCGATCCCGAACAGCTTCACCGTGCGCTCGTCCCAGACGACCGTGTCCGTGTCGATGTCCCACTCGAAGGCGCCGATGTCTCCACTGGACATGGCGAGTTCGAGCCGGGTGCGGCGGCTCAGCCGGCCCGCCGCGGAATCGGCCGCCGCCACGCCGGCGGGCGGCTCCGAGCGCTCCAGTGCGAGCAGATGCTCCAGCCGGTGCGCGAACACGTCGGCCACCATGGTCAGCAGCTGGTCGTCCTCGGGGCTGAGCCTGCTGGACCTGGGGAGCCGTACGACGAGCCCGCCGAGGCACCGGTCGTCGACGAGCAGGGGCAGCGCCACGTAGTCCATGGCCATGTTCAGCATCCCGCCGAGGTCGGGATACCGGGCCATGAGCTGCTCGGCCGTGCCGTAGACGGTCCTCCGCTCCCGTACGGCGACGGCCAGCGGCAGCGTGGAGTCCGGGGCGACCACGGGGAACCGCTCGGCGAGGCCCGTGCGCATGCCCTGGTGGCCGGCGAGGCGGAGCCAGCCGTCCTCGTCGGCGATGAAGACGGCCCCCGCGTCCGGGGTGATGCCCGCGAGCGCCACATCGATCGCCGTGGCCAGCAGTGTGTCCGCGTCGGGGCAGCTCAGCAGCCTGATGACGCTCTCGCGGAGCGTGGGGCCCGGGGAGCGGGACCCGGCCCGGGAGCCCTCCGCCGGGGGCCTTCCCGGGCGGGTCCGAGCGGGGGAGGGGCCGGCGGCGTCCTCCTGGGCGTCCGGCGAGGGGGCAGCGACCCCGGCCGGGGCGGGGGGCCGGGGCGTCGGCGCCTCCCCGGCGCCGGAGCTGTCCTGCGCTGCCACTGCCCACCTCCTCGCTCGGAACGGGAGCCCGAGGCCCGAAAAGCCCAGGCCGACGCCTTGCGCCCGCACGGCAGGGCCCGCGCCGACTCGGCCGGACGATCCTCCCGGGCCGACGCGCCCATCGGTCCGCCGCTGTCGATGTAGAGCTATGTCGATGTAGAGCTATATCGACCATTTTGCACCCCGTTCGTTGAGTCTGTGCTGTGAGCACCGGGCTGTGAGCACGAGGCTGCGGGCCCCGGCCCCGGCGGCCGCGGGCTCAGGCCGCCGTCAGCGCGGCGAGGGCGCGCCCTCCGGAGGGCCCGAGAGACCGCTCGCCCGATTCGGTAGCTGCAGGCAACCATGGTCGCGGCGTCCGTACGGCGGCCGGTACGACGGTCACCCGGTCGGCGACAGCGCCGGACGCCGCCCCGCTCCCGGAGGCCGGACAGGCGGACTGCCGGTACTGATGCCGCCGGGCGCGGGGACGGCCGGGGCCGGCGTCGGCAGCGGACGACAGCGCAGGAGCCCAACCCCGGCGACCGTCACGAGCCGCCGGGCGCGTGCCCGTGCGGTGGTCCTCGCGGGGTCTCCTCCCGGTTCGTGGGACCGCCTCGGCCACGTATGCCCCGGCCGGCGTGCGAGCGGCGGCCCCCGGGTACAGACCGCCGGCCCGCTGGTCAGAGCGGCGATTCCGCCAAGAGGCCGACCGGCGCCGCAGACGCCCCGAGCCGCCGCCTCCAGCGCCGAGCCGCACCCGCGTCCGCACCCGCGTCCGCGCCCGCCGGGCAGCACGGCAGCAGCGGGGACACCGCCGCCCGGCCGTCCTGGAGCGCCTCCGCCGCGTCATGAGCCGGGCGGAGCCCGGCTCCCCCGGCGCCCTGCCCGGCGAGCCCGGCGGCCCGCTCCGGCCAGTGCGCGGGCTCGCCGCCCGGTCCGCCGGGCCGGGCCCCCGGCGATCACCGGACCGTGCGGACGCGTCAGCTCCGCCGGCTTCGGGCGGTGCGGGGCCGGAGGACGCCGAGGAGCACCCCGGGGCGGGCCGGCGCGAGGGGGCCGCGAAGGGCGCCGGCGACGCGGATGAAGTCCGCCGCCCGCCCCGGCCGTCGGGCCCGGGCGGGCGCGTGCGGCCCTTCGGGGCCGTACCCGAGGCGGCCGCCGGCGCGCGTGACATCGCTCAGCTGAACGTCGCTAGCACTCATGCACGAACATAGCCAGACGTACATCCATATTTTCGTTCTTCTATCGGCCATTGGCGATCTGTTCGATGTACGGCGTGCGCGACAGCGTGCTCGACTGGCGTCGGACTCCCGCTCAGACCACGCGGCCGTACGGCCGAGGGTTCGTCATGCCCACCGCTCTGCCGTGCCCACGGGCACGGGTGAAGGACGGATGACCGATGACAGCTGATCAGAGTGTGCTGAAGATCTACAGCGACCGGACCTACGCCCAGACCACGATGGTGCGCCACCAGGGGACCGCTCTCGCCTTCGCCCTGGACGACCGGCGGCGGATCGTCTACACCGTGCTGGACCTCTCCGCGTACGACGAGAAGCGCGGCGAGCTGGACGCCGCGTACTGGTCGGAGAACCCGGTCGAGCTGCCGTTTCCCGACGAGATCGTCAAAGTCGGCTACGCCCTGGTGGGCGCGACGGCGATGCCCGTGGTCAAGAGAGGCGGCCGGGCCGAGGCGGCGGAGGGCCAGGAGCTCTTGCCGGAGGAGACCGACGCCTTTCTGTCGAGCACCGCGCGGCTGACCGCCCCGGCGCCGTTCCAGGTGACCTCGGACGGCACCCATGTGGTGGTGCTCCGCCAGGCGATCGGCGCGGCCCACGCGGACGCGGTGTTCGCCCTGGCCGGGGGCGGCTCGTCCGGTGACGCCTCGCGTACCGACTTCGTCACCGCCGCCGGCGGGGCGAAGGTGCCGGTGGTCGCCGACACCTTGCTGTGCGACCGGTTCCTGCTGGTCGACGGCCGGCTGAAGCCGGTGTCGGAGGTGCGCTACCGGCGCAGCAGGCACAAGAGCGAGCCGGAGTCCTCGAAGGACAGCCTCGGCGCGACCGACATGGACGGCAAACCGTTCCACGAGCCGACGCAGGAGCTGGCGTTCGTACGGAATCTGACCGAGGGCCGGTTCGCCGCACTGCTGACCCCGACCACGGTGCAGGGACATCAGCGCTGGCAGTTCTTCGCCCACAACGGGGCGACCCGGCGGATCGACTCCTTCAACGTCGAACAGGGCGAGGACGGGCTCTTCAACACCCAGGGCAGCCGCTACTGGACCAGCCCGAGCGCCGACTACAAGGGCTCGGTGTTCGAACGAGCCCCGGGCGCCTGCCCTTTCACCGGACTCCCGCTGGTCCCGGTCAGCCCGGAGAACCGGCTCGCCGAGACGGCGCTCCAGCTGAACGGCGCCAACGCCTACGTGGACCTCGGCGCCGCCGCCGCGCTGAAGTTCCAGGGGAAGCCCTACGCGGTGGAGGCCTGGGTCAAACCGCAGACGGCGGGCGGTCCGGTCATCGCGCGCTGGGCGGGCTCGGGCCAGGGCGGATTCCAGCTGCGGATCACCAACTCCGGTCAGGTGGTGCTGGACCACAGCACCGGCTCCGTGACCTCCAGCCAGACCGTTCCGGCGGGGACCTACGCGCACATCGCGGCCTCCTTCGACGGCACGGTCGCCACCCTGTACGTCAACGGCGCGTTCAGCGCGAGCGCCACGCTCGCCTATCCCACCGACGGCAACGCCTCGCTGCGCATCGGCTCGGCGCAGTCCGGCGGCTTCTTCAGCGGGGTCGTCGACGAGGTGCGGATCTGGAACCGGGCCCGCTCGCGGAGCGAGCTGACGGAGGAGCGGTCCTACCGGCTGATCGGCAATGAGCCGGGGCTGATCGCCTACTACCGGCTCGACGAGGGCTCGGGAACGGCGGTGTACGACCAGACCGACACGGCCGCGCTCGGCACGGTCACCGGCGCCGCGAGCTGGGTCACCTCCGAGGCCCAGGTGAGCGACCACCCGGGGGTGCGCCGGGACAGCTTCGGCGTCGCCGGCCGCGACGTGATCTCCGGTCTGGCGGCCTCCCTCTACTACCAGCAGGAACAGCTGGCCTCCGGCTACGAGGACGCGGCCAAGCCCGCCAAGCGGCAGGCCCGGGTGCTGCTGGCCTTCGCCACCCGCCCCACCGGGAACGCGACGGCGGACGCGCACATCGCCGCCCTCGACTTCGGGGTCGGCGCGGACGGGCGGCTCGCCGCCGTACCGGACGTGCTGACCCTCGCGGACATCGACCGCCCGACCGCGGCGACCAGCGAGCAGGCCACCGCGAAGTCGAACGCGGTCGGCCAGCTGGAGGCCCAGGCCGCGACCGTCCAGACCGAGATCCGGAATCTGGAGACCGAGAAGGCCGGCCTGGAGTCGGAGATCGCCGCGGCGAACGCGGCGGCGGCCCACGATCCCACCAAATGGTCGGTGGAGCTCCGGGCGGCCACCGGCGCGGTCTACGACGCCGAGACCTCCACCTGCCTGTCGAGCCAGACCGCGACCGAGGGCCAGCCACTGGCGCTGCTGCGGAACCCCGTCGCCCAGTGGCAGCTGCGGCCGGTCCCCGGCAGCGCCCCCGCGTACGGAAATCCGACCTGTGTGCTGGTCAGGGTCGGCTCGGACAATCTGGTCGCCGAGCCGGAGAACACCACGGCGGGCGCGGCGGTCAAACTGGTCCGCCGGGTCCTGACCGGGACCCTTCCCGCCTCCGCGCAGTGGTACGTCCGGGGAGGCTGGGGCTCCGACCTCCAGCTCCAGAACGCCGCCGGCGGCCTCTGGCTCGGCGCGGGAGTCCAGGGGAGCGAGCAGCAGGCGCGGCGATTCCGGGTCGAGAAGATCGCGCTCCTGCCCGACGCGGCCCTCCAGACCAAGGTGACCCGGGTCGCCACGGTCACCACGACGCTGGAGCAGCGCGGCCGTGACCTCGCCGCGAAGTGGGCGGAGATCAGGGCGGGCCGCGAGGAGCTGGCGCGGCTCACCAACGGGCTGATGGGCGCGGGCGACCTGGTGCTCCCGGTGCCGCACATCGGCATCGACGCGAGCGGGCTGAGCAGCGCGGGCGGACTGCTGAAGTTCGCCCGGGGCTCGTCCACGCCCTTCCTCCTGGACAGCGCGACAGGCCGGGTGGTGCTGTACTTCCAGGGCGCGAACAGCCAGTTCTTCGCCGCCTACCTCGACACCACCGCCGTACGCGGGGTGCAGCAGCTCGTCGGCGGCGGCCTCACCGCCCTCTTCACCGCCCGCGACCCCGGCGTCGATCTCAGCACCACCCAGATCCGCGTCACCGACTCGACCGTGAACAACGCGGCCGTCCCCGGGCTCTGCGATCTGACCCTCACCCGGGGGACGGAGACGGAGACCTTCGCGCGGCTGCCGCGCCGGGCCCGGGATCTCGCCGCCGCCGTCAACGGCGAATCCGAGGAGCCGGTGCAGGTGGGCACGGTCGCGAGTGTCTCCGGCGATGTGGTGACCCTGACCCAGGCGAGCCGCCTCGCCGTGCCCGCACCCTCCTATGTGCGCATCGGGACCGGCAGCCATCTGGTGAACACGGCCGCCGCCGTGGGGTCGACCACCTTACGGGTGGTCCCCGCACCGCCCGGCGGAATCACGGCCGGCACCCCCGTGTCGCTCATCCGCTACGACGCCGACCGCGCCGCCTCCTCCCGGCCGGGGGCATCGCTGGCCGAGGGCTCGCGCTGGATCACCGTCAGCGCCGACAAGGGCGACCTCCCCGTGCCCAACGGCACGGCGACCCCGCAGGCCCCCGGATACGGCAGCCGCTGGCGCGGCGACTCCCCGGGCCGCGCGTTCGCCCTCGACGGCTACTCCCACCGGCTGTCCCTGCCGGCCGACCGCCTCGACCGCGTCACCGTCACCGGCGACCTCACCGTCGAGGCCTGGGTCAACTCCACGACCGAGGCGGTCGGCAACGCGAAGATCCTTCAGCTGAATCGCGGGAGCACCAGGGCCGGACTCGCCCTGAACACCGACACGATCGCCGGAGGGCTCGTGCTCAACGGCGTCGACGTCGCCATGGCGATCCCCGGCGCGGACCCCACCGGCACGGACTTCACCATCGAGTGCTGGCTCAGGCGCACCACCGGGCGCACGGTGTACGACACCATCGTCGCCGTCGGCGCGAACGGGCTGAGCGTCGGCTTCACCCATACCGGCGCGTTCCGCTTCGCCTTCACCGGGCAGGAGCTGACCACGAGCACGACCTACGCGGACGGGGACTGGCACCACTGGGCGGTCACCTTCGACCGCGCCACCCGCGCCCAGGTCATCCTGCGCGACGGCGTCGAGGTCGCCCGCCGCACGGCCACCGCCCTCCCCAGCGGCACCGGGCAGCTCATCGTGGGCCGCACCGACAGCGGCGCCACCGTGCACTTCTCGGGCCGGCTCGCCGAGCTGCGCACCTGGAGCACCGCCCGGTCGGCGGCCGACATCCTCGCCGACCGGAACCGCCGGGTCTCCCCGAAGGAGCCCGGGCTGACCGGGGCCTGGAGCTACGACGGCGCCCGCCCCCAGCTGAGCCAGTTCCCCGACTCCGGCCCCCTGGGACGGCACGGCGGGGTCTGGGGCGCGGCCGCGGCGGCCGACTCCGCGCTCAAGGGCCACCGGGTGATCGTGGGCGTCGGCGACAAGTTCCGCAGGAGCCGGGAGATCTACCCGAACGGCGAATGGGCCCATCTGGCCGTGGTGTACGAACAGTCCTGGGCGCTGTCGTTCAACGGCTCCTCCTGGGCGGAGACCCCGGACGCCGACACTCTCGACGTACCGGGGGATCTGACGATCGAGGTGTTCGCCGCCGTCGACGCCATCGGCGGCCGGCAGGGCCTGGTCTCCAAGGGGCGGCTCGGCGACGGCTCCGGCGGCAGCGTCCCGTACCAGCTCGCGGTACGGCCGGACGGAAAGCTGGAGTTCGCGTTCGAGGAGCCCGGACCCACCGTGAAACGCTTCACCTCCACCTCGGCCATCACCGCCGGCTTCCGGCGGATCGCGGTCGTCCGCAAGGCCGGCCGGTCCACCGAGGAGATCAAGGGCGCCCGGCAGATCACCTACACCGACACCAACGGCCAGACCCAGACCAAGAACATCGACGTCGTGGAACGGGTCGACGCCAAGGCCTGGGACGACATCCGCTTCGTCGTGGACGGCGTCGAACTCGGCACCAGCCGCTACACCGGGCCCGGCCCGCGCGGCAACGACGGCGCGCTGGAGATCGGCCGCGCCCGGGAGGGCACCGCGGTCCACGGGCTGAAGGGCGCCGTCGGCGAGGTCCGGATCTGGGGCAGGGCCCGGGAGACCAATCAGCTGGGCACCGCGATCCAGCCCCGTGACGAAGGACTCCTCGCCCGCTGGACCTTCGAGGAGAACGAGGGCAGCACCAGCGCCGACGCCGCGGGCGGACACGACCTCAAACTGCACGGCGCGACCTGGGCCGCCGACCCCAACCCGGCCGCCGGCTCCCTGGTGGTCCACCGCAACGGCCAGGCCATCCCCTGCGAGTCGACCGCCCTCAACCTTCTCAACGAGTGGGGCGACGAACAGCTCACCCTCGGCTCGTCCTCCAGGAACGGGAACTTCAACGAGTTCCTGGGCGGCACCCTGGAGGAGGTACGCCTCTGGCGCACCGCCCGCACCCCCGAGCAGCTGCTCGACAATCTCTTCACCCGGGTCAAGGGCGACAAGCAGGACCTGCTGGCCTACTGGCCCTTCGACACCGACTCCCTCACCACCACCGCCGACATCGTCCGCGACCACTCCCTGCGCGGGAACGACCTCGCGATCGGCACGGCCAACACCCAGCCCCGTATCGTCCTGTCCACCGCTCCGGTCTCCGCCGACACCGCCGCCGTGCGCTCCGCCCTCACCGGGGTGCGCACCGCGTTCCACGAGCAGATCTCCGCACCGCCGGCCGCCGCCGAGTACGCCGACCTCCAGTACACCCGCGGCGGAGAGGCGTACGGGGTCCTCAAACGCTGCTACTCCCAGCTGGCGAACGGCGTCTGGCGGCTCACCACCGGCTACAAGGTCGGCGACCTGATCAGCGAGTGGGTGAGCCAGGTCCAGTTCGACCCCCAGCTCATCGGCTACATCGAGGGCGCACCGCCCGTGCCGTCGGAGAACCTCACCGGCGGCACCGACCCCACCGGCTGCTCCAGCGTCACCTTCCAGCAGGCCGACGAGGTCACCTCCACCCTCTCCTCCGCCCGTGAGCGCAGCGCGGACACCGCGTTCAGCGTCTCGGCGGGCAACGAGGTGGACGAGAGCCTGCTGCTGATCATCGCCCCCCTCGGGATCGGCACCGCCGCGCCGGCCGTGTCGGCCTCGCTCAAGGGCCGGATCGGCGGCAGCTTCGAGTTCTCCAACGGCTGGACCGACGAGACCAGCGTCTCCCAGGGCACCAGCACCGCCCGCGACACCTCGGCCACCCTCACCGGCAGCTGGGAAGACCCCAGCCGCCCCCTCAACAGCGACATCGGCCGCCGCTTCGTCCCCGCGAACAACGGCTACGCCCTGGTGCAGTCGGAGACCGCGGACGTGTACGCGCTGCGGCTGGCCCACTCGGGGGCGCTGGTGGCGTACCGGATGCTGCCCAACCCGGACATCCCCAAGGACTGGAACATCATCTCCTTCCCGATCAACCCCCAGTACACCAAGCAGGGCACGCTGGACGGCGCGGTGGGATTCAACGCCCAGGGCAAGGTGCTGGACCCCGCCTACGCCAACGCCTCCCAGCGCGGTGAGCACAGCTACTTCAAGCCGCGCGAGGCGTACGCGCTGAAGCGGCGGATCCTGCGGGAGCGGCAGCAGCTGGAGAACTACTACGACAGCGTCTCCACCGAGACCCATGACGCGGACCCGACCGCGGAGCGGGCGGCGAAGGTGCTGGAGTCCGTCGTCGGCGGGGCGCCCGGGACGCCGGAGAAGAGCGCGCCGAGCGAGTCGTCGGGATCCTTCGCCAACCGGAACATCGCCAACACCTATGTGTGGACGGCCGACGGCGGCTTCTTCGCCGAGACCACCGGGACCGTGGACGTCGTCAGCGAGACCACCGGGGGCTCCTACAGCTTCTCCGGCGCGGTGACCGCGTCCCTGGAGGGCTCCTTCGAGGTGGCGGGCATCGGCATCGGCTTCCAGCTCGACGGCTCGGTGGGCGGCGGACTCACCGTCACCCGCCAGCGCTCCAAGGAGGCGACCCGCTCGCACAGCCTCGCGGTGGAGTGCAACCCGACCCGGGACCTCCAGAGGTACGAGAACGGCCAGCCCAAGTACGACACGGCCGGCAAGCCCGTCCGGGTCCCCGGCAAGGTCGACGCCTACCGCTTCATGACCCTCTACCTCGGCCAGGACACCACCCACTTCGACGACTTCTACAACAAGGTCGCCGATCCGGTCTGGCTGGCCAACAGCACCGACTCCAACGCCGCCGCCCTGCGCCAGGCCCGGCACAGCGACCGCAGGCCGCCCTGCTGGCGGGTGCTGCACCGGGTCACCTACATCTCCCGCATCCTGCCCGCCGTGCCGCCGCCCGGAGCGCCGCCGGTGGAGGGGACGCTGCGCGGCGTCGACATCCAGAGCAACTACGAACTCGTCCGCCGCCTCGATCCCTACATCCGCACCGCCACCGACTCCACCGCCGACCTCGCCGCCGCCACCCGCACCGCCCTCGCCGCCCACCTCCCCCAGCTCCTGCCCCACGCCACGGAGATCATCGGCTTCTTCGCGGACTACTACGGGATCAACGACTGAACCACCCGGGACGACGGGATCGGCCACCGCCAGGGGCGGCGGCCGATCCCCGCTCTCCGTCTCGCGGTCCGGGCTACAGGACCGCCCGGGCGGTGGGAGTCCCGCCCGTCATCGCCTGCTGGAGACGTTGGGTGAGCATCCTCGTCAGGATCTCCAGATGATCGGCGCCGTAGACCTCCGTCCAGTCCGCGGCTTCGATCTCGTAGATGACGCCGACGACGACGGTGCCGCTCCTGACCAGCGACCGGACCTCCTTCGCCGAACGCTCCTCCGACTCGTTGTAGGCGTGGCTCTCGTCCCCCAGGGCGGGCAGGGCGATCGAGGCCGGATTGCGCTCCTTCAACTGTCGGTAGACCGACCGGGCGGCGGCGACGTCGGGGAAGGCGAAGAGCTGCAGGTGCGCGATGTTGTTCGTGTCCGGGGCCCGGTAGGCGACGGTGCCGCACAGCAACAGGTCCGCCGGGACGTTGGGGCACTCCGATTCCCCGTGGATCTCCGGGGCGGACTTCCGCGCCCAGCCGCTGGGCACGGCGTCCAGACCGGGCAGGACCGACGCCACCACGGCCCTGTCCTTGAGGACCGTCCGCTTCACCCCGTCGGCGGCCGGCTTCCCGGTATCGCCGGCGCCGTCCCCCGTCCCGGCGTCCTGCCGGGCCGCGGTGTCGCCCCCGCTCCCGCCGCTGTACCGGGCGGGTGAATCGTCCGCGTCGAGGACCCGGACACCGCCGTACACGGCGAGGACCACGATCCCCAGTACGAGGACGGCGAGGGCCAGCAGGGCGCCCGGGCCGCCCCGGGTGGTCGAGACGGTGAGCGGCCCGAGGGAGATGTTGGTGCCGCGCAACCGGTTGCCGTCCCCGACGATCACGCTGCCGGGCGGCGCGGGTGGTCGCGGGGGCGGGGGCGGCGTCCGCAGCAGGGCGGTCAGCCGCCGCTCGAACTCCTGGTCCGTGTCGAGGGCGTCCCGCAGCGCCGCCCGCAGCTCGTCTGCCGCTGTCGAGTCCCCGGGCGACTCGTCCAACCCGGTGAGGGCGGCCTGTCCCTGCTCCGAACGCCCCAGCCGTTCCCGCACCAGGCCCGAGACGGCCTGGACCGTACCCGCGCCGATCGCGCTCCCCGCACCCGTGATCGCGGCGACGACGATCGGTACCACCGCCGACGCCAAGCCCGCCGTATCCATTCGCCCCCCATGAGTGAAGGCCAGTATGGGGAGCGCTCGGCGCGAAATGAAGGCTCCGGCCGGAACGAGTCGCGGCACGGCGCTACGACGGCACTCCGCACCCACCGGGCGCGTGCGCGCGGGCGGCGCTCGCCCGAGGATCAGTCCAGGAGCGCGGTCGCCCCGACCTCGACGAGGACGTCCGGGAGGAGGCCGGTCGCGGATCCGCGCTCCGCGCACCCGGACCCCGGACGTGCGGCAGGGCCCCGCCGCCGGAGCGGTGGAGCCCTGCCCGCCGCGCCCCTCACCGAGCGGGGCGCGGCGTCGCGTTCACCGGCGCCGTCACCTGCCGAAGTACGCGTCGTACACGGTCACGCTCGCCCTGCCGCCCTTCTTGTCGGCGACCTCGCCGCGCAGCGCGAGCGACTTCCCCTCGGCGGGGTTCCTGAGGGTTGTCCTGCCCTTGGAGACGGTCAGCTTCTTCCAGCTCCTGCCTCCGTCGTACGAGACCGAGACCGTCAGGGACTTCAGTCCCCTGCCGGCCGCCGGGCCGTGCACCGTCACCGGGAAGGTGACCGTACGGCCCGCCGGGGCCGTGCCGTCCAGCGCGACCGGGGCGGCGAACCGCACGGACGAGAGCGGGGTCCGCGTCTCGTCGTCCCCGGCCGGGCGGGCGCTGCGGAAGGTCCACGAGGCGTCGACGCGGGTCGTGACGCGGGAGACGGACGGGCTCCGTCTCACCGAGGAGGCCAGGGTGTACTCGGCTTCCTCCGGGTGGACGGGGAGGCCGGTCTCGCCGCCCAGCGGCTCGCCGCTCCTCTTGACCAGGGCGGCGCCCCGGTGGAGCGTGGTCCTCGCCGAGGTGTACGCGGACGTTCCCATGTTGTTCTGGCCGTCGGAGAAGAGCGCCACGTCGAACCAGACGCGGTTCTCGCGGCGCACGACGCCCGCGCCCGGGCGCGCCATCGGGGAGTGGACGGCGCGGCCGACGGTCACCCGATGGGTCCTGCCGGGCGCGTACTCCCGTATCGGGGAGGTGTACTCGGCGTCGTCCCCGTCTCCCTCGCCCTTGCCGTTCTGGGTCGCGGACACGGTCCATCGGTTGCCCTTCGCGCCGGTGGCCACGTGGTGGGTCCGCGCGCCGGGCAGGGCGAAGGCGTACCCCGAGTGGAAGAGGGAGCCGTCCAGCCCGCTCGCCACGGTGGTGGACGCCCGCTTGCCCTTGACGGAGGCTCCCACGCTCACGGAGACCTTCGCGAAGTCGGCGGCCTTGAACTTCTTGCCCACCCCGGTGGCGAGCCGCTCGACCGGACCGCCGAAGGCGGCGTTGTACTGGTGCGCACCGCGCTCCCACTGGCCGTGGAAGGTCTCCTTCAGGGTGACGCCGGCAGGCTGGGCCGGGCCCAGCTGCGCGGTACGGAGGTCGTCGGTGAAGTCGATGTCGCTCTCGACGGTCCGGTCGCCCTTCGTGACGACGTACGTCATCCTGCCGCCGGTCTGCGAGGCCCCGGTGTCGGGGACCCTCATCGAGACGGGCCGGGCGCGGCGCGCGTCGAGGGTGACCGAGGTGTTCTTCGTCAGCGCCAGCCGGGGCTGGACCAGGCTGTCCTGGGTCGGATCGGTCGCGGAGAGACGGGTGGCCGTCAGGGCGTAGTCGCCCTTGGGCAGACGGTAGGTCGTGGAGGTCCTGCCCTCCCCGTCCAGCAGGGTTTCGCCGGCCGGGCCGGAGAGCGGGTGGACGCCGGAGAGGAAGTCCTTGCTGGGTCTGCCGTCGCGGCCGACGTACTTGAGCGTCAGGGCGTACGACTCGACCTCGCGGTCCACGGCGGCGGTGGTGCGGACGGTGTGCCCGCCGCCGGTCGCGACGACGGCGGCGGAGAAGGTCCCGTTGTGGCCTCCGCCGATCCGGGTGTCGGCCGTCAGGGGGACGGCGGCGGTGCCGCCCGCGGGGACGGTGACCTGCCCGGCGCCGAGGGCGAAGAGCCCGGCCGGGGCGGGCCTGCCCCGCGCGTCGGCGGCCTTGACGGTCAGGTTGAGGGTGACGTCCCGGTCGCCGTGGTTGCGGTAGACGATCCGCTGGGTGACCGGCTTGTCGTCGGCGTGCGGGAACGAGTGGAATCCGAAGGAGAGGCCCGTCCGGTCGGCGACGACGCTCTGCCCCAGCGCGCGGTCGACGGCCAGCTCCCCGGCGCCCTGAGCGAAGACGTGATGGCCGCCGTCCTTCGCGGACGCGGTGAGCGCGGCCTTGATCCGGTCCCCCGACCAGGACGGGTACCGCTGCTTGAGCAGGGCGGCGGCCCCGGCCACGTGCGGGGTGGCCATCGAGGTGCCGGAGATCGCGACATAGCCGGCCGGCCGCTCGGCGTTCCGCTGGGCGGTCGCGCTGCCGGGCGCCAGCGCGGCGGTGATGTCGACGCCGGGCGCGGTGAGGTCCGGCTTCATGCCGTGGTCGCCGGGGCGCGGACCGCGGCTGGAGAAGTAGGCCATCCGGCCGGCGTCGTCCACCGCGCCGACGGTGAGGGCCGCGTCCGCGGTGCCGGGGGAGCCGAGGGGGCCGTTGACCGAGCCGTGGTTGCCGGCGGCGACGGCGAAGAGGACGCCCTTCTCCTTCGACAGCTTGTTGACGGCGGCCTCCAGCGGGTCGACGCCGGGTCGGTCCGGGCTGCCGAGGCTCATGTTGACGATCTGTGCGCCCTGGGCCACCGCCCAGTCCATGCCGGCGATGATGCCGGAGTCCTCGCCGCCGGCGGAGTCCCCGAGCACCTTGGCGTTGAGGATCCTGGCCCCGGGGGCGACGCCCCGGTGCTTCCCGCCCGAGCGTGCGCCGGTGCCCGCCGCCGTCGAGGCGACGTGGGTGCCGTGGCCGTTCCGGTCCTTGGCGTCGGGGGAGTCGGTGAAGTTGCGCTCGCCGACGACCCGTCCCTTCAGGTCGGGGTGGTTCTTGTCCACACCGGTGTCGAGGACCGCGATGGTGACGCCCTTGCCGTCGTACCCGGCCTCCCACGCCTTCGGAGCGCCGGTCCGGGCCACGGACGTGTCGAGCTGCGCGGTGCGGACCGCGTCCAGCCAGACCTTGGAGACGCCGGGGGCGGTGCGGGTGGTCCGCGCGCCCCCGGCGGCGGACCGGGTCAGGGTCTCCCACAGCCCGCCCGCGTCCTGCTCCGGGATCGTCACCGCGTCGGCGTTGAGCGACGGCAGCGTACGGCGGACGTCGGCGTCGCCGCGTACTCCCCGGCGGGCGGCCGGGCCGTCGCCGCCCTCGTAGGCGACGATGACCTTCAGGCCCTCGCGGTAGGCGCGGCGGCTCTCCGGCGTGCTCAGCCCGGTGACGTCGAAGAGACGGCGGTCCAGGTGGCCCCGGCCGATCAGCCGCTCGGCGTCGGCCGGGACGACGAAGGTGCGCCCGTTCTCGCTGAAGGAGCGGACGGGTATCTTCTCGCGGCCCTCGGCCCGGTCGAAGGAGACGGCCCTGCCCCGGTGGTCGACGCCGACGCGGTCGCCGGTGATCAGGGTGACCCGGCGCAGTCCGGCGGCGGTGCCGCCCGGCGCGGCGGAGACGGTGGCGGCCGGGCCGCCGTCGCCGGGTCCGGTGGTGTTCGCGTACGTGGTCGTGCTGGTCAGTCCGGCGACGAGCGCCGCCGCCGCGAGCGCCGCGGTGGCGGTCACGGCCCCCCGGCCCGGACGTCTGGTGGTGAACAAGCTCTTTCCCCCATGCTCAGCGGGTTCGGTCGGCGCATCGCCGGGAGTGGCCCCGCTCTCCACTTCCGGCGGGGAAGAGCGAGCACCGGGGAGCCGCGTTGCCGCAGGAACTGCGGATGGCTCAAAGACGCCCATCAGGTGCCCATCGATCCCGCGTACCCTCACGCGCGGAATCTCAAGGAACAGGGAGAACTCCCGCCGTCTCCAGGGCTTGACGCATCGAACCCGCTGTCCAAAGAGAAAGATTTGAGCCATCGGGATCCGTCGCTGCGGCGCTGGACGTGCGGCTGCCCGTGTGACGTTCCTTCGGACCTCGCCGGCGCCGGTGAAGCGGTGGTGCACGGTGGTCCGCTCGGCGGTCGCGGGGGAGCGGGCCCCGGGGGCCGCTCCCCTTCCGGTCTCGTCCCGTGCTGGAACGACGGCCCGCAGCCGGTCGTCGAGTCCACCGGCCACCCGCACCATCCGGACCTGCCCGAAACAGGCGTACGACGTGTTCGGCCCTGACCCGCCGTACACCGCACCCCGACTCGCGGCGTCCCCCGCCGGATAGGGCGGGAGTACGCGGCGGCGGGGTCAGCCGGTGGACGCGTCGCCGTACGAGGTGCTCGTGCGCTGTGCCGTCAGCTCCCGGATCTCGAGGCAACGGCCGGCGTAGTAGGTCGCGAGTTCGTGGTTGTCGAGGTAGTCGTCGAACCCGACGCGATACGCGAGCGTCAGTTCGACCGGCGAGGGCTCGTCGTCGAACGGCCGGTTCGCGCGGATGGCGTCGAGGACGTGCGGCATCGGGTACTGGAACCGCAGACCGCCGCGGACGTAGTGCGGCAGGCCGTCGATGCTGCGCAGCTCGGCGTCCTCGGCGCCCGCTCCGGAGTAGATCGGACGGGTCGCGTTGTCGTAGCGGAATATTTCGTTCAGCAGCGGCCTGTACCGCCCGGGCGCCTTCGGCAGGATCGCCTCGTCCCACCACCGCTGGAAGACCGGCGCGAGCCGCGGGTCGGCGTAGAGCTTGTGCAGCGACTCGACGACCAGGCCGGAGTCGGTGAACTCGCGTCCGTGGCCCAGAAGTTCGGCGACGGCGGGATCGGCCGAGTCCTGGAACCAGTCCGACAGGATCAGCAGCACGGCGCTCTGGGTGAGCCCGGCGAACTCCCGCAGCGGGGCCCAGATGTGCCGGAAGTACATGTTCTCGCTCATCATCCGGGCCCAGAACATGAACCGCTGCATCTTCGTGTTCTCCGCGACCGTGACGGTGCGGTTGGCGAGAACGTACTCGAAGTCGTCGTTGTCGCCGCGCACGGTGACGAAGCCGTGCTCCTGGCGGTTCTCCGTGTAGCTCGTGTTGGGGAGCAGCAACAGCGGATAGACGGCGATGCGGGACACATGCTCGGACAGCCGGTCGTAGCCCGTCAGAAAGGAGTCGACCGTCTCGCCCGGCGCGCCCCAGATCAGCTCGGCGTAGGCGTCGAGCCCCTCCGCCGCGAGCCATGCCGCCAAGTCCTTCCACTCGTTGAGCCGCATGTTGCTTCTGCCCATGTCGCGCAACGCCGTGTCGTCCAGCGTCTGGAGCGCCACGGTGAACGAGCTCTTGAACCCCTCGGCCTTCATCCGGCGGATGATGTTGTGGAACGTCTTGGACTTGTTCTTCGCCCACGACGTCTCCAACGACTGCGGGAACCCGTATTTCTCGCGCGTCCTGACGAGATCCTCGACGAACTCCGCGTCCGGCTGTCGCATGCCGAAGTTCGAGTCGCACAACACCACCGTCGGAATCTGGTGATAGCCGAAGAGGTCGAGTTCCGCGCGCAGCCGCTCGCGGGAGAAGTCGCGCATCTTCTGGCCGACCGCGCCGCCCCAGTAACAGAACGAGCACTTGTACGGACAGCCGCGGTTGGTCTCCATCAGCGCGACGTCGTAGGGGAACCGGCCGTTGTGGTCGAGCAGCGGGATGGCCCCGGTGAGAAACGGCGACGGAATGGTGTCCAGGTCGTTGATGCGCGGCGCCTCGGCAGTGGTGTGGACCGTGCCTTCCTCGTCGCGGTAGGAGATTCCCGGCACCTGCGCGAGGTCGTGCGGCGACTTCTCCTCGAGGACGGCGAGCAGCAGGTCGCGGAAGGTGAACTCGCCCTCGCCGTTGGCGACGACGTCGACCTCGGGGAAGCGCCGGAAGACGCGTTCCGCCTGGTGGGCGACGTGCGTTCCGCCGAAGACGACCCAGCCGTCCGGGCGCACCGACTTGTAGGTCTCGGCGAGCGCGCCGAACTGGTCGAAGTTCCAGCCGAAGACCGAGAACGCCAGCACGTCCGGCACCACCCCGGAGAAGATCGTGCGCGCCATCGAGCCGAGCGACGCTCCACCGCGGAAGTTCTGTATTCCCACGTCGAACTCGGGCCCCACCACAGGATCGGCCTGTGCCGCGGCTGTCAGATATCCGGCGGCGAGCGGCATCGATTCCTTGGGCATGTCCCAGGCGCCCTGCTGCACGATCAGCGCGCGCCCGCGCTTTTCCCGTGAACGTCGTCGTCGAGGTAACGGAAGTGTGGACTGAATCACTGTTCTGCCCCTATGCCGCCAGGCCGCCGGGTTCCCGCGGGCGATCGAACGCCGTGCACCGTGTGAAATGTGGTTGTCCAACTGGCTCCGACGTACCACCGCGGAAATCAGCGCGGCGCACGCTCACCGCCGAGGAGTCCTCGGCGGCGGGCGGACGTGGAGTGCGATGCGGGTGACGAAGCGGTCGACCGCCGCCGTCACGGTGAGGGCCGGGTATCCGTCCGGCAGCTCACCCGGTCGAGTCGTCCAGGGCGCGGCGCAGGGAGGCCGGACGCAGGTCGGTCCAGTTCTCCTCGACGTGGGCCAGGCACGCGGCCCGGCCGTCCGGGCCGTGCACCACCTGCCACCCGGCGGGCACCGGAGCGAACTCCGGCCACAGCGAGTGCTGGTCCTCGTCGTTGCGCAGCACCCAGAACACTCCGTTCTCGTCGTCGAACGGGTTGGTCGTCTCAGCCATGCCGCCTCCCAGTCGCCGCACCCTACAACGCGCCGCCGGGTGGTGAACACTCTCGCCCTCCAGCACGCTGACCACCGACGAAAGGGGCGCCGGGGCACCGGGACGTCCGCGTGGCGGGAGGACCGATGCACGGCTCTGCCCGGCCCGTGCGGGTCCGCGGCAGCCGCGGCTCCGGCACGGGGCCGCCCGGGCCGGCGCGGGTGCTGGACGGGGATGTTCCGCGACGCGGCCCGTTCCCCGGACGCGGATTCCGGCGCACACGACCGGAGCGAGAACGTCCGGCGGGCCGGGGCGCAGGGCGAGAACACCGGCGCGCCGGGAACGACGCGGCCCGGCACGGCGTCGTCGTGCCGGTGCCGGTGGTCGCGCCCCGCCGGGCAGGGGGGCGACGAAGCGCGCGCCGCCCGCGCGGCGGCAGGGATCGGCCACCCGGAAGCGCGGGTGGACGGCCGCTGGAGGCGTGCGTGCGGCGCGACGCGAAGGGACCGTACGCCGAGGCGAACGCCGGTCGGATCACCGGCGTGGCCGGAACGATGGGGACGCCGGGGCGGACGACCCGTGCCGGCCGCCCGAGGCGCCCGGCCGCGGCCGCGTACCGACCGCCACGGCCTCGGCGAGTGCGTGGCGGGCCTGCTCGTCCTCTTTCACCGGGTCGCCCCGGCCCGCCCGTGCGGGAGGGCCGGGGCGGTTCGGTCAGATGCGGTAGCCGAGGCTGCGCAACTGCTGACGGATCGCCTCGTCGTCGGCCGTGGCGGCGCCGCTGATCGCGGCGCCGGAGTCGGTCGGAACGAGTGAGACTTGCTCCTCACGAAGGTTCTCGTTCACTGGTTCTCCTTTCCTGAAATCGGTGTTCATCCTTGCCCGGTCGGACAAGCTCGGTGCCGCCCTTAGGCTGGCGGTATGGATGGCGACATGGATGACCTGGCCTACGACGCGACCGGTACGCCGGCGGTTCGGCTTCGCCAGTGGGAGCGGTGCTGGCCGGCGGACGACCCGCATGCCAACTTCAAGGCGGAGGTGGTCGACTACGGGCTCCTCGATCCGCTGGAGACCGTGCGCGGCATGTCTCGGAACCTGGACATCCCGGTCGGCGCGATCGTCCGGTACGTGCTGGCGAAATGGGCCACCGGCGGCAGCGGCGGCCTCCTCGAACTCGGGCCGGTGATGGTGCCGCGTCTGTGGGAGCCGATCGCGGCCGCGGAGGAGGCCGATTCCGACGAGCAGCGGCTCGCGGCGTACCACCAGCTCCGGCAGATGATCTCCTGGCTGAAGCTGCCGCTGGACGACCCCACGGTGTACCCGGCCCAGCGATCGGCCGAGTGACCGGCTCTCAGCGCTCACGGCGCACCACCCCGGTCACACAGCCGATCCCGCCGGCCGCCCGCAGGTACTCGCCGACGTCGATCTCGTCGACGGCCACGCCCGCCCGCTCCAGCGTCCGCCGGATTCCCGGACAGCCCGCGGGCATCAGCACCCGCCCCGGCGCGAGCACCAGCAGATTCATCCCGCGCCCCACCAGCAGTTCCTCGTCCGGCGGCAGCGCGATCACCCGATAGCCGTACTCGGCGAGCAGCGCCGTCAACTCCGGTGGGCTCGCCGCCCGGTGGACGACGGCGGTGGACGAGTCGAGGAACATCACCGTCCCCAGCAGATGCTGCACGCCCGGAGCCAGCGGCACCGTCACCACCCGCGCCCCCAGTCCCGCGACCGCCGAGGCGACCTCGGCCGCGCCGGCCGCGTTCGTGCGGAACCCGGTACCGACGATCACCGTCGACGGGTCGATCCACAGCGCGTCGGCGCCCTCGAACACGGCGGTGCCGGACACCGTGCGCAGGATCGGGAACCCGGCCTCGGCCAGCGCGAGCGCGGCGTGCCGTTCCTCGCCGGCCCGCTGCGCCGACGCCATCCGCGCCAGCACCGCCCCGGCCGGGGTCATCCAGAACAGGTCCCGCGCGAACACCGCGTTCGGCGTCGTCGCGGGGGACGTCATATGCACCTCGACCCCGTTGTCCCGCAGGCGCTCCGCCAGCGCCTCGCACTGCGCCCGCATCGCCGGGAGATCCACCGGCCCGAGCATCAGCGAGGCCCCCGGCCGCCGTACCGCGGCGACGCTGTCCGGCGGGCGGACCAGCAGCACCGACCGCAGCGCGGCCGTCTCCGACCGGTACCCGCACGGCGCCCACACATCCCCGGCCGCGACTTCGTCCACGTGCGACGCCGTCCGGGGGACCCACCCCGGGCCGCCGTGGGTGCTCGGCTCAGATCCAGTGGTCGTCACGGTCATAGCCGAGCCTCTCTGCCATCGCGAGCACGTCGGCGCTCAGGGCGGACCGGATCTCCTCCTCCCGCGCCCGCCACCGGCCGGGGCGGGGTGCGGCGGTGGTCACGGTGGCGGCGATGCCGTCGGTCGCGGCCCGCTTCAGCGGCCCGTCGAAGGGGATCCCCAGCCAGTCCGCGATCCCCTCGACGGCGTCCCCTCGGGCGTGCGGACCGCTGATCAGCTCCTCGAATCGCACCGTGTGATCCGCCCCGTGCGCGAGCACCGCACGGTGACTCGACGACCACTGGTGGGCGCAGACCCGGGGCAGGGCGGCGGCGGTGTACGCGGACCAGCGGGGCGGCAGGTCGAACTTCCACCAGTGCCGGTCGGCCGGCCGCACATCGGCGTATCCCGCGATGCGCAGCGGCTCGTCCAGCCGGTACGCGTGGAACCCGTGGTGGAGCCACCCGTCGACCAGGCCGTTGATCGAGGCGGCCGGGTTCCTGGTCAGGTGCAGCACCCGCAGGCGCGCGTTGGGGAACGCCGCCCGCAGGAAGCCGAGCCGGTAGGCGTTGCCCGGCGTCTTGATCACCAGTGGCTTGGTGGCGAGATCGTGTTCGTTCGCGGGCCGCCACGGGCGGGGGAGGACGAAGGGCGGCTCTTCGAGCAGCACGTCACCGGGCGGCCCGGCCGGCCGTGGTCCCGGCGACTGCCCGGGAAGGTCGTAGTACCACGGGTTCACGCCGGCCATGCCGATCAGCGCCCGCGCGAACCGGGGGAGATCGCGGTCCAGTACCGCCTCGGCGGTCCGCACCAGGTCGACGGGGTCGAGGCCCAGACCCGGCCACTGCACGACCAGCCGCCACGCCGCGTCCACCGCCAGATTCTCCACGCCGGCGCCGGGAGAGCCCGCGTCCAGCGCCAGCTCCGCCTCGAACAACGCCCGGGACCGAGGCGGGAGCCCGTGCCAGTGCGACGCGTCCAGCACATCGGATCCGGTGCCGCTGTGCGGGTGGTCGAGGCCGACCAGCCGCAGCAGCGGATTCAGCTCGCCGCGCAGGTGCAGCAGGTGCGGCGAGGACCGCAGCAGCTCGGCGAGCATGCTCGACCCGCCCCGCGAACTCGACGCGACGACGACGAGATCGCGCACCTTCGCGCGGAAGTGCGGCACCGGCGTGCCCCGCAGCGGCCGCAGCACCTCCAGCCCGCGCACGACCTCGGCGACCGGGCTGTCCACGGTGCGGCTAGGCATGGTCGGGCTTCCGCACCGAGTACACACACCACCGCCACCGGTCGCGCACCGAGCCGTCCGGCAACACCTCGAACGGATGGACGGCGCGCACCTCGCGCGGCGCGTCGTAGTAGAGGCGGTAGATCTCCTGCCGGTTCGCCGGCGTCGTCTCGTGGGTGTCGATCCACCGGTCGATCGACTCCCACAGGAAGTACTCCTCCATCCGCACGTCGGTGAATCCGCCGCCGGTGAGCAACGCCCGGAAGTCCTCCTCGCGGAACATCTGGTACAGCAGCGGCTGCTTCTTCTTGAACACGCGGAACATCCAGAACGCGTCCACGTCCGCGTACGGCACGATCTGCCCGACGATGAACTGCCCGCCCGGCCGCAGCACACGGAAGATCTCCGACACCGGCCGCTCCGGCTGGGGCAGCAGATGCAGCACCTCGCGGGTGACCACGAGGTCGAAACTGGCGTCGGGGAACGGCAGGTCGTAGACGGTGCCCTGGTGTACGACGTCCAGCCGGGCGGCGGCGAGCGCGGCCATCTCCGGGGTGAGGTCCAGCCCGACCATCTCGCCGACCCGGCCGCGGAAGGCGCCGCCGACGACGCCGCTGCCGCAGCACACGTCCAGCATCCGCGCGTCCGGCGGCACCGCGCACAGCTCCGCGTGCTTGCCGAGCAGGTCCTCGTCGGTGAGCCAGGCGCACGAGTCGTGCCAGTCCTTCGAGCGGATCCCGAACTGCCGCTGGTAGACGGCGTAGTCGACCTCGACGGCCCGGGTCCGGGAGCGGGCCGTCCGCCCGGCCAGCCGCGCGGCGAGCCGGGCCCGGCTCGCGTCCACGGCCCGTTCGGCGATACGGCGGGCCAGCTCCGGGTCGGCCGCCAGCGCCTGCCGCGCCTGCTCGGTGACGACGTCGAACACGCGGGCGCCCGCGTCTTCGTTGCGCAGGGTGCGTTTGGTCTGGCCGTCGAACCGCGCGTCCGGGATCCGGATCGCGATCACCGCGGTCAGGCCCTCCAGGATGTCGACCACGGTCATCTTGTCCGCGGCCGGGCCGAGGTGCTCGGCCACCACCCCGGCCAGCGCGCCGCGCAGGGCGTCCACATGCGACCCGCCCAGGTCGGTGCGGATGGTGTTGACGTAGCTGAAGATCTGCTCCGCGTACCCCTCGGTCCACTGGACGGCGGCGTCGATCACCAACCCGTCCCCGGACCAGGCGACGGCGGCCGGCTCGGCGTGCACCTTCTCGGCGTCGCGGGCGCGGTACGCGAGCAGGCCCCGCACCCCGGTCGTCTCGCACAGCGACTCGTGCCGCCCGGTGCGGTGGTCGGTGAGATCGACCCGCAGGCCCGGGTGCAGGTACGCGATGTCGAGCAGCCGGGCGTGCACCAGGTCCGCGTCGAGCACGCAGGAGGAGAAGATCTCCGGGTCCGGGCGGAACCACACCCGGGTGCCCCGGCGCTCGCTGTCGCCGACCCGCTTGAGCGGGGTCTCGACCGCGCCTCGGGCGAACGACTCGCCGTGGTGCGCGCCGTCGCGCCACACATCCAGCCGCAGCCACTCCGACAACGCGTTCACGCAGGCCAGGCCGACGCCGTGCAGCCCGGCCGAGGTCGCGTACGAGGAGTGGTCGAACTTTCCCCCCGAGTGCAGCGTGGTGAGCACCAGCTCGCAGGCCGGGATCCCGGCCTCCGGGTGCGGGTCGGTGGGGATGCCCCGGCCGTCGTCGGTGACCGAGCAGGAGCCGTCGGCGTGCAGCTCCACCGAGATCGCGCCGCAGTGCCCGGCGGCGGCCTCGTCCACGGCGTTGTCGACCAGTTCGAGCACCAGGTGGTGGGCGCCGTCCGGGCCGGTCGACCCGACGTACATCGAGGGGTTGCGGCGTACCGCCTCCAGCCCGGAGTAGAGGGTGATCGCCTCGGCGGTGTAGTCCGTGGTCATGGCGCTCCGTTCCCGGCGAACCGCGGCTCGGTCAGCCCGGTGAGGGCCTGCTCCAGCCGGTCCACGTGCGTCTTCTTCAATGTGCACAGGGTCTCCAGCCAGCTCGCCAGATCGGCCACGCCGTCCGTGTGCGCCCGCGCCGCCAGGCCCGGGTAGCGTTCGGTGGCCTCTCCGAGGTCGCCGCTGATCGCCGCGGCGAGGTTGCGGCGGGTGTCGCCGAGCGCGTGTCCGGTGCCCGGATCGTCGCCGCCCAGCAGGTCGCGCAGCACATCCAGATGCCCGTGGGCGGCGCAGACCACACTCTCGGCCAGCTCGCCGAACACCCGGGCCGCCTCGGTGTGACCCTCGATCTCGGCGACCCGTGCGAAGTAGGTGTACCGCGCCGCGGTGGCCGCCTCGGCGAGGAAAGCGGCCCGCACGCCGTCGGCGAGGGACTGGTCCGGTTCCATGTCAGACCCTCGTTCCCGAGGCGACGACGAACAGCATGTGGTCGGTGATCCGCCCGTCCGTCTCGGACACCGCGTGCCGTGCGCGGAAGGCGGGCGACGCCCTCCCGTAGCGGTCCCGGATGGCCTCCCGCGCGTCGTCGCCGATCGCGCCGTTGTCCGACCACACGTCCACGTCCTCCACCGACACGTACCGCTGGGACCGCACCGGGTCGCACCCCGCGCCGGCGAGCAGGGCCTCGACGTCGCCGGGCCGGAAGAAGTGCCGCCGGGCCGGGTTGCGCAGCCGCAGGATCTCGAAGTACTCGTCGCGGTCGTCGTCCCCGTAGGCGCACAGGTGGGTCAGCACGATCCGCCCGCCCGGCCGGGTCACCCGCGCCATCTCCCGCACCGCGTCCGGCAGCGTCATGAACTGGATCCCCTGACGGCACACCACGATGTCGAAGGTGCCGTCGTCGAACGGCAGCTTCTCCGCCGGGGCGATCACCAGTTCGTCGAGCGTGTCGCGTGCCTGTTCGGCCATCTCCGGCGTGATGTCCACGCCGACCAGCCGTCCTGCCCGCCCGGCGAACAGCCTGGACACCAGCCCGGTGCCGCACGCCACGTCCAGGACCGCGTCGCCGGGCCGGGGCGCGGCCGCGGACAGCATCAGCTCGCCCAGCGCGTCGTCGGTGCACCATGAACTGGACCGGTCGTAGGTGCTCGCGCGGTCGGCGAAGTGCGTGCGGACGTTTCCCGTGTCGTTCATCTGCTCTCTCCTGCCGGAACCAGGGCGCGGCCCGGCGTCGCGCGGCGGCGCAGCCGGCGGACGGTGGCGTCGCGCCGCCAGCGCCGGAAGTGATTGCGGTCGGTGCGCAGCGATCGCGCCTCCACCGCCAGCCGCACCGCGAACCCGCGCAGCGCGACGCCGAGCGGACCGGGAGCCGGCTCGGCCCGCGAGGCCGCGTCGTACGGGTAGCCGAGCGTCTCCATCGCCGGCGCGGTCACGCTCTCCACCTGCCGTCGCTCCCGGTCGGACAGCCCCCGCCGGTGGGCGCCGATCCGGGCCGTGGTGATCGGTTCGCCCGCCGTGCGCCAGGACGCCGACAGCGACGCGGTCACCCGGGCGCTGCCGCCGAGGTGGTGCGCCAGCATCGCGGGCTCGACCGCCTCACCGACGAAGTCGCAGATCGCCCGGATCTCCCGGTCCGGCGCGGACACCAGGTCCTCGTACCGCACCAGGTGCACCACGCTCGGCCCCCACCGCTCCAGGGCCGCGCGGGCGAGCTGCTGCTCGGCCTGCCACCGCAGTGCCATGCGGTACGGGTGGCAGTAGCCGAACACGGCCCGCTTCGCCGACGCGGCCACATCGCGGGGATCGCGCACCAGCCACAGGAACCGCGCGTCCGGGAGTTCGGCGAGCACCTCGTCGACGTGCTCGACCATGAACGTGCTCTTGCACCCCCACCGGGCCGCGCCCTCCGCGACGCGGTACTGGTCGTAGATCGCCGACACCACCCCGAAGAGCGACGGGCCGGCCGCCGCGGTCACCGCGGCCCGGTCGATCACGTGCGGCCACGGGTGGATGTGGTCGCGCAGCAACCGCAGCGCGTCGCCCGTCATCGCGTCGACATCGCCGTCGTACGGGATGCCGGACAGATACCGCATGAAGTGCGGCGGGTGCGGGACCGCGATCCGCGAGTGCGCGTCGAGCACCAGCCGCAGCAGGTTCGACCCGGAGCGCTCGGTCCCGATGATCAGGATCGGGCCGTCCTGAGGGGACACCGGTCAGACCCCGACCGAGAGCTTCTTCGCGCCGCAGTCCATCAGGGTGCTCCCGACCGCGGCCACCTCCGGGTCGGCCACCTTGTCCAATGTGTACAGTTCGGAACCGGGCACCAGCGGCGCGGCGGCCGAACTCCAGTCCGCGCGCCAGCCCGTCCCGGCGTACGACGTCGACCGCTCGGTGCCGTCGGCCGGCTGCGGGTGGAAGTACTGGAAGTGCTCCGGCCAGTGCTGGAAGTCCATCACCGGGCCGGGCTGATAGGCGTCGTACACCCGCTTGTACGCGTCGCGGCAGACCTGCTCGGGCAGCCCGCTCACGTTCAGGAACTCGTCCTCGTGCAGCGCCTGTTCGACCGAGAGCCAGTTCAGGTGGTCGATCTCGGTACGGATCAGCTTGTTCCGCACCGCGTCCTGGTACACGGTCGTGCCGGGCATGGCCGACAGGTACTTCACCCGCGTCACATGGTTGTACTGCTCGGCGAACTGCACCATGTCCGACAGGGACTCCTCGGTCTCGTTCGGCAGACCGACGATGAGCAGCGAGCCGAACCGCACGCCGCCCTCGAACGTGGTGCGCATCGCGCGGACGGTCAGATTCTCGCTGCTGCCCTTGCGGGCCTCGCGCAGCACCTCGCGGCCCAGCGACTCGACGCCGTACAGGATGATGTCCGCACCCGCGTCCCGCATCGCGTCGATGCGCGGTACGTCCATGTCGGCGCACCGGGTCAGACAGGTCCACCGCAGATCGTGCTGGGAGATCACGTCGCACATCTCGATGGTCTGGCCGCGGTGCGAGCTGAACGTGAGGTCGACGAAGAAGCAGAAATCCACGCCGTACTGGGTTTTCAGCCAGTCGAGATCGCGGTCCATCTTCTCCGGCGACTTCGCCCGCACCTGCGGGGTGGTGCGGTAACAGAAGGAGCAGTCCATCTTGCAGCCCCGGCTGTAGGACGAGATCACCTGCGGCTGCATGCCGAGCGGCGACCGCGACTGCGGCCACAGGTCGAGCCGCATCCTGGGCAGCGCGTCGAGATCCATCATCTGGCCGCGCGGCGGAGTACGGCGCGCCTTGCCCTTCTCGTCCCGGTAGCAGATGCCCTTGATGGTCGGCAGATCCCGCTGCCACGAGCCCCGGGCGTAACTCTCCATCAGCTCCAGGATGGTGATCTCGCCCTCGCTGATCACCGCGACGTCGCAGGCGGTGTCCGATATGAACACCGACGGAACGGAAGTGACCAGCGAGCCGCCGCAGATGATCGGTACGTCCGGGTGGGCCTCGCGGACCATCGCCATCAGCGACCGGCAGAACGGGAAGTTGTCCTCGAACGTGCAGATGCCGAGCACGTCGGTGCCTTCGTTGATCTGCTCGTACGCCGCCTGCAGCGGGTTCGGGGTGTAGCGGACGTCGACGATGCGCACCGGGTACCCGGCGTTGTGCAGCACGGTCGAGATGTACGTCGCACCCTCGTAGGGTGAGGTGAGGAAGAACTCCCAGCCGCGCGGCATGGTGAACGGCGAGGGCCCGACGACGAGGGTGAACCTCGGCAGTGCGGGATCGGTCGGCACAGGTTCGGAGTCCTGGTTGCGCATCTGCTCGATATAGCGCTGGTCGACGGCGCCGTTCGCGTCGGCATACAGCTCCAGGGCCAGGGACAGTTTGCGCGCCATGTGAATTCTCCCTCGCGTCACGGTCGTGGACGATCCGCCAGGCAACTGTATTGGCGGGAAGTGCTGTTCGGCACTGGTGTTCATTCCGCACTGTTCGCCGTTGTCGTACGCGGGGAGCCCGTTGCTAGCCTTCGGGGCCGCTGGCGTCGACAGAGGAATACAGAGGAATCCCGGTGACCACACAGCCGAACATCCTGTTCATCTCCCTGGACACCGTGCGCGCCGACGTGGCCTATTCGGGGAAGTACCCCGGCCTGGAGCGGCTGCGCGCGAGCGGGGTCAGCTTCACGCAGGCGATCTCGTCGTGCCCCCTGACGCCCGTCAGCCACGCCACGGTCTTCACCGGGCTCCAACCGCCCCGCCACGGGGTGAGGCACCTCTTCCGCGAGGCGCTCGACAAGCGGGTGCCGACGCTCGCGGAGTGCCTGTCGGCGGCCGGGTACACGACCGGCGCGGTGGTGTCCTGCCCCGGACTGAACCAGTGGTACGGGATCGACCGCGGGTTCGACTTCTACGACGACGAGATCCCGCTGCTGCCGGACGGCCGGGACCCGCTGTCCGTCGGCGACGTGAAGCTGCGCGGGCTGGCGCTCAAGCGCGCGCCGCTGGTGGTCGAGCGCGCCACCGACTGGCTGGAGACGCTGGACGGCGCCGGCCCGTTCTTCCTCTTCGCGCACTTCTTCGACGCGCACTGGCCGTACGAGCCGCCGGAGGACGTCGGCGTCGAGGTGGCGAACCCGTACGAGGGCGAGATCGCCTACACCGACCACTACGTCCAGCTCCTGCTGCGCCGCATCGCCGAGATGGGCCACGACATCGACTCGATGCTGGTGGTGTGCTTCTCCGATCACGGCGAGGACCTGGCCGGGTGGTACCCCAACGACCACGCCGGCGACCTCGGCCACCCGTACGAGGAGGGTCACGGCTGCCTGCTGTTCGACGCGACCCAGCACGTGCCGCTGGTCATCAGCGGCCCCGGGGTGCCGGTGGGGATGAGCGTGGACAGCCAGGTGCGGCTGGTCGACATCATGCCGACGGTGCTCGACCACCTCGGGCTGGACCCGCGGTCCTCGGACGGCGCCTCGCTGACCGAGTTCTTCGCGAGCGGCACGGGGCCGTCCCGCGAGGCGTACTCGGAGACCTACTTCCCGCAGGAGCGGGCCGCCGCCTCGGACGAGTACCCGGACCTGAAGGCGCTGCACGCGGTGCGGGCGGACGGGCGCAAGGTGATCTGGGAGGCGGACGGGCGACAGGTGTGGGCCTACGACCTCGCCGCCGATCCCCACGAGCTCGGCGGCCGGGTCCTCGTCTCGGACGAGGACGCGTGACGACCGGGGTGACCCCGGCGCCTCGTTCGGTCCGCCGGGTGCTGGTCGCGAGCACGATCGGCACCGCCATCGAGTGGTACGACTTCTTCCTGTACGCGACGGCGTCCGCGCTGGTGTTCGGCCCGCTGTTCTTCCCGGGATCGTCGGCCGCCGGCGGTGTGCTCGCGTCGTTCGCCACCTACGCGGCCGGGTTCGTCGCGCGCCCGCTGGGCGGCCTGCTCTTCGGTCACTTCGGCGACCGGGTGGGCCGCAAGTCGATGATGGTGTGGACGCTGCTCGTCATGGGCATCGCCACGTTCGGCGTCGGCCTGCTGCCCACCTATGAGACGGCCGGCGTCCTCGCGCCGGTCCTGCTGGTGACGTTGCGCGTCGCGCAGGGCATCGGCATCGGCGGCGAATGGGGAAGCGCGGTGCTGCTCAGCACCGAACACGGCCCGCCCGGACGCCGGGGCTTCTTCAGCAGCTGGCCCGCGATGGGCTTCGCGGTGGCGTTGCTGGGCAGCAATCTGACCTTCGTGCTGATCGCCAAGCTGCCCGAGGAGGACTTCCTGACCTGGGGGTGGCGGCTGCCGTTCCTGGCGTCGATCGCGCTGGTCGGCATCGGCATCTGGGTCCGGCTGGGAGTCGAGGAGACACCGGAGTTCGTGCGCGGCCGGGCGGAGCACCGCCCCGACCGGGTGCCCGTGATCACGGTGCTGCGGCGGTGGCCGAGCCGCGTGGTGATCGGCATTCTCGCTTCGCTCGGCACCGGGTCGGTGATCGCGATGTTCACCGTGTTCCTGGTGGCGCACGCGGCGAAGTCCGGTCCGGAGGCGCGGTCGACCGTGCTGACCTGGCTGATGATCGCGGCCCTGGGAGAGTGCGTGACCCTGCCGGTGTTCGGCGCGCTGTCCGACCGGTACGGCCGCCGGCGGGTCATGATCTTCGGCTACGCGGTCGCGGTGCTGGCGATGATCCCGGCGGGCGCCTGGCTGTCCTCGGGTGATCCGACGCTGGTCGCCCTGGTGCTCATCCCCGCGCTGACCATCGCGCACGGCGCGATCTACGGCGCCCTGGCGGCGTTCCTGGTGGACCTGTTCCCGACCATGGTGCGGTTCTCCGCGATCGCCGTGACCTATCAGGTGGGCGTCACGGTCTCCAGCTTCTGGCCGCTGGTCGCGGTCGCGATCGCCGGCGACTCGTCGTCGCTGCTTCCGGTGGTCGCGCTGTTCGCGGTGGTCGAGCTGGCGGCGGCGATCGCCGTGGCGTGCGCGCCGGACTCACGCGCTGACGCGGACCTGGCCGCGGACCCGGCAGGCGAGCGCCGCCCAGTCGGCCGCGCAGCCCATGGCGAGGTCCGCGACAACCGGTGACCAGCGCTGGGGGACGGCGCCGGCGAGGCGGTCCCACTGCGCGGCGTCGAGAGTGTTGGCGTCGAGCAGCCGCAGGAGCGCGCGCCCGATCTCGGAGAACCGCAACGACGGATCGGTGCGCAGCGAGAGCAGGAACCGGCCTCTTTCGGCACAAGGCGTGCCGCCTGCGCCGTTCTCACCGCCGGTGTTGTCCCCCGGTGCGTTGTCTTCCGCGCGGTTTCCCGCGGAAAGGCGATGCCGGGGCGGAATAGGATCCTCGCCGCGGCGCATTCTTTCCCGGACATCCCGGGCGGTGCCGACCGATATTCCGGCGATTCTGGCGATCTCCCGCAACGAAAGATCTGGATTGTTCGAAATCGCCCGACTCGCAATCGTGCGCCCGTGGGAGGCGTCGAGTGGCCGCACTTTCCCGTCGCGGCCGAGGCGGGTGTTCAACTGAGTCATTTCCCCGGTTGAACACTGCCGGATCGCGGCCACCGTCTTGGCGGACAGCCCGGCTGTCGACGCGATCAGACGGTCCGACAGGTGCGGGTGCGACGAGAGGATCCGGGCGGCGGCGGCGGTGCGGTCGGCCAGCGTCAGCGGCAGCCCCTGGGTCACGTTGGCGCTCACGGCCAGCAGGAACGCGTCCTCCTCGGTGCCGTCGACGAACCGCGCCGCGATGGTGGCGTCCCCGCGCAGCTTGGCCGCGCGCAGACGGTGCACACCGTCGATCACCTGCATCGTCGGCCGGTGCACCAGGATCGGCGGGAGGTCGTCCGGGCACTGCGCGAGCGCGCTGACGTGGTCGGGGCTGGAGCCGGCGACCCGCACGAGACGCGTCTCGGTCACCTGGTCGACCGGCACGAACGTCGGTGGCGTGTCCCCTGATCGCGTACCCAGCGATGTCCCGCTCATCCGAACTCCTCCAGATGGGCCAATCCATTTCCGAGCACGGCGTGGTCACGCTCGGCGGCGCGTAACGTGTCAGGGAAGCGGCTACAAGATACCGGCCAGGTTAGAGCGCCGAACAGACCGGCGGGACAGAAATTCCATGAGCAAGTTCTCATAATTGCCATTGCAGTCCGTGCATCGGGTCAGTGCCGAGGTAAGCACCTTGTCGACCTCGTTGACACCGATCCGCGTCATGGGACAGAGTTCCCCTCGTTCCCCTAATAGATTTCCGTGGGTGACGGAGTGTGAAACCGCAGTGGACGCGCTATTAGATACGGTGAATCCCTTACCGGCCGAGACGATGGTGGGGATGTTCCGGCGCCAGGTCGTTCGGGCCCCGGAGTCGATCGCGGTCGTGGCCGCTGACGGCACGCTCTCCTACGGTGAGCTGGACGCCCGCGCTTCCGCCGTGGCGGGCGGGCTGCGAGACCGCGGGGTCGGGCCGGACGACATCGTCGCCGTCGCGATTTCGCGCGGCGCGGACATGGTGGTGGCCGTCGTCGCCGTGCTCGCCGCGGGAGCCGCGTACCTGCCGGTCGACCCCGCCCAACCGCCGGACCGGGTGGCCGCCGTGCTCGCCGACGCCCGTCCCGCCCTGGTGCTGACGCCGGGGGAGCTGCGGGCGCTGGAGGCCGCGCCGGTCTCCACGGCGCCGACGACGGATCCCGATCCGGCGTGCGCCGCCTATGTCATCTACACCTCCGGCTCGACCGGAAAGCCCAAGGGCGTGGTCGTTCCCCACACGGGGATCGCCCATCTCGTCGCGGCGCAACGGGAACGCTTCGGCGCCCGGCCGGGCGCCCGGGTGCTGCAGTACGCGTCGGTCGCCTTCGACGTGGCCGTCGCCGACCTGTGCATGGCGCTGCTCACCGGGGCCACGCTCGTCCTCGCGCCGCCCGAGGGCCTTCCGCCCGGCGAACCGTTCGCCCGGTTCGTCGCCGAGCACGGCGTCACCCATGTGTGCATGCCGCCGAGCGCGCTCGCCGCCCAGCCGGACATGGCGCTGCCTTCGGTCGCCTGCCTGATCGTCGCGGGGGAGGCCCCGGCCCCGGACCTCGTCGCCCGGTGGTCCGCCGGCCGGCGGATGATCAACGCCTACGGCCCGACCGAGACGACCGCGTGCGCCACCATGAGCGCGCCGCTCACCGGCGGCCCGGTGACGCCGATCGGGGCGGCGATCCCCGGCACCGGACTACGGGTGCTGGACGAGAGGTGCGCCCCGGCCGCCGAGGGCGAACTGTACATCGGCGGCGCGGGGGTCGCGCGCGGCTATCTGGGCTGCCCCGGGGCGACCGCGCAGCGGTTCGTCGCCGATCCGTGGGGTCCGCCCGGGTCGCGCATGTTCCGCACCGGAGACCTGGTCCGCGTGCTGCCGAACGGTGATCTGCTGTTCCTCGGCCGGGCCGACGACCAGGTGAAGATCCGCGGCCACCGGGTCGAACCGGCCGAGGTGGAGGCCGCGCTCGCCGCCCACCCGGCGGTGGCGCGGGCGGCGGTCGTCGCCCACTCCGGACCGCTCGGCGCCTACCTGGCGGGCTACGTGGTGCCGCGCGGGGCGAGCGTGCCGGACCTGCGCGCGCACCTCGCCCAGCGGCTGCCGGCCCACCTCGTCCCGGACATGATCGAGGTGGTCGGGCACTTCCCGCTGACCCCCAACGGAAAACTGGACCGGGCCGCGTTCGCCGAGCCCGCGCCCCGGGCGCCGGGCGCGCTCGCCGACGACCTCGCCCGGTTGTTCGCCGAGGTGCTGTCGGTGGATTCGGTCGCGCCGGACGACGACTTCTTCGCCCTCGGCGGCACCTCGCTCATGGCCACCGCGCTGGTCAGCCGGATCCGGGTCGAACTGGCCGTGGACGCGTCCGTGGCCGCCGTGTTCGACGCCTCCACACCCGCCGGTCTCGCCAAAACCCTGTCCGTGACGGACCCGATGGACCCGACCGACCCGATGGACTCGGTGGACTCGGTGGACTCGGCCGGGGGCCGGACATGAACATCGTCATCGTCGGGGCGGGCATGGCCGGCACCATGCTGGCGATCCGGCTGGCCCGCCGGGGCCACCGGGTGGACGTGGTGGAGCGGCGCGGCGACCCGCGCGGCACGAAAGGCCCGGACGCCGCGTCGATCAGCGTCGGGCTGTCCGAACGCGGGCGGGCGGCGCTGCGCGACATCGGCCTCCTCGACGACGCCCTGGCCGAAGCGGTTCCCATGCGCGGACGGATCGTCCACCACGGCGGCCGGGTCACCTACCAGCCCTACGGCGCGGACGACACCGAGGTGCTGCACTCGATCCGCCGCCACGACCTCAACATCGCCCTGCTCGACGCCGCCGAATCGGCGCCCCGGGTACGGCTGTGGTTCGGGCACCGCGTCACCGGCCTGGCCGGCACCGAGGTGCGGACCCCGGCCCGGACGTTCCCGGCGGATCTCGTCGTGGGCGCGGACGGCGCGTACTCGACCGTGCGCGCGCACCTGCACCGCCGGGTGCGCGCCGAGTTCCACCAGACGCATCTGGACTGGGGCTACCGGGAGTTCACCATCCCGGCCGTCGACCGGCCGGAGGCGCTGCACGTATGGCCGAGCGGCCGGGGACTGGTGGTGGCGCACCCCAACCCGGACGGATCGCTGACCGGCACCGTGTTCCTGCCCTTCGACGGCGACACCGGATTCTCGGGGCTGCGCGACCCCGCGCGGGCCGGGGCGTTCCTGGCCGAGGAGTTCGGCGACCTGACCGATCTGGTGCCGGACCTGGTCACGCAGTTCCTCGCGCACGAGCCGGGCAGCCTGGTGTCGGTGCGCACCGCGCCGTGGCAGCACGACCGCGTCGTCCTCGTCGGCGACGCCGCGCACGCCGTGTTCCCGTTCTACGGCCAGGGGATGAACGCCGCGTTCGAGGACTGCGCGGTGCTCGACGCGTGTCTCGCCGAGCACGCCCCGGACGACGCGCTCGCCGCGTTCGAGGCCCGCCGCCGCCCGCACACCGACGTGCTCGCCGAGTTGTCCGCGCGCAACTTCGTGGAGCTGCGCGACCGGGTGCGGTCACCGGTGTTCCTGGCCCGCAAGCGGATCGACTTCGCGCTCGGCCGCCTGATACCGGGGTGGCGGACGCTGTACGCGATGATCAGCCACAGCAGCCTCCCGTACGGCGACGCGCTCGCCCGGGCCCGCCGCCAGGACCGCCTCCTCGGCGCCCTCGCCGGGCTCGGCGGAGTCACGTTGCTCGCTGCGGCGCGGCGGAAGCGGAGCCGGAGATGTTGAGCCACCCGACGGATGACGTCGCGCTGTTCGAGCCGGATCACCCGGACCTGCCCGCCGCCGCCGAGGTGGTGCTGGAGTGGGCGCGGTCCTATCTGTGCCGACCGCACCCCGACCTGGGCCGGGGCGGCGACGTCTGCCCGTACACGGCCCTCTCGCTGGAACGGGGCGGCCTCTTCCTCGCCGTACACCCCGGACGGCCGGACCTGCGGGCGGTGATGACCGCCTACCGCGACTGGTTCCCCGACCTGCCGCCGCGCGAGGGGCCGCAGGCCAGATTCCGGACGGTGCTGGTGGTGCTGCCGGACATCACGCCCGGGGAGATCGACCGCACACAGCGGGAGCTGAAGCACGGGTTCGTCGAGCGCGGCCTGATGATCGGTGAGTTCCACCCGGGACCGCCGTCCGCGCCCGGTCTGTGGAACGCGGACTTCCGGCCGCTGCGCAGCCCGCTGCCGTTGCTGGCGGTGCGGCACATGGTGGCCGCCGACGCGCCGTTCCTGCGGTCGGACCCGGAGCATCTGGCGGCGTACCGGCGCCGGTTCGGAGACCGGGGAGCGTACCGATGACGGTCCCGCTCCCGCCCGGGGCCCGGCGACTGTGGTTCCTGGAGGCGTTCGCCGACGGCGCACCCCTGCACAACAACCCGGCGGTGTTCCGGCTGACCGGCCCCGTGTCGGTGGACGCGCTCCGGCGCGCGGCGGACCTGGTGGCGGCCCGGCACCCGGTGCTGCGCACCGCCTTCGACGAGGTCGACGGCGAGCCGGTCGGACGGGTGGGCCCGGTGGGCGCCGCGGACGTCGAGGTGCGGACGGTGCCGCACGTGCACGCGGACGCGGACGCGGACGCGGTCAGAGACGCCGACGCGGAGGCGTTCGCCGCGCAGGCCGCACGGGAGCCGTTCGACCTGCGCACCGGGCCGTTGTTCCGGATCCGGCTCGGCCGGATCACGCCCACCGACCACGTACTGGTGATCAACACCCATCACGCGGTCGTCGACGGTACGTCACTGTCGGTGCTGTGCGAGGAGATCAGCGCCCTGTACGCCGACCCGGCCCGGCCGCTGCCGGATCCCGGAACGCCGCCGGACGCCGTCGACCACGACCCGTCCCGCCGGGCGTCCGAGCTGGACGGTGCGCCGGACCTGCTCACCCTGCCCACCGACCGGCCCCGCCCGAGGATGCGCGCCTTCCGGGGGGAGCTGCGCCGCCACGCCGTCCCCGAGGGTCTCACCGCGCGGGTCGACGCGCTCGCCCGCGCCACGCGCGCCACCCGGTTCGTCGTGCTGCAGGCCGCGTACGCCGCCACGCTGGGCACGACGGCGGGCCAGGACGACGTGGTGGTCGCCACCCTGTGGTCCGGGCGGCCGGGGCCGGAGTTCGCCGGCGTCGTCGGGATGTTCGTGAATCCGGTGCCGTTGCGGGTGGGGATCGACGGCGATCCGACCTTCCGCGAGCTGGTGGCCAGGACCCGCCGCGCGGTCGCGGCGGGACTGGGCGGCGCGGAGGTCCCGTTCGACCGGATCGTCGAGGCGGTCGGCGCCTCCCGCGACCCGAGCCACGCGCCGCTGTGCCAGGCGCACCTCGTGATGCAGGACCCGCCCGAGGTGGTGCTCCCCGGCGTGCGGGCCGAGCGGATGCTGCCGGACACGGGCACGGCCGACGTCGACCTCACCGTGATGGTGGAGTCCGGCGGCGCGGAGATGGCGGTGGTCACCCAGCACGACACGGACCTGTTCGACGGTGCGACGGTCGACGGTTTCGCCGGACGGCTGCTGGCCCTGCTGGACCGTGCGTGCGCCGACCCCGACGGCCAGTTGTCGGCGTTGACGGCGTTGTCGGCAAGGACTGCTTCGGCGGTGGCCGCGTCGGCGGCCGGGCCGGCCGGTGCTCCGGCGCCGTCGACCGTGCTGGAGATGATCCGGTTCGGCGCGGACGGCCTCGCCGTGGGCGAGCTGTCCTACGCCGAGCTGGAGCGCCGTTCGGCGGCGCTGGCCTCGGTGCTGCGGGCGAAGGGCGCCGGGCCGGAGGCGTGGGTCGCGGTGGACCTGCCGCGCGGCACGGACCTGGTGGTGGCCGTCCTCGGCATCTGGCGGGCGGGCGCGGTGTACGTGCCGGTGGAACCGTTGTGGCCCGAGCCGAGGCGCCGGGCCGTCACCGGGGCCGCCCGCGTCGTGCTGACCGAGATCCCGGACCTGCCGGAGGAGTTCGAGCGCGTCGATCCCGGAATCGCCCCCGAGTCACTGGCGTACGTGCTCCACACGTCCGGGTCGACCGGCCGCCCGAAGGCGGTGGGCGTGCCGCACCGCGCGCTGGCCGGGATGCTGGCCCGGTCGACGGCGCTGGTGGGGCTGGGCGCCGGGGACGTGGTGGCGGCCATGATCTCCCCGGCGTTCGACATCTCGGTGTGGGAACTGGTGGGGCCGCTGACGGTGGGCGCCCGGGTGGCGGCGATACCGCCGGAGATCGTCGTGGACGGTCCCGCGCTGGCGCGGCGTCTGACGGCCGAGGCGGTCACGGTCGTCCAGGTCACCCCGTCGGTGTGGGCGGTGCTGGTGGCGGCCGGGGGCGTACCGGAGTGCGTGCGGGTCCGGGTGTCGATCGGGGAGGTGCTGACGCCGGAGCTGGCCGGGTCGCTGGGCGGCGCCGAGCTGTGGAACACGTACGGCCCGACCGAGACGACGATCTGGTCGACCGCCGAGCGGGTGCGCCGAGGCAGCCGGTTCGGCATCGGCGACCCGCTCGACGGCGTGGCCGTGCGTCTGCTGAACCCGGGCCTGCGACCCGTTGAGGACGACGTGGTCGGCGAGGTGTACCTGGGCGGTTTCCCGCTGGCGCGCGGCTATCTCGGCGCGCCCGGCCGGACGGCGACGAGGTTCGTCGCCGACCCGTTCTCGCCGGTCCCCGGCGCGCGCATGTACGCGACGGGCGACCTGGCGCGGCGCCGGCCGGGCGGCGTCCTGGAGTTCGTCGGGCGGGTGGACGCGCAGCTCAAGGTGCGTGGTCACCGGGTGGAACCGGCCGAGGTGGAGGCGGCGCTGCGGGCGGACCCGGAGGTCTCCGACGCCCGCGTGGCCGGTGACGGCGACCGCCTGGTGGCCTATGTGATCCCGGCCGCCGGGCAGCCCCGCTGGCCGAGGGTGCGGGAGCGGCTGAGCCGTGTCCTCCCCGCCTACCTGGTGCCGTCGGCGATGGTGTCCGTGGACGCGTTCCCGTTGACCAGCTCCGGAAAGCTGAACGTACGCGCCCTGCCCCCGCCGGCGGAGGACGCCGCCGCCCCCGATCCGCACCCGGGTCCGGAGACCGCGATCGCGGAGATCTTCGCGCGTCTGCTTTCCCGCCCGGTGAACCGCGACGACGACTTCTTCCTGTCCGGCGGCCATTCCCTGGCGGCGGTGAAGGCCGTCGCCAAGATCCAGGCGTCGGTCGGCGTGGAGGTGACGATCAGAACCCTGTTCGCCAACCCCACCGTCGCCGCCCTGGCCGCCGCGATCGACGCGGGCCGGGGCGGTCCCGACGCAGCGGAGATCCAGGAGATCCGGAACATCTCGGACGGACCGGACGTCTCGGCGGCGGTGCCCGCTCCGCCGGGACGGCTGTCCGGCCCGCAGCACGGACTGTGGATCACCCACCAGGCGGGCCAGGACGACGGCGCCTACGTCGTGCACGCCGCGTTCCGGTTGGAGGGCGCGCTCGACGAGGCGGACCTGCGCGCCAGGTTCGCCCGTACCCTGGCCGCCCATCCCGCCCTGCGTTCGGCGATCGTCGTCCAGGACGACACCCCGAGGCTGAGCGCGGAGCCCTACACGGACGCGCTGTCGGCGAGGGCCTGGCGCACCACCGACCTGAGCGCCCACCCGGACCCGTGGCCGGAGGCCCAGCGTCTCGCCGCCCGGGACGCCGACCACCCCTTCGACCTGACCCGGCGCCCGTTGGTGCGAGCCCATCTGATCAGAACCGCCCCCACGACCCATCTCCTGACGATCACCGCTCACCACATCATCTGCGACGACACATCGATATCGATCCTGCTGACGAACCTGACCGCGGCGGATCCGATCTCCCCGCCCCTGTCCGGCGCCGCGGCTGCCCAGGGGCCGAGGGCCGCGCTCGGCACCCGGACCGGCGCACCGGGACTGCCGGTCTCCGCTCCGGCAGCCGTGGGACTGCCGGTCCTCGCGCCGGCAGCCGTGGGCCTGCCGGTCTCCGCTCCGGCAGCCGTGGGACTGCCGGTCCCCGCTCCGGCAGCCGTGGTCCCACGGCAGCGAACCACCGCGTTCTGGACCGAGACGCTCCGCGACGCCCCGCCCGCCTCCGGACCCGCGCCGGACCACCCGTACGGCACGGCCCCCACCACCCCGCCGGGCGGATCGCCGCACCCGGAATCCGGCCCGGGCCCGGCTCGGTCCCGCCGCGCGGGCGCCGCCCCCGGCGCCACCCACCGGTTCACCGTCCCGGCCGGGCTCGCCCGCCGCTTCGCCGCCTGGTGCCGGGATGAGCGGGCCACCACCTTCGCCGGTCTCCTCGCCGTCTTCGCCATCGTCTCCGCCACCCGGGACGGGGGTGACGACCTCGTCGTCGGCGCCCCGGTCAGCACCCGCCCGGCCGGATGGGACGACGTGATCGGCATGTTCGTCACGACCCTCCCGCTCCGGCTCCGCACGAACCGTCGAGCCACCCCGCGCGATCTGCTCGCCGACGCCACCGGGGTGGTGGCCGACGCGATGGACCACGCCGACGTCTCCCTGGCCGACATCCTCGCCACGGTCCCCGCCTCGCGGGAGGACCACCCCCTGTTCCGGACGATGCTGGTCCTCAACCGCGAGACGGCCCCCGTCGCCTTCACCGGTCTGACTGCCGCTCCGGTGCCGATCGACCGCGCCACCAGCCGTTTCGACCTCACCCTCCACATCAGGGAACGCGAGGGCGACTGGCGCGCGCTCATCGACTACCGCACCGACCGGTACGAGGCGGACACCATCGCCAGGATCGCCGATCAGGTGCCGGCGGTCATGGAGGCCCTCGTCCGCCACCCCGGTCTTCCGCTGTCCCACCTGGACCTGCTGTCCCCGGCCGACAGCGCCGTCCACACCGCTCTCGACACCCGGACCGGGCCGGCCTCCACCGGTGGACCGGACACGACGTCCACCGGCCCGGCCGTCCGCACCCGACCGGCCGCCACGACCGTCGTGGACCTGATCGCGGCCCGCGCCGCCGAGACCCCCGACGCCACCGCCGTCCTCGACCTCGCCGCCGCGCCCCTCACCTACCGCGACCTGGACCGCGGATCCTCAGCCGTCGCCCGCCGGCTGCGCGAGGCCGGCGTCCGGAGCGAGGACCCGGTCGCGATCGCCATCCCGTCCAGCGCGGACGCGATCGTCGCGATCCTCGGCGTGCTCAAGGCGGGCGGATGCTTCGTGCCCATCGACCCCGCCCAGCCGCCCTCCCGCCAACGCGCCCTGATCACCGCCGGCGGGGCGAGGACCGTCCTGACCCGCGACGACCTCCCCGCCACCGGCGACCACGAACCCACGCCCGTCCATCCGTCCCAGCTCGCCTATGTCGTCCACACCTCCGGCTCCACCGGCGAGCCCAAGGGCGTCGAAGTACAGCACGACACTCTCCTCAACCTCACCACCGCGTTCATCGCCGAACACGGCCTCACCGCCGCGCACCGCCTTCTCATGGTCCCGCCCCCGCACTTCGACGCCGCGTTCGGCGACATCTTCCCGGTCCTCGCGGCCGGGGCCACCCTGGTCATCCACCCCGACCCGGGCAGTCTCACCGGACCGGACCTCCTGAAGCTGTGCGTCGAGCACCGGCTGTCCGCGGTGGACACGGCGGCCCCCCTCTGGCAGCGCTGGGTGGCCGATCTCGCCGGGGAACGCCTCCCGCTGGAGATCATGATGGTCGGCGGCGACATCGTCCCGGCGGCGACCGTCCGCGCGTGGGCGAAGCACGGCATCCCCCTCCACAACCACTACGGCCCGACGGAAGCCACCGTCTGCGCGACCAGCCATCGCACCGTCGACGGCAGCGAGCACCCCACCCGACTGCCGATCGGCCGCCCGCTGCCGAACGTCCGCGTCCACCTCCTCGACCGGGCCCTGCGCCGGGTGCCCGTCGGCGTGGTCGGCGAGGTCTACATCGGAGGGACGGCGCCCGCCCGGGGGTACCGGGGAAACCCGGCCGCGACCGCCGCGGCGTTCCTCGCCGACCCGTACGGCGCCCGCCCCGGCGCCCGCATGTACCGGACCGGCGACCTCGCGAGGCTGAACCCGCACGGCACGCTCGAGTTCGTCGGCCGGGCCGACGACCAGGTCAAGATCCGCGGCAACCGGGTGGAGCCGGGGGAGGTGGCGGCCGTGCTCGCCGCGCACCCGGCCGTCGCCGAGGCCGTGGTGGTGGCCAGGGGCGACCGCCTCATCGGCTACGTCGGCGCCCCGGCCCCGACCGCGCCCACCCGCGACGCACCCGATCCGACCACGCCCGACTCGCGGGCCGCCGTCCCGGACGCTCCCGGCCTGCGCGCCTTCTGCGCCGACCGCCTGCCCGCGCATCTCGTGCCGGACACCGTGGTCGTCCTCGACGCCCTTCCCACCACGAGCAACGGCAAGGTCGACGCCACCGCCCTCCCCGAGCCCCCCGCCGGCCCGTCCGCCCCGGCGGACCCGCCCCGGACCGCCACCGAGCGAGCCGTCGCCGCCATCTGGGCCGCCGTGCTCGACCAGTCCGACCTGGACCGCACCGCGGACTTCTTCGCCATCGGCGGGCACTCGCTCATCGCCGCCCACGTCCTCGCCGCCGTCCGCGACCGCCTCGGCGTCACGGTGCCGATGCGCACACTGTTCACCGCCCCCACCGTGGCGGCGTTCGCGGCAGCCGTCGACGACGGCGCCTCGGCGGACCTGCCCACGGTCGACCGGTTGCGCGCCGACGCCGTCCCCCCACCCGACATCCGTCCCCGTACCGTCCACCCACCCGGCAGCCCCCCGGCCGGCACGCCGCGCCGGATACTGCTCACCGGCGCCACCGGCTTCCTCGGCCGCCACCTCCTCGACCGGCTCCTGGCCCGGACCGACGCCCGGATCCACTGCCTCGTCCGCCGGAGCTCGATCGACCGGCTGCCGGTCGCCGACCGCGTGATCCCGGTCCCCGGCGACCTGTCCGCACCCGGACTCGGTCTGTCCGCGGCGGATCACGACACCCTCACGACCGTGGACGCGATCTACCACAACGCCGCCGTGCCGCACTTCGCCGCGCCCTACAGCGCCCTCAAAACCGCCCACGTCGACGCCACCGCCGCCGTCCTGCGCCTGGCCGGCGACAGCGGCGCCCCGCTGCACCTGATCTCCACCCTCGGCGTCTTCCTCGGCGACGCCTACGACGGCCGCGTCGTCACCGAGACCGACGCCCCCACCGACCCGAGCGGCCTCACCAGCGGCTACGACCTCAGCAAATGGGCGGCCGACGCCATGGCCGCCGCCGCCCGCGACCGCGGCCTGCCCGTCTCGATCCACCGCATCGCGGCCATCGTCGGCGACACCGCCACCGGCGCCGCCGACCCGCGCTCCGCGTTCAGCCGCTGGCTCACCGGATGCATCGCCGCGGGCGCCGTCCCGGAGACCGCCGAGGTGCTGGACATGGTGCCCGTGGACACGGTGGCCGCGGCGATCGTCGCGCTCTCACAGGCCCCGGACCACCTCTGCCGGGACCACCACTACCACGGCGACGGCGGCCTCACCCGTGCCGCCCTCGCCGCCGCCCTCACCTCGGCCGGTCACCCGACCGAGGTGGTGCCGTACCACCGATGGCGGGAGCGGATGCTCGCCGACCCGGCCGGGCCCTTCGCCCCGCTCGCCTTCTCCCTGCCCGAACGCCCCCGCCCGCACCCGCGGTTCGACTGCTCCCGCACCTGGGCCGCCGCGGCCGTGGCGGGAGTGGAGTTCCCCCCGGCCAACGAGCGAATGCTGCGCAGGCACCTGGACTTCCTCACCGGTGCCGGCGCGCTTTCCGGAAGTGGATGATCATGCCATTGCCCGAAGAATCCCTTGGTGTCCCGGCTCCGGTACTGGACCGGCTCGGCGCGGCCGGGTACCGGGCCATGATCGCCGGTGTCCGCCTCGGCGTGTTCACCGCCCTGGAATCCGGCCCCCTGTCCGTCGACGAGCTGGCCACCACGATCGGCGGTCACCCCGCCGGGGTACGCAGCCTGGTGAACGTCCTGGTGACCTTCGGCTACCTGCGGCACGACGAGGACGGGGTCACGACCGCCGCCACGCCCGGCCCGGTGGACGCCGAACTGTTCTGGCACGAGGTCCTGTTCGAGCACTGGGCCGACATCGAGGACACCATCCGCACCGGCACGCCCCGCCGCGGCTTCTACACCTGGCTGAACGAGCGCCCCGCCTCCGGAGCCCGCCTGCGCCGGATGCTCGCCGGCGCCGCCGAGGACCTGGCCGACGACATCGCCGCCGCGCTGCCTCCCGCGGCGACCGTCCTGGACATCGGGGGCGGCCACGGCGACCACGCCGTCGAACTGTGCCGCCGCCGCCCGGACGTGCGGGTCACCGTCTTCGACCTGTCCGAGACGATCACGGCCCTCCGCGAAGACGCCCCGCCGGACCGGGTGACGACGCGGGCGGGCGACTACCTCACCGACGACCTGGGATCCGGGTACGACCTGGTGCTGCTCTTCAACGTCCTGCACGGACACCGCCCCGAGGAATGCCGCGAGCTGTTCCGGCGGGCGGCCAAATCGCTGTCCCCCACGGGAAGCATCGCCATCCTCGACCACGACCGGGAACCACCGGCCGGGCTGGGCCCGGCCGCGACCGGGTACCTCAGCATGTTCGACCTGACCCTGTGGCAGGGCCACGCCGGCGGCGTGCACCGCTACACCGACCTCGCGGCATGGCTGGGCGAGGCCGGACTCACCGAGACGCGGGCCGTGCCGCTCGCCGCGTCCCCGCTGGAGAAGCTGCTGATCGCCGGCCGGCCGTCGTGACCGCCGATCCGTACCCGGGCTACGCCTGGTTGCGCGAGCACGACCCGGTCTGCCCCGTCGACGACCCGCACGTCCCGGGCCGGACATGGCTGGTGACCCGGTACGACGACGTCCGCGCCTGCCTGGCGGACCGCCGCCTGAGCAGCGGCGCCCCGGTCAACCCCGACCCGCACCCGCCCGGCCTGTCCAATCTGGACGATCCGGCGCACGCCAGGCTGCGCCGGCTCGTCGCCGCGGCGTTCACCCCCGCCGCGGTGTCCCGTCTGCGCGATCGCACCGCCCGAACCTGCGAGCGCGCCGTCGAGTCGTTCGCCGGGCGGGGGCGCGCGGACCTCGTCGCCGAATACACCCAGGAGATCCCGGTCGCCGTCGTGCACGACCTCCTCGGCATCCCGGAAACCGAGCGCGCGCCCGCCGCCGACGTACTGGACATGTGGTACCGCGCGAAGTTCCAGCAGCCGCGTGACGAGGCGAAACTGGCCGAGATGCTGGGCTACGTCCGGAAGCTGGTGGCCTACAAACGATCGCACCCGGGCGACGACCTGCCGACACGGTTGATCGAGTCGGGCGCGCTGACCGGGGACGAGCTGGAGGTGATGGTCATGACCTTGATCGGCGCCGGTCACATCACCACGATCCAGTTCCTCGGCACCACCATCCTGCGCATGCTCGACGACCCCGGCCGGCGAGCCGCCCTGCTCGGCGGCGACGTCGACTGGTCCCGGGCGGTCAACGAGCTGCTGCGCCTGGACTCGCCGGATCACGTGGCGGAGTACCGGTACGCGAGCGAGGACATGACGATCGCGGACGCCCGCGTGGCAGAGGGCGACATGGTGCTGCTGTCGCTGGCGTCGGCGAACCGCGACCCGAACCGGTTCCCCGACCCCGGCGCCCTGGACCTCACCCGTGACGCCCGCCCGCACCTGGCGTTCGGCCACGGCGCGCACACCTGCCTGGGCAGCCATCTGGTGAAGCTGGAGACGGAGATCGCGATCACCACGCTGTTCGGCCGCCTCCCGGACCTGACCCTGGACATCCCGAGCGCCGAGGTCGACTGGGGCTACGCCCCGACGTTCCGCGGCCCCCAGGCCCTCCCGGTCGCCTTCACCCCCCAGGAGCCGATGACCCCGTCTCCGCCGAGGCGGCCGGCGCTGTCCATCGGCGCTGGAGATCTGCATCAGCGGTGAGTCACCCGAAAAATGAACCATCCACGTGACGGGTACGCTCCGCCGGCCGGGCGCCCCGGCGCGGACGGCCCGGCGACGCGGCGGTCGCCTTCGATCGCGGGCCGTCGGGTCCGGCGTCGTCCGCTGCCGCCGTCTGCCGCCGTCCGGGAGTCGACCGGCCCGCGCCGGGCCGCCTCGTGTGCTCAGACCACGGCCTGTTCCATACTCTCCACGACGGTGACTCGGCCGCCATCGCCGGGATCGGGATCGGGGATGATCGATTCCGGGTCGACGAGGTAGACCTCGTGACCGTCCAGCGTGAGCCGACGCACGACCTCCAGCAACATGCGCCGCGCCACGTCATCGATCGAATAGACCATGGTGAGGTCCAGGACCACCCTGACTTCCGCGGGGGCGGTGTTCACGGTTTCCCGGACCACTCGCTCGGCTCCGGCGAAACCGATCCCGCCCTGCAGCTGGAAGACCCGGACCGCGTTCGGCCCGACGCCGACGACGTGATTGGACCGCACGATGGCACGCGCGGCGGCGGGGACCTCCATCACATGGAGCCCCATGTCGGAGGAGAACCGCTCGAACAGCGACACTCCGCGAACGCTGTTCCCATGGGCGTCCAGCCGTGGTGAGAACGTGGCGATGCCGATCTGGCCGGGGAGCGCTCCGATCAGGCCCCCGGCCACGCCGCTCTTCGCCGGAATGCCCACCTGGGTCGCCCAGTCGCCGGCCGCGTCGTACATTCCGCAGGTGGACATGACGCTCAGCACCTGACGCACCACCGGTTCGCGGATCACTCGCTCACCCGAGAGAGGGTTCACGCCTCGATTGGCCAGCGTCGCGGCCATTATGGCCAGATCCCGCGCGGTGACGAGCACAGAGCACTGGCGGGTGTAGCCGTCGACGACGGCCCTGGGGTCCTCGGTCAGGACGCCGTAGCCGCGGAGCATGTACGCGATGGCCAGATTGCGGTGCGCATGCTCCATCTCCGAGACGCACACCGCCTCGTCGATCCTCAGCCTGCGACCGGCGAACGCCGAGAGGCCGCGGACCACGCGCTCCACGCGCTCCGTCGGATTCATGTCCTCCGAACCGGCCAGCGAATGGGTGGTGATCGCACCGGCGTTGATCATGGGGTTGAAAGGGCGCCCGGTATCACTTTCGAGGGAGATCTGGTTGAACGCCTCTCCCGATGGCTCGACGCCGACTTTGGCGAGTACCGGGTCGAAGCCGCGATCAGCCAGTGCCAGCGCGTACGCGAACGGCTTGGAGATCGATTGGATCGTAAACTCGGTGTCGATGTCGCCGGCGCCGTAGATCTCGCCGTCGACGGTGGCGAAGACCGCGCCGAGGCGATCGGGGTCCGCTGTCGCGAGCTCGGGGATGTAGTCCGCCGGCTGTCCAGAAGTATCCGACTCGACGTCTCCGAGAGCCTGGGTCAGATAGTCGGGAATGACCGACCGCATGCGTCCGCCTCCATATCTTTCGGGCGATGAATGTGCCGGGGCGTCAGCGCTGAGTCCGCCGTGGCGCGTGTGCCTTTCTGACACGCGTCAGCGCCTCACCGAATCACACGTGGCCGCGGCCCTCCTACTCGGCCCTCCTCTGTTCAGCCGTGTGGCGTAGCCGCTCAGGGCAGGACGAACCCCCGCCGAGCCAGTGAGGAGGGCTCGACGGGGGCGAGGCAGGCGTGCCGCGGAGCGGGCGCCCGAAGGTCAGCTCTGCGAGCCGGAGCCTCGGACGACGCTTCCGACAGCGGCGGTGATTCCTGCCTTGATGATCGTCTCGTTGTACTTGTCGGCCGCGTCGACAAGCTTCTCCACGACCCTGCACGCCGGGTCCATAACGGCGTCGACCGCCTTGTCCGTATCCCGGTCCGTGAGGGCCGCCACTCCCTGAGCGGCGAGAGCGACGGGCCCCGCGACTACTCCTGCCGCGCAGAGGCCCGCTATGGCGGCGACCCATCCTGAGGCGGTCTTCGGGTCGAGGTCGGGGCCGGGGGAGGCCCATCCTGAGGCGGGAGCTGAATCTGACATCGCAGTCTCCGATCGACCTGGGATGACGGAGCGGAATTACTCCACCACTCCATGGTGGCCCGGCTGCGGCTCCGCTTCCTCATCCTTGAGTCCTGCGACCGCCGGCAATTCTCCGAGGCGGTTCTCATTCGTGAGGATGACGACCGTCGACCCGTTTCCCTATCGTCCCGGGGAGGCGTCGGGGCGGCTTTCCGGCGGGGGGTGACACCGCCCGTAAACGGGGGTTTCTGGATGTGCGGGAGTGTCAGGCGCGACGATCCGATACCGGCCCGCGGGGCCCAGCCCGTCCACAGGACCTCGCGGTGGACCCTGACCGGATGGAACGCCATGAGCGACCCGCTGTGCGAGGACAAGGGTCGGCGACCGCACCCCGAAGGGCGACGGGAGCCGAAGAGGCCGCGTTCCTGATGCTCGGCCCCGGCGCCGCCGCCCGGTCCCGCACCTGACGCCATCGCCGCAGCGCGAAGCAACCGCCCATCCGGCCCGGGCGGTTATCATTTCGCCAGCGTCGCGTGCCGATGGCGGACGGATCGTCAGGCATGGAGGCGTCGTATCGAAAGGTGGCTCCGGCCATTCCCACCCCCATTGCACAGAAGATCACGCTCTACCCCGCCGAGGGCCGGTTCCACGGCCCCCGACCCGCCGTCCTCGTCCTGCCCGGCGGCGGCTTCCGGGAACTTCCCCCGCACGAGGGCGAAGGGTACGCGCGCTGGCTGTCCGGCCTCGGCATCCACGCCTTCGTCCTCTCCTACCGGCTGCTGCCGGACCGGTTCCCGGCCCCGCTCGAAGACGCCCGGGCCGGGCTGGACCACATCCGCGACGGCGACCACGGCCTCGACGTCGACCGGGTCGGCGTCATCGGATCGAGCGCGGGCGGCCAACTCGCCGGCCTGCTCATGACCGGCCGGATCCTGTCCATCGAGGAGGGCGTCGCCGACCCGCCGCGACCGGACTTCGCGATCCTGGCCTACGCGCTGGCCGACCTCGACCTGCTGCCGCCCCCGGTGGTCGAGAACCTCCTCGGCGACCTGCTGCCCATCAAGGACGAGCTGTCCCCGGCCAAGCATGTGGACGCGTCGGTGTGTCCGACCTTCGTCTGGGCCACCGCTCAGGACCCGCCGGGCCTGCCCAACGCCCTGGAGTGGACCCGGGCGCTGGCGGCGGCCGCGGTACCGGTGGAGTCGCACGTCTACCCGGGCGGCAGCCACGGCATCGGCCTGGCCGACGGCGTGGAGTACGGCGGCGCGCCGCACAAGTTCATCGCGCGCGAGCCGCACACCGCGTCCTGGACGACCGCCTGCGCGGCCTGGCTGCGACGGGAGGGCGTCCTTGCCGACTGACCGCGTCACCGCCTGGGGCGGGGAACTGCGACGGGTGCACGGCAAGCTGCGCACCGCGCTGGCGCTGGCGCGAGCGGGACTGGACGGCGGCGACCCCGCTGACGCCGCCACCGACCTGCTGTTGTTCTGCCACGGATTCTGCGCCGCCCTGTCCGGCCACCACCGTGCCGAGGACGGTTCGCTGTTCCCGGAACTGGTACGGGCGCGCCCCGACCTGGCACCGGTGATCGCGAAGCTGACTCAGGACCACAACATGATCGAGCACCTCATCGGCGGACTGCGGAAGGCGGTGGCCGACTCGGCCGACCCGGAGGTGGCGCACCTCCACCTCGACGGGATCGAGGCGGTCATGGAGACGCACTTCAGATACGAGGAGAAGCAACTGGGAGCGGTGCTGGACGGCATGGACGCCGGTTTCGACCGCACCGAGATCTTCGGCCCGCTCGGCTGAGCCGCGTCCCGGTCGTGCCGCCTGCGGAGGACGGCACGACCGGGAATCCACCGGGATCCGAGCCGAACCGCCCATGCCTCGCCCGGGTCCTGAACCGCGACCGCCGGGGTTTCGGTGAAGCGGTGAACCGGACTTGTGTCACGAACCGCGACCGGCCCTCACCGCACGAGCCGAGGCGCGCGACGCGGTTCGTGGCTTCTGGCTGCCGTCGTACGACGCCGTTGTCGGTGACTCGCCTGCGCGGACGCCGCCCTCACCCTGGACGAACCCGCCCTCGAACGCGTCCAGCGACCCCATGGCCTGCGCCACGTCGGCATCTCCTTCCGGCTCGTCTCCGGCGTCCACCACCGCGGCCGGCAGCCGGCCCGGAATCACCCCGGAACAGCTGGTCGGAGCCGGGATCCAGACGGCGGGAATCGGGAGCGACCTCGAATCGCGACTCGAACCGTAGAAGCCCATCACGAAGGGTGCCCGCCACGGAATACCCCTCCCTGCTCGGGCAGCGACGGCTCGCACCGCCGCGCCCCGTTCGCATACCGACAGAAGCAAATCCCGTTCGGGCCGCTCGCCGGGCCCCTTCCGACGGGCCCCGGCGGCGTGCTGATGCGCCCGGAGGATCGTGGGGTCGACCGCGACGACCCGGCCGAGGTCGCCGTCGGCGTCGGCCCGGGCGGGCAGGGCCGTGAAGACCTTCTCCCACGTTCCGCCGAGCGCCCGCATCCGCGGCCTGTTGTGGGCCCCCTTCCACGACCCGAAGCGCTCGGGCGGCTTTGTCCACGGCGTGCCGGTCCGGTACTTGAACACCATCGTGTCGATCATCTCCCGGTGATAACGCCACCGCCCACCCCGCCTCGGCGTCCGATCAGGCGGCCAACGGCTCGATCCGCGCCCACCGCGCGTCCTCTGCCCGCTGCCCCACGACCGCGGCGCCGAGCCCGACGGGCTGGACCGCGCGGGGCCGCCCGGCGAGGCGGTGGACCCGCGGGCGACCGGCCGGGCCGGGTGGGCAGCAGGACCGTCCGTTCGCGCCGGGGGACCGAGGCGACGGTCGCTCGAATCGTTTCTTCGGCCCCGCCGGTCCCTCCAGCCCCTGTCGCTCGTCGCATTGGCGAAGAGCGCCGGGCAGGGCCGACAGGTACCGGTCCGCCACGATGTGACAGGATCCGCCGAGGATCATGTGGAGATCGTGCGAAGCCTGCTGGTAATTTGAGAGCCGCGATCCCGTGAGGTCGGGGGGAAGTCAGGGTTTGCGACCGACGTAGCGGTAGCCGGGTCAAGCCCTCGTACGTCTGTACTTCTGCCTGCGCGCGCGCAGGGAGTACGGAGAGAGGCCGATCGTGACCCAGGCATGGCAGGGAGGGCACGCTCAGGGAGGTGGGGGAGACCACTCGGAGCCGAGTCCCTCGGCACACACTCCTGCCCGCGGGCGGCGGCTCACACCCGACGAGACGATGCAGATCCGCGTACCCGAAGGCGGCATACCCACCACCCGCGCCGAAGACCCCCCGATACCCGGCGGAGGGCGGCGCGAGATGTCCGACGACATCACCGGCGCCCCCTCCGACACGGAGGAGAACGGACGGACCTCACCGACCGGCGACTCCCCCGCGACCGCCTCCGGAACTCGCGCGTCCCGCCGTGCGGACGCCAAAGCCGCCGCATCCGGCCGGCCGGGTTCCCGGCGCCGCCGCAAGGCGCCCAAGCCGGGGCCCGCCGCCCGCCTCACCGCCGCGATCACCGCCGCCACCGCGGTCGTCATCGCCGTGCTCGGCCCCCGGCTGCGCCGCGTGCGGCCGCACTACCCCCGGCCCGGCCGGACCGGCTGGAAGCGCTGGGTGCCCTCCTGGCGGCAGACCGGGGGCGCGGTCCTGGCCTCGCTCGGGCTGAGCGCCCTGGCCCTGACCGTCGCCTACGCCCTCACCGACATCCCGGACAACCTCAACTCGTACGCCACCCAGCAGGACAACGTCTACTTCTGGGCCGACGGCACGCCCATGGCCCGCGTCGGCTGGGTGCAGCGGCAGGAGATGAAGCTGGACGACGTGCCCGAGGACGTGCGCTGGGCGGTGCTCGCCGCCGAGAACGAGAACTTCTACAGCGACCCCGGCATCTCGGCCAAGGGCCTCTCCCGCGCCGTCCTGCGCACCTTCGGACAGGGCAGCACCCAGGGCGGCTCGACCATCACCCAGCAGTACGTCAAGAACGTCTACCTCAGCCATGAGCAGACCTACAGCCGCAAGTTCACCGAGGCCATGATGGCCCTCAAGCTCGACAACAAGATGAGCAAGGACGAGATCCTGGAGGGCTACCTCAACACCAGCTGGTTCGGCCGCGGCACCTACGGCATCCAGCGCGCCGCCCAGGCGTACTACGGCAAGGACGTGAGCGAGCTCAACGCCAGCGAGGGCGCCTTCCTCGCCGCCCTTCTCAAGGGCGCCGGACTGTACGATCCGACGCTCAGCGCGGCCAACCGCGCCCGTGCGGAGGAGCGGTGGCGGTGGACGCTCGACCGGATGGTGAAGATCGGCAAGCTGTCGCCGGAGGAGCGCGCCGGCTACCGGACCTTCCCGAAGGCGCTGGAGAGCAACCCGCTTTACCACACCGGTGAGCAGAGCGACTACCTGGTGGAACTCGCCACCCAGTACGTCAAGAAGACGGCGCACATCTCCGACAAGGACTTCGACCGCGGCGGCTACCAGATCTACACGACGTTCGACAAGAAGCGCGTGGACCAGCTCACCCGGGCCGTCGGCGCGGCCCGCGACGAGGCCCGCAAGGACAACGCGAAGGCCGCGAAGCACGTTCACTACGGCGCCGCCTCCGTCGCCGCCGACGGGCGGATTCTGGCCCTCCACGGCGGCCCCGACCACCGCAAGCAGGGCTACAACGAGTCCAACGCGACCACCGTGCCCGCCGGCTCGGCGTTCCAGCCGTTCGTCTACGCCGCCGCCCTGGAACACGGCGTGCGCAAGAGCCGGGACGGCGCCCCCGAGCCGGTGACGGGCGAGACGGAGTACGTCGGCGACGACAAGGTGCCCATCACCACGCCGGAAGGGCCCTACTGGGACCGCAGCGGCCGCAAGGTCGCCGCGAAGAACGACGGCGGGCGGTCCTACGGGCGGATCTCCCTGCACCGGGCCCTCGCGTCCTCCGTCAACACCACCTTCATGCAGCTCGGCATGGACACCGGACTGGACAAGCTCCGCGCCACCGCCCAGGCCGCCGGACTGCTGCCCTCCAGCCTCGGCGCCCAGGTGCCCGCACTGGCCACCGGCAAGTCCACGCCGAGCGCCATCCGGATGGCCAGCGGCTACACCACCTTCGCCGCCGGGGGCCGGCACACCGAGCCGTACACCATCCTCAAGGTCACCCGCAACGGCCACAAGGTCGCCACGGACACCCCGGTCTCGCGCCGGGCCATGGACGCCGACACCGCCGCCGAGGTGCAGTCCGCCCTGACGGACGCCTTCCGCACCGCCTATCCGGAGACCGCCGCGAAGGCGGGCGGCAAGGTCGCCGGAAAGAGGGGCACCACCGAGAACGACACCGCCGCCTGGTACGTCGGCACCGAGGAGAAGGTGTCCACCGCGGTCGTCGTCTACCGCATCGACCTGGCCAAGAGCCTCGAACCCCTGCCGTTGGAGGGCCTGGGCGGCACGATCGCCGACAGCGTCCCGTACGGCATCTGGTCGGAAGCCCTGAGGCCGCTCGGCTGACCACCGGCGCGACCGACACCGTCCACCTCCATGCCTCCGGCAGATCAAGTCCACCGAGAGATTGAGCCGCAGATGAACAAGCCGTCGGGCCGACGCCGCAAGGACCCCGCACCCCGCCGTCTCCCCGCCCGCCCCCGAACGCTCGCCGTGGCGGCGCTCCTCCTCGTCGCTTCCACCCTCGGCGGCTACCTGGTCCTGTCCGGCACCGACGACACCACCTCGACCGCGTCCGCGACGGACCGCTCGCCGCGCAAACCGCGGTCCGGGGCCTCGGGGGAACCGGCCTGGGACGGCAAGGTCAAGGTGATCGGCGACGGCTCGACCTCCTACACCGGCCCGCAGAAGGGGCAGCTCAAGCCCCAGCGCCTGAAGCCCGGCCAGAAGCCGCCGCAGTTCGTGGTCTTCTCCTGGGACGGCGCCCTCCAGGGAGACGACGGACTGTTCGCGCACTACCGGGAGATGGCCAACCGCCACAACGCCCACATGACCTTCTTCCTCACCGGCATCTACCTGCTGCCCAAGGGCAAGAAGGACCTGTACGACCCGCCGCAGCACTCCCGGGGCAGCGCGGCCATCAGCTTCCCCACCGACGAGCACGTCTACACCACCCTGGAGCAGCTCGGCGGGGCCTGGAAGGACGGCAACGAGATCGGCACCCACTTCAACGGGCACTTCTGCGGCCCGAAGGGCGGCGGCGACTGGAGCGTGCCCGAGTGGAAGAGCGAGATCGACCAGTTCTACGGCTTCGTCGAGAAGTGGAAGACGAACACGGGCAGGACCGATCTCGCCGCGCTGCCGTTCGACATACGCCGCGAGGTCGCCGGAGGCCGCGCCCCCTGCCTCGAAGGCCAGGCCAACCTCCTCCGGGCCGCGAAGACCTATGACTGGCGCTACGACGCCAGCTCCGCCGGCGACTTCCAGATATGGCCGAAGAAGAAGAACGGCATATGGGACTTCCCGCTTCAAATGCTCCCGTACGAGGGCGGTAAGTACCAGGGCCTGTCCATGGACTACAACTTCCTCTACAACCAGTCCGGGGGCAAGACCGACGGCGATCCGGCCATGCACCCGAAGTGGCAGCGGGAGACCCTGAACACCTACAAAGCCGGGTTCAACCGCGTCTACTACGGCAGCCGCGCCCCACTGTTCATCGGCAACCACTTCGAGGAGTGGAACGGCGGCATCTACATGAAGGCCGTCGACCAGATGATAGAGGACGTGTGCACCAAGAAGGACGTCAAGTGCGTGTCCTTCAAGGAGCTCGCCGACTGGATGGACGTCCAGAAGCCCGCCACCTTGGAGCGGCTCCGCAGCCTCGACCCCGCCCAGTCCCCGGACTGGTCCACCGTCGTGAAGTGAACGTCCAACGGGCGTCAATTGCACCTGCGGTGACAGTCCGGAAACCTTCTTGCATCAGTCTCCCCACCTTCTTCACACCGGCTGCACCAACCATGCGAAGATGCCGCTTGGCTCGGCGGTCCCATGCCGGGAAAAGAGGGAAGAACGCCAGTGAAGTCAAGAAAAATGAAGCACACGCGACGCCGGGCGACGATATTCACGGCGGCTGCCGCATCGGCCGTCGCGGGGGCCGCACTGCTGCCCAACTGGAACGCGGGCGCCTCCGAAGCGGCCGAGCCCCAGGTCGACGCCAAGACCAGGGCCGCCTTCCAGAGGTTGGCCGACGCGGTCTTCACCGACCGCACCAACGCGCTGGTCGACCAGCCGCGCCACGGCGGCAAGAAGGCCCTCACCGAAGACTTCTCCGGCAAGGTGGAGCTTTCCTCCGGCATCGGCCGCACCGAGAGCACCGCCCGGAAGCAGCTCGACGACCGCAGGAGCCGACTGGCGAGCAACGGCGAGAAGTACAGCGCCGGCAACACCACGGTCACCCTGGACCGCACCGACGTCAAGGGCCGCACCGCCGTCGTCGCGGTCACCGAGAACACCACCCTGACCTACGCGAAGGTCGCCGGCGGCGAGCCGGGCACCACCGGTTTCCAGACCCGCCACGAACTGACCTTCAAGGCGGACGAGAAGGGCTCCTGGAAGGTCACGAGGATCCGTGAGACCGGCGACGGCCACCTCGCGGTCAACCAGCTCGCCCGGCCGATGACCACCACCGCGGCTGCCAAGACCACCACCACCACTCCGTCGGCGCCCCGCGCCGCCATCACGAAGCGCCCGCCGGCCGCCCCCAAGGATTTCACCGACACGGAGTTCGACTACCAGGCGATGGCCGCGTACGCGGAGAAGCACTGGACGAACTACAACCCGGCCTACCCCAACTTCAACGGAGCCGGTGCGGGCGGCGACTGCACCAACTTCGTCAGCCAGTCCCTCAAGGCCGGCGGCTGGAAGCACGTGCCCGGTTACGTCTACGACTACACGCGCTGGTTCGGCAACGCCGACATCCAGTCGCACTCCTTCATCGGCGTCAACGAGTGGTCCTGGTTCGCGCAGAACTCCGAGCGCACCACCAGCCTCGCCAATGTCTACCAGCTGGACATCGGCGACGTCCTCCAGATCGACTTCAACAAGGACGGATCCAAGGACCACACCATGATCGTCACGTCCCGCCGCAACGGCGTGCCGTACCTGACGTACCACTCCACCAACACCCTGCGCCGTTCGATGACGAGCCTCATCTCGTCCTACCCGAACGCCGCGTACTACGCCTTCCGCACCTGACGGTCGGCCCCTCCCGAGCCACAGCGCCCCTCGTCCGTGACGACGCGGGGCGCTGTGACGTTTCGCCGACCCGGAGCGGCGCGACCGGCGCCGTCGGCCGGCAGCAGCTGGTCAGAGGTGGGTACGAGCGGGAGGAATCGGGAGCGGCCACTTGCCGACGCGCTGTGGAGCAGTGCGCCATGGAGGTGCCCGGCCGGGGAAACGCCCCGGGCAGGCACCTTTTGCGGTGCCTGGAAGAAGCCCAGCTTCTTCGGCGAGTACGTGCGGTTCCTGGCGAGCGAGTACGGCACCGGGCCGGTCCACGGCGGGCGGATCGACTCGCTGGGCCTGGACGAGAACGGGTCGCCGGTGATCGTCGAGTACAAGCGGGCGACCGACGCCGGGGTGATCCATCAGGGCCTGTTCTGCCTGTCCTGGCTCATGGACCACCGGACGGAGTTCCAGCACCTGGTGCGCGACCGCCTCGGAGCCGGGGCCGCCGGGCGGATCCTGTGGAGCGACCCAAGGGTGATCTGCGTCGCCGGCGACTTCACCCGCTACGACGTCCACGCCGTGCGTGAGCACCGGCGCGGCGTCGACCTCGTCCGCTACCGGCCCTACGGCGACGACCACATCGCGCTGGAGACCGTCGCCTCCGCCCACGGGCACACCGGAGCGCCCCGCCGCCGGAGAAGTGCGGGTGCACGGACCGCGGCGGCACCGCGTCGACGGTCGGCCGGCGGGGCGATGGCGGATCTCTCGGCGGCCCTGGGGGAGGTGCTGCTCGGGCTGGGTGGTGATGTGTCGGCGGTCCGGCGCAAGCAGTACACGGCCTGTCGGCGGCTGCGGAACTTCGTCTGCGTCCCGCCGGCGCGCAGGCCAGACTCCTCGCCCATGTGAAGGTCGATCCGGGTGAGGTCGGCCTCGTGCCCGGGTTCAGCCGGGATGTGAGGGGGCTCGGCCACCACGGCACGGGGGACCTGGAGGTGCAGCTCAGGTCCGAACGGGACCTGGAGCGGGCCGGGGAGATCTTCCGCCTCGCCTACGCGGGTGCGTAGCGGCGATCCGGTGCCGCACAGCTCCGGCCGCGGTGTGCGATGGGGTCTGGTGATCGTTTCAGGTGGCCTTTCGACGGCGCGGACAGGTCGTGGCGGTGGAGTGATCAATGGTCCGGTGGTTCCCCGGTTTCGTGAACCGGGGAACCACCGCTACCGTGCGTCGGCGATCCATTCCGGGGACACAGCCGAATTCCGGACGCCGGGCCCATCGGGGTCCGGATGCCGGGGCGGTACGCCTGCGGGTTCCCTCGGGAAGGTTCGACAGTGTGCTCCGACGCTGTCTGCCATCCCAACCGCTGCCTGGCCCTGGTCAGCGACGACTTGTTCACCCCGGGCCACTCCCGCAAGCCCGCCTCACCCGCTTTGACCAGGCGCAGGACCTCGAGGTAGTCCACCCTCGGGAACAGACACAACGCGAGGACGAAGTACACCGTGAACCGGGCCGACAGCAGACGCCGACGCTTCTCCGAACACCCCGCCTCACCCACCACCCGGTCCACCAGCTCAGGCGGAAACGACCGGGTCAGTACCCCCAACCCCAGTCGCTCCAGCCGCGATATCAGCACACCGCTTCAACCGCCCGAACCCCACAAAAGCAACGGCATTGTGAAGATATGGCCCGGGGGGTGCCACCGGTCCCGGAGGCACTGACAGACCGCTGATCAGGGGCATGACCACCGACTCCTACGGGAGTCAGGGAGGCTCTTCGTCATGTGGATGTGGCGATCGGTGCCGGCGGACGGCCGGGCGGGCACGACTGAAGGACGCACGTGGACGTCGGCAAGGGCGAACATCACGCCACCGCCGTCACCCCGGCCGGGAAGAAGGCGTTCGACAAGCGCCTGCCCGACAGCGAACCGAAACTGCGCGAGGTCTTCGCGAAACTCCAGGCCAAGCACGGGACCGTGCTCGTTGTGGCCGACCAGCCCGCGTCGATCGGCGCTGATACCGACCTGCGGCCCGGCCCGGCAGGGGCCCCACGCATCCCGGGAGCCGCACCGGGGAACACCGGCGACGACCCGAGACGTGCCGGGCGGTTCGCCTCCGCCGTGTCCGTGTCCGTGTCCGTGTCCGGGCCCGGGCCCGAGCCCCGCCACAGAAGTACGGGCAGCGGGCGCACCGCCGAAGACGACCTATCCGGCGTTCACCGTCCAGGCCGCTTCGGCCCGTCGCTTCAGCAGAAGCTCCACCAGACTCCGGGGACCGAGACCACCGGGGTCAATCCTGAGTCCCACCGGCGGCAGACGGTCGAGTCCCCGCTCGATGGCATCCTCGAACTCGTTGACGGCCCGGCCTTCGGCCGCGGCCCGGACTCGTTCCGTGAACGACGCGGCCTCGGGATGATCCGAGTCGCCGTAGCGGTCCGCCAGGAAGGCGGCCTCCTCGGGCAGCCGGTCGATCCCGCGCTGCCGCAGCACTGCGACGGGCGGTCGGAGCACCACGAAGTAGACCGGCCGCCCCGCCAGGACCTCGATCAGCGACTCGAACCCTTCGTTGATGATCGTGTCGCTGACGACCGCGGTGATGCCGGCGTCCGCGAACGCGGCGGCCACGAGGCATGCGTTACGGATACGCAGTCCGTACTGCACGCCGGCGTCACCGGCCAGACGTCCGGTGACGGGGTCGCTGTCACCGGGCTCGGACCACCGGCAACCGGAGACGATCAGTCGCTGCATCTCGTCGCCCTCGATGTGCGCGGCGAGCGGAAGCCCTTGCGCGAGGAGGCGGGCTGTCGTCGTCTTGCCGGCGCATTGGTTGCCGCCGACGATCCAGATCGCGGGGTCCTTGTCCCGGAGGCCGGGCGGTGTGGACGCCGCCGACCTGGTCGGGCGAAGCCGGGCGAAGTCGTTCAACTGCTGCTCCCATCCGAACGATCAGCGGGGATCATGAAGCGCTGTGCTCTGCACGGGAAACCAGTGACCACAGGCGCAGTGTCCATATGGATGAGTCTTCCCAGGTCGGCGGCGGAGATCATGGTCGACCGACTCGGCGTGGATCTCTATGAGGACGATCTGGAACGGGTGCTCGACCTTGGGCACACTTGCAGCACCGTGATCGAGTCCGCCGATCCCTCGCGTCACGGTCACGGTGAGTCTGTCACGATCGGCATCGGACTCCCTCCTATTTTTCTCCGCCGGCAGAGGCATGATCAGTCTTGAGGAGGCGGCGGCGATCCTTGCGTTCGCCAGGTCTCTCGGGCTGCCAGTCTCGCCGCCGGTCGAGGTGGACGGCATGCTCTGGCAGTGCATCAAGGAACCCCCGACCGGCACGCCTGGGCGTGGGCGGGGGCGCCTGCGTCAGCGGGTGTGTCTCTGTTGCAGTGCGGCGATCCGGTCGAGCAGCGGCGGACGGGAGTCCGGGGACGCCAACACCACCACAGCACCCGGGGGACGTCGTGAAGCAGGTAAAGGAAACCACCACGATCACCTGACAAAGCCCCAGGTCGCGAAGTGTCCGCCCCGCCCGCGCGGGGGTAGTTCCGGTCTCACCGCCCCCAACGGGCCCGCCCAGCAGTCCGCCCCGCCCGCGCGGGGGTAGCTCGCGGGCGTCTGGTCCAGGGAGTCGAGGAGCTCTCCGAAAGTGATCTTCTCTTCGTCGTACGCGAAGGTCATGGCAGCGGCCAGCGCCGCCCACCGGTCCGCGCTTTTCCCGCAGCGCTCCAGCAGGGTCTTCAGCGCGATCTCGGGTTCGTTGCGGGAGAGGATCTCGTCTGCCGGGATCTGGAGCAGGTGCTCGGGGGTGTGGTGACGGGACGTGATGACGGCCCGGTAGATCTCGGAGCGGGAGAGGATCTCACCGGCGGCGGGGGAGTCGAGCCAGGACTGCAGGACGGCCGCGGGGTCGGAGTGATTGTCGAGCTCGTCGTCGCTCACCAGCCGCAGCACACCGTCGTCTTCGTCAGCGGCGACCGGGACGGCGGCCGCCGCGCCCAGGAACCAGTCGGGGCCGCCGGCCCGCTCGGCGATCCAGGCCAGCTCCGCAGGGTGCAGCCCGTCCAGGATGCCGGTGACGGCGGCGTTCGGGGTGTGCGGGTTGGCGGCGAGGGCGGTCAGGGCCTGGACGCGGCGGTCCTCGGAGTGTCGTTCCAGGAGCCGGGCCGGACGGTCGTGGTCGGGGTCGACGTCGGCGAAGATGCGGATCAGGGTCCGGCTCGGCGCGGGGGAGACGACGGCCGGCTGATCCAGAGCGGCGAGCTGGGCGCAGGCCCCGGCGAGGTGGTCGGGGTTGGCGCTGAGGAGGGCCAGGTCCTCGGCGAGGCGCAGGATGCGGCCGTCGAAGTCGTGGTCCTCGTCCTGCTTCTCTGGCAGGCTGAGCAGTTGGCCGTGGGTCACGAGGGCGTCGGTGGCCGCGTGCAGCTGGTCGGCGGCCAGGGCCTCCAGGCGAGGGTTCTTGTGGACGCGGTGGGCGATGTGGTGCAGGGTCCTGCGGGCCGTCACCTGCGGGTTGGGCAGTTCGGCCAGCTCGGGCAGGCACAGTGCCGGGAGGCAGGAGAGCAGCAGGTCCTCGCTCAGGGCGGGAGCCGGGTCGGCGGGGAGCTCCTCGCCGTCCGGGTCGGCGCCGGCGGCGCGGACCCGGGCGTCCTCGAGGGCCTGGGTCTCGGCCTGGTCCAGCAGCAGGTGCTGGACGGCCGGCCCGAGCGTGGGGTGCGCGGCGAGTTCCGTCCACCGCTCGGGGCACCGGGCCAGCATTGCCCAGCCGCTGTGGCCGGCCAGGTCCAGCGACCAGTCCTGCGAGAACTCGGACAGGGCCGCCCAGCCCTCTTCGGGCTCGGGGTGGAGCAGGTACGCGGCGAGCGGGGTGAGGCAGGCTTCCAGGACGCGGCGTCGAACAGTTCCTGCGGCACGGGAGGAACCGGCGCGTCCGCGGCGGCGCGGGTGTAGCGGTCGGGATCCCAGTCCCGGACGACATGCTCCACCTCGTGGCTGGAGAGCCGGGGCAGGAGCGCGATGGCTGCCTCGACCTGTCCGGGGTGGCGTGCCAGGGCGGAGATCAGCCCGGCCCAGGCCCGGCGGTGCCGCAGGACGGCGGGCACGTCGGCGGTGGTCACCGTGCCCGCGGCCGCCAGGGCCGCCAGCATCTCCTCGTCGGCGTGCACCAGGAGCCGGCCGCGCAGCCGCTTGGCCGACGTCCGGGCCAGCAGCGCGGGCAGTGCGGCCTTGAGCGCTTCGTCCCGCCATCGGTCGGCCTGGGAGTCGAAGCCGTTCGGGGTCGTCGCCGGGGTGCACAGGGCTTCGATCACCGCCTTGAGGGCTTCCCTGGGCAGGTCCTCACTCATCGCGAGCTCCCGCCACAGCGGGTACGTACGGGCGTTGACCATTCTCGGATCACCTTCCACTCCTGACCCGGCGTCACTGCCCGGTCGCCATCCGTGGAACGACCGTACGGCCCGCCCAGGCCCGTGCGGGCGCGATCCATGAAGTCGCCCACCCGACGCGCGGGTGGACACCCGCTTCCTCCGCTTGGCCCACCGCGTGCATCTCGCCTGTCTCGTTGAGCAGCCCGGACGGGTCCGGCTCCGGGCCCTGGAGAGGGAGTGAGGCGAGCGGGGCCGGCGTACCGCGACGGTCCGGAACGTGTTCGTCGTCTACTACGTCGCCGAGGCCGCCCTCACCGTCACCGCGGTCCGGCTCGTTCCACCGCCCTGACCGCCCTGACCGCCCGGCCTGCCAGGACACGGCATGGACAAGGAGCGGGCGCCGGGCTGCTCAGGGCAGCGGGGGAGTGCAGGACTTGCAGGCCCGGTAGTAGCGACCGCCCTGGGGGCCGGTGTTGGCCTGCGCCCACCGCGTCAGACCGTCCCAGTCGACGGCCTCCCCCTGATAGCGCACAACGCCCTCTTCGTGGGCGTGCCACTTCAGCCGGCGTCGGAACTCGTGCTCGGTCAGCGGATGAGCGCCCGAACGGCCTGGTGAGGCGTGATGGCATCCCGACAGGTGTGCGGTCTGGCGCATGATGATGTAGGGGTAGGTCTCGGGGGCAAGGGCTTTGGCGGCGCGCTCCCGGGCCTCGTCCAGGGTGCGGCGGAATCCGGGCTCTGCTGCCCGGCAGGTGTCGCAGTCGCCGAAGCGTCGGGCGTACAACTGGGCCGCTTCGTCGCCGTGGTCGGGATCGTACTTCGCGTCCAGCGCTGCGGCCCGCTCGGCGATGGCGGGCGGTGGGGGCCGGCTCACCGCTCTCCTCCGCGGTGAACGCTCGGCAGTCGCGCCACCAGGGCGCGACCAGGAGGAGCCGCACGAGTTCCGGCAGGCCGATCGCGACCAGAGCCGTGCCACCTTCGGAATCCGTGTACAGGACCGGACGTTCCTCCCCGCCGTCGCCGCAGAAGAAGTACGTGCCTCCTGCTCCATCACCCGCGAAACCCTCCAGAGCCGCGCCCGACGCGAGGTGAACGTCCTCGCCCTGGTCTCCGCGGTCGAGGTCAAAGTCGCCGGGCCAGGCGAGGAAGCGGGCTGCGTCTGCGTGCTCGTGGATGGCGGTGATCAGCGATCGCACGCGCCGCACCATAGCGGCCGGGAACGACACTCACGCGCTCGCCGGTATCACATCGACCGGAATCCATGGCGGTGAGGATCAAGACATCAGGCGGATGTTGGGGGACTGCGCGCTGGTGGCGAGGGGGTGAGCACAGTGCGATTTTCGCAGACGGGAACGTCGGGGCACCGTTGCGGTCACCGCCCAACGGATCACCATCGCGGACCGGTCCGGGCAGGCTCAGCTTCCCGGAGCGCTTCGGTCCATGACGCGGTTCACCGGCGGGCCGCCGGCTCACCGCAGCCCTCGGCGACCACGGGCGCGGTACGGACGGTGGCGCGGCATGAGCGGGAGCGAGCGGGTGGTGGTGTGCCGAGCACTCCGAGACCGGCCACCGGTACGGCCCCGAACGGCTTGGACATGACGCCTGTGGTGGTTCATCCGTTCGGGCCGGGGTCTGCCGCAGCCGCCGACCGCACCCCGGGGCTCCGCCGACCACCGGGACGGCTCTGCTCGTGCGGTTCGCCCGCCCGGGCAGGGCCGTCCGGCGCTCGTGGTGCGGGCCGCCGGGGCCGGGGGACGCTGGGGGCATGGCGAGTCCCCGGCTGGTGGTCTATCCGCCCGACGAGCGCGGGTGGCGGCGGGTGCGCTGGGACGGGCAGATCCTCGGAACCGCTGACAAGGTCTCCGACATCGCGGTGTTCCTGACGGCGGCCGGGATGAGCGACGCCGAAGACCTTGACCTCACCGACCCGGCGTTGGTGGAGTGGCGCGGCGGCGGGCCCGAGACCTGGGCCCGATCCCCGCCGTAGTCCACCTCGACCAGGCGCAGGACCTTGATGTGAGCGTCGGAGCGAGTGAGCCTGGGGGTCCGAACGCACCGGCACTGCCGCAGGTGACGAAAAGTCATACCGCAACGGGAGATGAGCTGTCCGCGAGCAGCACTCGACTAAGACACCGCCGTCCGTGCGTCCGCTGGCGGATTGAGACTGGGCTGTCTGGCTGTGCTTCGCCTACAGCTACTCGTTCTATGGGAACGGTGATGGCGGGTACGACAGACCCGGAAGCGTTTCGGGTTTCGGGGGTTTTCGGTCGCGGATGCGGAGAAGCTGACCGAGTGGCTGGCAATAGGCTCAGCAGCAGACCCGGCATCGGTTAGGAGGCTCGGATATTGCGGCGTACGGCGTCGAGGTAGTCGGTGATGGCTCGGTGGTTCTTGGTGAGACATTCGATTTTTTCGGCCATGCGATCGCGTTCGCGTTCGAGCGTTGCGACCATGTCTGGCGTGACGTAGGGCATGTGGATCGTGCGGGGTGTGTTCAGGCAGGGCAGGATCTGCTTGATGATCCGTGTAGGTAGCCCTGCATCGAGCAGGCCTCGTACCTGCAGAACCCGGTCAACGACGTACTCCTCATAGTCCCGGTATCCGTTGGGCAGTCGATTCGCCTCGATCAGTTCCTGCTCCTCGTAGTAGCGCAGCAACCTCATCGGAGTCCGGGTGCGCGTCGACAGCTCACCGATCCGCATATCCCTCTCCTCGCCCTCCGTGGCCGGCGTTCTGTGACTCGGCACACACCGAGTTGACCTTCACACTGATGTCACCCATCGATGGTAAGGCCATGACACGACCAGATACTCTGACACCTCGCTCGCTAACGAACGCCCGGCTCCCGCTGGCGGGTCTTCTGGCCTTGGCCGCCACCGGGTTCATTACGCTCCTGACCGAGACGATGCCCGCCGGGATGCTTCCCGGGATGAGCCGAGACCTGGGTGTGGGCGAGAGTGCTGCCGGGCAGAGCGTCACCGTCTTCGCGATCGGGGCGATCCTCGCCGCGATCCCGCTCACCAAGGCGACGATCGGCTGGCCGCGCCGACACCTGCTGCTGGTGGCGATCGCAGGACTCGCGATCGCCAACACCGTCACCGCGCTCTCCGAGAGCTTCACACTGACGCTAGCCGCCCGGTTCCTCGGCGGCATCGCCGGCGGGTTGCTCTGGGCGCTGTTGGCCGGGTACGCGGTACGGATGGTTCTCCCACATCAGCGCGGCAAGGCAATGGCGATCGCGATGGCGGGCGCAATCGTTGCCCTGTCCGTCGGAGTTCCTGCTGCGGCGCTTCTGGCCAAGCTCGTCGAGTGGCGATACGCGTTCGGAATCATGACCGTCCTCACGCTCGCGTTGATCGTGTGGGTCGTCGCGGCGGTGCCGAGCTTCCCCGGACAGCCCAAGGGCTCACGGCTCCCGCTCACCCGTACCTTCCGCATTCCCGGCGTAGCGCCCGTGCTCCTCGTGACCCTCACGTTCGTGCTCGCCCACAGCATCCTCTACACCTACATCGCCCCGTTCCTCAAGCCACTCGGCATGGCAGGTCAAGTCGACGCCGTGCTGCTCACCTTCGGCCTGGTGTCGCTGGTGAGCATCTGGATCGCCGGAGCGCTCGTCCATCGGCACCTGCGCCTCCTCATGATCCTCGCGTGTGCGCTCTTCGCGACATGCACGCTGCTGCTCGGCGCCTTCTCCGGCGTGCCTACGCTCGTCTACGCCAGCGCGGCGCTCTGGGGGCTCGCGTTCGGCGGCACCTCCACCCTGTTGCAGACCGCAGTCGCCGAAGCAGCAGGCGACGCCGGCGATGTCGCCCAAGCACTCCTCACCACCGGATGGAACGTCGGAATCGCCGGTGGTGGCATCATCGGAGGCATCGTCCTCAGCGGATTGGATGCACCCTGGCTGAGCTGGGTTGCGCTCGCACTGCTCGTCCCCGCACTCGCCACTGTGCTCACGGCGCGCGAACACGGGTTCGCCAAGGGAGAACTCGGCAGCCGCTAAACCACCGCTGCCCGCGACCCAAGAAATGCTATGGCTTGGAGACTGTCCTTCAGGACCCTGCGGTGAGAAAACGAGCAAAACCGCAGGTCACTAAAGATCAACATGTCATCGAAACCGAGACCCTACAAGTCGCCAGCGTACGACCGGCCCGTACATGACGCCCGCGATGGTTCATCCGGTCGGGCCGGTGTCGCTGCCCGTGCGGGTGCCGGAGCGCAGGGGAAACCCGCAGGATCGGCCGGTCAAAAGCAGGGCCGTCGCATTCTCCGCGGCGCTGCCGGGGAGGGGAACGGTCCATCTGGCCTCCCGAGCTGCAACCGAGGGGCACCGCGGCCAGAAGCTGGTCGGCCTCCCGGAACGCCTCCTGCACGCCTCTACCTCGATGACCGCCGCACCGCACCGCTGGCCGGGCCGGAGACCACGGGGGCGGGCTGTCCGGAACCGGATCGCCCGGACGGATGAAGCGCCTCGCCCGCCGGCCCGGCGGGCGTACGGTGGCCCGCTTAGACGAGGGAGCCAGCGGTGACCGAGACCTGGACGACCTGCATCGACGGTGAGCAGGTGGAACTTCCCACGACGATCGAGAGCGTGCGGGCCGCGCTCCCCGAGGCGGAGCGGGCGGAGTTCACCGCGCGGATCGAGGGCGCCCCGGGCCCGCAGCTCGCCCAGGTCCTCGCCACCTGGGCACTCCCCGCAGCCGTGTGGGAGCAGATCGACGCCGACGTCGCCCGCCTTGAGACCGGCGACCACAGCGGCTTCCACCGCCAAGACGAGCGGTGCGTCTCCCCGGAGGTGGCGTGAGCCGCCGTTTCACCGTCCAGTACACCGACCAGGCCCAGGACTCGCTCAACCGGATGTCCTCCGCCGCCCGGGCCCGTTTCGAGACAGGGATGGCCAAGCTCGCCAGTGCCCCGGACGGACACCGCACCACCCCGGCCAAGAGCAGCCGCGAGAAGGACAGAAGGTCGGCCACCGTCGCCGGGTTCTTCGTCGTCTACTACGTGAGCAGGGGCGTGCTGGTCATCACCGCCCTGCAGATCATCGGCGGCTGAGCCGCCCGCACGGACCGCCTGCGTCAGTCCTCGGGCGGCCCCGGGTAGGTGTGCGCCGGGGCACCGCGCCATTCGATCAGCCGCGGACCGGAGTCGACCAGGCTCTCCGCGTCCTCCAGCCCGGCCCGCTCCAGGAAGACCACCAGGTCGGAGACTTTACCGACCGCGGGAGTCCATAGATGGCCTCGACCTGCGGTGATACGCAGCGTACATGTAGTCGACGGGAGATCAAGAGAGGTCGGGATGTCTGCCTCCCGGGCAGCGGGGAGGCCGGATGATCGGGGCCGCGTTGATCGGAACGGCCTCACCCTGGGAGGATGTCGTCCATGACGAACCGACGAAAGGCCCATGGCGCGTAGACGGCCAGGCCAGGTGCGCGCCAAGTTGTCGCGCAGGCTCCGCCCGGAGCACGGCAGGAAGATCGCCTCTGGGGTCTCGGCGCGCGCGCAGAGAGAGATTGCCGCGTTCGAGGATTCACTTTTGTGGCCAGGGGCCATCGCCGACGCGATGGCTCGGTGGGTCGGCACCGTTCACGGCCCGGCCCGTAGGCTGACGGATCCACAGGCCCGTGGCTGTGGAGTTGAGGCCTGCTGTCCCTCTGACGCTCATCCACGAGAGATGCTGGAGCAGGCCCTGTGCGGGCTGCCGACAGGTGCATCGCGGGAGCTCCGGCGGCTGGTGTCTCCGCTTGACGAGGTCTACTGTTCCCGCACGATCGTGGACTCCTACGGCGATCCGTCTCAGCCGTGGTGGATGCGGAGATGCTGAACCTCGAACAGGGGGATGCCTCGTAAGCGCCCCTCCGCCATCCGGCCGGTATCGGAGGCCGCCCGGTGCCCGTCCGGACTCAGCACATGGTCAGCTGCTCGTGCTCCGGCAGCCCGAATGAGCGATTCGCCCGCCGGGCAGCACCGCCTTCAGTTTCTGCGCCTCCTGCGCGGTGCGGACCAGGAGGCGGAGCTCCGCCATCTTCGGCGCGGCGGGGACCAGGGTGGGGCACGGGCACACGATCCCGCCCGGGGTATCGCATCGGATAATCTCTCCTTATCCGACGCGACAGAACGGACATGACGGCCGGTCATCCGGCGCGCGGAGAAGGGGAGGCAACCGATGAGCCGCAGCCGTCAGGCCGCTCTGCTGGCCCGGCACCTGTCCGAGGTCGCCGACGTCGAGGTGGGGCTGTACTACGACACGGGCGCCCGGTGGATCGCGATGTGGGCGGACGGGCCCCGGGAGGAGGAGATGCGCGCCCACCTCGACACTGCCCTCGCCGGGTACCGCTACGTCGACATGCGCGACCGCACGATCGACTTCCACCGCTCGACCTCGGAACGGGCCTGGGCCGCGCGGGCCGTCGCCTCCCGCCGGGAGGGCACCCTGGGCCCCGCCATCGCCGAGGGCGCGGACTACCGCCGGTCGCTGGGTGTGGGGCTGCCCCGCCCGGGCGCCCAGGGCCCGACGCACACGCACGAGTACTACGCCCTGTTGCGGCATGTCGATGACCTGTGCCGGGGGACCGCGTACCCGGAGCGCCCCGACGCGCCCGAGGACGAGCCGGGCATCCAGGAACTGCTCGCGGCCGGCACCCGGGAGGACCCGCACACGGGCCGGTCGACCCGGAGCGAGTACGACATGGCCCACGCGCTGCTCGGCACCGGGCTCCCCGCCGGGCCCCGTCCGCCCCGGCTCACCGCTGTCCCGGCCCCGGAGAAGCGGTGACGACCGTCCTCGCCCCGGCCGCCGCCGACACGCCCGCGCCGGACGGTCTCCCGGCCTCCCCGGACCCGGCGGCCGCCGAGCGCCAGGCGCTCATCGAGCGGTGGGCCGAGCGCCACGGCGTCGACGCCGCCCGCCGCCTGGTCGAGGCCGAGGACCTTGCCGACGCGGTCGCCGCCGAGATCACCCCGGACAACACCGTCGACACCTACGACAAGTCGTGGCGGGTGTGGACGCGGTTCTGCACCGTCGCCCGGCTGCCGGAGCCGGAGGGCTCCCGGGGCGCCCTGGTCGCGTTCGTGACGTGGATGCTGCGCGAGGGCCGGCAGAACGGGCGCGGCTACGCCCCCTCCTCGGCGTCCACCCACCTCGCGGCCGCCGTCGTCGGGCTGCGCCGGCGCGGCGTGAAGGTCTCCGGCGACGACCAGGCCGAAGCCCGCGCCGCCCTAGAGGGCCTGGCGGTCAAGCTCCTGCAGGCCGGGGAGCGGCGCGGCCGCGGACAGGCGGTCGGCGGCACCGTCGACGGCCTACGGGCTATTGCCCGGGCCTGCCCCGACACCCTCACCGGCGCCCGCGACAAGGCCCTGGTGCTCACCGGCTTCCACTACGCCTCCCGCTCCCAGGACCCCGCCGGACTCCTCGCCGCTGACGTCGCCACCCACCCCCGCGGCCTGGTCGTCTCCGTCCTCACCGGCAAGACCAAGCACTCGGTGCGCGACGCCAAGATCCTTTACGCCAGCGACCCGGTCATCTGCCCGGTACGGGCCTGGACCGCCTACCGCGCCCGGCTCGCGGCCGAAGCCGAGGCCCGCTGGAGCGCCCCGTCCGCCCCGGCGTTCGTCGGCATCGACCGCTGGGGCCGGGTGACCGGCGGCATGGTCCCCGACTCCGTCACCCGGGCCATCAGCCGCATCTCTGCCCGGGCCGGGGCCCCGATCGCCTGGACCGGGCACTCCCTGCGCATCGGCCTCGCCTCCACGGGCCGCCTGAAGGGCAAGGACACCGTCGCCATCGCCGATCAGGGCGGCTGGGCCCGCCACTCCCGCTCCCTCCTCGGCTACATGCAGCGCGAGGACGGCTGGGACGACAATGCCTCCGCGAACCTCACCTGACGGGCCAGCGGGAAAGCCCGGTGAGGCCTCGGACCGCAACGGGTCCGGGGCTTCATCTACGCGTACACCCGTCCTGCTCGGCACAGCGGCCGGCGTCCTCGCCCTGGGCGCGGCGGCGGTGTTCATCGTCCTCCGGCGGCGCACGGCCTCCGCCTGAGGCAGGCACCCGCTCCGGCGCCGGGCCTGCGGGGACCTCCCCGGGCCCTGGCGCAGGCGTCGCGCGACGGGCGGGCCGGTTCTCTCAGAGCCGGCAGCGAGGCCAGGCCGCCCTGAGCTGGAGCCGCCAGGCCGAACCGATGCCCGCCGGCGTGCCATGGCTCGGTCCGTTCACGGAATCGAGTCTCGACCGAACCCGGAACGGTTCACTCGGCGGTTCAGGAGGACGGCGCGTCCAGGTTCGGCTTCCGCCTCACCTCGGCCACGGACACGCTCTCGTCTTCGGGGGCGCCGAAGGGTTCCGCGATCACGCCTGTTCCGGTGCCGATGACGTCCACTGCCAGGCCGGAGCCCATGAACCGAAGGTCCACTCGGGCGCGCGGGTCGCCGCCGAGGTCGGGCATCTTGTGGATGCGGTCGGCAGGGTATCCGGCGGCGATAATGGTCTGCTGAAGTGTGCTGTAGGTGGTGTGCGGCTCTCCGGCTGCTTTGGCGGTCAGGCGCTCGGCGTGCTTGGCGGCGGCGCACTTTTCGATTTCGCCGAGTTCGGCTTCCTGTGGTGGGCCGGACTGCATGGGCTTGTCGGGCATCTCGCCTGACTCATCGACGGGGATGGGTATGTCGCCGTTCGCGTCAGGTGTCCCGGCGGGCTTGTCGGTGCGGGGGGCTGCACCGCTGGGGATGCCGCCGGGCAGTGTCCCGGGGTCTGGTGCGGCGCCGCTGCCGCTGGGGGCGTCGGGGGAGCATTGGCGCGCGAACTCGTTGAGGAGGTCGAGGAACCGCTTCTCGGCGGGCTGCCGGGCGGATAAGGCGGAGACCTGGGAGCCGACCGGGGTGGTGGATGTGGATGAGGCCGTCTGGGTGCCGCAGGCGGTCAGGGCGAGGGAGCCCGCAGCCGCTATGACGACGGACGCGGTGAAGCGAATTGATGGCATAGACGAATCTTTGCCGCACGCTCACCTGGGGCGCATGAGCATGCGTACTCATGGCTTGCTCACGCGCCAGTAGGTAGTCGTCGAGATCTGTGGGCCGATCGATCCCAGTGTCGGCGTACGCGCGAACGTCCCCACACGCGTACGGATGAACGTGGGCAGTTTCAGATGTGCCGCGCCTCAGTCCCCCGATTCCGTGGCGAGGACGACTCGGGCTTTCTCGGAGCCGACAGTTCTGTCCCCGTCACCTGTGTTCGAGGCTCCGAGCGATTCGCTGTTCAAGCCTGGCCCGGCAGGCCGGCCACTCCCTCATTCGCATCGCGTCCGGGCGACCGGCTGCCAGTCCTCCCGATCCCTTCGCTCGCCACGGGGTCGTCGCACTCTCTGCTTTCATGCAACTCCCACCACATCGAAGGGCACGAACGCAATGACCGACACAATCCCCGGCGCGACCGGGGCACCGTTACCGCCTTTGTCGGACGCGGACTACCGTCTGGGCACCGAGCCCTTCACCGAGGAGCGCCGGACGGCGGTGCTGGACCGGCTGGAGGAGCATCTCGAACGGCACCGGGCCCGGATGCTCGGTTACCAGGTCAACCTCTCCCTCGACGGACACGCGGACCTCGGCCGCTTCCTGCGCCACCACATCAACAACGCAGGTGACCCCTTCGTCGACGGAAGCTTCACCCTGCACTCCCGCTGGCTGGAACGCGCGGTGCTCGACCACTACGCCCGGCTGTGGCACGCCCCGATGCCCGAGGACCCCACCCGCCCCCGGAACGACGACGCCTGGGGATATGTCCTGTCCATGGGCAGCACCGAGGGCAACCTCTACGCCCTGTGGAACGCCCGTGACTACCTCGACGGCAACGCCCTCGTCCGCGACGAGATCTCCGGCGAGGCGAGCTGCCGCACCACCTACGTCCGGGCCCGGCACCCCGACGACAACCCCAACGCCTACTCCCCGGTGGCCTTCTTCTCCCAGGAGACCCACTACTCCCACATCAAGGCCATGCGGGTCCTGGACATCCCGACCTTCTACGACCTGGGCGGCAGCCTCTACCCCGGTGAGTGCCCGATCGACCTGTCCGGCACCGGCATGCGGACGTACAACGGCTGGCCCCTGGGCGGCGTCCCCACCACCGGCGGCGACGAGGGCCCGGGCACGGTCGACATCGACGCTCTCGTCCCGCTCGTGGAGTTCTTCGCGGCCAAGGGTCACCCTGTCCTCGTCAACTTCAACGTCGGCAGCGTCTTCAAGGGCGCGTACGACGATGTGGCGACCGCCTGCGCCCGGCTCCGGCCGGTCTTCGAGGCGTACGGTCTGGTCGACCGCACGGTGCGCTTCGACCCCGACGACCCGGAGCGGACCAGCGTACGGAACGGGTACTGGGTGCACGTCGACGGCGCCCTCGGCGGTGCCTACGCCCCCTACCTGGAGAAGGCCCGCGACGCCGGGCTGGTGGAGAGCGCACCGCCGGTCTTCGACTTCCGGATCCCGGAGGTGTCCTCGATCGTCACCAGCGGGCACAAGTACCCGGGGGCGCCGGTGCCCACCGGCATCTACCTGTCCCGCGCCGGATCCAAGCTGCGCCCGCCGTCCGACCCGGCGGTCGTCTCCTCACCGGACAGCACCTTCGCCGGCTCCCGCAGCGGCTTCGCCTCCCTGGCGATGTGGAACCACCTCGCGCGGTTCGGCGAGGAGGAACAGGTACGGCAGGCCGCCGAATCCCTGCACGTCGCCGAGTACACGGCCGGCCGGCTCAGGGAACTGAGCGCCCTCCTCCAGGAGCGCGGTGAGCCCTGGGCGGAGGACGGCATCGAGGTCGGACACGGCGACCACGCGCTCAGCGTCTGGTTCCAGCAGCCCCGGGCCGGGATCACCGCGAAGTACACCTTGGCCTGCGTTCCCCTCAGCCGCGACGGACAACGACACGACTACAGCCATGTCTACGTCATGCCCCATGTGACCCGGGACCTCATCGACGAACTCCTCACCGACCTCGCCCGCCCCGGAGCGTTCGACCGCACCGCCGAGGAAGGAGCCGTCCGCCCGCCCCTCCCCGGACAAGGCTGACCCGGCACACTCGGGCCGACGACACCGACGCCCCCACCCAGCCGGACCGGGCGCGGGACGGGCCCCACACAGCGGTGGACCGGCCGCACCCGGCCAACGGGTACGCCCGGTCCACCGCGGGTCGCGGGTCGGCCCGCGAACACGGCCCGGCAGGTGACGCGCCGATGACGACGGTGAGGCCGTAGATCCTTGTGACGGTGGACCCGAAGGTCAGCGGGGCCGTGGACGCCGGGCAGCGCGAGCGCGGCCCGGGAGTGCGCTGCGGTCGGGGCCGCAGGAACGTCGAGACGAACCCCCGGACCAGGGCGGCGATACGCACGGGCACGGGTCAGGAGACCGGCTTGATGTCGTGCTTCACCTCACGATTACTCATGATCAGCCCGATGTCGTCCGGTACCCCGGCGGCGTTGCGGTTGTAGTTCGCGCGGGCCCGCAAGCGGTGAACCGGCCGTTCCCGGACAGCAGGGTCAGGCCGGCTCCGCCGCCGGGACAGCGCCCGGCGGGCGTCGGTTCGGGTGCCGATGCCAATGCCGATGGTGAGGCATCGACACGATGATCGATAGATATGGGCCATCGGCGTTGCGCGTAGCATCCTGCCGGCCCGGTCGGGCCTTCATTCGTCGTTGCAGCAGGTCAGTCGAGCCGGCGGGGCCGGCAAGCCATGTGGGTCAGGATGACGTACCGGAAATCCCGACACTCCGCCATGATCCGCACGTAGGTGCGCGGGTCGCTCCCCGCGAACCGCCTGATCAGGTGCGTTGGTCGGAGTCGAGTGAGTTGGCCGTTGACAGCGTGCCCCGTCATCGGGTGACGCCGTCCGCCGGTGGGCACGTCCGGTGGGCGGCGGCCCGCCCCTGACTGAAACCACTATCTGGTTGCGATGGTTCACTTTCCGTAGCCTCCGGGGTGTCTGTCACTGCGTATGGACACAGCCGAGGGGAGCGGGTTGATGAGTGTCAGCGACGGTGTGGTGAAGGTCTACAGCGACCGTACCTACATCTCCACCACGGTGATCCGTCATCAGGGAACGACTGTGGCGTTCGCGATGGACGAGCGGCGCCGCATCGTGTACTCGGTCCTGGCGCTCGACGCGTACGACCCTGCCCGGGGGGAGTCGGACGCCGCCTACTGGACCGAGGACCCGCTGGAGCTGGCCTTCCCGGACGAGCTCGTCCGGGTCGGGTACGCCGCGCTCGGTACCGTGACGATGCCCCAGGTCAAGAAGGGCGGACGGGTCGAGGCGGAGCCCGGCCAGGTGCTCGCCCCGCAGGAGGGCGACGGGTTCTTGTCCAGCACGGCGCGGCTCACCGCCGCTGTCCCGTTCCAGGTGCTGTCGGACGGCACCTACGTGGTGGTGCTGCGACAGTCGGTGCCCGCCGGGCACCCGGACGCCGTGCGCGAGGCGGCGCCCGGCCGGGCGTCGGGAGGCGGGGCCGGGTCCCCCCTGGTCGACTCGGCCCTGTTGTGCGACCGCTTCGTCCTGGTCGGGGGCGTGCTCAAGCCGGTGCGGGAGATCCGCTACCGGCGCAGCCGCAGCAAGGACCGGCCTGACTCGGCCAAGGACAGCCTGGGCAGCACCGACATGGAGGGCCGTCCGTTCCGCGAGCCGACCCAGGTCCTGGGCTTCGTGCGGAACCTGAGCGAGGGGCGGTTCACGGCGCTGCTCGTTCCCACCAGTGTCGCGGGCGCGAGTCGCTGGCAGTTCCTCAGCCTCAACACAGCCACCTCCCGGATCGACGCGCTGAGTGTGGAGCAGGGCCGGGACGGGCTGTTCAACACCCGGGGCAACCGGGCCTGGACCAGCCCCGACCCGGCGTACCGGAGCGCGGTGTACGAGCGGGAGCCGGGCACCTGCCCGTTCACGGGTGCACCGCTGGTGCCGCTGGTGTCGGGCTCCGGCTTCGGGGAGACGGCGCTGCGGCTGGCCGGGCCCGACGCGGCGGCGACGGTCACCGGGGCGCCGCGCGGGCCCGAGTCCACCGTCGAGGTCTGGTTGCGGCCCGAGCGGGCGGCGGCCACCACGGTGTACGCGGACGGGTTCGTGCTGGAGCTGACCGAGGACGGCGTGCCCCGGCTCGGCGGCGCGGACACCGTCGTCACCGGTACCCAGCCCCTGGCGGCGGGTGAGTACGCCCACCTCGCCGCCGTCTTCCGCAACGGCACGGCCACCCTCTACGTGGGCGGACTGCCCTGCGGGAGCGGTCCGTTCACCCCGCCGGACGGTACTGGCGCCGCGGTGCTCGGCGGCGCCGGGCGGAGCACCGCGTTCGACGCCGACGAGCTGCGGATCTGGGACCGCGCCCGGGCGCAGGACGAGCTGCGGCAGGACCGCGGTCACCGGCTGGTCGGGGACGAACCCGGGCTGGTCGGGTACTACCGCTTCGACGAGGCGTCGGGTGCCGTGGCGCACGACCAGACGGACCACGCCCGGCACGCCGCCCTGACCGGGGCCGTGTCCTGGGTGACCTCGACGGCCCCGGTCGGCGAGCACGCGGGCATCCGCCGGGACAGCTTCTCCTTCGCCGGCCGCACCGTCCTGTCCGCGCCGTCCGCAGTCCTCTACCACCAGCAGGAGGCGCAGGCCACCGGGTACCGGGGCGAGCCCAAGCCTGCCAAGCACCAGGCCAGGGTGCTGCTGTCCTGCGCCACCGGCGACGCTGCCGCGCCGGAAGCCGAGCCCCGCCTCGCCGTGCTCGACCTCGCCGTCGGCGCCGACGGCCGGCTCGCGCAGGTCGCCGACGTCCTGACCCTTCCGGAGCTCGCCACCCGCGAGCACGAGGACCTGGACCGGCAGAGCGCGCTGGAGCAGCGGGTCAAGGGCCTCCAGGCCGAGATCGCGGACCTGCGGTCCCAGTCCGTCACCCTCACCGCGACCTCCGCGGGCATTCCGGACCAGGAGGCCAGGGTCGCCACCGCACGGCAGACGCTCACCGCGGCCGAGGCCCAGTGGGAACTCCAGCGCGACAATCCCGCCGACTGGGACAATGCCCAGCTGCGCTTCACCAGGGCCGACGGGCGCACCTTCTGGATCGGCCCGCAGAACAACACGCTCTCCCACGAGAACCCGCTGGTCGGCTGGGACACCGCTCCCGGCAACAGTTACTGGCGGTTCATCAGCACCAACATCCGGGACGGCAGCGGCCGCCGGGTCTACCTGGTCCGCCTCGTCCGGGGCGGCTACCAGATGAACGTCCACGGCGGCACCGGCGCGGACAACAGCTACGTCCAGCTGTTCACCAACTCCAGCGACTGCTACCCCAACGAGCTGTTCGCCGTGGCCCCGCAGTCCGACGGCACCTACCAGCTCATCGCCAAGCACAGCGGCAAGACGCTCTGTCTGCGATCCGACGGCGGCGGCCGGCTGACCCAGTACACCAGCTCCACCGTGCTGGCCAGCGGCGAGGGCCGGTGCCGGATCGTCCGGACCTCCTTCTCCGGCGCGGACACCGCCCTCGCCACCGCGCGCACCGCCCACGAGAGCGCCCAGGCGCAGCTCACGGTGCTGCAGGCCGCCCGTGAGCAGCTCAACACCGTCACCCTCCGGCTCGCGGTCCGCGAAGCGGCCCTGGGCTCGGCGCAGGAGGAGCTGGCCCGGTTCACCGCCGGCCTGTCCGGAGCCGACGACCTGACGGTGGCCGTCGCCCACCTGGGCACGGACGCCACCGGGCTCGGCGCCGCCGGCGGACTGCTCTCCTTCGCCCGCAGCTCCTCGCGACCCTTCCTGATGGACAGCGCCACCGGCCACGTCGCGCTGTACTTCCGCGGTCTCAACGACCAGTTCTTCGCCGCCTACTACGACACCAAGGTGGTGCGCGGCAGCAAGACCCTCGGCAGCGGGGACGGCGCGCTGCTGTTCACCGCCCGGGACGCCGGGGTGAACCTGGCCGGGGCGAGCGTGAGCGTCGCCGCGGCGCCGGGACAGCCGGGGCTGTGCGACCTCACCATCGACCTGCCCGGCGACCGTGAGGTCTGGCACGGCCTGCCCCGGCGGGCGGGCACCCTGGTCGACGTCCTCTCGGGCGCCACCGCCGTACCTCAACTGCTCGGTACCGCAGCCGAGTCCGGCCTGGGCGGCGTCTCGGAGGAGCCTGGCGCCGGGAGCGTGCTCGCTCTGGCGGCCCCGCTCCGTGCGCCGATCGCCGCCCCCGCGTACCTCGCCACCGCCGACGGCGTCCGGCTGCTCACCGAGTCGGCCCCGGCCGGGGCCACCGCGCTGCGCCTCGACCGGCCCTGCCGGCCCGCGCCCGGCTCGCCGGTACGGCTCGTGCCGTACGACCCGGCGCTGGCGTCGGCCGAGCGGCCCGGCGCGGACCTGTCCCGCGGCTCGCGGCTGGTCACCGTCGCGGCGGTCTCGGCCGACGCCCGGATACAGGACGGCACCGCCGCCGACGCGGTCCTCGGCCAGGGCTGCCGCTGGCGCGGCTCCTCCCCGGGCCGGGCCTTCGCCTTCGACGGCGCCGACCAGCACCTCGCCCTGCCCGCGGCCGCGCTGCCCACCACGGCGACCGCCTCGGACGTCACGGTCGAGGCGTGGGTCAGCCCCTACCGGGCCACCCGCAAGGCCCGGCTCGTGCACGCCGCGAACGACGCCGACGCCCCGTACAGCCTGGTGCTCGCCGATGCCACTGCCCGCACGGCGGTGGTCTTCGACGGCGCAGACGACCAGGTGTCCGTCGACGGCCTCGCCCCGTCCGACGGTCCCGTGACCGTCGAGCTGTGGGCCCGGCGGGCCGTCGCGGCGCACACCGCGCGCGAGGCGGTGCTCACCTACGGCGATGCCGCGCTGTCCCTGCAGTACGACCAGGGCGGGGCCTTCAGCTTCGCCCTGGGCGGCGAGGTCCTGACCACCGCAGCGACGTTCACCGACACCGACTGGCACCACTGGGCCGCCGTCCTCGACCCCGCCACCGGCACCCAGCTGCTCTACCGGGACGGCGTGGAGGCCGCCCGCCGCAGCACGACCCGCGCCGTCACCGGCAGCGGACGGCTCGTCCTCGGCGGCGGCTCGTTCCGTGGCGCCGTCGACAGCCTGCGGGTGTGGAACCGCGCCCGGACGGCCGACGAGATCCGCGACCTGATGCGGCAGAACGTCGCCAGCGGCCTGCCCGGCCTGCTCGGCTCGTGGACCTGCGGGGACCAGCAGTTCCTGGACACCTCGGGACACGCCCGCCACGGCATCTTCGGCGGCACCCCGCAGCCGGGGGAGTCCCACGCGAAGGGCTACCGGGTGGTCTCCGGGGTCGGCGAGCGCGCCGTGCGCAGCCGGGACGTCTTCCCGGCCGGCGAGTGGGCGCACATAGCCTCCGCGTACGAACAGGCCTGGGCCGTCCGGCTGGACGGCTCGTCCTGGCTGGAGGGCGGTGCGGAGGAGAGCCTCGGTCTCACCGGGGACCTCACCCTGGAGGTCTTCGGCACCCTCGACCGCCTCGGCACCACCCAGGGCCTGATCTCCCGCGGCCGGCTCGGCGGCGACGAGCACGTCCCCTACCAGCTGTCCGTACGCCCGGACGGCAGGCTGGAGTTCGCCTTCGAGGAGGCCGCCTCGCTCCTGGGGGCGTCCGGTCCGGTCGCCCGGCGCTTCGTGTCGACCGCCACCGTCCCCGCCGGCCGCTTCACCCGGGTCGCCGTCGTGCGCAGGGCCGGCCGGGAGACCGTCGAGCAGCGCGGCACCCGGCAGTTCGCCCTCACCGGCGCGGACGGCTCCACCACCACCCAGACCGTGGACGTCGTCCAGGGCGTCGACGTCAACACCTGGGACGACATCACCTTCTACATCGACGGCACACCCGCCGGGACCTCCCGCTACCAGGGCCCCGGCGTCGAGAGCGGCAAGGGCGTCCTGGAGATCGGACGCGTCTGGCAGGGCCTGCGCACATACGGGGCGCGCGGCGTCCTCGGGGAGGTCCGGATCTGGAACAAGGCCCGCGACGCCGCCGCCATCGGTACCCCGGTCTCCGACAACGACACCGGTCTCGTGGCGCGGTTCACCTTCGAGGAGAACACCGGCAGCACCACGACCGACACCACCCGCGCCCACAGCGCCCGGCTGCGCGGCGCCACCTGGACACGGGACACCGACGCGCGGGCCAGCGTCTTCCGCCTCTACCGCAACGGCACCCCGCTGGCCGCCGAACCGCTCGACGCGGCCGACCCCGACAGCCCGACCACGTACGGACAGCGGCAGTTCACCCTCGGCGCCCGGCTGGAGGGCACCACGGTCACCGAGGCCCTCGACGGCACCCTGGAGGAGGTCCGGGTCTGGCGCACCGCCCGCACCGCGGAACAGATCAGCGACAACCTCTTCACCCGCCTCAAGGGCGACAAGGAGGACCTGCTCGGCTACTGGCCGTTCGACCGGGACTCCACCTCGGGCGGCACCGACGAGGTCCGAGACATGGGCCTGCGCGGCAACCACCTGCGGCCCGGCCCCGGCGCCGCCCCGGACGTGGTCCTGTCCACCGCACCGGTCTCCACCGACACCGCGGCCGTGCGCTCCGCCGTCTCCGGCGTGCGCACCCCCTTCCACGAGACCATCGCCGAGGCGCCGGCGGCCGGCGAGTACGCCGACATGCAGTTCGCGGCCGACGGCACCGCCACCGGGGTCATGAAGCGCGCCTACTCCTACCTCACCGAGCAGGGCCGCTGGCGCCTGGTCACCGGCTACAAGGTGGGCGACCTGATCAGCGAGTGGGTCAGCCAGATCCAGTACGACCCCCAGCTCGTGGGCTACGTCGAGGGCGCCCCGCCCGTCCCCTCCGAGAACCTCACCGGCCAGGGCAACGACTACCGGGGCGCCTCCAGCGTCGAGTTCACCACAGCCGACGCCGTCACCGAGTCGCTGTCCTCCTCCCGCGACCGCAGCGTGGACACCGCCTTCCACTTCGCGTTCAAGAACACCTACGACGCAGACACTCTGCTCATCCTCGCCCCGCTCGGCATCGGAACCGCCAAACCCGCCGTCGAGGGCGGCGCCGTCCTCAGCCTGGACAGCACCCTCGAGTTCACCAACACCTGGACCGACGCGACCACCCTCTCCCAGTCCACCGACACCGCGCGGGCCACCCGCGTCGCCCTCACCGGCCACTGGGAGGATCCCGCCCGCCTGCTCAACCCCGCAATCGGCCGCCGCTACCAGCCCGCCAACACCGGCTTCGCGCTCGTCCAGTCACTGACCGCCGACGTCTTCGCGCTGCGCCTGGCCCACACTGGCGCCCTCGTCGCCTAGCGGATGATGCCCAACCCCGACATTCCCAGGGACTGGAACATCGTCACCTTCCCCATCAACCCCCAGTACACCAAGCAGGGCACCCTGGACGGCGGGGTCGGCTTCGACGAACGCGGCAAGATCCTCGACCCGGCCTACCCGAACGCCCGACAGTACGGCGAGTACAGCTACTACAAGCCGCGCGAGGCCTACACCCTCAAGCGCGCCATCCAGCGCCGCCAGCAGCAGCAGCGCAGCTACTACGAGAGCGTCTCCACCGCCACCGGCACGCCCGACCCCGTCCAGGAGCGGGCCGCGAAGATCGCCGAGACCTTCGTCGGGCCGATCGGAGACAACCGCAACGAGAGCGCCGGAAAGGCCGCCGCAGACGGCGCCACCGTGCGCGACCTGGCCAACACCTACGTGTGGACCGCCGACGGCGGCTTCTTCGCCGAGACGACCACCACCACCGACTCCGTCTCCGAGACCACCGCCGGCTCCTACACCGTCAAAGACATGGCCACCGTCGGCGTCGAGTTCGGCTTCGAGGTGTTCGGCATTGGCGTCGGCGCCCAGCTCGACGCGAGCATCGGCGGCAGCCACAGCGTCACCCGCACCCGCTCCCGCGACGCCTCCCGCTCCTACGCCCTCGACGTCACCTGCAACCCCTCCGGCGACCTCCAGGCCTACAGCGCCGACGGACAGGCCCGCTTCGACCCCGACGGCAGCCCCCGCAGGGTGCCCGGGAAGGTCGACGCCTACCGGTTCATGAGCTTCTACCTCCACGAGTCCGGGGACAACTTCGACGACTTCTTCCACAAGGTCGTCGACCCGCTCTGGCTCGCCAACTCCTCCGCCCCCAACGCGGCGGCGCTGCGCCAGACCCAGCAGTCCGACCGCAAGCCACCGTGCTGGCGCGTCCTGCACCGGGTCACCTTCGTCTCCCGCGTCCTGCCGCCGGTACCCGGCGCCGACGCACCGCCCCTGGAACAGGAGCTGATCCGCGCCGACATCGCGTCCAACTACGAACTCGTCCGCCGCCTCGACCCGTACGTCCGCCAGGCCACCGGCAGCACCACCGCCCTCGCCGAGGCCGTCCGCGCCGCCCTCACCGCCCACCTGCCGCAACTCCTGCCCCACGAAGCGGCCATCCGCCGGTTCCTCGCCGACTACTACGACGTCACCGAATGACACCGACTCGTGACGGCACACCCGGGCCCTGCCGGCGGACCCCGCCGGCAGGGCCCGGGTGGCGTGGAGGCGCGCCCCGGCCGAGCCCACCGTCCCACCCGGACTCCGCGCCGCCCTGAGCGACCTGCGACGGGCAGCCCCTGGCTCCAGAGGGCGTCGCTCTCCATGCGCTCGTCGATGGCGGCCGACGGCAACCAGGTCCTCGTTCCGGATGTGGCTTCGGGTGTGGTGGCGTGCGGTCAGTACGGTGGTGTGGCTTGCCGCTGTTCGGGGTGGCGCAGGCGGCGGGAGAGTTCCTGGACGGCGGCGATCGGCCCCGGGGACCAGCGGTGAGCGCGCCGTACATCGCGTCATGTCCACGCTGGCACTCGTCGATCCGTGCGACAACCCGCGGGGTCGCCGTGATGCGGCAGTTGACGAAACCGGCCGGCTGCCCGGGGCCGGCCGCCGCTCTCCGACCTCGGGGCGGAACGCAAGGCACCCCTTCTCCCGGTCCGTGCCGCACCGTCCCGGCCGAGCCCGCAGTCACGCACCCGCGGAAAGCCCGCGTGCCCGATGTTCGGCTCAGCCGGGGTGCGCGCCGGCCGGGGTGGCGTGACCACCGCGGCGTTGGTGGCCCGCGGGTTCGAGGGTCCGGGTTCGTCACGCTGGCCGGGGAGGCCGCCGGGCCCCGCCGCCCCGGTGGTCGCGGACCGGTCGGGGTGTGCGGTTCAGATGCCGGTCTTGGCGGTGATCCAGGGGCGGTGGGCGGCGACGTTGGTGTAGACGGCGGGGAACCGGTTGCTGCAGACGGAGTGGCCCCAGCTGACGATGCCGAGCACTCGGCCGTTCTGGGCGAGCGGGCTGCCGCTGTCGCCTTCGCAGGGTGTCAGTCCGGTGGCTTTGTCGAAGGTGCAGACGTGGGCGGTGGTGATGTTCTCCAGCCAGCGCGCCCGGCACTCGGCCAGGGGGAGGATGGTGACGGTGGCCTGCTGGAGGGTGTTCGGCCACGGGCCGTTGCCGCTGAGCTTTCCCCAGCCGGTCACCGTCGCGCTCCCGCCGGGGTACGCGGGCGGGTCCGGGAGGGCGATCGGCTGGACCAGAGGGGTGTAGACGATCGGCGTGCTCAGCTTCAGCAGCCCGATGTCGTTCGGGACGCCGGAGGCGTTGCCCTTGTAGTTCTCGTGCCGGATCACCTCCTGCACCCCGTAGGCCGTGCCCGTCGGGTCGATGGTGTTCGACCCGACCACCACCCGTATCCGGTCGGCCCTGGCATTCTCCAGGCAGTGGGCCGCGGTCAGCACCCACCGCTCGCCGATGACCGACCCGCCGCACCCGGGCTGCCAGCCGCCGGAAACCCGGGAGTGGAGCAACACCTGATACGGGTACGCGCCCGCCGGGGCGTCCGTCCCGCCCACGATCGCGGACGCCGGCCCCGCACCGCCACCGATCAGCCCGGCCGTCACCAGCACCGCTCCCAGCACCGACGCCACCACCCGCCCGAACCGGCCGCTCCCGCGCACCCTCATGCCGCCACCCCTCGCCCGACGCTGCACCCCCTTCTGCAGGGGGTGCGATCGTTTCGGAGCGTGGCGGTCAGGTACGCGGGCCGGCAAGCGGTGAACCGGCCGTTCCCGGACGGCGGGACCGGCCGGGTCACCGCAAGGCATGGCCGGCCCGGCGGGGCGCCGGTTCAGGCGCCGATGCCGATGGTGAGACTGAAGATCTCGCGTACGGAGGTCCCGAACGTCACCAGGGTCACGGACCCGAGCAGAGCGAACACGGACGCGGAAAGCACGGACGCTGGGAGTGCGGTGGCCGCTGTCGCGGCGCGGCGGATGGCGGTCATGGACGGGTCCTTGTCACAGGTCTTGGGTGGGCGGTCAGAGTGGGGTGATCACGGGGCCGAGGGCGTAGATCAGCGCGATGATGGCGTCGGTCAGGGTCATGGAGTCCTCTTTCCGGGTTCGGGTTCGGTGGTGTGGGCGCAGCGGCAGGGTGGTGGTGCGGCCTGTTGTTCTTCGAGGTGGCGCAGGCGGCGGGAGAGTTCCTGGACGGCGGCGATCAGCACGCCCTGTCCGTCGACGACGTCGATGGTCGTCTCGCGGCGGCCGTAGCCGAAGGCGGCCCGCCAGTCCTGGGCCATCGGGCCGATGTGCAGGGTGTCGGGGTCCCAGTCGTACCGCCACTCGCTGACGGGCAGCTCGTCCAGGAGCGCGAGGATCTGCGTACGGGTGAGGGGTTCGGCCCGCTCGGTCCTCGGGGGCCGGGGCCTCAGGAACGTCGAGGCGAACCCCCGGACCAGGGCGGCGATACGCATGGCGGACTCCGGCCGGCGACGGTGCTGGAACCGCTCGCCGGTGTGCTGAGTGTCGGGACGGGTCAGCTGAGGGGCTTGATGTCGTGCTTCACATCGCGGTTGCTCGTGATCAGGGGCACGATGATCGGCTCAAGGGCGTCGACAATCCGCCGGACTGCTTCGAGCACGTTCATGAGAACTCCACGGTGGCACAGAGGTGATCGGTCGATCGTCATTCCATCAGCCCGGCCCGGCCGTTCGCGGGGAAAGATCACAAGTGATCGCCGGTGGCCGGATTCGATCATGCCCTGGTGGGCGAGAAGGCCCCATCCCCGTCCCGCACCAGGTGCATGCCCGCACCACGCCGGCCACCCGTCGCACCGGCGGGAGCCGTGTCCGTCAGCCGGGGCCGGACCGCGGACCGCCCGCAGGGCGCGGCCCCGAAACCATCCGGCCGCCGACGGGACGCGCCACGGACCCCGCCTCGCGTCCCGCGCCGTCGGACACGGCACCCCGTCCGCACCCGGCCTGAGCCGGGCTGCGGCAGGCGCATCCCGTCCGCAGCAGCCCGTCGACGCACCGGGGGAGTGTCTCTATGGGTTTCGTCAACCTGTGGGGGTGGGCTGGTGGTCGTAGGAGGTGCCGTCGCGGAGCATCGCGAACAGCACGTCGGCTCGGCGTCTGGCGAGGCAGAGGAGGGCCTGGGTGTGGTGCTTCCCCTGGGCGATCTTCTTGTCGTAGTAGGTCCTGGACGCCGGGTCGGCCAGGGCTGCGAACGCGGACAGGAAGAAGGCCCGTTTGAGCTGCTTGTTTCCACGGCTGGAGGGTTGTTCACCACGGATCGACGATCCGGAACTGCGGGTTGCCGGGGCGAGGCCGGCGTAGGCGGCGGAGGGGAAGTTGCTGCCGACGTCGACGAGGATGCGGGCTCCGGTCCTGACGCCGATGCCGGGCATCGAGGTCAGGACCTGGCCAAGAGGGTGGGCCTCCAGCAGTTCCTCGATCCGGCCGGCCAGGACTTTCCGCTGGTCGAGCACCGCCTGGAGCGAGCTGGCGAGGCTGGGGACGATCAGCGCGGCGGCGTCCGTGCCTCGGCGGCGGTCGGCTACCACCTCGTCCTGATGGCGCAGCCGCCGGGTCTCCCGGAGGCGATGATCGCAGGCAGCGCGGACGCGTTCTTCGGCTCGTTCCTCGACGCCTGGGCCAACGACCCGGCCACCGTGCCCGAGGACGTACGGGCCGCATACCTGCGCGCGAGCGCCGGGGCAGTGACATCGATCGTCGCGGACTACCGGGCCTCGGCGGACATCGACGTCGCGCACGACCAGGCGGACCTGGACGCCGGGTCGCAGCTGTCCATGCCCGTGACGGTCGTCCAGCAGGACTGGGGCGCGCAGCTCGGCTACGACGCTGCCGCGGTGTGGAAGGCGTGGGCGCCGGACCTGGATCACCGGCTGACCCGCGCCGGGCACTTCATGGCCGAAGAGGCACCCGACGAGATCGCTGCCGCCGCGATCCGGGGCCTGCTGGCCCGCTGAGCTTCTTGCTCTCGACGCGTCGGCGCACTCCACACCGCCACCGGCATCGAAGGCCAAACCCCGCCAGTGATCACTGGCAGCGTCGCCTGAACGAGCCCTGGCGGCCGGGCCCCGAGCGGGATCCGACCCGCACACCGCAGGCGGCCGGCAGTGCTGCGGCCAGGCGGCCCCTTCGGCGTCACGGGCGTCGTCCGGCCTTCCGGATCCGAGACCGGCGTCTCCAGTGCCGGACGGCGCGCAGGACCCACAGCCACCACGCCCACCGGCTCCACACCCGTCCCGTCCACCGCCGCAAGCGGCCGCGCCGCAGCCGGCGCCCCCGGCTGCGCGGGTACCTGCTCGACCGCTGTCCCATCCGGCCTCCTCGTGTCGGCTCCGCCCTGCTGCGCACCCACCGGGCCGCTGTCGCGCCCGCGGGGCACGGGCCGGGTGCCCCGGGGCAGGGGTGGTCCGTCTCCATCAGCCCAGCCGCCGGGATGAACCGCAACCGGAAAACCCTGGAAGCCGGACAACACCGGCGCAGACCGGACACCGCCCGTCCGCTGGGGAAGCGGGCTGCGCCGCCCCGGGCGCTCGGCCGCCGGCGAGGGGCCCGCAAGAGTTCGCCCCGCCGCATGGAGGACCACCCCAGCACCCCGGCCCGGGCGGCCCTCTCGTACGGTTCCGCCCCCGTCAGCCCCTCCAACCCCTCGCGCGGCGACCGGGCGGAGGGGCCGCGCCTCTTCGCTGCATCCGCCGCTCGCCCCGCCCCGGCCACTCGCCTCCCGCGCGCGGCCGTGCCCCGCACGGGGAAATGGCGGAAGCGGCGGATGTCCCGCGTGCCCGGAGGCCGCCAGGCGCAGGGGTTCCGCCGATGTCCAGGCCCACGCTCACGGCCGGGACGTGCCCGGCGTCGACGGCCTCCCGGGCCAGGCGCTGCTCGTCGTCGTGGAGGCGGGCGGCGCGGGCGCGTTCGGCGAAGGCGGCGTTGTCCGGTTCGTCCTCGTAGCCGTGGACGACTTCGATGCCGTCGGCGAGGAGTTCGCACCGGCTGAGGGCGGCGGCGGTGCCGGGGGTGCGGCGGGCGCATGGTTCGTCGCCGCCGAGCGGGTACTCGGTGAGAAAGACTGCCGCGCCGGCGCTGAGGGGTTTCAGTTCCTGCTGCACGTAGCGGCCGAGGACATCCTTGACGGGGTGTCGGGGGCGAGGTTCGGGTAGCGGGCCAGGCGGGTGGGCAGGTCGCCGAGGGGCTCGGTGCGCGAGTCAGTCCCGAGATGGTCGCGGATGCGATCGGCGACGGACATCCGCACCGGAGTGTCAGGCAGGTGCGGGGCGACGAGCTCCCCAACCAGGGCGAAGAGGCACTCGAAGGTCTCGTTCGCGGCGTTGAGGTCGTCCGCCGTCGCGCTGGGCGGGGGCGGACGGCCCCGAGCTGGGCTTCCAGGGCGACGGGGGCGACCACTTCGACCAGGCAGCGTCCCGTGGATCAGATGGTCGTTTGATCCGATGTGGGTTTCAGCGGGTTTCAGGGGTGGGTTGAGCGAGGAAGGTTGGGAGCGGGTCCGGCATCTGTTGCCGTCGGATCCGCCGCGCGGTGGTCGATGGCGGGACCACCGGCCGGTCATCGCTGCCAGGGAAGCGCCTCGACCGACGCGATGTCACCCGCCGCCAGTAGCCGGAAGAGTCGGAGAATCTCCTCGCGGGTGACCTTGATCATTTCCACGGGAGCCACCGAGCCGTCCTCTATGTTCTCCCAGATCAGCAGACCGCTGCGGAAAGCACTGAGGCACCACCCGCTCTCATGCGACAGCGACACGTCGGGATGCTCGTCATCGGCGCTCGCCAGGCCATCCAGCACCCGCCTCATCGCCTCCGGATCATGTTCATCGACCGTCCCGCCCATGACGTCGTACATGAAGTAGCTCATGGGCCAATTACCTCACGCAGTGATCCATAGGACACTGCCCAACCCCGGAGACGCTCCGACGGCAAGTCGGACAGTGGCAAACGAGTTCTGCCGCGCGGGTGGCCGGTGGGAGAGGTCCCTCCGCCCGCCGGACCGAGGGCCGGTCCCGTCGGGGGTTCGTCACCCAGGCGGTTTGCGCAGGATGCGCACCTCACCGGCATCGCGGTCGCCGAGCAGGAGGAACAGGGCGGGCCGGGCATATCTCCCACGCCATCTCGCCGTATGTGCGGTTCTCGATGACCGCCCGGTCCTGGTGGGTGTCGTCGGCGACCTCGAAACGCCGGGACGCCGGGCCGTCTTCGACGAGCGCGTCCGCACGGAGACCAAGCAGGTCCCGGAGACGGAGAAACAGCTGCGGGGGACCGTCGCCAAGCTCAAGGAGACCATCGCGAACCAGCGAGCCGGGTTGGAAGAGCTCCGCCGGCCGGCGACCAACCTGACCCTCGCCAGCGCCGTCCTCACCGTGAGGCCGGACGCGCCGGCGGAGCCCGCCCCCGCACCGGACAACGTCATCCCGTTCCGTCCGCCCATCAGCTGAGCCGACGGCCAGGCTCAGCCGTCCCCGACTCGAACAGACGACTGAGCATATAAGTCGGAACGCGGCTGGGGACGTTCGCCGGCACTTCCCCCTCGAGGAGGGGGAAGTGCCGTCTCAGGCGGCGATGCCGAGTTCGGTGCGGGTGCTGTGGATGAACTCGCGGACGGCCGGCTCCCGGCGCCAGGGGCCGAGGGCGGTGCTGAACTCGCGGACGTAGTCCTTGGCCCGGGAGGACTGGACGCGGGCGAGGACGTCCACGGACCGGTTGCCGAGCTCCAGGCCCTGGTCGAGGTCGCGGGCCTGGAGGTGGGCGGTTCCCACGATCGCCAGACGCATCCCGACCGAGCGGGTGAACGCCCCCGACGGCATGGCGGCGGCCTGTTGGTTCCAGGCCAGGGCGGCCTTGGGGTTCTTCAGGTCCCGGAAGACCTCGGCGGCGTCCGCGGAAAGGCGGGCGTGGTGATAGAAGTCGATCCAGGCGGGCTCTGAGTCGCTGGAAGCCTCCGCCTGACTCAGGAGATCCTCGGAGGCGGCCAGGGCCCGTGAGGCGGCCCTGGCATCCCTTTCGCGAGCATGGGCACGGGCCTCGATCAGCTTGGTGAACGCCAGCACCCTGGGGGCGGCCTGCCCCTTGGCCCGCTCGAAGGCGCCCTGGGCCATGTCGACAGCCTCGGAGCCGAAGCCCCGCAGTAGTGACTGCATCGCCATCGTGGTCAGGACATAGCAGCCCAGCTCGACGTCCCCGCCCGCGCGGGCCAGGCGGAGAGCCTGGATGAAGTGCCGCTGGGCGAGATCGTGTTGGCCGACGTCGAAGGCAGTCCAGCCGGCCAGCCGCGACAGCTCGCTGGTGACGGAGAACAGGTCGCGGCCGACCTCGTCGGAGAAGGAGCCCCGCAGCAGCGGGGCGGCCCTCTCATGGAGGCAGACGGTGACGGAGTTGGCCTTCCAGTTCCCGCCGCCGTATTTGGAGTCCCAGCGGCGGGCCTCATCGGCAGCGTCGCGGAGTTCTTCCAAGTCGGCCCGGCCGACCTGCTTGCCGCCCTTGTGGTCGGCGGCCTCGTCGGCGGGGGTGACCAGCCAGCGGGTCACGGGGTTGGTGAACGCGGACACGGCGAAACCGGATCCGGTCAGGAAGTCGCGGCGATTCACGAAACTCCAGAACGACGTGGCCACTCGGACCGCATCAGCACGGTCCCGCGGGAAATCCAACCCCACATCCGTGTCCGGTGTCTGCGCATCGCCCATTCCGATTTCGCCGAGCGCCACCGGACGGCCGAGACGTTCGGCGATCGCCTGGGCGAGGAGGTTCGGCACCGGCCACTTGGGGATCATGCCCCGCCGGCACCAGTTCGCGATGGAGGTATGCGAGTAGTCGGTCTCCAGCCCGGCCGGCTGGGCGAGCTGGTTGACCCGCAGGGCCAGAGATTTGTGGCTCGCTCCGCAGGTCTCGATGAGCCGGGCCAGGTCCACATTGGGCGGCCGCTTCCGACGGCTGGTCGACGCCACCAGAATCCCCTCTTCCACCAGGTCGGCAACGGGATGAAGCCGCTGACGAGGAAACGCCACGGGGCCGGTTCGCGCGACAGGCATTCAGTCGCACGGCCTCCGGCCGGGTCAGGGAAGCACGGCTGTCCTCCGTCTCATGGGACACCGAGGGTATTGCCCTGCGGACCCTGGGTGAACCGCTTTCGCGAGTCGTGAGCCCCCCTGCGAGCCCTCCCCGGCATCCGGTCCCGCCGGGTGTGATCAGGGCACAGGCCGCCGCCGGGACGCCAGGAACGACTCCCGGCGGCCGCCGCCAGGTGCCACGACTTCACGCTCGGGGGTGAACCAGATGTGCGGAATCGCAGGACTGGCCGGAGGCGACGCCGTCCGGCACGAGAAGACGGTCGCCGCGATGGGCGACTCGCAGCACTACCGCGGCCCGGACGGCACCATGCACGCCGCTGCCCGGGACGGGCGGGCGGTGCTGGCCATGAACACGCTGCTGATCGTCGCCCCGCGGGCCATGCCCGGCCCCTGCCTGGATCGGGCCACCGGCGTCCTGCTGGCCTTCAACGGGGAGATCTGCAACTGGCGGTCCCAGGCGACGGCCTGGGACATCGAGATCGGCGAGAGGGAGTCGGACGCGCACTTCCTGCTGCGGGCCTGGGCCAAGATCGGCCCGTCCTGCCTGGACGGCCTGGACGGCATGTTCGCCCTGGCCGTCTACGACCCGCGGGTCGCGAAGCTGTTCCTGGCCCGCGACCGGCTCGGGGAGAAGCCGCTCTACCGGCGCCTGGACGGCGGCCGTCTCGCGTTCGCTTCCGAGGTGACCACGCTGACCAGCTACGCCCCGGCCCCGCTGGTCTTACGGCCGGAGGTCACCGCGATCGAGACCCCCATCGGTGACGACACTCCGTTTCAGGGCATCCAGCTGCCGGCCCCGGCCACGCTGCTGTCCTTCGACGTCACCACCGGCTCGATCGACCAGATGACCTGGTGGCACCTGGAGGACCGGTCCCCGTTCACCGGCACCTACGACGAGGCCCTGGCGAAGTTCTCCACGATCCTGGCCGACCAGATCCCGCTCAGGTCCCCGGCCTGCGACTTCGCCCTCCTCCTCTCCGGCGGGCCGGACTCGGCGGTGCTGGCCTACCTGATGCGGCCCCCGGTCTGCGTCACCGTCCGCTACCCGGGCCAGGACCGGCTGGACGAATCGTCGACGGCGGCGGTCATCGCCCGGGACATCCAGGCCGAGCTGGTGGTGGTCGAGCCCGACCACGTCGACTTCACCCGGGCTCTGCCGCACATGATGCGGGCCCTGGACTACCCGATGGGCAACGCCAGCACCTTCTCGGAACACAGGGCCTACCGGAAGATCGCCGACCTCGGCCTTCGGGTCGTAATCGGCGGCCTCGGACCGGACGAGTTCCTGATGGGCTACGTCCGCCAGGCCCTGGTCCTCTTTGGTCCCGACGCCGTCCTGAACGCCGGCCCGGACGCCTACCGGCCGCTGGCCGCCAAGCTCATGCACGCCGCCGACGAACCCCTCGACCCGGCGAAGGCCGTCACCCGGCTGATCCTGCGGGGCCCGGACCCCGACGGCCGTCTCCGCGATCTTGTCGCCGACGCGATGGCCCGCGCGGGCGGTGACCTGGCCCGCGGCCTGACCCTCGCGGACCTGGCGACGGCCTGGAGGCCGCTGGTGATGACCAGCGACAATCGCGCCTCCGCCTGCGCGCTCGAACGCCGTTCCCCCTACCTCGCACGGGACCTGGTCGAGTTCTCCTACCGGCTGCCGGTCGAGCACAAGATCACCGACCCGGCCCAGGGCAAGCGGATCCTGCGGGACGCCGCCAAGGCCCTCGGCCTACCGAAGGAGGTCTGGGCCAGCCGGGACAAGCTCGGCTTCGCCTCGCCGGTCCCCTCCCGGCCCAACGACAACCTCGCGGCCTGGGCCGACACCCGGATCCGCATGGCTCTTACCGACGCCCCGCCCGCGTTCCGCCCCCTCCTCGAGGGGGGTGAAGCCCGGCGGCCGGTTCGACCGGACCCGCATGCAGGCCCTCATGACAGCTGCCTGGCTTTCGGACCAGACGGTGAGGGCTGCCGCATGATCCCCAACTCGCTCACTACGGGGAGGGGATGCACTCCGAGACCACCGCCGCCGATGAGCGGGCCGCCGCCCGCGGAGCCGTCGCGATCATCACCAACCGCCGCGGCGAACTCCTCCTCCACCTCCGCGACGACCTCCCCGCCATCGCCTGGCCCGACCACTGGAGCCTGTTGGGAGGTGGCTGCGACCCCGGCGAGGCCCCGGCCACCGCGATCATCCGCGAACTCGACGAAGAAGCCGGCCTCACAGCCGACTCGCTGACCGAACTGTTCGAAATCCGCGACGAGCACGGCTCCGGGCAGATCATCACCTTCTTCGCAGGCGTCTGGGACGGCGACGAGGCCCTCCTCCCGCTCGCCGAGGGCGTCAAGCTCCAGTTCTTCGCCCCGAGCACCTCGGCATCCTCACGATCCCGCCCTACATCCGCGACGGGATCTACCGCCATCCGGCCGCCAGGCCCTCCTGATCACCCCGCCCTTCCGGGCGGGGCAAGGGTGGGGCCGCCAGCGGCGGCCCCACCCGAAGGGACGACCCCGCTCATGAAGATGACCGTCATCGGATGCGGCTACCTCGGCGCCACCCACGCCGCCTGCATGGCCGAACTCGGCCACGAGGTCCTGGGCATGGACTCCGACATCGACAAGGTCCACACCCTCAACTCCGGCAAGGCCCCGTTCTTCGAACGCGACCTGGACGACCTCCTCGCCAAGCACACAGAGTCGGGCAGGCTGAAGTTCACCGACTCCTACCGGGAGGCCGCCGAGTTCGCCGACCTGCACTTCATCGGGGTCGGCACCCCGCCGCAGCCCGGCACCGACGCCTACGACCTCACCCACCTCTTCGACGCCGTCACCAAGCTGGCACCCGGCCTCACGACCCCGGCCGTCATCGCGGTCAAGTCCACCGTCCCGGTCGGCACCGCACCCCGCGTCGCCGAACTCCTTCGGGACATGGCCCCCGCCGGTGACCTCATCGAGGTGGCCTGGAACCCGGAGTTCCTCCGCGAGTCCTTCGCGGTCGATGACACCCTCCGCCCGGCCCGGCTAGTCCTCGGCTTCAACAGCGACCACTCCTGGGCCGAGGCCCTGCTGCGGCAGGCGTTCGCCAAGATCATCGAGTCGGGGACGCCGACGATCGTCACCGACTGGGCCACCGCCGAGCTCGCCAAAGGCGCCGCGAACTCCTTCCTCGCCACCAAGATCTCCTTCATCAACGCGATGGGCGAGGTCTGCGAGAAGTCCGGCGCCAACGTCGCCGAGCTAGCCGACATCCTCGGTCACGACCACCGCATCGGCCGCCACGGCATGCGGCCCGGCCTCGGCTTCGGCGGCGGCTGCCTGCCCAAGGACCTCAGCGGATTCATCACCCGCGCCGACGAACTCGACGCCGGCGAGGCCGTCGGCATGCTCCGCGAAGCCGCCGCCGTCAACGCCCGCCGCCGCAGGCGCGTCATCGACCTCGCCCGCGCGGAACTCGGTCCCGACCTGCGCGGCAAGCGGATCACGGTCTGGGGCGCCGCCTTCAAGCCCGAGACCGACGACATCCGCGACTCGCCCGCCCTCGCCGTGGCCCAGGCCCTCCACGACCTCGGCGCGACCGTCACCGTCACCGACCCCAAGGCTCTGGACAACGCCCGCAAGCTCCACCCCGGGCTCGACTACGTCGAGGACCCGATCACCGCCGTCGATGAAGCGGACCTGCTGCTGCACCTGACCGAGTGGCCGCAGTACTCCCACATCGACCCCAAGCGGCTCGCCACCCGCACCCACAGCCCCAAGGTCATCGACGCCCGCGGCACTCTCAACACCGGCCAGTGGCGCGACGCCGGATGGAGCGTCCGCGCCCTCGGACGCCCCTGAGCCGCGGTTTCGTCGCACGGCCCGTGACGCCTCCCCAATCGGCGCACGCGGCCGGGGGCCACGCCCGAGCCGTCAACGGCGCGCTGGCGATCACGGAAGCGATGGCACACTGATGGGCTCAACTTGCCCATCGCGCCCGGGGGATCACCTGAGTGCGACACGAGGCCACCGCGACAAGTAGGTCAGGGAAGGAGTCGGACATGACCTCCGGTCAGTGATCGAGACCGGTCCCCATCCCCGGGTGCGTCGCTGGCAACGGTGGGGTGCTGAGCACGGGGACTCGCGCCCGCCGAAATGAGGTAGGCCAGTCCGCGACCTGCCGCGATCCCATGACCACCGGCACAGAGTCAACCGCTGTGCCCCAGGGCCGCACATTCCGCCTCCCGGACGGATGCTTGCGGAGTGGATTCCCTGCATACGGGATGAATCGTGCGAAATTTGAACCATGGACGCAGCAGGTACGAACATGGTCGTCAGGGATCTTCTACACCTTCCCGATCTGCGGATCCCGAAAGGCTCGCACGCGATGCTCCAGCACCTCGAACTCCCCCCGGGCGACCCGGGCCTTGGCCCTCACCGGCACTCTGGGCCGGTCTTCGGGTACATGCTGGAGGGTGAGATGCTCTTCGAGCTGGAGGGCGGAGCACCGTACCCCATCAAGGCGGGAGAGGCGTTCTGGGAGCCGGGGGGGGGCGACGTCATCCACTACCGGGTCGCCAATCTCCTGGCCGACAGGCCGAGCAGCTTCGTCGTGGCCATGCTCTGCGCACCCGGCGTCGAGATGATCACCATGGTTGGTGACGAGGAGCTGGCCGCGAAGGCCGGCGAACGGACTCCCTGGCCCTGAGACGCCGGAACCAGGCCCCCGCCCGACGCTGCCCGGGAATCTGCGGGCACTGCCCGACCGTGCCGGCGAGGGCCGGTCATCACAGCGGGCGGGCCTGTGCGGATCCCGGGCAGAGGCTACCGCCCGGCTCCAGGGACCAAGGTGCGGGCGTGCCAGTACACGGCGGTGGTGGCCGCGGCGACCGCCACGGCCAGGGCGGTCAGCGCGATACCGGTCGCGCTGTCCGGGGAGGTGAAGGGCTGCCCGCGGTGGGCCTGCCAGGTGAGGACGCCCGTCAGCCCGAGGCACAAGCCGGCGGCGATGAAGACCAGGGTGGTGCGGTGACGGGGGCCGAGCACGCGGGGGCCGAGGGTGAGCAGCAGGCCCAACAGGATCAGGACCTGGAGGGAGTGGACGCCGAAGAAGTGCGGGATACGCCAGTCCCCGCCGACCGTGCTGAAGTTCGTGACCGGCCACCCCGGGCCGCCGTCGGGCGGGCCGACCGTGTGCGCGCCGACGTACGGCATCTCGCCCGTCAGGTCGGCGGCGGCCTCCTGGGCGGGTGTGGACTGCACCATCAGATAGACGGCGACCATGCTCACGGTGACCACGATCATCCCCAGCCGCAGGGCCCAGGCCAGCGCCGGCGGCTCGACGCGCCCCCGCAGTAGCAGGAACACGGTCACCAGGCCGATCGCCAGCAGCACCAGTGAGGCCAGCAGCATGACGAGGATCCTGGTGCCGGTGACGACGCTGGTGAAGTTGAAGTGACTGGTGGTCCCCTCCGCCGCCGCCCAGGTGCCCCCCACCCCCTCGACAGCCACACAGAAGACCGCCGTCCAGGACATCACACTCACCAGACGGGCGTGGCCCCGGGCGAAGGACATCAGCCAGATCAGCGTGACGGCGAACAGACCGAAGGAGAAAGCGAACCGGGCGGGCTTCGCCCACGCCGGCTGCCCCGTGATCACCCGCCCGTCCACCACAAGCCCCACCAGCGCGACCACCAGGAACAAGCCGCCGACCACCACCGTCGCGACCATGGGCGCATTGACCACCCACAGCCTTCGCACCAGGGCCCGCGGCCCGGACACCTCCACCACGACTCCGCCATCCCTCGGCAACCGGACTGCTGTCCATGCTCCCGACAGGACTGATCAGCCGACCGCCCGCACCGCGGTGGGGTCACCCGACCGGTTCGCGAACCTCCACCACCTGGCCCACCAAGGAAGGAACCCCGCCCGGCGCGGCACGCGCATGGACGCGGTTCGACCATCAGCGCCGGCCACGAACATGATCAAGTCCTTAGCGCCGACGGCTGTACCGCTGGTCCCCGAGGCCGTCGCAGATGCCGTGCACGTCGTCCCTCAGCAGCAGATACTCGCCCCCGGAGTTGCGGAGCAGCGCGGAGGCGTTCACCGGCGGTTGGCCCTGTGGGTCATGAGCGCACCGACGGGAGAGGGAGGGAATCGGTGATCACGCGTCCTCCAGGGAGCTCACGGGGGCGGATTCGGCATCGGCGGCTGCCGGGCGGGTGGTGTGGCGGCCCGGCCACTGGAACACCAGCCGGCAGTGCGGCTTGTCCAGTACTTCGCCCGCGGGCAGCCGGTCATCGGGGGTGCCTGCCGGGTGGACGGACAGGGCGGGGTCCTCGGCGCGATCCCGGACGTCCCGGTCCCAGGCCCGCACCGCGGCGGCGAGGCGTTCGGCAAGCTCCGGGCCCTGATCGCCGAAGGCGTGGACGGCCCACTCCCACAAACGCTCCGCGGGGGTGTCGCCGTGCCGGACCTGCTCGTAGGTCAGGTAGGCCAGAGAACCTCCGCCGGTGACGGCGGGCGCTGCGTCCCCCGGGGCGAGCCGGGTGATCCCGTTGTCCCGATCGCGGTCCACGGACAGGCGGCAGAACCCCGGCAGGGTCGTGGAGACATAGAGCTGGAGGGAGCCGAAATAGAACCCGGACCCCATGGTCACCCCGGTGGCGACCTCGAGCCGGGGCCCGCGCGACGCCGCCTCCAGCCCGTCGGTGCCGGCGGGCGGCCCGTCCTCGAACCGCAACCGCAGCTCGCCCTCGAGCAGATCCACGGCCGGGGCGGTGCGGGCGTGGGCGCCCTGGGCCCGGACGAACCCGCAGTGGGTGAACTTCCGCGCGTGCAACACCTCCCCGCACCGCTGGAAGGCGACCGCTCGCGTGTAGCCGTGGATCTCCAGCGGGAGCACGAGCAGCCCGCCGTCGGCAAGCTGCTCCCGCCACGGCGGGGCGATGTCCCAGACGTTGTAGGTGACCATGCTCCCGTCGAAGCCGCCCCGGGGCACCAGAGCGGCGGGCGCGCCGCCGGCCGCGTCGCCCTGGAAGACGGTCACCCGCCCGCTGCCGGCCTCCGCGGTGAAGCGACGGGTGCGCTGGACGACGTACGGGTCGATGTCGCCGGTGACGACCCGCCCTGAGGGACCGGTGACCTGGGCGAGCAGCTCGGCGTTGTAGCCGCCGGACCCCGCCTCGAACACCACCGCGCCCGGTCTCAGCCGGAGGCTCTCGATCATGTCGGCCTGGAGCCATGGCGCGGACACCGAGCTCGTCGCCCGCCCTGCGGTGTCGCGGCGGGTCACGGGGGCGACATTGTCGTCGTACGCGGTGCGCGGGTCCTGCTCCGGGACGTACCGGTGCCGGGGAACGGTCCGCAGGGCGTGCCGCACCGGCTCGGAGGTGGCCCAGCCGCCGGTGGTCACGGCGTCCGCCATCGCGTGCCGCAGCCGGACCGCTTCCGCGGGCTCGCCGGGTACGGGCGGCTGACCGGCGGCGAGCGGATAGGAGTTCACCGGCGGCAGGCCGGGGATGATCCCGGGCCAGACCGCGTTGAGCGCCTGCGCGGCCGGGGTGAACACCGGGCCCAGGGCGGCCAGGGTGTGCGGGGCGTGCCACTCCCACCGCGCGAACAGGTGCCTTTCCGGGTTGGTGAGAGTCCCGGACCAGGCGGTGACGCGGACCACCGCGGTCAGCCGCGGCACACCTCCGACGGCGTCGACGAGCATCGCCACCACCGCGGCGCCGCCCGGGTCGGTGACCAGCCCGGTCTCCTCCGCCAGTTCCCGCACTGCCGTGGCGGCGAGATCCTCGGAACCCTGGCTCTTCCCGCCGGCGAGCTCCCACATGCCTTGGGCGGACCGGCCGAGCAGCACCCGCCCCGCGCCGTCGGTGACGACAGCCAGGGCACCGATCAGGCCGTGCCCGGCAGGTCTGCCCTTCTCCACCGCCCTCGTGTCCGCCGGTCGGAGGCCGCGCAGGACCACGACCGTGAGCCCGTCCGCGTCCATGCGTTCGGCCGTCTCCCAGCCTTCGGTCAGGAGGGCGATCTCGTCCTCGTCGAGCGCGATGTCCCGCCGGTCCTGAGGGACGTCCGCCGTGGTGGGAGTGATGACCACCAGCGCGCCGCCGGGCCGGAGCCCCGTGGTGGGAGTGATGACCACCAGCGCGCCGCCGGGCCGGAGCCGCTTCCCGAGCCCGCGGACCACGCCCGTACGGCTGCTGAGGAACGGATACACGAGCCGGAGCGTGATCAGGTCGTACCCGTCGGGGTCGAGTTCGGCCGGGTCGCCGTGCTCGATGTCCAGGGTGAGCCGGTGCACCCGCCCTTCGCCGGGGTGCTCGATACGGGCCCGGGCGTGGGCGCTGTCGGCGAAGTCCACGGCGTCCACCCGGTAGCCGACCGAGGCGAGATGGGCGGCCAGCTCCCCGGTCCCGCTGCCCACGTCCAGCGCCCGCCCGCCCCCGGACGGCGCCGGGACATGTTCGGCCAGCAGCGCCCGCTCGCGCTCACCGAGCGGCCGGAAGCCCTTCCCTTCGGCGAAATGGCTTCTCCATTCCTCCGGAATGACGTAGCCCATGGAGCTCCCTTTCTTGTTCGGTGCGGCGTGAATCGGTGCAGGCGGTCCGGCTCGATGAGCGGCCGGCAAGACCAAAGGGCTCGCGGAGAGCCGTCGCGCCAAACTGATGACCGCGGCCCGGGACGGCGAATCGTTCGACCCCCGGACCGGCCTGCCCGCCTCCGAACTCCGCGCCCTGAAACAGCGCACCACCTGGTACGTCCTCGCGCGGGAGTACATCGAACAGCGCTGGGACCGGACCCCGGGCAACACCCGCCGCACCCTCGCCGACGCCTTCGCCGCCATCACCCCCGCCTTGGTCGAGCCGGGAGCCGCCTACCGGCACCCGCGCGTTCTTCGGCGAGCACTGTACTCATGGGCCTTCGACAAAACGCCTGGAAATCCGAGCCCGCCGAGGAGTGGCACGAGGCCCTGGCCTGGCTGGAGCGGAACTCCCTGCCCGTGAGCGAGCTGGAGGACCCCGACACCCTTCGCCGAGCGCTTGACGCCCTGTGCCGCAAACTGGACGGGACCACTGCCGCCGCCAAGACCGTGAAACGCAAGAGAGCTGCGGTGAACGAGGTGTTCCGTGTGGCTGTGGAACGCGGGTACTTCACCCACAGTCCGCTCAGCGGACTCCGGTGGACGGCGCCAGAAGTGGCGGACGAAGTCGACCCGGACTGCGTCCCCAACCCCGCCCAGGTCACCCGACTCCTCGCTGCCGTCAGAGAACTCCCGGGCCGAGGGCCCCATCTGTACGGCTTCTTCGCCTGTGTACTACGCGGCCATGCGCCCCGCCGAAGTCATCCACCTGCGCAAGGCCCAGTGCCGCCGCCCGGCAACCGGATGGGGCCTGCTGAATCTCAAGGGAGGCGTCGTCAACGCGGGCAAAGAATGGACCGACGACGGCTCCGTCCACGAAATCCACTCGCTCAAGCGGCGCGCGGCCAAAGCGACCCGGCCCGTACCCGTCCCACCCGTGCTCGTCCGCATTCTGCGCGAACACATCGACCAGTTCGGCACCGCGCCGGACGGCCGCATCTTCCGGAACGCGAAAGGCAACTACATCGACGCCGCCGCCTACGGAATCACCTGGAATCGGGCCCGCGAAGCCGCCCTGACGCTGGACGAACACGCCGTCGAACTCGCCAAGCGGCCCTACGACCTCCGGCACGCCGGCATCTTCTTCTGGCTCGCCTCCGGCGTCGACCCCGCCGAATGCGCACGCCGCGCCGGCCAGAGCATCCAGGTCCTGTTCCGGCACTGCGCCAAGTTCCTGGCCGAGGCACGTGACCACGCCAACCGGCTCATCGAGGACTCCATGCGGCGCTGGGACGGTGTCACGGAAGCCGATGAGGGCGTGTAGAGGGCTACTGGCCCGGAATGGCCCCGGAACAGCTGGTCAGGGGTGGGATACGGGTGGAATGAATCGGGAGTGACCGTATATTTCGTCTCCTCGCCGAGGAGCGCGTAGCGAAGGGTGCCTGACAGGGAAAACCCCTGGTCAGACACCCTTTCTTTGCGTCTAGAAGAAGCCGAGTTTCTTGGGTGAGTACGACACGAGAAGGTTCTTCGTCTGCTGGTAGTGATCCAGCATCATCCGATGCGTCTCCCGCCCGATCCCCGACTGCTTGTACCCGCCGAACGCCGCGTGCGCCGGATAGGCGTGGTAGCAGTTGGTCCAGACGCGGCCGGCCTGGATGGCGCGGCCCGCGCGGTAGGCGGTGTTGACGTCGCGGGTCCAGACGCCCGCGCCGAGACCGTAGAGGGTGTCGTTGGCGGTGGCGATCGCGTCGTCGAAGTCGGAGAAGGAGGTGACGGCGACGACCGGGCCGAAGATCTCCTCCTGGAAGACCCGCATCCGGTTGTCGCCCTCGAAGACGGTCGGCTGGACGTAGTACCCGCCGGCCATGTCGCCGTCGTACTCGATCCGCTGACCGCCGGTGAGGATCTTCGCGCCCTCCTGCTGGCCGATGTCCAGATAGGAGAGGATCTTCTGGAGCTGGTCGTTGGACGCCTGCGCGCCGATCATCGTGTCGGTGTCGAGGGGGTGCCCGGGGACGATCTGCTCCGTGCGGGCGACGCCCGCCCGCAGGAAGTCGGCGTAGTGGCCGCGCTGGACGAGGGCGCGCGAGGGACAGGTGCACACCTCGCCCTGGTTGAGGGCGAACATGGTGAAACCTTCGAGGGCCTTGTCCAGGAAGTCGTCGTCGGCGGCCGAGACGTCGTCGAAGAAGATGTTGGGCGACTTGCCGCCGAGTTCGAGGGTGACCGGCTTGATGTTCTCGGAGGCGTACTGCATGATCAGCCGCCCGGTCGTGGTCTCACCGGTGAAGGCGATCTTGGCGACGCGCGGGCTGGAGGCGAGCGGTTTGCCCGCCTCGACGCCGAAGCCGTTGACGATGTTCAGCACGCCGTCGGGAAGGAGGTCCGCGATCAGGCCCAGCCAGACGTGGATGGAGGCCGGAGTCTGCTCGGCGGGCTTGAGCACCACCGCGTTGCCCGCGGCCAGAGCGGGCGCCAGCTTCCAGGTCGCCATCAGGATCGGGAAGTTCCACGGGATGATCTGCGCGACCACGCCCAGCGGCTCGTGGAAGTGGTACGCGACGGTGTCGTCGTCCAGCTCGCTCAGCGTCCCCTCCTGGGCGCGCAGCGCTCCGGCGAAGTAGCGGAAGTGGTCGATGGCGAGCGGGATGTCGGCGGCCAGCGTCTCCCGTACCGGCTTGCCGTTCTCCCAGCTCTCGGCCACGGCGAGCGCTTCGAGGTTCGCCTCCATCCGGTCGGCGATCTTGAGCAGGATCCCGCCCCGCTCGGCGGCCGACGCGCGGCCCCAGCCGGGTGCGGCGGCATGGGCCGCGTCCAGGGCCAGTTCCACGTCCTCGGCGGTCCCGCGGGCGATCTCGGTGAACGGACGGCCGTCGACCGGGCTCGGGTTCTCGAAGTACCCGCCGCGGGCCGGCGGCACGTACCGCCCGCCGATCCAGTGGTCGTAGCGGGACTGGTACGAGACGATCGCGCCGTCGCTGCCCGGGCTCGCGTATCGGGTCATCTCCAGAACCTCCCGGTGACGCCGTCGTCACCTCGGTACGACGGTCACCGGGAGGCTAGGAGCCCGGACGTTGCGAGCACGTTGCGTCACCCGCGAACAGCGGCCGGTGATCAGCCGGCGGTGAGCAGCTCGGCGCACCGTTCGCCGATCATCATGGTGGTGATGCACGGATTGACGGTGGTCAGCGACGGCATCACGGACGCGTCCGCGACCCGCAGCCCGCTCACGCCCTTGACCCTCAGCTGCGGATCGAGCGGCGAGTCCCCGTCGTCCGGCGCGCCCATCCGCACGGTGCCGGCCGGGTGGTAGACGGTGTTGTGGGTGTCGCGGATGTACCCGAACAGCTCGTCGTCGGAGCCGAGCGCGGGGCCCGGAGCCAGCTCGCGGCCGGCCCAGGCGGCCATCTGGGGCTGCGCGACGATCTCGCGCGCGAGCCGCAGCCCCTGGGTCATCACCCGGATGTCGTGCTCATGGGTGAAGTACCGGGGATCCACCCTGGGCTTGTCCCGGAAGTCGCGCGAGCGGAGCCGGACCGTGCCCCGGGAACGGGCGCGGGTGACATTGGGGGTGAGGCAGAAGGCGTTGTCGGAGGTGGGATAGCCGCGCCGATAGGTGTTGAGGTCGAACGGCACCGAGCCGTAGTGGAACATCAGATCCGGCCGGTCCAGACCCGGTTCGGTGTCGGCGAAGATCCCGATCTCCCACCACTGGGTGGACGACGTGACCATGGGCCGCTTCGCCTCCCACATGATCACGCCCTCCGGATGGTCCTGGAGATGGGAGCCGACTCCCGGCGCGTCGACGCGTATCTCCACTCCGCTCTCGCGCAGATGGGCCGCGGGACCGATGCCCGAGAGCATCAGCAGCTTGGGCGAGTCGATCGCGCCGCAGCAGACGACCACCTCGCGGCGGGCCCGTACCCGGTCCGAGCGCAGGGCGTCGGGCTGGAGGAACTCCACCCCCTCGCACCGGCTCCCGTCGCCGAAGAGCAGCCGTTTCGCCTGCACTCCGGTCCGTACGTCGAGATTCGGCCGGCCGAGCGCGGGATGGAGGTACGAGACCGAGGCGGAGGAGCGGGTCCCGTCCTCGCGGCAGTTGATCTGGAACCAGTTCGCCCCGCGGATCACCGTGTCGCCGCTGTTGAACGGGGTCGTCGGAAGGCCGGCGGCCGCGCAGGCCGACAGGAGCGCCCTGCCGCAGGGATCGTTCGGCGGGACGCTGCGGATGGTGACCGGTCCGGACCGGCCGTGGTGGTCGCCCGGCGCGTCGTTGGACTCCAGCCGGCGGTAGAGCGGGAAGCACTCCTCGGCGCTCCATCCGGCGGCTCCCAGGGCGGCCCACTCGTCGAGATCCTCCGCCGGGGCCCAGAAGGCGATGCAGGAGTTGTGCGAGGAGCAGCCGCCGAGCACCTTGGCGCGGGCGTGCCGCATAAAGCTGTTGCCGTTGTCCTGGGGTTCGACGGGATAGTCCCAGTCGTAGCCGGACTCCAGCAGGGCCATCCACCGGTCGAGCCGCAGAATGCTGTTGTCGCCGACGTCGGAGGGGCCCGCCTCCAGTACACAGACGCTCACCGACGGATCCTCGGTGAGCCGTGCGGCGATGACCGCCCCCGCGGTGCCGCCGCCGACGATCACGTAGTCGTACTCACGGACGGGGGCGGAGTCGGGGGCGGGCACGGAACTGCTCTGTTCGGACATACGTGTCTCCAGGGACGTGCGCGCGGGGCGATGCGCCCGTGCGCGCGGGGTTCAGGCGTCGGGGGAGAGGGTCAGGCGTCGGAAGAGGTCGGCCCGTCGGGTGCGAGGGCGCGGTGCTCCTCGAGTACGCCGGTGCGGTGCCGCTGGACGAACCAGTAGTGGGCGAAGCCGCCGAGCGCGACCGCGCCGATGAAGAGGAACGCGCCCCAGCGCAGATACCAGTGCTGGTCGCCGGTGGCGTTGTAGACCTCGGCGCGCGGCCAGGCGAGATTGAGCGACATCGCCGCGCCCCACACCACCGCGACGATGTTGACGGGCAGACCGAAGCGGCCGAGGGAGAAGGCGCCCTCGGCGGGCCGCCAGTTCCCGCGCAGCCGCTGGATCAGCATGGGCACGGTGACCAGCAGATAGGCCAGATAGATCATGATGATCGCGATGCTGGTGATCACCGAGAAGATCTGCGGCTGATCGACGTTGATCAGCAGTACGCCGACGCCGACCGCCCCGATCACGACGGCGGGGGCGACCGGAGTGCCGAAGCGCGGGCTGACCCGGGCCAGCAGCGAGCCGGCCGGCAGATTGTTGTCCCGTGCCATGGCGAACATCAGCCGGATGCCCGCCGCGTGGACGGCCAGCACACAGACCGTGATCGCGACGACCACGCACCACAGCACGATCTCCCCGACGGTGGATCCGAGGCTCTCCAGGACCACGTACTGAAGACCGCCCGTGGTCAGCTCCTTCGAGGCCAGGTCGGGGACCGCCATCAGGGCGAACAGCAGGATCAGTCCGCCGATGAGGAAGGAGGCGACCAGGGCGCGCAGAATCGCCCGGGGCGCGTTGCGGCTCGGGTCGTGGGACTCCTCGCCGAGCGAGGACGCGGTGTCGAATCCGTACATGACGTACGCGGAGGCGAGCGAGGCGGTCAGAAACGCGCCGAAGTAGCCGAGGGACTCCTCGCCGCCGAGGCCGTGGGTGTCGGTGAGGACCTCGGAGGGGCCTCGGGTGACGCTCGCCGCGAGCAGCACGATCAGCGCGACGGCGGCGATGAGTTCGATGAACACGCCGGCCGAGTTGATCCGTGCCATGAGCTTGACGCCGAAGGCGTTCACCAGCGTGGAGAAGGCGATGAGCGCGGTGCCGAGGAGCACCGCGTTGGCGGCGACGTCGGAGCCGCCCGAACCGTCGCCGACGAACTGGAACCAGTCGTCGATCTGCACCAGCGTGACCTGGTAGGCGAGCGCCACGGCGGCCAGCGTCACCATCGTCGCGGTGAGCATCATCCAGCCGCCGAGCCAGCCGGTGTGCGGGCCGCCCAGGGACTTGGCCCAGTTGTACACCGATCCGGCGACCGGATAGCGGGCGGCCAGCTCGCAGAAGCAGAGCGCCACCATGAGCTGGCCCGCGAAGACCAGCGGCCAGGACCACCAGTACGAGGGCCCGCCGAACGCGACCCCGAAGTAGAAGAGCTGGAAGGTGCCGGTGAGGATGGATATGTAGCTGATCCCGGCGGCGAAGGTGTGGAAGGTGCCGAGCGTGCGCCGCAGCTCGGGGCGGTAGCCCAGCAGGCCGAGCGCCTCGTCGTCCCGGTGCGCGGACGGCGCGCCCCCGCCCGGCTCCTTCGGCGGCCGGCGGCCGTCCGCACCGCCTCTCGACGGCTCCGGCGGGCCCTGCGCGCCGCCCGGAGCGGGCGGGGAGCCGTCCGGCGCGCCCTCGGGGCCGCGCCCGGGCGTCACGAGAACCAGCCCTGCGGGCGCGGGGCCAGATTGCGCCAGATGTGCTTGGTCTCCTGATACTCCGCCAGCCCCGACGGCCCCAGCTCCCGGCCGAAGCCCGACTGTTTCATCCCGCCCCACTCCGCCTGCGGCACATAGGGATGGAAGTCGTTGATCCAGACGGTTCCGGCGCGCAGCCGGGACGCCACCCGGTGGGCCCGGCCGGGATCCTGGGTCCAGACCGCTCCCGCGAGCCCGTACACGGTGTCGTTGGCCAGCCCCACGGCCTCCTCCTCGGTGCGGAACCGTTCGACGGTGAGCACCGGGCCGAACGACTCCTCACGGACCACCGACATCCCCGCCGTGCACTCGTCCAGCACGGTCGGGAGGAAGTAGTGGCCCCCGGCGAGCGCCGGATCGGCCGGCCGCCGCCCGCCGCAGCGCAGCACCGCGCCCTCGGCCAGACCCGCGGCCACATACGCCTCGACCTTGTCGCGGTGGGCGGCGGAGATCAGCGGCCCGCTGCGGGCCTCCGGGTCGAACGGCCCGCCCAGCCTGATCCTCTCCGCGCCCGCTGTCACCGCGTCGGTGAACCGGTCGTGCAGCTCGTCCTGGACCAGCAGCCGGGCCCCGGCCGAGCACACCTGGCCCGAGTGGAGGAAGACGGCCGTGAGCGCGTGGTCCACGGCGGTGTCGAAGTCGGCGTCGGCGAAGACGATGTTCGGGTTCTTGCCGCCCAGTTCCAGGGCGACCTTCTTCACGGTCGGCGCGGCCGCCGCCATCACGCGCCGGCCGGTGACCAGCCCGCCGGTGAAGGAGACCAGGTCCACCCGGGGGTCCTCGGTCAGCGGCGCGCCCGCCGACTGACCCGCGCCCAGCACCAGATTGGCGACCCCGTCGGGCAGCCCGGCCTCGGCGAGCAGCCGCATCAGCGCGATCGCGGTGTGCGGGGTCAGCTCGCTGGGCTTGAGGACGAAGGAGTTCCCCGCGGCCAGGGCCGGGGCGACCTTCCACGCCGTCTGGAGCAGCGGATAGTTCCAGGGAGTGATCAGTGCGCAGACGCCGACCGGCTCGCGCACCACCCGGCTGTCGGCCGGGACGTCCCCGGTGTCGACGATCCGGCCGCCGCCGTCCCCCGAGGCGACCAGCGCGCCGAAGTAGCGGAAGCAGGCCGCGATGTCGTCCAGGTCGTACTCGCTCTCCACGAGCCGCTTCCCGGTGTCCAGGGATTCGGCCCGCGCGAGCGCGGCTCTGTCGCGTTCCAGCAGATCGGCGACGCGCAGCAGCAGCCTGCCGCGGTCGGCGGCCGGGGTGTGCGGCCACGGGCCGTGGTCGAAGGCGGCACGAGCGGCGGCTGTCGCGGCCCTCGCGTCGTCCGGTCCGGCCTCGTCGACGACGGCGACGAGCGCGCCGTCCGCCGGACAGCGGATCTCGCGCGTTCGCCCGTCGCGTGCGGCGGCCCACTGGCCTGCGATGAACAGCTCCGGCATGGAGGTCTCCTGAGGGTTGGGAGAGTCGGGGCACCCGGGCGCGTACCCGGGCCGGATCCGGGTAGTCCCCTGAAGTTGATCTTTATACGGGGGTGGTGCGCGAGGCCGTCACCCCCGCTGCCAGCCGTCAAGTTCGCGCACCCTGGCCAGCGCGGCGGGCCGCTGCGCGCGGGGCAGCACCCGGGCCAGCTCCCGCCACACCGGCAGGTCGTCCTCGCCCCAGGGGCTGTACGCCCAGTCAGCCAGCAGCCCCGGATCGGCGCGCGCCAGCAGGGCCGTCCGGAGCTGGTCCGCCAGCCTTCGGCGCAGCCGCGCCACCGCGGGCGCGCGGGACGCGGGCAGCAGCGGACCGGCGTAGGCGCTCACCGCGGCCGTGACCGCGCCCGACGCCAGCCGCCGGGTCACGGTGCCGAAGTCGGTGTCGACGCGGTCTGCCAGCCGGTAGGGCCGTGAGCACAGGGAGCCGGGCCCCAGCAGCGCGCGCAGCCGGTGGAGTTCGGCCCGCAGGGTGACCGGGGTGACCGACTCGTCCTCGTACAGCTCCACCAGCAGTTCGTCGCCGCCGACGCCCTCGGGGCGGTGTGCCAGCAGGACCAGGATCTCGCTGTGTCGGCGGCTCAGCCGGGTCTTGCGGCCGTCCGTCACCAGCAGGGCCTCGTCCCGGCCGAGCGCGATGAGCCGTACGGTGTCGGGGCTCGGCGGCGGTGCGAGCAGGGCGAGTTGCGACTCGGCGGCCCGCGCCACCGCGCCGACGAAGGCGAGACTGTGCGGATGGGCGAGCCGGTCCCCGCCGGTGATGTCCACCGCGCCCAGCACCCGGCCGCTCGCCGGATCGTGGACCGGGGCCGCGGCGCAGGTCCACGCCTGCACCGGTCGGCGGAAGTGCTCGGCGGCGAAGACCTGGACGGGCCGGTCCACCGTGATCGCCGTGCCCGGCGCGTTCGTCCCGGCGACCGTCTCGGCCCAGCGCGCGCCCGGCACGAAGTTCATCCGGCCGGCCTCGCGGCGCGCGGCGGCGGGCCCCTCCACCCACAGCAGCCGCCCCTGGGCGTCGCAGACCGCCACCAGATGGTCGCCGTCCCGGGCGTACGCGCCGGTCAGCTCCCGCACCAGCGGCATGGCCCGCGCCAGCGGATGCGCCTCCCGGTACGCGGTGATCGCGTCCTCGTCCAGTTCGACGGCCGGTGTGCCCTCCGGACTGACCCGGGCCCGGGCCGAGCGCCGCCAGGATTCGGCCACCACCGCGCGTACGGGGGACTCGAACCGGCCCGCGGTCAGAAAGGCGTCGTGCGCCCGCCGCAGCACCGCCGTCCGCTCGGCGGGATCCGCGCCCGCTTCCAGGGCCACCCATGGGTCGCTCAAGTCGGCCTCCCTGACCTCCATCGTGACCGAGGCGACCGGGCGCGACAAGCGGGCGGTCCCGGCGCCGCCCGGCCGTCCCGGCCCTGCGGTGAACGCCGTCCGTCAGGCGAAGTTGACGAGACGGATGTAGCGGGTCCAGTCCCAGTGGGGGCCGGGGTCGGTGTGGGTCGCGCCGGGGACCTCGTGGTGGCCGATGATGTGCGCCCGGTCCTTGGGGATGCCGTAGCGGTCGCACACCGAGGCGGTGAGGGCCGCCGAACTCTCGTAGAGCGCGTGGGTGAAGTACTCGGGCCGGTCGACCCAGCCCTCGTGCTCGATGCCGACGCTCCGGGTGTTGTGGTCCCAGTTCCCCGCGTGCCAGCCGATGTCGTGTTCGCGTACGCACTGCGCCACCCGGCCGTCCGCCGAGCCGACCACGTAGTGCGCGGACACCTTTCTCGCCGGGTTCTGGAAGATCTTCACCGTGTCGGCGAAGGTCTCCTGGGTGACATGGACGACGACGATGTCGATCCGGTGGGACGAGGGCCGGTTCGCGGCGGTCCGGTTGGCCGCCGCGGCGGGCGCCCAGAGGGCGGACGGGTAGTCGGTCCCGGCCCCGCGGACGGACCGCGGACCGTCGGCGGCGGCCCCGGCGGCGAGCGGCAGCGTTCCGGCGACCGCCGCCAGCGCGGCTCCGCCGAGCAGAGTTCTTCGGTCCATGGGGCCTCTCCTGATGGCGTGTCGGAACGGGGAGGTGGGCGGGACCGCCCGCCGGGGCGTCGCGGTCACCGAGAGGATCTCCTGCCGGCGGCGGTTCGCCGGGGATGTCGGGGAGACGGGTGCGCCGGTGTCGGCGCGCCCCGATCCTGCGGGCGGTCGCCGGCCGCCCGGACGGTCGTGGTCGGTACGAGGGGACCTCACCGTACGCGGTGAGGTCCCCTCGGCGACCGTTTCACGTGAAACAGCCTCAACAAGCCTGTCCCTGTGGTAGGAAGCGGCCGCCCGGGCCCGGCCCGGGCGGCCGCGGACGGCGCTCCCGGGGCGGCCGCCGGCACGAGAGCCGCCGTACCGCCCCGCGCGTCGGTCAGTCGGTCAGCGGTTCGGACAGCCGGACCTGGACCACACGCGTGTCGACGCCGCTGTCCACCAGAGGTCCGTTCGCGTCGAACGCCTCGGGTCCGTCCGACATCCCGAAGCCGTCGTCGTTGCTGAGCGCCAGGGGTCCGCCTCGGGGCACGCCCCTCTCGCGCCGCGTACCCCGCTCCCGCGTCCAGGTCGGCCCGCGCCCCGTTCCCGGACGCCGTCGAACCCGAGCCGGTCAGCCCTCGTCGCCGCCCAGGGCCTCCGCCAGCGCCGCCGCCGGGTCCTGGGCGCCCGGGCCGACGGGGGACCAGTGGCCCTGCTCCTTGCGATACGGCCACCAGCGCCCGTCCTCGCCGAGACGCAGCTGCGCCTCGGCGCCGAGCACCGTCCAGCGGCCCGGCGCCGTCGCGCGCAGCCGCGGCCGGTCCGCCTCCTCCCAGGCGCAGTCCAGGGCCGCCGACGCCCGGGCAAGCGCCTCCGGCCCCGGCGTCCACTCCTCGTCCAGCACGGCCAGCGACGCCGCGCCGCCCGCGCGCCACGCCCGTACCGCTCGGTCCAGCTCGGCGCGTCCGCGTCCCGTGACCGCCATCAGCCGCCGGGCGATCACCGGACCCGGCACGGTCGCGGCCATCCGCACCGCGTCCTGGTCCCGGGTGGGCGCCGGCTCCGGGGGCTGGTGCCCATGGCCGGGCGCGAGCGCCTCCGCGAGCAGCCGGTGGGCGCGGGCGGCGGCGTCGGCGGCGAGGAACTCCAGCGCGTCCGGATCGATCCCCGGGGCGGGATCGGCCCCGGTGTCCAGGGCGGGCGGCTGCCCGGGCTCCCGGGGCAGCGGCGGGGGAGCGGGCAGCGGCGGCAGGATGTCCCGCGCCGCGAAGGCCTCGTCCGCCCGCACCCCCGGGGGCTCCTCCTCCGGCTCCCCGCCGACCGGCGCGCCCGCGGACGCGCGGGCCACGCTGCGCAACTGGAGCTCGTCCAGCAGCCGGCGCTCCCCGCGCCCGCGCACCAGCAGCAGCACGAACGGGTCCTGGTCCAGCAGCCGGGCCACCTCGTAGCAGAGCGCCGCGGTGTGCGGGCACAGGTCCCACGCCCCGCAGTCGCACTCGGGCTCCAGATCGCCGACGCCCGGCAGGAGTTCGACCCCGGCCGAGGCCGCGTCCTCGACCAGGTGCGGGGGCATCTCCCGGTCCAGCAGGGCCGCGATATGGCCCGCCCGGTCGACCGCCATGTCCAGGAAGCGGTTCCACTCCGCGTCGGTCAGCTCGGTGAGCAGCACATCGCAGCGCCGGCCGGTGCCGTCCCGGTCCCGCACCACCGCGGTCACCCGGCCCGGACGTACCGACACCGCGCCGACCGCGCCGTTCCGCGCCTGTCCGCGGCCCTTCTTGAGCTGTTCGCCGTCGAGCGCGGTGTCCTCCAGGGCCTTGATCCAGCGCAGGCCCCACCAGCTCTGGGCGAATCCGCGCCCGCGCGCGGGCGGCTGCGAGGCGAAGGTCCGCACCTCGTCCCGCCCGTTACGGCGCGCGCCTCCGTCGCCGTCCTCGGTGTCGCCGTCCTCCGCGTCCTCGCCGTCGTACAGGTCGTCGTACTCGTCGTCGTCGTTCATCGTGCTGTGCCGCCCCCTCGCAGCTCCACCAGATCCGCCAGTTCGGCGTCGGTCAGTTCCGTCAGCGCGGCCTCGCCGGAGCCGAGGACCGACTCCGCCAGCTCCCGCTTGCGCGCCAGCATGTCGGCGATTCGGTCCTCGATGGTCCCCTCGGCGATCAGCCGGTGGACCTGCACCGGCTGGGTCTGCCCGATCCGGTACGCCCGGTCGGTGGCCTGTGCCTCCACCGCCGGATTCCACCAGCGGTCGAAGTGCACGACATGCTCCGCCCGGGTCAGATTGAGACCGGTGCCCGCCGCCTTCAGCGACAGCAGGAAGACCGGGACCTCGCCGTTCTGGAAACGACCCACCATCGCCTCGCGCTCGGCGACCGGCGTCCCGCCGTGGAGGAACTGCGTCGGCACGCCCCGGACCGCGAGATGGCGTTCCAGCAGCCGGGCCATCTGCACATACTGGGTGAAGACCAGCACGGCAGCGCCCTCGGCGAGGATGGTGTCCAGCAACTCGTCCAGCAGCTCCAGCTTGCCCGACCGGCCGGCGATCCTCGGCTGATCCTCCTTCAGATACTGGGCGGGATGGTTGCAGATCTGCTTGAGCGCGGTGAGCAGCTTCATCACGAGCCCCCGCCGCTCCATGCCGTCGGCCCCGGCGATCGCGGCGAGGGTCTCGCGCACCACCGCCTCGTAGAGTCCGGCCTGTTCGGCGGTGAGGGAGACGGCGCGGTCGGTCTCCGTCTTGGGCGGCAGCTCGGGAGCGATGCCCGGATCCGACTTCCGCCGGCGCAGCAGGAACGGGCGCACCAGCGAGGCCAGTCGGCGGGCCGCCGCCGGATCCTCCCCTCCTTCCACCGCCTGCGCGTAGCGCGTGCGGAAGGTGCCGAGCGGGCCGAGGAGGCCGGGCGTCGTCCAGTCGAGGATGGCCCACAGCTCGGAGAGATTGTTCTCCACGGGGGTGCCGGTCAGGGCCACCCGCGCCTTCGCGCCGAGGGTGCGCAGCTGCCGGGCGGTCGCCGAATACGGATTCTTGACGTGCTGTGCCTCGTCGGCGACGACCATGCCCCAGGCCGCCCCGGCGAGTCTGGCGGCGTCGAGCCTCATCGTGCCGTACGTCGTGAGAACGAACTCCCCGTCGGCCAGGTTCCCGAGTTCGCGGGACGCGCCGTGGAAGCGGCGCACCGGGGTGCCGGGGGCGAACTTCTCGATCTCACGCTGCCAGTTGCCCATCAGCGACGTGGGGCAGACCACCAGGGTCGGCCCGGCGGCCGACGGGTCCGACTGCCGGTGCAGATGGAGGGCGATGAGGGTGATGGTCTTGCCGAGGCCCATGTCGTCGGCGAGGCAGCCGCCGAGGCCGAGTGAGGTCATCCGGTTCAGCCAGTTGAGCCCGCGCAGCTGGTAGTCGCGGAGCGTCGCCGTGAGCGCGGGCGGCTGCGCGGTCTCCTGGGCGCCGCCCTCGGGGTCGGCGAGGCGGTCGCGCAGCCGGGCGACCCAGCCGGAGGCGTCGACCTCCACCGGGTGGCCGTCGACCTCGGCGGTGCCGGTCAGCACCGCGCCGAGCGCGTCGATCGGCGTCAGCTTCCGGTCCTGGTTCAGCCGGGCCCGTCGGGCCTCCCGGGGGTCGACGAGCACCCACTGGTCGCGCAGCCGCACCAGCGGCCGGTTCGCCTCGGCGAGCCGGTGCAGCTCCTCGCGCGTCAGCCGGTGCTCGCCAAGGGCGAATCTCCAGTCGAAGGCGAGCAGGGCGTCGGCCGAGAGGAAGGAGGGCAGCCCCGATTCGCCGGAGTCCCCGCCGTCGTCGGGCGGGCCGATGACGGCGCGCGCGGTGAGGCGGTGGGACAGCTCCTGGGGCCAGTGGACCCGGACGCCGCCGGCCGCCAGCGCCCTGGCCGCCTCGCCCAACAGATCGGCGATCTCCTCGTCCGCGAGATCGAGCGCGTCGGGGACGGCGGCCTGCAGCAGCGGGGCGAGCGGGGGCCACGCGCGGGCGGCGCGGCGCAGCGCGAGCAGCGCGTCCATCCGAGCGCGCGGGCCGAAGGCCTCTCCCGGCCGGTCGCCGCCCGCCCACACATCGGCGGCGTCCGCGACGACGGACGGGTCGCTGACGCTGTGCATCTGGAGGACGGCGCGGAACGCGGGCTCCGCGTCCTCGCCGTCGGCGCCCGTCAGTTCGATCCGGAGCGACAGCCGGACGCCCGCGTCGTGGCCGGCGGCGATGTCCGCCGCCCAGGCGCGCCGGTCGGGCAGGTGCTGCGGTTCCCGGGCGGCGAACGCGAGGCCCCCGGCGGCGGCCGTCGCGGCCGGGGACCGGGGCAGCGAGTCCGCCACGGCGTCGAGGAACGACCGCAACAGCCGCTCCGGTTCCGGCAGCAGGGGTACGCCGGAGCCGTCGGCGTCCGGCCGCGTCGCCAGGGGCGCGGCGTGCGCCGGGGGCGGCATCGAGGCGGCCAGCGCGCGGATCCGGTCCAGGTCCTCGGCGGCCAGCGGGCCGATCCGCCAGGAGTCGTGGTCGGTGGGGCTCAGTCCCGGCAACAGCAGCCCGCGCGCGACCAGTTGCAGGGCGAGCACGGAGGCGGCTCCCCAGAACGCGGTGGACGTGGAGGCGTCCGCCGCGCCGCGCATCCGGGTCAGCAGCGGCAGCGCGTCGGAGACGGGCAGCAGCAGCGCGGGCACGGTGTGCGGGCGCAGATCGTCCCGGACGACGGTCAGGACGTCCGGGGCGGTTCCGCCGCCGGAATCCGTCCCGGACGCCGTCGCCGTTTCGCCGTCGGGAAGCCAGAAGGCCATCCGGCCGGTGCGGGCCGGGTCGCCGGGAAGGAACACGGCGGAGGCGCGGGCGAGCGACACGTCGGGAGTGAGGGGGAAGTGGTCGGGGGAGACACGGGAGAGCGTTGCCGCGGAGGGTCGGTGCACAGCGATGACGCATTCCTCAAATTTGACTAGCGCACAGGTGAGAGTCGCCGAGGGTACTCGATCACGGAACCGAACGCCTCTCCCGGGCCCGTGATCCTCCTCACGCGGCCTGTCCCCCCGTCGAAGGTGAGGTCAGCACCACCCGGGGCCACGGGTTCTCCCCCACCGGGTCCGGGTGGTGGCGTCATGGCCCCGCAGGTGCGGCCTTGCCTAGGTTTCCTCAGGTCAGCACGGTCGCGCACCGCACCGTACGTCCCACAGACCGGAGACCGCCCATGCCTCAGGCCACCGCCACGCCCACGGAGTCACCGTCGGCGGCGTCCGTCCCGGGGCCCGGCGCGGACGGAGCTCCGTCCGCGCCAAGGCGCGCTCCACGGCGCTCCGGGTCGGAGTTCGCGCCGCTGCTGCGGATCGTCAGGGAGCAGGGCCTCCTCGAACGCCGTACCGGCTGGTACGTCCGGGGCATGCTCGTCAATCTGCTCGCCCTGGCCGCCGTGGTCACGGGAACGATTCTCCTCGGCGGCTCCTGGTGGGTGCTGGCGCTCGCCCCGGCGCTGGCCCTGTTCTCCACCCGCACCGCCTTCTTCGCCCACGACGCCGGTCACTCCCAGATCGCCGCGGACCGCCGCACCGGCCGGATCATCCAGCTCCTCCACGCCAATCTGCTGCTCGGGATGAGCCAGGAGTGGTGGAACGACAAGCACAACCGCCATCACGCCAACCCCAACCATGTCGACAAGGACCCCGACGTCGCCGCCGACATCCTCGTCTTCACGCAGCGGCAGGCCGTGGGCCGCGCCGGATTCCGGCGACTGCTCACCCGCCACCAGGCCTGGCTCTTCTTCCCGCTGACCACCCTGGAAGGGATCGCCCTCAAGCTGTACGGCTTCCGGGCCGTCTTCTCCGCCCCGTCCGCCGACGGGCCGCGGCTGTCGGCGCGGGCCCGGTCGCTGGAAGGGCTGCTGCTCGTCGTCCATGTCGTCGCCTACGCCGCCCTGCTGCTCACCGCGATGCCCCTCGGACAGGCCCTCGTCTTCGCCCTGGTGCACCAGATGCTTCTGGGGCTCCATCTGGGCATGGCCTTCGCGCCGAACCACAAGGGCATGGAGATGGCCGACGAGGAGAACGGCAAGGAGTGGGGGCATCTGCGCCGCCAGGTGCTCACCTCGCGCAATGTCCGAGGCGGCCCGGTCACCGACTGGCTGCTGGGCGGTCTGAACTACCAGATCGAGCACCACCTCTTCCCCAGCATGCCCCGCCCGCACCTCCGCCTCGCCCAGCCCCTGGTGCGCGCGCACTGCCGCGCCCTCTCCCTCGGCTACTGCGAGACCGGGCTCGTCGAGTCCTACCGACAGGCCCTGGGGCACATGCGCGAGGTGGGGGAGCCGCTGCGGACCCAGGGCGGGGAGGACGCGCGGACCGGGGTGCGGAGCGCATAGTGGAACTGTGCGGCGTGCCCGCACGTTCCACCGGCAGGTACGGCGAAGGCCGCGCAAGGAGGCGTCGAGATGTCGACACGTACAAAGATCGTCATAGGGGGAGTGGCCGTCGGCCTGCTCCTGATGACGGTGATTCCGTTCTGGGCGGCGCTGCTGGTCGTCCTCGGCGTGCCAGCGGTGGCGTATCTGATGCTCGACCCCGGTCAGCGCCGCAGGCTCCGCAGGGTCTCCCGCAAGGAGCTGGGCCGCTGACCCGCCCCCGGAGGGACAGCGCGGCCGGCCGGCGCCGCGGCGGAGCCGGAGAGGGATCCGGTCCGGGCGCGCCCTGAGGGGTTCGGGGCTCGCGAGGGGCCGGGCGGCGAGGATCTCCCGCCGGCCCGGCGCCTCTGCCGACCTGCGGCTCCTCGGCCGGCGGGAGGACGGAGATGTCGCCCGGTCCGGTCCGGCCGGGTCGGGCCGCGCTCTCATTGTCCGCGTATCCAGTCGTCCCTGTTCAGGGCGTACTCGACCTCGCCGTGTTCGGAGCCGTCGATCGGGTCCGGCCAGTCACCGAAGAAGGTGCGGACCAGGCTGAGCCCCGATTTCTCCATCACCCGCCGGGAGCGGGTGTTGACCGCCATCGTGTTCGCGGTCACGGTCTCCACGCCCAGCTCCGTGAATCCCTTCGCGATGAGGGCCCGAGCGCCCTCCGTGGCGCAGCCCCGGCCCCACGCCGCCCGGTTGAGGCGGTATCCGAGTTCGACGACCGCCGCGCTGTCCTCCCGCAGCGGACGCAACTCGAACCACCCCAGAAAGGAACCGGTCGACCGGTCGTCGGCCGCCCAGAATCCGGGGTTGCCGATGCACGGATACCGATGGGTCAGTTGGGGGAGGGATTCTTCCCGCAGCGTCTCCAAGGCCGTCGGACGACCGCCGTTGAGAAAGCGCATCACCTCAGGGTCGCTGTCGAGGTCGAACAGGTTGTCGAGATCTGAGGCGGTGATGGCGCGCAGCGCCAGACGGTCGGTGACGAGAAACGCGTTCATCGGCCGATCCTCCGTGACCGGGCCGTTCCGCCGCCACCGAATACCCCTGAGGGAAGTGGGGCGGGTGTGTCCCCGGGGAATTGAATATGCCGGGCGAATGTACCCGCGCGACTGCCTCATTCGACGATCCCGTTGCACCTTGCCCTGCCGTCCCGGGTGCGAAAGGCTTACCGCAACACGGGGAACGTATGAGCGGGGAGGGACCAATCATGCCGCTGGACAAAGGACTCGACTGGTTGCTCGATGATCTGACCACACGCATCGAGCACATCAAGCACGCACTGGTGCTGTCCAACGACGGCCTGGTCACCGGAGCGAGCACCGGTTTGGCCCGGGAGGACGCGGAACACCTCGCCGCGGTCTCCTCCGGACTCCATTCGCTCGCCCGCGGCTCCGGGCGGCACTTCGGCGCGGGGCGGGCGCGCCAGACCATGGTCGAGTTCGACGAGGCGCTGCTCTTCGTCACGGCGGCGGGCGAAGGCAGCTGCCTCTGTGTGCTGAGCGAGGCCGAGGCGGACGTCGGGCAGATCGCCTACGAGATGACGCTGATGGTCAACCGGGTCGGCGAGCATCTGGGCGTGGCTGCCAGGCAACCGGGCATTCACCGCCCCTGAGCTGCGAGAACGCCGGCCGATCCGCAGTACGCCGGAGCGCGGTCGAGCAGTTGTCCACAGGCCGGCCCGGGTGATTCGGCATCGGGCTATCGTCGTCACTGAGAGTGCTGATGACTCACGGGGGAGACGATCATGGCAGTTCAGGAGAGGCTGACCACGGCGGGCGCCGCCCGGCTGCTGGAGCTGAAGCGGAGCGAGTTCGACCTCGCGGTCCAGCTGGGGCACGTGCGCGCGCCGTCCCGGGCGGGCGGGGGAGCGCCGGGAGTGGCCCGGGCGGAGATCGAGCGGCTGAGGGGCTCGCGCGGCTTCCCGGAGGAGCTGCGGGAGCGGGTGCGGACCGTCGGGACGCGCGAAGGGGCCGAGCTGCTCGGCATCAGCCCGGCCCGCTTCACCCGGCTCGCCCGCACGGGACACTTCGCCCCGGTGACCGTCCACACCAACCGCTATCACGCGGTCGTATGGCGATATCTCGCCGTGGAGCTGCGGGAATTCGCCGAGGACTGCCCCGATCTCCTCAGCGGCAGAACGCCGCCCGCCCTGCGGGAGATGCTGGACGAGGGAGAGGACCGGCGCGCCCGCGCCTGGCGGGGGAGACGGCTGGGGACGCTGCTGCGGGTCGTGCGGGACCCGTGGGAGCGGTCGGCGGCCGTCGCGGCCCTGCTCGACCCGGTCACGGTGGCCGAGGTGGTGACCGATCCGTACGAGCGGGCCTGTCTGCGGCTGCTGCGGCCCGAGCCGGTCCCGCCACGGCCGCTGTCGCCTCCGGCTCAGGAGGTGCTGGACCGGCTGCGGGTCGCCGATCGCCCCGACGAGGTTCTGCGGTACCGGGTGAGTCTCGCCCTGGCGCTGCGGCAGGCGCGCCGGGCCTGCCCGCCGCCCGCGCCCGCCGGGGCGGAGACGGCCGGCGCGGAGACGGCCGGCGTCACGCCCTCCGTGACGCCGGGGACCGACGGTACAGCGCCCGAGAGGCCAGGGGCCGAGGCCCGAAGCGTCCGGCGGCTGCCCATGGAGAGTCCCGGTCGCGGCACGGCGGACCGGGCGGCGGACCGCCGGATCGCGGTTCTCGGAGAGAGGGCATCGGCAGGCCGGCGGGTCGCCCCGGCGGGCGGGGGAGCGTCCGGTGGGGCCGGGGCTTCCGAGAGCCGGGCGGCGGTGGACGTGACCGCGGCGTCCCGAGACGGGCGAGAAGCGCGACCGGCCGTGCTCTCGGAGGGTGGGGCGCTGGTCACGGCGCGTCGCGGGCGGCTGGCGCGCGGAATCCTCGGACTGCTGCGGCCGCGCGGGAGGACGCCCTCGTGCGGGCCCCGGCGGAGAGAGTCCTGAGGGATGCCCCGAGGATCAGGCGACCTCGCGCGGCACAGCGGGCACGGAGGCCCCGCCGCCCTGTTCCACCGCCTCCACCACGGCCTGGTGCAGCGCCCGGCTGTCCTCCTCCGTCGCACAGGGGATGGGGCTGCCGGACAGGGTGAACCAGTCGGACGCGCCGCTGTACTGCACCGCGATACGCGCCTCGCCGTCGGCCCACGTGGTGTGCACGGAGAGATCACCGGTCAGAGGACCGACCTCCTCGGTGAGCACTCCGCCGCGCCCGGAGTACACACCCGTGGTCGTCCAGGATGCCCAGCTCATCCTCCCAGGCTCGCACCGCCGGGCCGAATATGCGACCGAGGGGCGCCGGAGACCGGGATCGCCCGCCCCGGGGCGTCCCGCCGGCCCCCGCCCGGCCGTCCCGCCCGCCCGTGCGCCGGGGCCGTCCCGCCCTGCCCGAGTCGCCCCGCCGGGCTCGTGCCCCGCTGACCGCCCCCCATCCCCCGCCCCTCGGCCGCCCCCGTCCCTGCCCGCCCCGTCGTCCCGCCGGGCCCGCCCGGCTCGATCCCGCCGTGCCTCCCACCACCCCGTGAAGCTCCGCTGTTGGCCCGCTTAAGAAATCCTCGATGGACTCCTGGGGCCACGCTGGGCAGATTTGGTCCCGGTCCATTGACCGACGCTGACATATTTTGTGACCAGTGGCGTAGATGTGATCTTTGGTCAATTTGTCATGAGCTATCCGTCATCCTGCCTGGAGCCGCCCCGATGAAGGCACTTGTCAAGCAGCACGCCGAGCCCGGTCTCTGGCTTCTCGACGTGCCGGAGCCGGAGACCGGTCCGGGCGATGTGCTGATCAGGGTGTTGCGCACCGGGATCTGCGGCACCGATCTGCACATCCGCTCCTGGGACGGCTGGGCCCAGCAGGCCGTCAGCACACCGCGTGTGCTCGGGCACGAGTTCGTCGGCGAGGTCGCGGCCGTGGGCGCGGACGTCCGCGACATCGAGATCGGCGACACGGTGAGCGGCGAGGGCCATCTCGTCTGCGGCAAGTGCCGCAACTGCCTCGCCGGCCGCCGTCATCTGTGCCGCAGCACGGTGGGGCTCGGCGTCGGCCGCGACGGCGCGTTCGCCGAGTACGTGGCCCTGCCCGCGTCGAATGTCTGGGTGCACCGCACCAGCGTGGACCTGGACATCGCCGCGATCTTCGATCCGTTCGGCAACGCCGTGCACACCGCGCTCACCTTCCCCCTCGTCGGCGAGGACGTGCTCATCACCGGCGCGGGACCGATCGGCATCATGGCCGCCGCCGTCGCCCGGCACGCGGGAGCCCGCAATGTGGTGATCACCGACGTCAGCGAATCCCGGCTGGAACTCGCCCGCAAGGCCGGAGCCACCCTCGCCCTGAACGTCTCCGCCCACGGCATCGACGAGGCCCAGCGACAGCTCGGACTCAAGGAGGGCTTCGACATCGGCCTGGAGATGTCGGGCCGCGCCGAGGCCATGCGCGACATGGTCGACAACATGACCCACGGCGGACGCATCGCCATGCTCGGCCTGCCGGCGCAGGAGTTCGCCGTCGACTGGTCGAAGATCGTCACCTCGATGATCACCGTCAAGGGCATCTACGGCCGTGAGATGTACGAGACCTGGTACGCCATGACGGTCCTGCTGGAAGCCGGACTGGACCTCACCCCGGTGATCACCGGCAGTTACGGATTCCGGGACTTCGACGCGGCGTTCGACGAGGCGGCCACCGCGCGCAGCGGCAAGATCATCCTCGACTGGACCCGCTGACCCGCTGACCCGCCGACCCGCAGCCACCGATCGCCAGCCAGCCGCCACCCGAGGGAGCACTCTTCATGTACGCGTCCGTCCGCGACGACCTCCGCACCACCCTGGACGAGATCCGCGCCGCCGGCCTGCACAAGCCGGAACGCGTCATCACCACACCGCAGAGCGCCACCGTCTCCGTCGCCTCCGGGGACGAGGTGCTCAACTTCTGCGCCAACAACTACCTGGGCCTCGCGGACCACCCCGAGGTCGTCGCCGCCGCCAAGGAGGCGCTGGACCGCTGGGGCTACGGCATGGCCTCGGTGCGGTTCATCTGCGGCACCCAGGATGTGCACAAGGAGCTGGAGGCGAGGCTGTCTGCCTTCCTCGGCCAGGAGGACACCATCCTGTACTCCTCCTGCTTCGACGCCAACGGCGGCGTTTTCGAGACCCTCCTCGGCCCCGAGGACGCCGTCATCTCCGACGCCCTCAACCACGCCTCCATCATCGACGGCATCCGCCTCTCCAAGGCCCGCCGCCACCGCTACGCCAACCGCGACCTGGCCGATCTGGAGCAGCGGCTCAAGGAGACCCAGGACGCCCGCCGCCGCCTCATCGTCACCGACGGCGTCTTCTCCATGGACGGCTATGTCGCCCCTCTCGCCGAGATCTGCGATCTCGCCGACCGCTATGACGCCATGGTCATGGTCGACGACTCGCACGCGGTGGGCTTCGTCGGCCCCGGCGGCCGCGGCACGCCCGAGCTGGCCGGCGTGATGGACCGGGTGGACATCATCACCGGCACGCTCGGCAAGGCGCTCGGCGGCGCGTCCGGTGGCTATGTGGCCGCCCGCGCCGAGATCGTCGAGCTGCTCCGCCAGCGCTCGCGCCCGTACCTCTTCTCCAACTCCCTCGCCCCCGTGATCGCGGCCGCCTCGCTCAAGGTGCTCGACCTGCTGGAGTCGGCCGGCGAGCTGCGCGAGCGGCTGCGGAAGAACACCGAGCTGTTCCGCGGCCGGATGACCGAGGAGGGCTTCGAGATCCTCCCCGGCGACCACCCCATCGCCCCCGTGATGATCGGGGACGCGGCGGAGGCCGGCCGGATGGCCGAGCTGCTGCTGGAGCGCGGGGTCTACGTCATCGGCTTCTCGTACCCCGTCGTCCCGATGGGCCAGGCCCGGATCCGGGTCCAGCTCTCCGCCGCGCACTCCACGCAGGACGTGGAGCGGGTGGTCACCGCGTTCACCGAGGCGCGGGAGGAACTGCGGGGCTGAGCCCGCCGGCCCCCGGGCCGGCCGTCCGCCGACGACGGCCGGGTCCGAGCCGCCCGGGCCGGCCGGAGGACCTGGCTGACAGAATAAGCGGATGATCGACCCCCGGCGGCTGCGCATTCTGCGGGCCGTGGCGGACCACCGTACGGTGACCGCCGCGGCCTCCGCGCTGTATCTCACCCCCTCGGCCGTCTCCCAGCAGCTCAGCGCGTTGGAGCAGGAGACCGGCCACACCTTGCTGATCCGCAGCGGCAAGGGGGTCCGGCCGACGGCCGCGGGGGAGATCCTGCTGGTCCACACCCATGCCGTCCTGGCCCAGCTGGAACGGGCGGAGGCGGAGCTGGCGGCCTACGCGGGCGGCGCGGCCGGCGAGGTGACGGTGGCGGCCTTCGCCACCGGCATCGCCGAGGTCGTCGCCCCGGCGATGGCGCTCCTCGCGGACGGCCACCCCGGGATCCGGGTCCGGGTCCGGGACGCCGAGGGGGACGAGAGCCTGCCGCTCGTCCTCGACGGCGAGGCGGATCTCGCGGTCGCGGTCGAGTACCGGGGAGCCCCCGGCGACGACGGCCGGCGGCTGTCCCGGGTGCCGCTGTACGCGGAGCCGTTCGACGCCGTCCTGCACGAGGGCCACCCGCTCGCGGGCTCCGGGCGCGTCGCGCTCGCCGAGCTGGCGGACAGCGACTGGATCGGCCCGTACCCCGGCAACCCCTGTCACGACATGGTGCTGCTCGCCTGTGAGCTGGCCGGTTTCCAGCCCCGGCTGGTGCACTCCTCCGACGACTTCCGCGCGGTCGTCGCGCTCGCGGGCGCGGGCGCCGGGGTGGCGCTGGTGCCGCGTTCCGCCCTGCGCGGGATGGAGCCGAAGAACGCGGTGGTGCGGCCGGTCTCCGGCCCGGCGGCCACCCGGCGGGTGTTCGCCGCCGTACGCCGTGGGGCGGAGCGACATCCTCTGATCAGCCCGGTCCTCGAAGCCCTGGCCCGGGCCGCGCCGGAGATCGCCACGGTCTGACCGCCCGGGCCCTCCGACCCGGTCCGCCGCGGGGTCCGGTGCGGGGTCCGGTGCGGACCCGGCGCGTTCCTCCGAGGGACCCGGTCCGGAAACAAGATCCGGCCCTCCGCAGGACCCGCCGAGCGGCGGGACGCGCCCGACAGGGGCCCGCCGGCCCGCACCAGGGACCCGGCCCGCGACAAGGCCGGCCCCGCACCACGGCTCGGGCCCCAACAGGGCCGGCCCCCCGAAAGGACCCGGTCCGCGTCAGACCCCGTCCCGGAGCAGCGCTCGGCGTCAGCCCGGGGGCGGGACCAGGGCCGCCTTGAGGCCGGAATCGAGATCGGCGGTGACGCCGCGCCGGTACGCGGCCTCGAAGGCGCGGTCGCCCGCGCCCTCCCGCGCCGCCCGTTCGCACTGCCGGCGCACATCCGCCAGCTCCGGGGTGCCGCGCTGCGGATGGCCGACGGTGCTCCAGAACGCCTGACCGGTTCCGTACACCAGACCCGCGCGTTCCCCGTCGCCGCCCGCCGCGATCGCGGCGGCCAGCAGATCGAGCCCCAGCGCGATGCCGAAACTGTCGCCGATCCCGTTCTTGCACGCGAGCATCGCCCGCGCGTGCTCGGCCGCGTCGGCCGGCTCGCCCGCGAAGAGCGCGATCAGGCTGAGCTGGTAGTCGAGATAGGCGCGGGTCCAGGACTCGCCCCGCGCCACACAGCCCTTCCGCAGGGCCAGCGCCCGTTCCCGCGCCTCCGGCAGTCTGCCGAGCCCGGTGAGCGCGAAGACCCTGACCAGATGACAGCGCAGCCCGTCGGCCGAGTCGAAGGGACCGCCCGGCGCGGCGGCCAGCGCCTCGGCCGCGCCCCGGTCCGCGTCGAGCGCGCGACCCGTCAACAGGGCGATCAGCCCGGCGAGGTAGGCCGCCGCGAGCGTCCCCTCCGTACCGCCCTCCCGGTGCGCGGAGAGAGTGCAGGCGTCGCTGATCCGCCGGGCCGTCGCGTACTCGCCCTGCAGAGTGACCGTGACCCCGAGCGCCCACAGCCCCCGGGTGCGGTCCGGACCGTCCTCCGGGTGAGCGGACAGGGCCTGTTCCAGATAGTCGCGGGCCTCGTGCAGATGCCCGCAGCAGCTCCAGAAGAAGCCGACCAGGCCCATCAGTCGCAGCGCCCGGGGCGGGGACGCGGTCAGCAGATGGTCCAGCGCGGTGCACAGATCGGTGTGCGCGTCGCCGACCCGCCGGTACCAGTGGGCCTGCTCCGGACCGAGCCACTCCGCGTGGGCGCGGTCCGCGAAGCGCAGAAAGTGATCGGCGTGCCGGTCGGCCGTCGCGCGCTCCTCGCGCAGGGCGCGCAGCCACATCCGGCCGTACTCCCGGATGGTGTCGAGCATGCGGTAGCGGATGCCGCTGCCGCCGTCGACCCTGACGGAGGTGAGCACCGAGGCGGCCACGAGACGGTCGAGCAGCGGCCCGAACTCCGCCGGGTCGAGCGGACCGCCCGCGCACACGGCGCGGGCGGTGGCCTCGTCGAAGTCCCCGCGGAAGACGGTGAGCCGCGCCCACAGCAGCCGTTCGAGCGGGGCGCACAGCTCATGACTCCACCCGATCGTGGTAAGCATCGTCCGGTGCCGCTCGGGCAGCACCGCGATGTCGTCGGCGGCCCGGAGCACCTCGAAACGGGAGCCGAGCCGTGCGGCGACGTCCTCGACGCCGCTGCGGGCGGCCTGCGCCGCGGCCAGTTCCAGGGCCAGCGGAATGCCTTCGAGACGGCGGCAGATCCGGGCGGCGGTCGTCTGCCGGGGGAGCGGATCCGCCGGCTCGGGGTCACCGCCCCCGGCCGGAGCCGTGGTTCCCGACTCGGCGGCGGCGGACGCCAGACGCTGGCGGAACAGCTCCAGCGCGTCCGGCCCGTCCACCCCCAGCGGACCGACCTCGACCTGCCGCTCGTCGTCCATTCCCAGCGGCCGTCTGCTCGTGGCCAGCACCGTCAGCCCGGGCACGGTGGTCAGCAGATCGCCGACCAGGGCCCGGCAGGGATCGACCAGGTGCTCGCAGGAGTCGAGCACCAGCAGCAGTTCCTTGCCCATGAGCCACTCGCAGAGCGCGTCGACCGGCATCCGGGGGGTGTGATCGGACAGATCGCAGGCGTCCGACACGGTGGACAGCAGCAGCCGGTCGCCCTGGAGGGAGGAGAGACTCGCCCACGCCACCCCGTCCCGGTACGCCTCGCCCGTCCGTCTCGCGGCGCGCAGCGCCAGCCGCGACTTGCCGACGCCGCCGCTGCCGACGAGGGTGACCAGACGATGGCGTATCAGCGCCCGGTCCAGCCGGAACAGTTCCCGGTTCCGTCCGACGAAGCTGGTCGCTTCCTCGGGAAGATTGCCCAACACGGAGTCAGTCTCGCGCATCCGGGCCGCGCCCGCGTCAAGGTCATGAAGGGGTTGACGCGGACTCCATGGCCTCCTTGAGATTGCGCAGCGTCCGGCGGATGTTGCCGCGCTGGAAGTCCGCGAAGGTGTGGCCGCGGGTCGCCAGCCGGTCGAAGGCGTTCGCCAGCGCGTCGGGCCAGGCGCGCCGGTCGTCCCGCCAGGTCTCGGTCACCCGTGTGCCGCCGTCGAACGCGTCGAAGCGGTACTCCCAGGTGGCGATCCGGCCCCGGAGCAGCGGCCGTCGTCTGCCGATCGCGTGCACCCGGAAGGCGAAGCGCTGCCCGGGTATCGCCGCCGTCACCGTGCAGCGAGTGGTCCAGCGCACCTTGCCCCGCTGGTTGTGGCCGTCGAACTCCATGCCGACATGGGCTTCCCGCGCGCCGTCGCCGTGCACGGTCGCGCCCAGGTTCTCCGGACTCCACCGGCCCATCAGGGCCGGATTGCTGACCTGCTCGTAGATCGCGGAAGGGGCGGCCTGGATGACGATGCTGTCCGAGACGGCCAGGGTGCGTGGCATGGGGACGACTCCGTTCCTCGAAGTTCCTCGAATACGGGCTGGTACGCGGCCCTCGTCCGGGCGGTGGAGTCCAACTCCTGGCACGGACCATCTCCTTGTTCGCTCCGGTCGAAGTGACCGCTCCCCGGTCGGCGTGGACCGCTGGGGGCCCGGACCGGGGAGCAGTTCACATTACCCGTCGGTAGGGACGGTGGCACTTCACCCCGCGCTCCGGGGCGCGGGCGGCCCGGAGCGCGGGGGCGACACGCCCGTTCTCGCCCGTGGCAATTGCGCACGGCAATTAGGCGCGCTTGCATGTAAATGCATTTGCAATGAACCTAGCCGCCCGTGAGGCGTCGGGGCAATCGCTTCGCGGATTCTTGCTCGCGCCGCTCGTCCGATCGCGTCCGCGCCCGCCCCGCTCGGCTCCGCCCGGCCCCGGTCCGGCTTCGACCGCACCGTCCGGCGGTTGCCTTCCCCTGTGCGGCAAGGCCGCCCAACGGGGCGGAATTTCAAGCTCCGTTTTGCTTCCGATAAGGAAAAGATAAGCGCAGAATGGGAGTGCGCGGCCCGGCCGCGCTTCGGTCCGACTTGCAGTGCAACCGAAGGAGGCGAGTCGTATGGCCGACGTCTCACACCGAGGAGATCTGGCGGGGCATCCCGACATCTCCGAGATGCGCGAACGCTACGACCGGGTGCTCGGAGGGCGCGATGTGGCCCTCGTGGACGGCCCCGTGTTCCTGGTCGGCCTGGCGTGTGCGATCTCCCCGTGGATCGTCCACTTCTCGGGCAGTCAGCCCGCCCTCGCGACGCACAATCTGATCATGGGCGTCGCGATCGTCGTGCTCGCGCTCGGATTCACCGTCACCCCCGCGAGGATGTACGGCCTGAGCTGGGCCATGTGCGTCATGGGCGCCTGGCTGGTCGTCGCGCCGTGGATCGTGGGCAGCGGTCCGGACATGGGGGTCATCTGGACCAACGCCGTCCTCGGCGGCCTCACCTTCCTGCTGGGGCTGGTCTGTACGGCGGCGGCGATGAAGAGCGGCCGGGGAGCCCGCGGCTCCCGCTGAGCGCGGCGTCCGTCCGGCGGGCCGCCGGCCCCGGAGGCCGTCTCCGGGAGCGCCGAGCCGCCCGCCCGGGGCCGGCCCGCCGATACGCGGACCGGCTCGTCGTCCGGCTCGTCGTCCGCTCGACCGCGCGCCGTCCCGCCGCCGGGGCGGGGCGGCGCGCGGAGCGTCAGGAATCGCTCAGCAGCCAGCTCCGCGGTGAGCGCTGTCGGGCCGTGTTGAGCAGCGCGTGAATGCGTTCCCCCGCCTGGTCGGCGTCCCTGACCGGGGCCGGGAAGGCCAGCCGCGCGTCCTCGTGGGTGTCCGCGCCCTCCAGTCGCAGGGTGATGCCGTAGCGGTCGATGGCCAGCGGCAGCGCGCGCCGCACCCGCTGGGTCACCCGCGGTTTCACCAGCCGCAACAGCAGTCCGACGACATCGCTGTGATCGTCGATCAGATGGGTGAGCATCCCGGCCTCGCAGGTGGCGAGGGGATCGGTCTCGGCGTCCATCAGCTCTTCGAGGCCGACGGTGACCCGCTCCCCGCCCCGGTCGAGGACCGCGTGGGAGAACTCCATGCAGCGGCTGCCCTCGGGCGAGGGATGCTCCGCCGAGGGCAGCAGCCATCCGGCCAGAAGCACCCGGGCGCGGACCCGGTCGCGCACGGGGGTGGGCGCGACATCGGTGAACTCCAGCGTCGCGCGCGTCGGTCCGCCCTCGTACGAGGGGCCGTCGCCGTCGCCGTCCCACTCGCGCGCCATCGCCGGGTGCAGATGGATGTGCTCGGCGACGTCCGCGCCGTCCAGCCGGGAGACTTCGGTGCGCCCCTCGTCCGTGACGACCGTCATGGAGTCGGCCGCCGTCAGGACCGACCGGATCCGTTCCGCGCTGGACGGCTGCGGGGGAGGGGCGTTGAACAGGCGGCGCATCCGGGTCTCCACATCTCCGCGCATCGAGACAGCGGCAATGACTTAGGTTTGCCTAACCTAACCCTCAAGAGCTGTCATCGCCAAGCCCGGGCGTGGGACAGGGGTGACTTCCGGCTGCGCGAGGGGGCTCCCCGGCCGCCCGCTCCGGGTGCCCCGGCCGCGTACGGCGTACGGTCCCGGGCGGCCGTGCCGCGCGTACGGCCACAGCGGGTCGGCCCGCCGACCGCCGCACGGTCCGAGGCCCAGGGGCCGGGCGGAGGCTTCGAGTCGCGTGGGTACGACGGCGAGTCCGCCCCGGTTCGCCGCGCGCCGGGCGGCCTGGGGACGGGACGGTTCCGGTACGCCGGAGCCTGATCGCCCTCGGCGAGTGCCGCCATCCGGTGGGCGTGATGTCCGGACGGGCCGGCCGGGGCAGTCGCTCCTGGGACACCGGTCGGTCGGAGGGGGCGCGCACGACCGGGCCGACGGCGGCGCCGATGCCTCCGCCCGCCTCGGAGAGGGCGGCGGGTCCCGGGTGCGAGGGGTAACGGCCTGCCCGGGGAGCGCGAGTGCTGTCCCGGGGGACGGCCCGCGGGTCTGCCGGGTCTGCCGGGTCTGCCGGGTCGGCGGGGGAGCCGTGCGTACGCCGTCCCCGCGATCCGCGGGTGCGTACGGGAAGTACGGGGGGCGCTCAGCCGTCGAGCGGACGGAGCGACACCGGCAGCCCCGGGGCCTGATGCCCGCCGCTCGCGAGCATCCGCACCTCGCCCTGCTCGCTGATCTCCGCCCGTACGATGCCGGTGTCGTCCTCGTAGATCGGATGACCGCCCGCCCCGGCCCGCTCGGTGCGCCGGACGATGACCACGTCGTCCTCGGCGCCCGAGGCCTGGAAGACCAGCTCGTAGGTCTCCGCGTACTCCATGCGTCCTCCAGGCCGCTGCCCGGGTGGCCGGCTGCCGCCTCTTCCCATCCTTCCCCAGGCGCGCCCCGGCCGCACGGGGAAGCTCCCGGCCCGGCCGCCCGGAGTCGTACCGGCGGTCTCAGGACCCGTACGGCGGGAGGTCCCGCGCGGCCACCAGCCCGTGAAGGGCGCCGAGGGCGTCCCTCCGCGCCGCGGCGAGCTGGTCGACGACGACGCCGCACCCCGCCCAGTCGGCTCCGCACTCCTCGGCCATGCTCCGGACGGCGGCCGCCTGGCTGCCGGTCTCGATCCAGTCGTCGATCAGCAGGACACGGTCGCCCGGCCCCAGCGAGGAGCGCTGGAGGCGCAGGGTGTGGCGGAGATCCCGGTAGTCGGGGGACGCGCGGCGCGTCACCGTGTCGCCGGGGAGGAGCCCCTCGCCCTTGCGGACCGGTACGAAACCGACGCCGAGTTCGACGGCCGCCGCGCCGCCCAGCAGGAAACCTCGCGACTCGATCCCGCAGACCGCGGTGATCCGCTCGTTCCGGAACGGTTCGACGAGCGCGGCGACGACGGCGGCGGCCAGCGCCCCGGCGTCCCGGAAGACCGCCCACACATCCGCGTGACCGTCGATCCGGCGGAAGTGCTCCAGCGTCAGGTCACGCGCGGTCGTCGGCATGGGAGGAGTCTCACGACCGCCTTCCGGGTGCGGCAAACCACTATCGGCGGACGGCGGACGGCGGACGGCGGACGGCGAGCCCGAGGGCTTCCGTCGTCCAGGGGAGGCCCGAACCGTCGGAGCCCGCCGGGTCGGCCTAGAGTGACCCGATGTCCACGACCGCCGGCCGGCCCGCCCTCGAACGGCTCGACGCCCATCTCGAAGCGCTGCGGGACGGCGCGGACCTCCCCTTCCCGGACGACCTCGCGCACCTCGCAGACCTCACGCACCTCACGCACCTCACGGACGACCTCACGCACTTCCCGGACGACCCCGCGGACACACTCGTCCGCCGGACCCTCGGCCGGCTCGCCCGCCTCCCCCGTGAGCCGAAGGACGTCCTCGCACGCGAAGCCGGCGGTCTGCTGACGGAGTTCCGCGCCGGGCTCTGCCCCTGGAACGCGGCGGCGCTGCGCCTGCTCGACGACGCCTATGTCTTCGCGGCCACCGGACCCCGCCGCCACGCCGAGTGGGCCCACGACGTCCTCGCGGTGCTGCACCGCTCGGTGCGCGATCCCCGCGGCTGGATACGACTGGACTGGGACCGCGCCAACACCGCCCGCGACACGGTCCCCGCGTACCCCTTCGACCCGCCGGCCGCCTCGGCGCTGCCCGGCCGTCTCCACCGCCTGGAGCCGGAGGCGGCCGTGGCCGCGCTCGCCGTCATGGCCGAGGAGTGGCAGTCGGAGCCCGCCCCCGTCCGCTCCCGCCCCGACCGGGACGCGGTGCTGGCGGACGCCCGGACGCTGCTGGACCGGTACGGACCCGCCGCGAGCCACTGGACCAACGCGACCGCCGCCGCCCTGGACCCGGCCCCGGACTTCCTCGCGGCGGGCCTCCGGGGCACCCGCTCCCACTCCTTCCTCACCTCCGAGTACCTCGGCGGACTCGATCTGGTCGAGGACCTCGGACTGGTCGTCGTGACCGACGACGAGGTGGGCGTCTTCTGGTCGTTCGGCGCGTACTGAGCCACCGCGCGGCCGGCGGCGCGCGCCCGCTCCGGGAGACCGGTGGGCGGAGGCCGTGCCGGCAGGTCGGACCGCGCCGCGCGCACGGACCGGGCGGCCCGGGACCCGACCGAGGCGGCGCCCCGACGCCCGCCCCGTCCGGCCCGAACTCACCAGGACTCCGGCCCCTCGCCCCGTTCGGCGCGGGCCGACGCCGCGCCCTCCCGGGCCCGCAGCCGCAGCGCCGCCGGCGGGAGGACGAGCACCGAGACCATGGCCGCCCCCACCAGGGCGGCCGCCTCCCCCGGGTCGAGCACCTTCTCGCCCACGCCGATGGCGGTGATCGCGACCACCAGCGGCAGACAGGTGGCCGCGTACAGCGCCAGCGCCCGCCGGTCCGCCCCGCGCAGGTCCCGGGGGGCCAGGAGATGCACCGGCAGCCCCCGCACCAGGAGGAAGAGCGTCAGGAACACCGGCACCAGCAGCAGTTCGCGCCCGCCGTCCAGCAGTGCGTCCAGATCGAACTCGATGCCGGTGACCACGAAGAAGAGCGGCACCAGGAAGCCGAATCCCATGGCCTCGATCCGGCCGAGGATCTCCGCGCTCTGTGCGGGGGCGGCCCCGGCGAGCACCAGCCGCGTGAGCACCCCGGCGGCGAACGCGCCCAGCAGCGCGTCCAGTCCGAAGACCGCCGACAGCGCGAGCATCGACACCAGCAGCAGCATCACGAAGCGGACCGCGAACTGGCCGCTGCTGTGCAGGGTCTGGGCGACGACCCGGGAGAACCAGGGCGGCCGGGGGCGCAGCGCCCAGAACACCGCGCCCGCCGTCACCACGGCGAAGCCGGCCAGCAGCGCCGCCGACTCACCGGCTCCGCGCCCGCTCAGCAGCAGCGCCATGGCGATGATCGGACCGAACTCGCCCACCGCGCCGAAGGCCAGCGTCACCGTCCCGAACCGTCCGCGCAGATCGCCGCTGTCGCGGAGAATGGGCAGCACGGTGCCCAGCGCGGTGCTGGTGAGCGCGGTGCCGATGACCAGCGCCCCGGTTCCGTCGCTCAGGAGCGACGCGATGCCGAGCCCCGCCGCGAGCGAGATCAGCCAGGCCGCGACCGAGCGGCGCAGGGTGTCGCCGCGGACCGCGGCGAAGTCGATCTCGTACCCGGCGAGGAAGATCAGCATCGCCAGGCCGAGGTGGGAGAGGGTGTCGACGACGGCGTCCGGCCGGGCCCAGCCGAGGAGATCGGGCCCGACGAGGATCCCCAGCGCGATCTCGAAGATCACCAGCGGGATCCGGATCCAGCGGCCGGCGGCGTGGGCGAGCAGCGGGGCGAGCACGGCGGCGGCCATGATCAGGATCAGCGTTCCCGGGTGTGACATGAGGCGTGTGTACCAAAATGTTCACCGTGGAACGCGGCGCCGCGTTACGGCGCGGTGCCCTCCAGCCGCCGCAGCCGCTCCGCGTCACTCGTCCGGGGGCAGGTGGCGCAGGCCTCGGCCGGGCGGATCGTGTAGTACAGGCAGCAGCCCATCCGGTCGCGGGTGGGGTATGTCTGGCCGTCACGGCCCGTCAGCCGGCGGAAGGCCGCCCCGCCGGGGTACGGTCCGACGGCTCCCGGCAGCAGTTCGCCGGTCTCGCGGACGGCGCGCTCCTCGTCGCCGAGCATCCGCCCGGCGTACCAGATCCCGGAGACCAGATCGTCGGTGACCATGCCCCACAGCGCGCGCGGCCCCCGGCGCAGCCGGGGCCCGATCGCCGCCAGCACCGGCCGTACGTGGTCGGCGACCGCCGTGCGCAGCTCGTCGCGCAGCGACTCCTCGCCGCTCACCACCACCGCGCCGGGGAGCCCCGCGGCCGGATCGTCGGGCAGGCAGGAGAACGCGCCCGGCACCACCGCGTAGGCGGACCTCGTCCGGCTGACCCGGACCTGGTCGGGGCGGAGCCGCGGGACCCGCCGCTCCAGATACCAGGGACCGCTGATCAGCAGGACCGCCGACCAGAGGAAGCCGTGCAGCGCGCGGGAGGCGACCACGTCGGGGCGGGCCGTGTGCGCGTAGCGGTCCTGGATACGGTGTGCCTCGGTGTCGAGGAAGGCGTTGAGCAGTTCGGGGCTGGTCGCCAGCTCCGCGCCGTCGATCCAGCCCTGGCCGGCGGGTGCGTGGGGCTCGGCCACCACCACGTCGAGCGCCTCGCACAGCCGGGCGAGCCTGCGGTAGGAGGAGGCCAGCAGAGTGGAGCAGCTGAGGGCAGCTCCGGCAGGTGCCAGCGCCGGGGCCAGGGTCACGGGTACTCCTCACAGAGGGGACGGGCGAGCGAACGGAACGGGCCGGAGGACCGGGGAATCCGGAGACCGGGAGCCGGGGAATGCGCTGGACGGACCGAATTCGGCACGGCGGAAGGGGTGGAACCGGCCGACCGGACTCATCCGAGAAGGGGAAGGTAAGGCTCACCTTAACCACATCTTCGGACCAGATCGTTAACTGGGGTCGCCGCGAAGTGAATTGGCAATATTAGGGATGCCTAACCTAAGCTCCGTCGTGGTGATCCGGAGCCTCCGGAACCGCCTCGACCTGGGGGTTCACCCCGGGTCCGCAGGCCGGGCCGCCATGGTCGGCCCTGTCTTGTTCCTGCCTGTCCCCTCCCCAGTGAATGTGCGCGCGGAAGTATTTCACCCATGCAGATGTATGTGCTCGCCCTCAATCCCACCGACTCGGTCACCGAGGGCTTCCTCCCCGCCGCACGACGGCTCGGACTCTCCGTCACCCTGCTGACGGACCAGCCCGACGCCCATCGCGACCGCTACCGGGAGGTTCACCCGGACGCCGAGATACTCGCCTGCGACGTACGCGACTTCCACGCCGTCATCAGCGCCGTCTCCGGCCACCGCCGCCCCGACGCCGTCTTCAGCAACAGCGACCACCTCCAGACGCAGACCGCGCTGGCGGCCGGCTACTTCGGCCTCCCCGCCAAGGACTGGCGCGCGACCCTGCGCACCAAGGACAAGGCCCAGATGCGCCGCTGCCCGTCCGCCGAACCCGTCCGCGCGGTCGAACTGGCGCCCCATCAGGACCCCGCCGAGCTGCTCGGCCCGGACCTCCCCTTCCCCTGTGTGGTCAAGCCGCGCGAAGGGGTGGCCAGCGAGGACGTGGTCCACGCCGGGGACCCGGCCGAACTGCTCCGCCACTGCGCCGCGATCCGCGCCCGCCGCCCCGGGGCCGCCCTGGTCGTCGAGGAGTACCTCCCCGGAGAGCTGCACACCCTGGAGACCCTCGGCGACGGGCGCCGCCTCCATGTGCTCGGCGGATTCCGCACCGAGCTGTCCCCCCTGCCGTACTTCATCGAAGAGCGCATGACGTTCGTCCCCGCCCATCCCGAGCCGATCGTCGCCCAGGTCCTCGCCCAGCTCGACGCCCTCGGAGTCGGCTTCGGCGTCTGCCACACCGAATTCGTCGTGCACCGAGGACGCGCCCGCCTCATCGAGGTCAACTACCGCGCCATCGGCGACCAGTGCGATCTGCTGCTCGCCGAACTCCTCGGCGTCCCGCTCTTCGAGCACATACTCCGCACCCATCTCGGTGAACCGCTTCCGGCCGATCTGAACGCGCGCACCGACGGCGCGGCCCGCCTCGTCTACCCGCTCGCCGACCGAGCGGGCACCCTGAGCGCAGCCCCGGGACCCGCCGATCTGACAATCGACGATGTGAGAATCACCTACCGTCCGACGCGCCGCACCGGCGAGCGGCACGACCTATACCACACCAATCGCGACTTCCTCGGCATCATCCGCGCCACCGGCACGGACCAGACATCCGTGGACCGGGCCGTGGACGACTTCCTCGCCGGGCTGAGCTGGGAGATCACACCGTGACGGTGACCTTCGCGGACCATGAGACCGGTCTGCTGCTCCATGTGCTCGACGCCCTGGTGCGGGAGGACGTCGTCGGACTCCGCACCCGCAGCACCCCCTGGCAGGGACCCGACGGTCCCTGGCTGCGCCGCGCCGCGCCCGGGGGCGACGCCTGGCTGCTGCCCGTCCGGCCCGTCGCCCCCGGCTTCCAGTGCGACACCGAGGCCCGGCTGCCCCTGCTGCGCCGCGAGTCCGACGGAACGGAACTGACCACCGCCGACGCGATAATGGCCGCCCTGGCCGACCTCGCCGACCCCCGGGACCGCCCCGGATTCGAGGCCTTCGCCGCCGAGTGCCGGCAGACCCTCGCCGCCCGGCGTCTGCACACCGCCACCCGGGAGGAGACCACCGCGGACCTCGTGGCCCGCCACGGGCCCGACCCGGCCCACTGGACCGGACCGCGCGCCGCGCTCGCCTTCGACACCCTCGCCGCCCGGCTCGGCCATCCCGTCTACCCCACCGCGCACAGCCGCCCCGGCCTCACCGAGGCCGACCTCACGGCGTACGCGCCGGAGTTCCACCCCCGCTTCCCGCTGCGCTGGCTGCTGCTGCCCCGGGACAGCGTCACCGCCCACGGCTGGGACCCGGCCCCGCTGCCCTCCCCCCGCCCCGGCGACGAACGCCTCGCGCTGCCCGTACACCCGCTGACCGCCCGGGACGCCCTGTCCGGAGCCCTGCGCGACACCGGACTCGAGGGCCGCGCCGAACTCGTCGAGGAGCCCGGCCCCGAAGCCGTGCCCACCCTCTCGATGCGGACCGTCGCCCTCACGGCCGCCCCCGGCGTCCACCTCAAGCTGCCCCTCGCCACCTCCACCCTGGGCCGCCTCAACCGGCGCACCGTCAAACCCGGCACCCTCAGCGACGGCGCGGCGGGCCAGCGGCTGCTGGAGCGGGTCATCGCCCACGAGCCCCGCTTCCGCGGCGTCGTCCTGCACGCGGACGAGACCCGCTACGCCCACGCCGGACACGAACTCCTCGCCGTCCTCGTCCGACAGCTCCCCGCCGGGCTGGAGAACACCGTCGTCGTCCCCCTGGCGGCCCTGCTCGCCCCCGGACCGGACGGCCGGCCGGTCATCGACCCGCTGGCCGACCGCTTCCACGGCGGCGACCCGATCGCCCTCCTCGACGCCCTGCTCACCCTGCTCTTCGACTGGCAGACCACCCTCTTCGGCCACGGCGTCGCGCTCGAGTCCCACCAGCAGAACATCTCCCTGCTGCTGGACCGCGCCGACGGCCGGACACGGCTCCGGCTGCTGCTCAAGGACAACGACGGCCCCCGGATCAACACCGCCCGGCTCGCGGCCACCCTCGGCCCCGGCCCGGACGGCTTCGACGACCGGCGGATACTCCACACCGCCGACGGACCGGTCCTCGACCTCTTCACCACCGTCACCGTCCACCTCTGCGCCGGGGCCTACGCCTTCGGGCTCGCCCGGCACGGCCGCGCGCCCCTCGACCGGCTCCTCACCCTCGTACGCGAGCGGCTCGCCGAGGCCGCGGACCGGCTGGACACCGAGCGGGGCGATCTGCTGCGGACCCACGTCCTGGACGCAGCGCACCTGCCCATCAAGGCAATGGTCACCGCGGGCACCCTGCTCGCCAAGGAGAGATCAGGGGCTTTGGACATCAACAAGCACTACGGCACCGGCCCCAACTATCTGGCGCCGGGGAGGCGGAACCGATGACCAGTACCACCCCCGACCGCCCCACCGCCGCCGAGGGCCCGCCCCCGAAGCTGCCCACCGCCGACGAGGCCGTCGCCCACACCCTCCTGAACTGCCTGCTGCGCGAGGTCTCCGGACCCGAGCACCAGACCGCCGTCAGCGGCGGCCGGCTGATGCTGCGGCTGCCCCGCCGGGGCGTGCTGCTCCGCGTCGGCGTCCGCCGCACCTCACTGCTGGGCGCGCACCGCTTCACCGGCCCCGTCGCCGAACAGCGCGCCGACGGCTGGACCGAGGTGGACTGGCGACGGCTCGCCGCCTACACCCACGCGGAGCTGTCGCTGCGCACCGGCGCGCGCAACGACGAGTTCCTCCCCCAGATCGCCGCCAGCCACCGGGGCGTGACCGCGGCCCTCGCCGCCCACACCGGCCCCGGCCGCCACGGCGCCGACCCCCTCACCGCCTATCTCGCCTCCGAGCAGTCCCTCGTCCTCGGCCACCGCTTCCACCCCACCCCCAAGGCCCACAGCTCGGACCCCGCCACCTGGTCGGCGTACGCCCCCGAGGCCCGGGCCTCCTTCCCGCTGCGGCTGCTCGCCGTCCGCGAGGAACTGATCGCCGAGGAGTGCGCCGAACCGTCGGCCGCCGCCCCGCTCGACCGGATGCGGCCCGTGCCCGACGGCTACCGGCTGCTGCCCGCCCACCCCTGGCAGTACGAACAGCTGCGCGAACGCCCCGCGCTGCGGGCCGCCCTCGACCGCGAGGACATCCTCGACCTCGGCCCCGGCGACCGGATCTTCACCCCCACCGCCTCGGTGCGCACCCTCTACGACGGCGACGCCTTCCTCAAGTTCAGCCTCAACGTCCGGATCACCAACTGCGTCCGGAAGAACTCCCACTACGAGCTGTCCGGGGCGGTCGCCCTCACCAAGCTCCTCGCCCCCGCCCTCGACGACCTCGCCGAACGCTTCCCCGGCACCGGAATGCTCCGCGAGCCCGCCTACCGTTCCATCGCCCTCCCCGGCCCCGACGGACACCCCGACATCGGCCTCCTGGAGGGATTCGGCGTCATCGTCCGCGAGGGGCTCGGCGGACGGCTGCTCCCCGGCGTCACCCCGCTCCTCGCCGCCGCCGTCGCCGACGAGTACCCCACCGGCCCCGGACACGTCTCCCATCTGGCCGGCCGGAGCCCCGCGGACGCCCTCGCCTGGTGGCGCGACTATCTCGCGCTGCTCGTCCCGCCCGTCCTCGCCGCCTACTTCGACCACGGCCTCGTCCTCGAACCCCATCTCCAGAACGTCATCGTCGGCGTCGGCCCCGACGGCAGGCCCGCCCAGATCCTCTTCCGCGACCTGGAGGGCGCCAAGCTCGTCCCCGACCACCACGAACGCTTCCTCGCCGCCCTGCCCGCCGACGTCGCGGGCCCCCTCACCTACGACGCCCGGCGCGGCTGGGACCGCGTCGTCTACTGCCTGCTCGTCAACCACATCGCCGAACTCCTCGCCGCCCTCGCCGATCTGCACCCGCAGACCGAGCCCGCCCTCTGGTCCCTGGTGCGCCGCACCATCGAGGAGTACGCCGAGGACGCCGGCCGCCCGCCCCGGCTGCGGGCGCTGCTCGCCGGCGTACCGCTGCCCGCCAAGGCCAATCTGCTCGCCCGCTGGGAGCGCTCGGCCGACCGCCACGCGGGATACGTCCGACTGCCCTCCCCGCTCGCCGAGGACGTGCTCACCGAGGCGACCCGCGCCGAAGCCGACTGGAGCCCCCGATGACCGCCCCCGCCGTCCACCGGCTCGCCCGGTCGCTGGAAACCGGCCAACTTCCGGCCTACCTCTACGACCTCGACGCGCTCCGCGACCACGCCCGCGCCGTCCGCGCCGCACTCCCCGAGCGCGTCGAGCTGTACTACGCGGCCAAGGCCAACCCCGAACCGGAGATCCTCACCGCGCTCGGCGACCACGTCGACGGCTACGAGGTCTCCTCCGGCGGCGAGCTGGCCCATGTGGCCCGCGCCGTGCCCGGCCGGCCCCTGGCCTTCTCCGGCCCCGGCAAGACCTCCGCCGAGATCGAGAGCGCCCTGCGGCTGGGCGTGGCCCGGTTCCATGTCGAGAGCGCCCACGAACTGACCCGGCTCGCCGCCCTCGCCGCCCGCACGGGCGCCCGTGCGGGCGTACTGCTCCGCTTCAACCTCGCGGTCGACGGCGGACTGCTGCGCGACAGCGCCCTGGCGATGGGCGGCCGCCCCGCCCCCTTCGGAATCGACCCGTCCGAGGCCGACGCCGTCCTGCGCACCCTCACCGACGGCAGCTGCCCCGGACTGGAGTTCCTCGGCGTCCACGCCCATCTCGCCAGCGGCCTCGACGCCCCGCGCCAGCTCGCCGTCGCCGCGTCGGTGGTGCGCTGGTCGGCCGCGCTCGCCGACCGGCACGGCGTGCCGCTGCGCGAGGTCAACATCGGCGGCGGCATGTCCGTCGACTACGCCCGGCCGGAGAACGCCTTCGACTGGGAGGCGTACGGCGAGGGCCTCGCCCGGATCGCCGACGAGCACCCCGGCCCCCTGCTGCGCGTCGAACCCGGCCGGGCCCTGACCGTCTACTGCGGCTGGTACGCCACCGAGGTCCTCGATGTGAAGCACAGCCACGGCGAGGACTTCGCCGTCGTCCTCGGCGGCACCCACCATCTGCGCACCCCCGCCACCAAGGGCCACGACCAGCCGTGCGCCGTGCTGCCCGTCGACGACTGGCCGCACCCCTGGCCCCGGCCCCCGGCCGTGCCCGGCCCGGTCACCCTGGTGGGACAGCTCTGCACCCCCAAGGACCTCCTCGCCCGCGCCGTCCCCGTGACGGACGGTCTGCGCCCCGGCGACCGGGTGCTGTTCGCGATGGCCGGGGCGTACGCCTGGAACATCTCGCACCACGACTTCCTGATGCACCCCCGGCCGGGCTTCCACTTCCTCGGCGCGCCGGTCCGCGGGGAGCCCTCGCCCGCGCCGGCGGGCACGGACGCGTCCCCCGTACCCCCGGCGACACGGCCGGTCGACGCCCCATGACGACCGGAACATCCCGATACGGTGGGCGAGGGGGCCCGGGAAGGAGCTGAGCCGCGTGGAGCCGAGACCCGGGGCGGCCCTGACCGGGGCCATGGTCGTGCTCACCCTGACCACCGGCATGGTCGAAGCCGTCAGCTTCCTCGTCCTGGGCCCCGTCTTCACCGCCGTGCAGACCGGCAATCTGCTCCTCCTCGGCTTCGCCGTCGCCGGGGAGGGCGGGCTCTCCCTCGCGGCGCCCGCCCTCTCGCTCGGCGGCTTCGCCGTCGGCGCGGTGCTGGGCGCCCGGCTGGAGTCGAGCCTCGAACCGCGCGGGCCCCTCCGGTTCCCCGGCGGATGGTTCTCCGGCGGACTCGCCGCCGAGGCCGCGCTGCTGACCGTCGCGGGACTGGCCGCCCTGCGCCCCGGCGCGCACGGCGCCGTCACCGTGCTGGTCGCCACCGCCATGGGCCTGCGCAATGTCACCACCCTGCGCGCCGGCGTGCCCGACCTCACCACCACCGTCGCCACCCGCTCGCTCACCGGCCTGCTGGCCCCGCTCGGCCGGGACAGCCGGATCTCCGCCGACACCGCGGGACGGCTCCGCCGCACCGCCGCCGTCGCCGCCATGTTCGCGGGCGGACTGCTCGGCGCGTGGCTGCTCCGGGAGGGGGCCGCCGCGTCGGCCCTGCTGTTCGCGGTGGCCGCGACCGTGCCGGCCGCCGCCGCCGCCCACGCCCTGCTCCGGCGGCGGGAAAACCGAGTGCCCGGCCCCGGCCCGACCCACTAGCTTCGGCCGTATGAAGGAACAGCCCCCCACACTCGACGATCCGACGGTGCGGCGCGCCCTGCGCGACTGGGACATCGAGGCCGCCGCGCTCGCCTACGCCCCGGTCGGCTTCGGCGACCACCACTGGATCGCGCGCGGCGCCGGCGAGTGGTTCGTCACCGTCGCCGACCTGTCCGACAAGGAACACTGCGGAAGGGGAGTCGAGGCCGCCCGGGAGGGGCTGGGCCGGGCGATGGACACCGCGCTCGCCCTGCGCGAGCGCGCCGGGCTCGACTTCGTGGTCGCGCCGCTGCCCGCCGCCGACGGCCGGACCCTTTGCCCGCTGGCCGACGGCCGGCACGCCGTCAGCGTCTTCCCGCTGCTGCCGGGGGCCTCGGGCTCCTTCGGCGAGACTCCCTCGCCGGCCCGGCGGCGTACGACCCTGGAGCTGCTGGCCGCGCTCCACCGCGCCGAACCGCCCGCCGGCACGCCCGAGCCCCCGCCCGGACTCCCGGCGCGGGACCGGCTGGAGGCCGCGCTGCGCGAGACGGACCGCCCCTGGAGCGGGGGCCCGTTCGCCGAGCCCGCCCGGGCCCTGGTCGCGCGGTCGGGGCCGCACCGCGCCCTGGACGCCTTCGACGCGCTGCTGGAGCGGACGGCGAGCGCCGGGGCGGAGCGCGTGGTGACCCACGGCGAGCCGCACCCGGGCAATCTGCTCTGGCAGGGGGAGCGGGGGCTGCTGGTGGACTGGGACACCGTGGGGCTCGCGGCGCCCGAGCGCGATCTGTGGCACCTCGACGGGGAACCCGGCGGCCTGGACCGCTACACGGAACTGACCGGCCGGGTTCCCGACCCCGTCGCTCTCGCGTTCTACCGGCTGCGCTGGGACCTGGAGGACCTGACGGCCTTTCTCGGCCTGTTCCGCTCCGCGCACACCCGCGGCCCGGACACCGAACAGGCGTGGGCGGGATTCACCGGGATCCTGGAACGCCTCGCGGAGGGATGACGGCCCACGGCGGTTGCGGTACAAAACCCCGAACGGGCGGCCCCCGGTGACTCCGTCATTCGGACCACGGCGAGTCCAGGATCGTCCGTACGAAATCCCCTCGTTCGAAACCCGGCACATAGTGCGCGAGGACATCCGCCTTCACATTGCCGAATGCGGTCTCCGGCTTCGGGCGGATTCCGTCCGTGAACGCCTCCAGGATGCGTCGCTTGAAGTCCGGACGTGGATGCAGAGTGACGATTGCCGCACGGTCCGTGTCCGAGACGGCGTCGAATCCGATTCCCAGTACGTCGAACTCGACTCCCGCGGTGACCAGAGCCACTTCCGGCTCCATGAACTCGGGAATGCCGGGAGTGGTGTGCAGGGCGATGGCGGTCCACACCCGCCGCACGCTGTCCTCGGGCACCCCCCGGCTCCGCAGAAAGCGCCGCGCCTCGTCCGCGCCGTCCACCTCGAAGCGCCGCCCGCTGTGGTGGAACCGTTCGCCGAGCCCCAGGTCATGGAACATGGCCCCGAGGTAGAGCAGCTCCGGGTCGAAGGACAAGTCCCGGGCCCGGCCCTGGAGCGCGCCGAAGAAGTAGACCCGGCGCGAGTGGTCGTAGATCAGGTCGCTCGTCGTGTCCCGCACCAGCTCGGTGGCCTCCTGGGCGAGCCGGGTGTCCGGAACGGGCACACCCGCGGCCGGCGGAAGGTCGCTCGTCATGGGTATTCGCAGCCTTTCCTCGTACGATTTCGGTGAGGGCGCCGATCCTGCCGGGTTCCGCGGGCGGCGGCCATGACCCCGGTATCCGTGTCCGAGTGACCGGGCGCCGGAAGGGCACATGGAGAAGGAACGCGGTATCACGCCGTGTTCGCCGCATGACGGGAGGTGCGGGTGAACGCCGGTACCAACGTGACCACTGGGACGCCTGTGGCCGATGGTGACCGACATCACTTCCCCTTCCAGTGCACGGAATTGGCTCCTCGAACGTCTCTATAGGTGTCAGGAAACGTCAACGGCCCGCGCGCGCGGAATGGTTAGCGGTGCGGATGTACAGCTGCTCGGATCGGGGACGTCCGACTGGCACGTACTTTTTCGCAATATGACGGTATGTGATGAATCAACTACATCAACTCCACGTATTGCTCTCATGGGCCACGCAGTGGCCCCGGACAGTCCCGTGTGGGCCAGGGAGAAAGCATGAAACCGTTCGCGTGGAACTACGCTCGTCCGGCCGAGCTGGCGCCTGTGATCGACCAGTACTCGTACGATTCCACTCTGCAGCTGAACGTCCTGCCCGACGGGCGCCCGGCCATCGCGGACCGGGCCCTGCTGGCGGCGGTCGGCACCACCACCTCCACAGCCGGTTCCGCCACCCACTTCGACGACTGATACGCCGCGCGCGATGACCGTACTGATCCTGACCTGTGAGCAGGATGTGACCGCGGACATGGTGGTGGCGAAGCTCCACACGAGAGGCGTCCCCCTCGTCCGGTTCGACCCCGCCGACATTCCCGGCGAGGGAGCGCTCTCGGCGGAGTACGTCCGGGGCGAGTTCCGCGGCTATCTGTCGACGGGCGGGCGCGTGGTGAGCATGGACGGCCTGCGCTCCGTCTGGGTGCGCAGGCCCGGCGAACCGGCCGCGCACGCCCCCGAACCCTCCGCCTGGCTCTCCGCCGAGAGCGGCCAGGCGCTGTACGGGATGCTCGACTGCACCGCGGCCCGCTGGATGAACGAGCGGGGCGCGGCGGCCAGGGCGCGGCTGAAACCGTGGCAGCTGCGCCTCGCCCACCGCAGCGGCTTCCCGGTGCCCGCCACGGTCGTCACGACCTACCCCCGGGTCGCCCGGCAGTTCGCCGACCAGTACCGGCATGTGGTGGTCAAGGCGGTGTCGGGCAGGCCGCCGGGCGATCCGCCGATGGCGCTGCCCACCACCCTGGTGCCGGCCGACGCGGACTTCGCCGAGGTGGCGGCGGGGCCCACACTCCTTCAGCGGTACATCGCCAAGAGCGCCGACATCCGGCTCACCGCCGTCGGCGAGGAGATCTTCGCCGCGCGCAAGGCCGCCGAACCGGGCCAGGTGGACGGCCGGTTCGGTGACACGGGCCACACCTGGGAGCCGGTCGAGGCGACGGCCCGGGTCCGGCGCTCCGTCGCCCGCTATCTGGAGCTGGCCGAGCTCGCCTACGGGGCCTTCGACTTCGCGGAGGACGCCGAGGGGACCTGGTGGTTCCTGGAGTGCAACCAGGGAGGGCAGTTCGGCTTCGTCGAACTGGAGACCGGACAGCCGATCGCGGACGCCGTCGCGGGCTGGCTGAGCGCGCCGGGTGAGGCGGAGTGAGCCGGGGCCGGCCCGGGCGGGACCGGGGGAGGGATGGTGGAGGATCGCCGGACGGAGACATAAATCCTCCACACTTCAACGAAATATTCTCCACGGCATATGGTTTGTGCATACGCTGAGCGCCTGAGCCGGGCCCGACAGTGGGGGGCGCCCGGCCCGAAGTGAAGGGTGCTCATGCGTCACACGCGTTCCATCGCCGCTGCCGCCGTCGCGGTGAGTTTCGGAGGGCTCGTTCTGCTGCCCTCGCCCGCGCACGCCGCCAAGGGATCCGTACATCTGTACAAGATCTACTACGACAGCCCGGGCGAGGACAACCGAGGCAACTCCAGCCTGAACGGCGAGTACGTCCAGATCCGCAACACCACCAAGTCGGCGGTGAACCTCAAGGGCTGGGTGCTCAGCGACAAGGCGAACCACAAGTACGTCTTCGGCGCGTACACCCTCGGCAAGGGCAAGACGGTGACGATACGCACCGGCAAGGGGAAGAACACCTCCGCGACCCGGTACCAGGGCCGGCGCGCCTATGTCTGGAACAACGACAAGGACACCGCCACCCTGAAGAAGGGCTCGGGGGCCAAGGTCGACGCCTGCTCGTACAACTCCACCAGGGTCGACTACAAGATGTGCTGACCGGCCGCCGCCGCTCACGACCGTGCGCCCGCTCCCGGGAAGGGGGCGGGCGCACGGTCGTTCCGGGGCCGGATCAGCAGCAGCGGGAGCGGGGCCGCTCCTCCTGACGCCGCACCAGCAGCCGCTGGAACTCGCGCGGGGTCGGCGGCTCGGCGCCGGGGTGCTCCCGGCGGTGCCGCTCGCAGTACCGGTCGTACGCGCTCTCGCCGGTCAGCTCGCGCAGATACCAGTGGACCGCGCGCAGCCCCCGGCCCAGCGCCGCCGTCCAGGCGGCGGGCACGGCGCTCACTCGCGCACCCCGGCGAGCGGCTCGGCCGCCGGGTCGTCCAGCCGCGAGGCCACATAGGGGGCCTCGCTGGTCGGCGGCGGCGTGGGGGAGAGCCGGGCGCGCACGCACACCACCGCCGCGTTGACGATGACGACGGTCACCAGCACCACGAAGATGATGATCAGCACCCCGTCGACGGTGGAGTTGGTGACGATGGTGTGCATGTCGTCCATGCTCTTGGCGGGCGACAGCTCGGTGCCCGCGTCGATGGCGTCGGCGTACTTGTCGCGCTGCGCGAAGAAGCCGACCCTGGGGTCGGGCGAGAAGACCTTCTGCCAGCTCGCCGTGAAGGTGACGGCGACGGTGAAGGCGAGCGGCACCCCGGTCACCCAGGCCCAGCGGAACCTGCCCGACTTGATGAGCAGGGTGGTGGCGACGGTCAGCGCGATCGCCGCCAGCAGCTGGTTCGCGATGCCGAAGAGCGGGAAGAGCTGGTTGATCCCGCCGAGCGGATCGGTGGCGCCGGCGTAGAGGAAGTACCCCCACCCGGCCACCACCACCGCGCTCGCCAGCCAGATGCCCGGCTTCCAGTTGACCCGGCCGAGCGGCTTCCACACATTGCCCAGCATGTCCTGGAGCATGAAGCGCCCCACCCGGGTCCCGGCGTCGACGGTCGTGAGGATGAACAGCGCCTCGAACATGATGGCGAAGTGGTACCAGAACGCCTTCATCCCCTCGCCGCCGATGACGTCGGAGAAGATCTGCGACATGCCGACCGCGAGCGTCGGCGCGCCGCCGGTGCGGGCGACCAGGGTGCTCTCCTCGACCGCCTTGGCCGCCGCCGTCAGCTCCTCCGGCGAGATGGTGAATCCCAGATTCGCCACGGCCTGGGAGGCGGACTCCACGCTGGAGCCGAGCATTCCGGCCGGGGCGTTCATCGCGTAGTACAGACCGGGGTCGAGCACGGACGCGGCGATCAGCGCCATCACGGCGACGAACGACTCCATCAGCATCGCGCCGTAGCCGATCATCCTGACCTGCGACTCCTTCTCGATCAGCTTCGGCGTGGTGCCGGAGGAGACCAGGGCGTGGAAGCCGGAGAGCGCGCCGCAGGCGATGGTGATGAAGAGGAACGGGAAGAGCGAACCCGCGAAGACCGGACCCTGGCCCGAGGAGGCGAAGGACGTGATGGCGTCGGCCTGGAGGGTCGGCGCGGCGAACACCACACCGAGCGCCAGCAGCGCGATGGTGCCGATCTTCATGAAGGTGGAGAGGTAGTCGCGCGGCGCGAGCAGCATCCACACGGGCAGCACCGAGGCGACGAATCCGTAGCCCACGAGACAGAAGACGAGCGTGGTGGGGCTGAGGGTGAAGGTGTCCGCCAGCGACGAGTTCTCGATCCAGCCGCCGCCGACGATCGCGAGCAGCAGCAGGACGACACCGATCAGACTGGTCTCCAGCACCCGGCCCGGGCGCATCACATGCAGATAGAAGCCCATGAAGAGGGCGATCGGGATGGTCATCGCCACCGAGAAGGTGCCCCACGGCGAGTGCGCGAGAGCGTTCACCACGACCAGCGCCAGCACCGCCAGCAGAATGATCATGATGATGAAGACGGCGATGAGGGCCGCGGCCCCGCCCACCTTCCCGATCTCCTCACGCGCCATCTGCCCGAGGCTCTTGCCGTCCCGGCGCATCGACAGGAACAGGACCACCATGTCCTGCACCGCCCCGGCGAAGATCACTCCGAAGACGATCCAGATGGTGCCGGGCAGATATCCCATCTGCACCGCCAGCACCGGACCCACCAGCGGTCCCGCACCCGCGATGGCCGCGAAGTGATGGCCCAGCAGCACCCGCCGGTCGGTGGGCTGGTAGTCCACCCCGTCGTTCAGCCGCTCGGCCGGGGTCGCCCGGGTGTCGTCGGGCCGCAGCACCCGGGTCGCGATGAACCGGGAGTAGAACCGGTAGGCGATGGCGTACGAGCCCAGGGCCGCGCCGACGAGCCAGACGGCCGAGATCTCCTCGCCCCGGGCGAGGGCCAGCACACCCCAGCAGACCGCGCCGACGAGGGCGACGGCCGTCCACAGCAGAATCGTTTTCGGATGGGCCCGCGAAAGGGGCGTGGATGACCGGGACACACTGGCTCCTCAGAAGTGACGGCAGAGGCTGACGGCTGACTCGACGGACTGACGTGGGTGACGGATTGACGGACTGAGGTAGGTGACGGACTGACGTGGTGACGGACCGGCGGTCCGGCGTAGGTGACGGACTGACGCGCGTACTGACGGACTGGCGGGGGGACTTACGGTGTGACGGGGGGACTGACGGTGTGACGGGCGGGCCGGGACCGGGCCGGCGGACCGGCGCGCGGGCGGGCCCGTGCCCCCGCGCCCGGCGGTGCGTTGGACGCTCAGCGGTCCGGCCCCCGGCGCTCGCCGGACCCCGCCCGTCGGGTGAGCCGATGGGCGGCGAACATCGCCAGCGCGCACAGGGGAACCCAGGCGAGCTGGTACCAGTAGAAGAACGGCACCCCCGCCAGCCGGGGCAGCTCCCGCGCGTACCAGGGCACCCACAACAGGGCGACGACCGGCGCGAGCAGACAGACCCCGGCCGCCCCTCGGCGGACCGCCGTCCCTCCGCCCGACCCCGCCCGGCGGCCGTTTCCCGTCATGGATTCCTCCCTCGTCGTCCGATCCCGGCCCCCTGACGAGGGCCGGTCTGTGGAAGAGTTGCCGATCTCCGCGGTTTGGTTGACACGAGAGGGCGGGAGATTTCCGTGCTCTCGGCCGCGGACACGACCAACAGCTCGGAGAGGCCCGGAGCGTGACCCGCCCGGTGCGCAGCACGGACGGTGAACCATGACCGAAGCAGCCGCGGCCGCGGCCTTCCTCGCCGTCGTCGGCGCGGCCTCGCTGCTGGCCGCGCGGGCCCGCCGGCTCCACGCCCGGGACACCCTGCCCGCGCTGGAGGGCTGGGCGCTCGCCGACCGCGGCCTCGGCGCCGGCTGGAGCTGGCTGCTGCTGGGCGGCACGATGTTCACCGCGTACACCTTCACCGCCGTCCCCGCCCTCGCCTACGGCAACGGCGCGCCCGCCTTCTTCGCCGTTCCCTACACGGTGATCGTCTGTCCGCTGGCCTTCGTCCTGCTGCCCCGGCTCTGGTCGGTCGCCCGGGACGGCGGCTATGTCACCGTCGCCGACTTCGTCCGCGCCCGCTACGGCTCACCGCCGCTCGCGCTGGCCGTCGCGCTCACCGGCATCCTCGCGACCATGCCGTATCTCGCGCTCCAGCTCCTCGGCATCCGCGCCGTGCTCGCCGCGGGCGGCGTCGGCGACTCCTCCGTGCTCACCGGCGACCTCGCGACCGCCGTCGTCTTCGCCGGACTCGCCGTCGCCACCTACCGGCACGGGCTGCGCGCCCCCGCGCTCATCTCCGGTCTCAAGGCCGTCGCCGTCTTCGGCTCCGCGGCGGCCGCCGGCTGGCTGGTCCTCGACCGTTTCGGCGGCCCCGGCGCGCTCTTCGCCGCCGCGTCCGCCCGGCTCGGCGACCGGGGCGGCCCGCAGGCGTCCCTGCTGCTCGCCGACGACCAGCGGCTCGCCTTCGCCAGCCTCGCCCTCGGCTCCGCGCTCGCCCTGCTGATGTACCCCCATGTGCTGACCGCCGCCTTCGCCGCCTCCGGACCCTCGGCCCTGCGCCGGGTCTGTGTGGCGCTCCCGGCCTGGACCGCGGTGCTCGCCCTGTTCGGACTGCTGGGGATAGCAGCCGTCGCCGCCGGGGTGCGCGTCCCGGGCCCCGGCGCGGAGTCGGCGGTGCCGATGCTCGTCGACCGGCTGATGCCGGCCCCCCTCACCGGGCTGGTCCTCGGCGCGATCACGGTGGGGGCCCTGGTCCCGGCGGCGGTGATGTCGGTGGCGGCGGCGACCTCCTTCGTACGGAACGTGTACGTCGAGTACGTCCACCCCACCGCCACCCCCAAGCGGCAGGTGCGGATCGCCCGGGCGGTCTCCCTCGCCGCGAAGGCGGGCGCCGTGGCCTTCGTCCTCGGCCTGCGCGACCAGGCGGCGATCAATCTCCAACTCCTCGGCGGCGTCTGGATCCTCCAGATCTTCCCCGCCGTCGCGATCGGCCTCTACACCCGCCGGCTGCACCACCGGGCCCTGCTCCTGGGGTGGGCGGCCGGCATGGTCTTCGGTACGGTCATGGTCGTCCGGCAGGGTTTCTCCCCGGTCGTCCCGCTGGGCCCCGGCGGCCACACCGTGGAGATCTACGCCGGACTCGCCGCCCTCGTCCTCAACGCGGGCGTCGCCGTCATCGGCACCGCCCTGCTGCGGCGGTGGGGCGTCCCGGCCCGCCCCGACACCACCCCCCTCGCCGTACGAACCCACCAACGGCCCCGGCCCCAGACGGGAACCAGCTCCCCATGAGAAGGACATCGCGCGCCGCCCGCACCCTGTTCCCGCCGGCCCGCTCCGCCGCCCCGGCGGAGCCCGCCGTACGGTCCGCGCGCCCCGCGGCCGCCGAGACCGCCGGCGCCGACCCCGCCGAACAGGAACGGGAGGCGGCCCTGGCCCGTCTCTTCGAGGAGCACTACACCTCGATGCTCCGTCTCGCCGCCCTGCTCGGCGCCGACGACCCCGAGAACATCGTCGCCGAGGCCTACTACGAGATCTACCGCAAATGGCGCAGGCTCCGCGACGCCGACCGCGCCGAGTCCTATCTGCGCTCCGTGGTCTGCAACCTCACCCGGATGCGCATACGCCACCTCCAGATAGTCCGTAAGCATGCCGAGGCCCCGATCGCCGAATGGGCCGTCTCCGCCGAGTCCACCGCGCTCCTCCACGACGACCAGCGGGCGCTGATCACCGCCCTGCGGAAACTGCCTCCCCGGCAGCGCGAGGCCCTGGTGCTGCGCCACTGGATGGGCCTCAAGGAAGGCGAGATCGCCACCGCCATGGGAATCTCCACCGGATCGGTCAAGACGCACACCGCGCGAGGCATCGCCGCACTGACCCAGGGGCTGGAGAGCCGCCGATGAACGGCCAGGACACCGAACGCAGGCTGCGCGAGGCCATGGAGGCGCTCGCCGGACAGGTGCACCCCGCGCCCGACGCCTATCGCACCGCGCGCGGCGAGTGGCACCGCCGGGAACGCCGCCGCAGGCTCGTCCTCACCGCCCTGGTCGCCGCCGTCTTCACCCTCGCCGTCGTGGCCGGGGTGTGGGTGCTCAACTCCGCCCCGCCCGGACCCGTCCTCGACCACGGGCCCTCCCCGGCGCCGACGGCCCCGGCCGCGCCGCCCGGAGACTGAGCGGCCGGTGGCCCGTATCCCGCACCCGCACCGCACCGCACCGCACCGCACCGGAGCTGACCGGACCAGACCGCGCTGGACCGGACCAGAGCCGACCGGATCAGACCGCACCGGATCAGAGCTGACCGGATCAGACCGGACCGTACCGAATCGGCCCGGACCCGCCCCGATGGGGAAGCGGCCACGCGGTCGGGCCACCCCCGCGCCGCCGGGCACCGCGCCGCCGGGCACCGCGCCGCCGGGCGCCGCGCCGGTGGGCCGGTGGGCCGAGGCGGGACCCGGCGGCCGGGACCCCGGGGCCGAACAGCCCTCAGAGATCGGCCGCCACCGCGCTGCCGTGCGGCTCGGGCCCCACCACCAGCACCCCCAGCTCGTCGTCGGTCGCCGCGGACGCCCGCCACATGCGCTCCTCCCACCCCGGCGGCCAGCGCGTGCCCGCGTCCCAGCGGACGCCCGCGAGCCCGACCCCGTCCAGGACCACCTCCCGCAGATCCGCCCCCCGGAAGTCATGGCCCGCCTCCTCGGCCTCGGTGACCGCGCTCAGCAGCGAGAGCGCCGAGCGGTACGCCAGCTCCAGATCCCCGGCGAGATCCTCGGCCACCTCCAGCGCGCCCGCGAAGGAGACGTCCTCCTCGTCCAGCCGGGGGAGCAGCTCGGCCTCCAGCAGGGCGAGCGACGCGCGGGTCTCGTCCATCAGCCGGGCCGCGCGCCCCGCCAGCAGCGCCTGCGCCAGCTCCGGATAGTCGTACCCCGTCAGCGCGGCGGGCAGCCGAGGGGCCCGGGGCAGCGACAGCACCCGCTCCAGCTCCTCGCCCGCCCGGGCGAGCGCGGCCCGGGCCGAGTCCGGCGGCCGGCCCGCCGCCAGCCGCGCCGTCAGCTCCCGTACCGCCTCCAGCGCGCGGTGGACGGTGTCGTCCAGCTCCTGCGGCCAGTGGGCCCGCGCGACCCGCAGCGTCTGCTCGCGGTACTTGAGCCGGACCGCCGCGGGGTGCCCCATCAGTCCATTGCCGCCCGGCCCGCCCGGCCTGCGGGCCGGCGCCGCCGAACCCCGCCGGCCCGTGCGGCGGACCACGGCGGACAGCGTCTGGCGGTGCGCCGCCGCCAGCAGCAGACCCAGCGCCCGATCCGGATCGCGCGGCTCCGGCGGCCCCCCCTGGCTCATCAGCCCGTCGTAGACGGCGATCCCGAGCCCGTGGTGCGCCGCCGCCAGCAGCGCGTCCAGCCGTTCGTCCCCCCTGGTCACAGCTCCCCCTCCGCCTGCCCGGCGCCGTCAGGACCCTCCAGCCCGAGCCGCGCCTTGAGCGCCGCCCGGGCCCGGGCCAGGTTCTGGCGCACGGCCTCCGGCGTGATCCCCATCGCCCCCGCGCTCTCCTGGGTGGTGAAGCCGTCCAGATTCCACGCCAGCGCCGCCCGCTGCTTGGCGGGCAGGCCGAGCAGCAGCTCGATCACCCGGCGCTCCTCCGCCCCCAGCTCCGCCGCGTGCGCCGGACTCTGCCAGTGCGCGGTGCGCACCTCGGGGAGGTGACCGCACGGATCCTCCGGCCGCACCTGCTGCCGCAGCCAGGAGCGCCACGCCACCGTGCGCAGCCACGACTTGGGACGGGAGATGCGGACGCCAGGACGGCACATCTGGGTGAAGGCGTCCTGGGCCGCGTCCTGCGCCTCGGTCCACGACGCCCCGCTGAACAGCAGGAAGCGCACCAGCCCCGGATACTCGGCCTCGTGCAGCTCCGCCGCGAGGTCCTTCCCCGGCAGTGCGGCCGGCGGCGCGGCCGGCAGCGCTCCGGACAGCGCCCCCGGAGCCGGCGGAGCCCCGGTGAGGCGCAGTTCAGCGCTCGGCGCGTCCTCCACGACGGTTCACCCCGGCTCCGCCGAACGGGACCGTGGCCCGAAGCTCTCCGACCGGCGTCGCGCCGAGGTCCGGCCGCCGGGGCGTGCCGCCGGGGCCCGAGGGCCGGGCCCCCGCGAGCGTCCGCACCACGATGTCCGTCACCGCGCGCTCCAGCGCCCGCCGCGCCGCGCCCACCACGCTCCACACGGCGCCCGCCACCACGATCGCCGCCGCCCCCGTCACCATCACGTCCACGAAGTCCTCCTGACACCCCGTCGGCGACCGCCCGTGCGGCGCCGTCCCTCCTCAGTGCGCGACGGACGCGAAAGTGTGACATCGCCCGGCGGACCCGTTGCCCGGCCTTCCCGCTCCCGGTGCGCCTACGGTCCGTCAGCGCCGGGGACCGCCGGCCACGCGGTCGATCGCCGGACCCAGGAAGGCGCGGGTCAGATCCGCCCTGCGCCTGATCCACTCCGGGGAGACCGGCTCCGTACCCCCCTCGCCGTACCGCCGCCGCCGGATGTCCCCGACCACCTCGGCGGGCGCGTCCAGCCCGTCGACGAGGACGTCGAGCGCCTCGGCCTTGCTGATCAGCGCGCCCGTCTCCAGGGTCACCGAGGCGCGCGCCAGGGTCAGCAGACCGAGATCGACCCATACGTCCTGCCGCCACAGCCTGCGCTTGCGCACCAGGGGCCGCCAGTAGCCCCGCAGTTCCCCGGCGACGAAGTCCGCCAGCGCCTCGTCGCTCACCGGCGGCAGCAGTTCGCCGGGCGGCGCGCCGTGCAGCACCACCCCGAACCGGTGCAGTTCACAGCGGGTCACCTCGGTCACGGGCCGCCGGTACAACTCCTCGTGCGCCCAGGCGAGATGGGGCCGCGCCGGATCGGCCAGCTCGCCGACCGGCAGATAGCCGCAGTGCAGCTTCGCCGCGAGCGGCAGCTCCCGCCGCAGCCGCCGGTGTGCCGCCGCCAGCCGGACCCGCCCGGCCGCCGTGACGGGCCGCTCCAGCACCGCGATCAGATCGAGATCGCTGCGGCCCTCCCGATAGTCCCCGCCGCCCAGCGAACCGTGCGCCCACAGCGCGCGGGGTGACAGTAATTCCCGGATCTCGCCCGTGAATCGGCGCATCAGTTCAGTCGTCGCCCGATCGGTCATGACACCAGTCTGCGACAGCCCGTCAGGCGCCGGGGAAGGGGCCCGGACCAGGGCGGCACGACGGCTTGTCCGGTCGCGACGGAACAGGGATATGCTGCCAGCGGCTCAGGATCTTGTATGACCGCAGCAGGGTCTGCGGCCGCTGCGGTCCCACGCCGGAAGAGATGTTCGTGAGCGCCCCGCCGGGAATCTCCGCGACCGCGTCCGCCCGCGCGGCGCTCCCCACCTTGGCTTCGGAGGCCTTGTGACCACCCCGCGCCCAGACGTCCCCCGCGACGCTTCCGCACTCGTGCCGCCGCCCGGCTGCCCCGCGCACAACATGGGCCCCGACGGACTGCACAGGCTCTACGGGCCGGTGGCGGAGAGCAACCCCCGGGCGCTGTACGAGATGCTGCGCCGGGAGTACGGTCCGGTCGCGCCGGTGCTCATCCAGGGCGATCTGCCCGCCTGGCTCGTCCTCGGCCACCGCGAGAACCTCGCCGTGGTGCGCACGCCCTCGCTCTACACCCGGGACTCGCGGGTCTGGTCGATGTTCCTGGAGGGCCGGGTCGCCCCCGACTCCCCGCTGATGCCCATGCTCGAATGGAAGCCGCTGTGCGTCTTCACCGACGGCGACGAGCACGCCAGGCTCCGCCGCGCCGTCACCGACGGGCTCTCCCAGTTCAACCGTCACGGGGTGCGCCGCTACGTCACCCGCCACACCCGCCAGCTGGTCGCCGCCTTCGCGGCCTCGGGCGAGGCCGATCTGATCCGGGACTACGCCGAGAAGCTCCCGATGCTGGTGATGACCCAGCTGCTCGGCATGCCCGAGGAGAACGGCCCCCGGCTGGTCGACGCCTCCCTCGATCTCATGAAGGGCAGCGAGACCGCCCTCGCCAGCAATGAGTTCGTCGTCGACACGCTGCGCGGCCTGGTGCGCCGCAAGACCCGGCGGCCCGGCCGCGACCTCGCCAGCCGGCTGATCACCCATGAGTCGGGGCTCAGCGAGGACGAGGTCGTCGAGCATCTGCGGCTCGTGCTCGTCGCCGCCAACGAGACCACCGTCAATCTGATCGCCAACACCCTGCGGCTGGTCCTCACCGACCGCCGGTTCCGCGCCAGTCTCTCCGGCGGTCAGATGACCCTGCCCGACGCCCTGGAGCAGGTGCTGTGGGACGCCCCGCCGCTCTCCACCATCCCCGGCCGGTTCGCCCTCGGGGACACCGTGCTCGGCGGCCGCCGGATCCGGGCCGGGGATCTGCTCATGCTCGGCCTGGCCGCCGGGAACACCGATCCGGAGATCCGGCCCGATCTGTCGACGCCCGTCCACGGCAACCGGTCCCATCTCTCCTTCAGCAGCGGACCGCACGAATGCCCCGGCCAGGACATCGGCCGCGCCATCGCCGACACCGGCATCGACACCCTGCTCACCATGCTGCCCGGCATCGAACTCGCGGTCTCCGAGGCCGAGCTGGAGACCAGCGCCGCCTGGCTGAGCGAGCGGGTGGAAGCCCTGCCCGTACGGTTCACCCCGCCCCGCTCCGAGGGGGCGGACCCCGACGCGGACCCGGCCGCCCCGGGGCACGGCTCCCAGCCGCTGCCGGCCGCCGCCGACCCGGCCCCGGACGCGCGGGCCGGACAGGGAGCCAGGTCGCGCCCCTGGTGGAAGCCGGGCCGCGGCTGACCGCCGGCCCCGGCCGGAAGTGGATTCCTGGGAGTGGGCGCCGGTGAGCGCGGGATCCTCACCGGCGCTTCGGCATGTCGTCGCCGCGTCGGGGCACGAGCGCGGCGAGTGACTCTGGGAACGGAGGTGACCGGTGAGTACGATGCCTCGTAGTCGATCAGTCACCGTCCGTGCGGCCCGTCGTGCGCGCGCCGCCGGACACCTGTCGCGACCCGGCGGCGGGCCGATCCAGCAGAGGAGTCCACCAGTTGTCCGCTGGTCCGCAGCAGATACCCGGCGCGCCGGGAGCGCTCCCGTTCATCGGTCACACCCTCAAGCTCGGGCGTGACCCGCTCGGCTTCCTGACCTCGCTGCGGCGGACGGGGCGGCTGGTCAGGGTCAGACTCGGCACGATGCCCGTGTACTTCGCCACCACCGCCGAACTGATCCACCAGGTCACCGTCGCCCAGGCCCGCTCCTTCGAGAAGGGCCGGCTCTACGACCGGGTCCGCCCGCTCTTCGGGAACGGTCTCGCCAACGCGGGCGGCGAGCACCACCGTACCCATCGCCGTCTCATCCAGCCGATCTTCCACCGCACCCGGATCGCCGGGTACGCGGAGGTGATGAGCCGGCACGCCGTCGAACTCGCCGAGTCCTGGACCGACGGCCAGCGCATCGCCGTCGAACGCGTCATGGGCGACTACACCGTCGCCACCCTCAGCGAGACGATGTTCTCGGGCGACTTCGGCCGCCCCGCCATCGAGGCGGTGCGCCGCGATCTGCCCGTCATCCTGAAGAACGTGCTGGTACGGGCCGCCTCGCCGCGTTTCCTGGACGCGCTGCCGATCCGTCCCAACCGGGACTTCGACCGGGCCAGGGACAGCATGCGGAGCATCATCGACGAGGTGGTGGCGACCACCCGGCGCGAGGGCTGGAGCGGACGGCACGATCTGGTGTCGCTGCTGCTCGACGCCCGGGACGAGGAGACCGGGGCCGGGCTGAGCGACGAGGAGATCGGCGACGAGCTGGTCACGATCCTCTTCGCGGGCACCGAGACCACCGCCTCCACGCTCAGCTGGGCCTTTTACGAACTGGCCCGGCACCCCGAGGCCGAGCGGCGGGTCCTGGACGAGATCGACGAGGTCGTCGGCGCCGGGCCGGTCACCCTGGACGCCGTGCCGCGGCTGGAGGCCGTCCGGCGGGTGCTGGACGAGGTGATCCGGCTGCACGGCGTCACCCTGCTGATGCGGCGCACCATCGAGCCGGTGGACCTCGGCGGCTACCGCATCCCGGCCGGGGCCGAAGTCGCCTTCAGCCTCTACGCCGTGCACCGGGACCCGGCCCTCTACAGCGACCCCGACCGCTTCGACCCGGACCGCTGGCTGCCCGAGCGGCGCGCGGCTCTTCCCCGTGAGGCGTTCGTCCCGTTCGGCGCGGGCAACCGCAAGTGCATCGGCGACGCCTTCGCCTGGACCGAGGCCGCCATCGCGCTGGCGACGATCCTCGCCCGCTGGCGGCTCCGCCCGGTGGACGGGCACACCACCCGCGAGGCGGCCTCGGCGATGGCCCACCCCGACCATGTCCCGATGGTGGTCCGGGCGCGCCGGAGCTGACACGGCGTCCGCCCGACGGCGCACGCCGCCGGGGTGCGGCGGAGCCGGGACCGGGGGGCGGGGACCACCGGCCCGGCTCCGCCACGGGCCGCTCCCCGGGCACGGCCGACGGCGAGAACTCCGGCCGTGCGAGCCCGCGCCACCGCCACGACCGCGCTGGACCGGCCCCACCACGAGGTCCACCGCCCGTTCCGCCACAGAGGCCGATCGCCCCGGGTGCGCCGGGCCGGCGCTCGCACGCTCGGCCAGGCGCCGCTCGCGTGAAACGGCGGCGGTGCGGGCGGCGGCCTTCTCCGGGAGCACGCCCGGCACCCGGGTCCGGCACCCGGGTCCGGCATCGGCACCGGCCCCGGCGTCGGCACCCGGCGTCGGCACCCGGCCAGGATCCGCCGGGCGCCGGGCGTAATCCGGTTGAGGAGCGTGATCAACGCCGCTAGATTCGCTCCCATGTGTGCCTTCGCCATCACCCGCACCCGCCGCTCCTAGCGGCGGACCGGCCCCTCACGCGGGCCCCTTTCCCGCCGCTTCAGCGCGTCCTCGCCGAGCGGCCGTCCAGAGTCTCACGCTGCCCGGCTCCTTCCTTGAAGCCGTGGAGTCACCCCCGTGCGCACCCATCGCCCAGGCCGTCATGAACTCGGCCAGAACTTCCTCGTCGACACCGCCACGATCGACACCGTCGTGGGCCTCGTCGCCCGCACCGACGGTCCGCTCGTCGAAATCGGCGCCGGAGACGGCGCCCTGACCCTTCCCCTCCAGCGGCTCGGCAGGCCGCTGACCGCCGTCGAGATCGACGGCCGGCTCGCCGCGCGGCTGGCCCGCCGCACCGCCGCGCCGACCCGGATCGTCCACGCCGACTTCCTGCGCCACCCCCTCCCGCCGACCGCGCACGTACTCGTCGGCAATCTGCCCTTCCACGCGACCACCGCCATGCTCCGTCACGTCCTGGCCGCACCCGGCTGGACCGACGCCGTCCTGCTGGCGCAGTGGGAGGTCGCCCGCCGCCGCGCCGGTGTGGGCGGGGCGACGATGATGACCGCCCAGTGGTGGCCCTGGTACGCCTTCGGCCTCGGCGGCCGGGTCTCCGCCGGGGCCTTCCGGCCCCGCCCGGGCGTCGACGGCGGGATCATCACCCTCGGCCGCCGCGCCGAACCGCTCGTCGGGGCGGCCGACCGGGGGCGCTATCAGGACCTGGTGCGCCGGGTGTTCACCGGAGAGGGCCGGGGGCTCGGCCGGATCGTCGCCGCCGCCGCGCCCGACGTGCCCCGGCGGCACATCGAGGAGTGGCTGCGCGAGCACCGCCTCGGAGCCGGGACGCTGCCCGGGCGGCTCACCGCCGGACAGTGGGCCGATCTGTACCGGCTCGTCGCCCCGGCCCGGGCCCGGACGGGCGGTCCGGGGCCGGTCGCGCCGGCGGGCCGCCGCCCCCACGCGCCCGCCGGACGGCGCGGACACCGCCCGCGGCCCTGAGGCCGAGGCGCGAACGGGCCCGGCCCGGCGTTCTTGCCGCCGCGCCGGGCCCGGCCGCATGCTGGGAACCGGGGAGCCGGACAGGGGATGGAATGACCGAGAACGTCCATGAGACCGACAGCCGACATATGCCCGGGAATCACCCCGAAGGCCCCGGCGACCGGGACGGCTTCGCCCGGATACGGGCCGTCGAGTACGGCTACCTCGACGAGACCCGCCACATATACCTCGACCACACCGGCGCGGGCCTCCCGGCCCGCAGCCAGCTCAGCGCCCAGACCGACCGTCTCACCCGGGGCGTCTTCGGCAATCCCCACACCGACAGCCCGGCCTCCGCGCCCACCACCGCGCTGGTGGACGAGGCCAGGGAGCGGGTGCTGCGCTTCGCCGGGGCCGATCCCGCCGAGTACACCGTCGTGTTCACCCCCAACGCCACCGCGGCCTGCCGGCTCGTCGGCGAGGGCTATCCCTTCCGCAGACGGCGCGCCGAACTGCTGCTCACCCTCGACAACCACAACTCCGTCAACGGACTGCGGGAGTTCGCCCGCGCCCGTCGCGCGCCGACCACGTACATCCCCCTGGCGGGCCCCGAGATGAGGGTCGCCGACGAGGCCGTCGACGCGGCGCTGCGGGGACGGCGCGGCGGGCGCGGGCTGTTCGCCTTCCCGGCGCAGAGCAACTTCAGCGGGGTGCGCCATCCGCTGGAGTGGATCCCCCGCGCCCGGGAGCGCGGCTGGCACGTCCTCCTCGACGCCGCCGCGTTCGCCGCGTCCAACCCGCTGCGACTGAGCCGCTGGGGAGCCGACTTCACCGTACTGAGCTGGTACAAGGTGTTCGGGTTCCCCACCGGCGTGGGGTGTCTGATCGCCCGCACCAGCTCGCTGGCGCTGCTGCGCCGGCCCTGGTTCTCCGGCGGCACGATCCAGGTCGTCAGCGCGCTCGGCCGGTGGCACCGGTTCGCCGCCGGGGCGGCCGCCTTCGAGGACGGCACGGTCAACTTCCACGCCATCCCCGAGGTCCGCACCGGGCTCGACTGGATCGAGTCCATCGGCGTCGAGGCGGTCCACGACCATGTCGCCCGGCTCACCGCCCGGCTGCTGACGGGACTCGCCGGGCTGCGGCACAGCGACGGCCGGCCGCTGACCCGGCTGTACGGGCCCCGCACCACGGCGCGGCGCGGCGGCACCGTGGCGCTCAACGTCCTGGACGCCGGCGGCTCGGTCGTGGACGAGAGGATCGTCGCCCGGGACAGCTCGGCGGCCCGCATCTCGCTGCGGACGGGGTGCTTCTGCAATCCGGGCGCGGGCGAGGCGGCCTTCCAGATCGCCGCGGACGCGCTGCGGCGCACCGGCCGCGACCGTACCGCGGTGACCATGGAGGACTACCTCGCTCGGCTCGGTCTGCCCTCCGCCGGGGCGATCCGGGTGTCGGTCGGCCTCTCCTCCAACACGGCCGACGTGGACGCCCTGCTGCGGTTCCTGGAGGACGCCTACCGGGACCGGTCGCCGTCGCCGGACGGCCTCGTGCCGAGAACGGGCTGCTGAGGCGGGCGGGCGCCGAGGCTCAGCGTCCGCCCGCCCCGCCGGTGAGCGGCCGGGCGAGGGTGGGGCACCGCCGGTGCAGCACCCACCCGGCCGCGACCAGGAAGCAGACGGTGAAACCGGCCAGGATCAGCCAGCGCGACCAGGGGGCGTGGGCGAAGGTCTCCCCGTACGAGGCGAGCAGCGGCGGGCCCAGCGGTGAGGCCCCCCGGGTCCACAGCCCCTCCAGGTCCGCCGCCGAGCCCAGCGCCTCGAACGCCCAGCGATTGGTCATCGCCGCGCCGATCCACTGTCCGGCCGAGGCCATCAGGGGCACCGGGACGAACGCCCCCGAGAACAGCACCTGGGGGAAGCACAACAGCGGAAGCATCAGCGCCGCCTGGCCCGGGTCCGAGACCGCCGCCGAGGTCAGCAGGCCCAGCGCCAGCCCGGCCGCCGAGGCCAGCGCGCTGGTGACGAAGAGCGAGGCGTAGACCCCGGCCCCCGCGTCGGGGAGCCGGTCGCCCGCGCGCAGCACCGCGAGCAGCAGACCGTCCGCGAGCGCCAGGACGGGCAGCAGCAGGGTGACCTTGGAGGCGAGATAGGGGCCCAGCCGCAGGGCGGTGAGCCGCTCCCGGCGGACCACGGCCAGTTCGGCGCAGATCTGGAGGAGGCCGTAGGCCAGCCCGAAGAAGAACGCCCCGAACGCGATCCAGAACAGCACCATCGCCGTGGACGAGGGGCTGGGCCGCGCGGGGTCGAAGACGCCGGGACGGAAGAGCAGCGCGAACATCGCCACGATCATCAGCGGGGAGCCCACCATGATCGCGGCGGAGAGCCGGTCGCGGCGCAGCAGTTCGCCGCCGCGCCGGGTGAGCAGCAGCCATTGGGCGAAGGCGCCGGGGCCGGGCCGCCGCCCGGTCCGCCGGGGCGGTCGGGGCGGTCGGGGCGCGGGCGGGACGGGGGAGCGGCCGGGCCCCGGGGCGGGCCGGGGCGGCGGCGCGTCGGCGACCGCCGCGTACACCTCGGTGAAGTCGTCCGTGCCGAAGCGGCTCAGCACCTCGCCGGGCGGTCCCGCGTGGGCGGGGACGCCGTCGGGGGAGAGGAAGACGATCCGGTCGCAGCGGGCGAGGTCGGCGGGGGAGTGCGTGGTCAGGACCACGGTGACCCCGCCGGCCGCGAGCCGGGCGAGGGTGTCCATCAGCCGGGCGCCGGTCGCCGGGTCGAGGCCCGAGGTCGGCTCGTCCAGGAAGAGCGCCCGGGGCCGGGTCAGCAGCTCCACCGCGATGCCCGCCCGTTTGCGCTCGCCGCCGCTGAGGGTGCCCACGCTCTGCCCGGCGCGCGCCGCGAGCCCCAGCTCCCCCAGCACCCGGTCGACGGACTCCTCCCGCGCGCCGCGCAGCCGGGCCGCGTACACGAGGGCGCGCCGCAGGCCGAGCCCCCGGTGCAGGATGTCGTCCTGGGGTACGTAGCCGAAGGGCACGGCGGCGTCGGCCGGTTCGAGTCCGTCGTGGCGGACCTGTCCGCCGGTCGGCCGCCGCAGCCCGGCCAGGGTCTCCAGGAGCAGCGTCTTTCCCGCGCCGCTGCCGCCCGCGATCGCGGTGATCCGGCCGGGCTCCGCCTCCAGGTCGACCCCGCTCAGCACCTCCCTGCCGCCCCGCAGCCGCAGGCCCGCTCCCGCGGCCTGGATCAGCGCCCCGCCCGCCGCGATTCGTCCGGTCTCCGTCACCCGTGCACTCACCGTCCCGGCCGCCCCTCGACCCGGCACCGTACACGGGGACCGGGCGGCTGCCCGAGCCCTGCCCCGCCGCCGGACCGGGCACACCTGGGGAGGGCCCGGCGGCGGCGAATTCACTCGGGCGGGTCGGCGCGGGCCGCCTCAGCGGACCCGGTCGAAGAAGGCGCGGACGTCCGCCGCGAGCGCGTCGGGGAGCTCCATCGCCACGAAGTGCCCGCCGGGGTTGGACTCCGGCCAGTGGATGACCGTGTTGTGCCGCTCGGCCAGCCGGCGGATCGCGGGCGGCCCGCAGTACACGCCGGACGGGACCTTCGACTGACCGCGCGGCCAGCGGAAGCGCTCGTTCTCGTACATGAACCAGGAGGAGGAGCCCGAGGTGCCGGTGAACCAGTACACACAGGCGTTGGTCAGCAGAAGCTCCCGGTCGATGGCCTGCTCGGGCAGCTCGACGTGGGGGTGGAACTCCCGGAACTTCTCCATCAGCCAGGCGAGCTGGGCCACCGGCGAATCGTTCCAGCCGTAGGAGAACGTCTGCGGCGAGGCCCGCAGCAGGGTGTGGTGGTCGACCCCGCCGTTCTCGGTCCACTCCAGCATCCGCTCGTACAGCGCCCGCTCGTCCGGTTCGAGCAGCGGGACGTCCTCCGGCTCGGGAAAGCCGAAGCCGCCGTTGACGTGTACGCCGACGACGCGGTCGGGCGCGGCCTCGGCGGTCGCCGGGGCGAGATAGGCGCCGAGGTCGCCGCCCTGGACGCCGTAGCGCTCGTACCCCAGCACGTCCATCAGCCCGGCGAAGATCCGGCCCACCCGCTCGGCGCTCCAGCCGGTGTCCCGCGGCGGCGCGGAGAATCCGAAGCCGGGCACGGAGGGAACGACCACATGGAACGCCTGGGCGGGGTCCGCGCCGTGCGCGCGCGGGTCGGCGAGCCGGTCGACGAGGTCGGTGAACTCCACGAAGGAGTTGGGCCAGCCGTGGTTCAGCAGCAGCGGCAGGGCGTCCGGCTCGGGGGAGCGGACCTGGAGGAAGTGGATGTCCTGGCCGTCGATCTCGGTCATGAACTGCGGGAAGCGGTTCAGCCGGGCCTCGTGCTCCCGCCAGTCGTAGCCGGTGCGCCAGTGGGCGGCCAGCTCCTTCAGATACTCCACCGGCACCCCGCGGCTCCAGCCCCCGCCGGGGAGCGGGCGGGGCCAGCGGGTGCGGTCGAGCCGCTCGTGGAGATCGTCCAGATCGGCCTGCGGGATCTCGATGCGGAAGGGACGGATCCGGTCGTTCACGGCTCTCCTCGGCTCTCGGTCGCGCCCCCGGGGCGCTCCCCGGTGACAGAACGAAGGTAGGCGGGCAGTAGGTCGGAGGATGTCCTAGATGGGCGGCGGACCCGACGAGGAATCAGGGAGCGGCCCGTCCCGGCGGGGGATTCCGGCAGGTCCGGACTCTCCCGTCAATTGGTCCGTACCCATTAGGGTGTCCGGTGATCCGGGCGCACCCCGTGCCCGGGACTCCCGGAGGCGCCGGTGCTCGCCCGTCGTTCCCTGCTGCTCACCGCCACCGGCGCCGCCGCGGCCGCCCTGTCCACCGCCGGAACGGCCGCCGCCTCCCCGGCCGGCGGACCGCTGCCGCTGCCCCGGGCGACCGGGCCGCACCCCGTCGGGACCCGCGCCCTCCCGCTGACCGACCGCACGCGCACCGACCCCTTCGCGGCCCGCCCCGGACCGCGTGAGCTGATGGCCCAGCTCTGGTTCCCCGCCCACCGCCCCCCGGGACGGCCCGCCGGGTACGCCGACGCGCCCACCGCCGCCGTCCTGGAGGCGGACTGGGGCGTACCGGCGGGCTCCCTCGCCCGGGTGACCACCGGGGTCCGCGCCGCCGGACGCGCGCCCGTCCGGCCCACCCTGATCCTGCTCAGCCACGGCCGGGGCTCCGTCCGCGCCCTGACCACCTCGCTCGCCGCCGAACTCGCCTCGCACGGACATACGGTGGCGGCCCTGGACCACACCCATGACGCCGCCGCCGTCGCCTTTCCGGACGGCCGGCTGATCCGCGGCAATCTGCCCTCCGCCCCCGACGACTGGGACGCGCAGGACCGGTTGGAGACCTCCGTGCGCGCCGCCGATCTGCGCTTCGCCGCCGATGAGCTGACGGCCCGCCGGACCGCTCCCGTGCGCGTCGGGATCCTCGGCCACTCCATGGGCGGCGCGGCGGCGGCCGAGGCGATGCGCCAGGACCGCCGCTTCGCCGCCGGGCTCGACCTCGACGGCGGCCTGTTCGGCACGGCCGTCGCCGACCAGGGCCTGGACCGGCCCTTCCTGCTGCTCAGCTCGTCGCCCGACCACGACACCTGGGCCCGCTGGCGGGCCGCCCACCACGGCTGGGGCCGCCATCTGCACCTGGCCGGCGGCGGGCACCTCAGCGCGACCGATCTCCCGCTGTACGCCGAGGCCATCGGCCTGCGCGAGAGCCGGCCCGCGCCGCTGTGGCGGGAGATGCTGGGCGACATCGCCCCGGACCGGGCCGCCGAGATCGTCCGGGCCGTCGCCGTCGCCTTCTTCGGCCGTTTCCTCGCCCACCGCCCGGCCCCGCTGCTGCGCGGGCCCTCGGCCCGCTTCCCGGAGCTGGACTTCCGCTGGAGCCGGGGCCGCTGAGCCCGGCCCACCGGCCGGGCTCCGGCGGTCCCGGTCTCAGCCGGTCCCGGGCTCCGGCGGCAGCACCCCCGCAGGGAACCGCTCCACGCCGACGATCCGGCGCGCGTGCGACGGCTCGATCAGCACACTCACCCGCCGCTCGCCCGGCACCCGCAGCTCGAACCGCTCCGTCCCCAGATACTTCTGCGCCAGCAGATCGATGTCCCGGTCCGCCTGCGCCCCCTCCACGAACCGCACCGCCCGCCCCCGGATCTGCACCCGGTCGTACGGATCGTCCTTGGCCGTGTGGGACAGATACAGCCGGGGATCATGGCGGAGATTGCGCTCCTTGACCCGCCCCACGGCCGTGTTGAACAGCAGCAGATCGTCCACCGTGCCCAGCCACATCGGACTCACATGCGGCGCGCCGTCCGGGCGGACGGTCGCCACGAACCAGATATGGGCCCCCGCGACCCGCGCGCGAATCTCCGGACTGATCACGCTCATACGCCACCTCTCCCTGCCAACGTGCTCCCGGCGCCCCTGCGGACGCGCGCGAGCGTGCGACGGCTCACCCTGACGACGGGCGAGCGCCCCGATGAGGGAATGCTAAGGTCATCCGCGTACCGCACCTCATGGCGGCCCCTCCCCACCGTAGATCCACGGAGGCCCAGCCATGTCCGCATCCCCGAGTGTGCGCCCCTTCCACCGCGAAGACCGCGATCAGCTCACCGTTCTCGTCAACGCGCACGCCGCCGCCGTCGTTCCCGGCGTGACCGTCTCGGTCAACACCGTCCTCAGCAGCCTGGAGCGCTGCCCGGAGGAGTACGTCACCGACCCGTGGGTCGCCGAGCGCGCCACCCTCGTCGCCGAGCACGAGCGGCAGATCGTCGCCGCCGCCCATCTGCTGCGGTACCGCAACGACCCGGACGTCGGCGAGGACTACCGGGACACCGGGCACATCGCCTGGTTCGTCCACTTCCCCCGGCCGGACGGCGCCGCCGCCGAAGACCCCGCCGATCTGCTGCTCACCGCCTGCCTGGCCCAGCTCACCCGCTGGCACGTCCGCGCCCGCCTCACCGACGGGCAGCTGCCCGCCCCCGGCGTCTACGGCGTCCCCGAGCAGTGGCCCCATGTGCGCGCGTCCCTGGAGCGCGCCGGATTCGTCCACACCGGGCACGTCGAGACGCTGCTGATCGCCTCCGTCGCCGAACTGCCCGCCCCCGCGGCCGCACCGCTGCCGGGACTGACCTTCCACCGCACCCTCGGCGAACTCGGCACCCGCCTCACCGCCCGGCTCGACGGCGAGCCCGTCGCCCACATCGAACTCGACACCAACCTCGAACGGCCCGAACGGCACGCCCGCTCCGGCGGCATCGCCGACATCGCCGATCTCGAACTGCCCGACGACCCCCACCCCGAACTCCTCGGCCGGCTCCTCGGCGAGGCCCGCCAGTGGCTGACCCTCTGCGGCTGCGACCGGCTCCTCTCCTACGCGACCGACGACGAGACCGAGGAGATCGCCGGGCTCGCCCGGCACGGCTTCCGCCACCTCACCCGGACCGCGCGCGGCTGGGAGCACCGGCCCGCCTGACGGCGGCCCGGGGCGTGGGCCCCGCACCCGGCGGGGCCCACACCCGCCACGGACTCCGCCGACCGGCCGCCGCGGCCGAGGCGTCCCCACCCGCTCGTCACGGGGTCCGGAACGCGCCGCGGAAGCCGAGGGAAGGCGCGGCGAAGCCACTGTGAAGACGCAGATCAGGGCCGCCGAGTTCCGTCCTTGACAAAGAGAATTGACTCCTGATGGGTTGTTGTGGGCCCCGCGTCACCGGGGCCCGCAACCACCCGTGCTCAGCACTGAGTTGGGAGACCTTTTGCTCTTCCGTACGCCCTCCGGGGCCCCTTCGGGAAGACTGCGCCGAGGCGGCCGAATCCGTACCCTCGCCATCGCCGCCATCGCTCTGACGACCACCGCGGCGACCCTCGCGCCCACGGCCGCCGCCACCGACGGCCGTTCCGGCGACCGGGTGTCCGTGGCGAGATCCGGCTCGCTCTCCGCCACCATCCGCTACACCGAGTACGGCATCCCGCACATCACCGCGGACGACTACACCGACCTCGGCTTCGGCTCGGGCTGGGCCCAGGCAGCCGACCAGGTGTGCGTCCTCGCGGACGGCTTCGTCACCCTGCGCGCCGACCGCTCCCGCCACTTCGGAGCCGAGGCGGAACCCGAGGCCGCCCTCTCCGGGGGCAAGGACAACCTCACCAGCGACCTCTACTTCCAGGGGCTGCGGAACACCCGCACGGCCCAGAAGCTCTTCGCCGAGCCCGCCCCGCGCGGACCCGGCCGCGAGGTGAAGGACCTGCTCCGCGGCTGGGCCAGGGGCTACAACGCCTGGCTCGCCCAGAACGAGATCGACGACCCCGCCTGCCGGGGCGAGTCCTGGGTGCGCCCGGTCACCGTCGACGACCTGGTCCTGCTCTCCCACGCGGTGACCGCGACCGCCGGACAGGTGATGGCCACCGACGGCATCGTCGCCGCCACGCCGCCGTCCGGCGACCGCGCCCGCTCCGCGCGCGGCGCGGCCGCCGACCCGGACGAGGCAGCCCGGGGCGCGCGGGAACTCTTCGACCGCGCCCGCGGCACCATGGGCTCCAACGCGGTGGCCTTCAACGGCGACACCACCGCGAACGGCCGCGGACTGCTGCTGGGCAACCCGCACTACCCCTGGCAGGGCGGCCGCCGCTTCTGGCAGTCCCAGCAGACCATCCCCGGCGAACTCAACGTGGCCGGCGGCTCGCTGCTCGGCTCGCCGGTCGTCAACATCGGCTACAACGACCGCGTCGCCTGGAGCCACACCGTCTCCACCGGCACCCCGATGAACCTCCACGAGCTGAAGCTCGACCCGAAGGACCCCACGGTCTACCTGGTCGACGGCGAACGCGAGCGGATGAAGAAGCGGACCGTCACCGTCCGGGTCAAGGACGGCTCTCCCGTCACCCGTACCCAGTGGTGGACCCGGTACGGACCGGTCGTCACCGGACTCGGCCGGGGGCTGCCGCTGCCCTGGACCGCCGAGCGGGCCCACGCCATCGGCGACCCCAACGCCGCCCACATGCGCTTCTTCGACACCTCGCTCGCCTTCGGCAAGGCGCGCAGCACCGCCGGACTCCTCGCGGGACTCCGCCGCACCCAGGGCCTGCCCTGGGTGAACACCGTCGCCGCCGACTCCCGGGGCGGCAGCCTCTTCACCCAGTCCCAGGTGCTCCCCAGGATCACCGACTCCCTCTTCGAGCGCTGCTCCACCGAGCTGGGACGCGCCACCTACCCGGGCGCCGGTCTCGCCGTGCTCGACGGCTCGCGCACCGAGTGCGCGCCCGGCACCGACCGCGACGCCCTCCAGCCCGGCACCTTCGGCCCGAAGAACATGCCGACGCTGAAGAACGCGCCGTACGCCGTCAACTCCAACGACAGCGCCTGGCTCGCCAACGCCGACCGGCCGCTGCGGGGCTACCAGCGGATCTTCGGCGACATCGACACCACCCGCTCGCTGCGCACCCGGGGCGGCGTCGAGGACGTGTCGGCGATGGCCGCCCGCGGCCGGCTCACCGTCGAGGACGTCCAGCGGCTCCAGTTCGCCAACCGCGTCCCGGCCGGCGACCACGCGGCCGCCGGCGCGGCCCGCGCCTGCGCGGCGCTGCCCGGCGGGCGGGCGGTCGCCACGGACGGGACGTCCGTCGACGTCTCCGCCGCCTGCGGTGTGCTGGAGCGATGGGACCGGACGGTCGACGCGGACAGCCGGGGAGCGCTCCTCTTCCAGCGGCTGTGGGAGCGGCTGAGGCGGGTTCCGGCACAGGAGCTGTGGAAGGTCCCGTTCTCGCCCGCCGACCCCGTCGGCACCCCGCGCGCGCTCGACACGGACACGCCCGCCCTGGCGAAGGCCCTGGCGGACGCCGTGCAGGAGCTGCGCGCCATGGGCGCGGCGCTGGACGCCCCCTGGGGCGAGCACCACTTCGTCGAGCGCGGCGGGACGCGGATCCCCGTGCACGGCGGCCCGCACCAGCTCGGGGTGTGGAACATGATGGTCGGGGTCTGGAACCCGGCGGGCGGCGGATACACGGAGATGGTCCACGGCTCCAGCCACATCCAGGCGGTCACCTGGGACGGCTCGCGGTGCCCGGTGGCCCGGACCCTGCTGACGTACGGACAGTCCTCCAACGTGCTGTCCCCGCACTCCAGCGACCAGACCCGGCTGATGTCCCGGGAGAAGTGGGTGACGCCGCGGTTCTGCGAGAAGGACATCCTCGCCTCGCCGGAGCTGAAGGTGGTCACGGTGCGCGAGCGCCGCTGATCGGCCACGACGGCCCGCACCCGTCGGCCGACGGCCGGCGAACGGACCGGAGCCCCGCCGTCCGCCCCGAGAAGGGCGGACGGCGGGGCTCCGCCGGTTCCGGTCCGGCCGCCGTGCCCCGGCCGCCGTCGTGCCGAAGGCCCCCGGCGGAGGCTGGGTCAGGGACGCCGCCGCCGGGGGCCTTCGGGATCTGCGAGGGGCCGGATCAGCAGGCGCCCAGGTCCTGCCAGACGCCCCACTGGCCGGTGGTGCCGGGCTCGTCGCCCTTCGTCCACCACTTGGCCTTGTAGTTGCGCGACTTGTGGGAGACGGTCACATTGGTGCCGTACTCGCCCGTCGCGGTCCACGCCGGAGCGGTGCAGGCGCCGCCCGGACCGCCGGGGCCGCCCGAGTCACCGCTCGGCTCGACGATCTTCACACCGCGCGCCAGGTCGCCGGCGACCGCGTACGACTTGCCGCCGAAGGTGACCGTCCAGTTGGACGGGGTCGAGGTCGGCGAGTAGTAGACGAAGTCCAGCTCGACGGAGGCGCCGGGGGCCAGCGTCTGCCAGGCCGGGAGCTTCAGCGAGACCCGGTGGAAGTCGCCCTTGAGGCCGCCGATGTTGTTGTTGCCGGTGTGGTCGCTGCGGATGACCGTGGCGCCGAAGCCGGACTGGTCCTTGGCGTTGCCGGGAGCGGAGGTCGCGTAGTCGAACTGGAACTCCGTGGAACCGGGCAGGGTCGCCTTGGTGTTGTTGGTGATCTTCAGCTTGGGGCTGATCGGGTAGTTCGAGTCGCCCAGGGCGAACTGCCCCAGCTCGACGTCCACCTTGATCGCCTCGGTCGGCAGCGCGATGCCCGACTTCTTGTTGCCGTACGGGGTGGCGGTCTTGTACTTCTGGTACATCAGGTCGGTGAGCGTGTCACCGGGCTCGTACTGGCCCTTGGCGGCGTTCCAGCTGTAGTCGCCCGCCAGCTCCCAGATCATCGTGCCGCCGATGCCCTTGTCCACCACGTAGTCGGCCTTGACGCCGATGGACTGCTCGTCCTCGGTGGAGAGGAAGACCTTCTTCTGCGCGTTCCACAGCCACGGCGCGACCAGCGTCGAGTCGTACTTGCGGACGTAGGAGCCGGTCAGCTTGGTGTCGGCGGGGATGCCGAACTTGGTGACGTAGTCGCCGACGATCCCCTTCTCCAGGTTCTTCGCGTGCCACATCGGGTTGAAGCCCGCCGGGGCCTCCTTGCCCGTGGTGTCCTTCTCGTGCCAGACGTTGTCGATGCCGACCGCGCCGTCACCGCACTTCGTCAGGTTCTGTCCGGCCGGGCAGGTGGTCGAGGCCGCCTTGCCCCACAGACCGTCGGTGCCGCCCTGGACGTTCTTCCAGCCGCGCGAGTAGTACGGCAGGCCGACGTTGATACGGCCGGAGGGCATCGAACCGCGGAAGTAGTGGTACGCCCAGTCGGTGTTGAGGTAGCCGATTCCGCCGTACTGGGCGGTGGAGTACACGCCCGCCCCGGCCAGCTCGGAGTCCTTGCCGTCGTCGAAGAGGGCGGCGTTCGGCCCGACGTGCTCGTTCCAGGTGCCGTGCAGGTCGTACGACATGATGTTGACGTAGTCCAGGTACTTCTGGACCTGGAAGGTCTCCATGCCGCGCAGCAGATAGCCGGAGGACGGGGCGGCCACGGTCAGCAGGTAGTGCTTGCCGTCGGCGGCGCTCGCGCGGTCCAGCTTCTCGCGCAGGGTCTTCATCAGCACGGCGTAGCTCTTGACCAGACCGGCGCGGCGCCCGTTGGCGAGCTGCCAGTCCAGCGGATTGCCGGCGTCCTTCATCGTCGTGGGGTACTCGTAGTCGATGTCGACGCCGCTGAAGCCGTACTTCTTGATGAACGCCACGGCCGAGTCGGCGAAGGTGTCGATGCCGGCCTGGTTCACCGAGCCGTCGGCGTTCGTGGTCATCGAGTAGAAGCCGCCCGAGTTCACCCGGTTGCCGGCGTCGTCGTTGTAACCGCCGGTGTCCGACCAGCCGCCGACCGAGATCAGCGTCTTGACGTCAGGGTGCTGCTTCTTGAACTTCGTCAGCTGGTTGAAGTGACCCTTGTACGGCAGCGACGGGTCCATCTCCGCGCCCGGCACGCCGGGGAAGGTCATCCCGGTGTTGGGGTTGTCCGGGCCGTCCGTGCCAACGGTGATCCTGTTGGCGGAGTCGACCGCCGCGAAGGCGTAGTTGATGTGCGTGATCTTGTTCCAAGGAATGTCGGAGGCCAGGTACGCTGGCCTGCCGTCCTTGCCGGTACGCCAGTTGGCGAAGTAGCCGATGATACGGCGCTGATGGTCCGCGCCCATCTTCTCGCGGCCCTCGGCGTCGTAGACCGAGCAGTACGGGACGTCGACGCCCGGAGTGGTGTACAGGCCGTCGGGCCGACACGACTCGTGGGGAGTCGTCGGCGCGGCCGGCGCCGCGGGGGCGGGAGCCGCCTGTGCGACGCCGGGCGAGAGCGCGCCGGCCAGCAGCGCGGCGACGGCCGCGCCCGCTGAGAGCAGCGATGCCCGTGTACGGGTGGGGGACAGCACGGTCGGATCCTCCTGGTGGGGGGCCCGTCGCCCCGAAAGGGGCGCGGGGGGCGATCGGCCTTGCTCAACATGTGTGGGGGTGAAGCGTGTTGGATTCCGGGTGTGCGCACGCCCGGAACCGGATCCGCGGAGGTGACGCAGAGATTAAAAGGACTAGACCAGCACGTCAATAGGTCTGGACCATTTCCCCCCGAGGGGGAGGGCGGCCGGGCCGGGCGGGAACGGCGGCCGGCGGATCGGCCCAGGTCGCGCCGCACGTCGCACCTGCCCCGCCCCGAGCGCCCGAGGAACAGCACGACCAGCGGGAACTAATGAAAAAGGATATTCGAATGACCTCTGTCGAACCTGACCAGCAGTCGACCGCGGCGGACGGCCACACCGTGATCGAGGTCCGGGGAGCCCGCGAGAACAATCTCCGGAACGTCGATGTCGACCTGCCCAAACGCCGTCTCACGGTCTTCACCGGAGTCTCCGGCTCCGGCAAGTCGAGCCTGGTCTTCGGGACCGTCGCCGCCGAGTCCCAACGGCTGATCAACGAGACCTACACCGCCTTCATCCAGTCCTTCATGCCCAGCCTGGGCCGCCCCGACGTCGACAAACTCCACAATCTGAGCGCCGCGATCGTCGTCGACCAGGAGCGGATGGGCGCCAACTCCCGCTCCACGGTCGGCACCGCGACCGACGCCTACACCATGCTGAGGATCATCTTCAGCCGGCTGGGAACCCCGCACATCGGCACCTCGGGAGCCTTCAGCTTCAATGTGCCCGAGGGCATGTGCCCCCACTGCGAGGGCCTCGGCCAGGTCTCCGAGATCGACGTCGACCGGCTGGTGGACCGGGACAAGTCGCTGAACGAGGGCGCGATCGTCGTCCCCGGTTACGCGGTGGACTCCTGGCCCTGGTCGGTCATGGCCGGCTCCGGCTTCTACGACCCCGACCGCAGGCTCGGGGACTTCACCGACCAGGAGTGGGACGACTTCCTCCACAAGGCCCCGGTCAAGGTCAGGGTCGGCAGCAACAACCTCACCTACGAAGGGCTCGTCGCCAAGCTCCGCCGCACCTGGCTCGTCAAGGACCGCGAGGCGCTCCAGCCGCACATCCGGGCCTTCGTCGACCGCGCCGTCGTCTTCACCCGCTGCCCCGAGTGCGAGGGCACCCGGCTCACCCGAGCCGCCCTCTCCTCCCGCATCGACGGCGTCAACATCGCCGAGTGCTCGGCCATGCAGATCAGCGACCTGGCCGCCTTCATACGCGCGATCGACGACCCCGCGGTCGGCCCGCTCCTCGACAGCCTCCGCCACCTCCTGGAGTCCCTGGTCGAGATCGGGCTCGGCTACCTCAGCCTCGACCGGCCCGCCTCCACCCTCTCCGGCGGCGAGGCCCAGCGCGTGAAGATGGTGCGGCACCTGGGCTCCAGCCTCACCGATGTGACCTACATCTTCGACGAGCCCACCATCGGTCTGCACCCGCACGACATCCAGCGCATGAACGAACTGCTGCTCCTGCTGCGGGACAAGGGCAACACCGTGCTCGTGGTCGAGCACAAGCCCGAGGTGATCGCCATCGCCGACCATGTGGTCGACCTCGGTCCCGGCGCGGGCGAGAACGGCGGCGAGATCTGCTTCAGCGGGGACGTCGCCGGGCTCCGCGCCTCCGGCACGCTCACCGGACGCCATCTGGAGCACCGGGCCCGGCTGCGCGAGCGGGTGCGCAGCCCCCGGGGCCAGCTCTCCATCAAGGACGCCGATCTGCACAACCTCAAGGACGTCAGCGTCGACATCCCCGTCGGAGTGCTCACGGTGGTCACCGGAGTCGCCGGTTCCGGCAAGAGTTCGCTGATCCACGGCCATCTCGCCGACCGCGAGGGCGTGGTCGTCGCCGACCAGTCCCCGATCCGGGGCTCCCGCCGCTCCAACCCGGCCACCTACACCGGGCTGCTCAATCCGATCCGCACCGCCTTCGCCAAGGCCAACGGCGTCAAGGCCGCGCTCTTCAGCGCCAACTCCGAGGGCGCCTGCCCCCACTGCAACGGGATCGGGCTCGTCTACACCGACCTCGCGATGATGGCCGGGGTGGCCTCGCGGTGCGAGCGGTGCGAGGGCAAGCGGTTCACGCCCGAGGTGCTCACCCATCTGCTGCGCGGCAAGAACATCAGCGAGGTCCTGGGGATGTCGGTCGCCGAGGCGTACGACTTCTTCCCCACCGGCCAGGCGCACACCATCCTCGCCCGGCTCGCCGACGTCGGGCTCGGCTACCTCCGGCTGGGCCAGCCGCTGAACACCCTCTCCGGCGGCGAGCGCCAGCGGCTGAAGCTCGCCATCCACATGGCCGAGAAGTCCTCGACCTACATTCTCGACGAGCCGACCACCGGACTGCACATGGCCGATGTGGACAAGCTGCTCGCGCTGCTGGACCGGATGGTGGACGAGGGCAACACGGTCGTCGTCATCGAGCACCACCAGGCCGTGATGGCGCACGCGGACTGGCTGATCGACCTGGGCCCGGGCGGCGGCCACGACGGCGGCCGGGTGGTCTTCACCGGCACGCCCGCCGAACTGGTCTCCTCCGGCGAGACGCTGACGGCCCGGCATCTGCGCGCGTACGTGGGACAGGAGGGCGACGGCTGAGCCACGCGCGTCCCGGGTCCGGCGGCCGGCCGCCGGACCCGGGGGGCCGGGGGAGCCGTCGTGCCCGGCCCGGGCGGGGCTCGCGGCCCGGGCGGGGGCGGGCCTGGGTGGGCGAGGCGGGTGCGTGTGATGGGGGACGGGCGGGAGCGGGTCGGGCCGGGCCCGGACGGGCGAGTCGGGCCCGGGTGGGCCGGGACAGGCGTAAACCACGCTTTCCGGTGACTGTGCAGAATCGTTTGACCGCACAGGGTGACGACTACGCTGAGATCGATCCCGCCACCTCGGCACCACCCGCCCCGAAAGTGAGCCCATGCGCCGTCGTACCGCCGCCGCCGGAGTCCTCGTCTCCCTCGTCCTCCTGCTCTCCCAGCCCGGCACGGCCGCCGCGGCGACGGGGGATTTCTCGTACGGATTCATCGGGCTGGACGGCCGTCCCCAGCGCGCCACGGTCCACGACCCGGCGAGCCGGGCGTGCGTCACCCTGCCCGAGGCCGCCGACCCGGACTCCTCCGCCCCCGCCTTCGCCCCGCACAACGAGACCGACTCCCTGGCGCTGGTGTACACCAACCCCGACTGCACCGGCGAGGTCTGGGCGCTGCGTCCGCACGGCGAGCGGGCGACCGACCGGCTGAAGCTCCGCTCCGTGCTGTTCTCCTGACCCCGGCCCCACGCCCGGGCCCCGCGCGCACGCGCGCCGCCCGGGCGACCGTGCCCCACCGACCGGAGGACGGCGCGATGCCGCGGCCCCTGCGATTCGAGCATCCCGCCGAAGCCCGACCCGGCCCCGAAGCCGCCGAACGGCCCGCCTCCGGGGGCCGCCGCGGCCCGGGCGCCGAGGCCCCCGACACCGCTCCGGAGGAGAACTGCCCCTGGACCGGCCGCTGGCGGATGGACCACGACGGCTGGCGCGGCGATCTGCTCGTCCGCCGCACCGCCGACCCGGACGCCGGACGGAGCGACCCCGTCGCCATCGGCGACTACTACCGGGGCGGACAGGGCTACCGGGTCCACGGCGTCACCACGCAGCACGGCTCGGGCCTGCACTTCTGGATCGCCGACCTGCCGGGCCCGGCCCCCGCCGGAACCGCCCGCGCGGGGCGGGAGTTCCGGGCCTATGTCTTCGCCGGCGACCCCGGCAGCGCCGCCGGGTGGACCACCTGGAACGGCATCCCGTTCGGCCTCGGCCTCAGCCGCTCGCCCCTCCCCGGCGAACCGGCCCAGGGCTTCACCGCCCCGGACTGGGCGGGCGTCTGGGAGATGAGCCACGACGGGGTGCGCGGCACGCTGGACATCGCCTCGGCCCACCCCTTCTCGGCCGCCTACACCACGGGCGACGGGCAGGTCCTCCCCGCCGTGGGCGGCCCGAACCGCAGCCGCCCGCACATCCTGGACCTCACCGTCCCGCTGCCCGGCCGCGCCCGGCGGTTCCGTCTTCTCGCGCACACCTGGGCGAAGGGCGTCTTCTCCGGCCACACCTCGGCGGACGGGCTCGACCTCGGGGTCCGGGGCCGCCGCCTCTGACCGCGCCCCGCCGTGCGCCCGGGGCCCGGCCCGGGCGCGCGACGGAGCCCGCGCCGGCGAGCGGCGCCGGCGTCGGTGTTCGACCCGTGCCCGGGCCGACGGCGACGACCGGGCCGCCCGTCGGCCCGTCCGTCGCCGCCTCGGTCCGCCTCAGTCCGCCCGGGACTCCCGCTCCGACCCGGCCGCGAGCCGCAGCGAGGCCACCCTGCGCCGTCCCGGAGTACGGGCCCCGGCGGCCTTGCCCCGCCGGTGTCCGGGCGGGGCCACCACATTGCCGGGCAGCCGCAGGGCCTCCAGCACCTCGTCCAGATGACGCCGCGTCTCCGCGCTCGCGGCCGCCCCGTCCCGCCCGGCGATCGCGTCCCGCACCAGCTGATGGGAGTCCCACCCCCGGGGCTCCGCCGTCATCATCACGGAGGCGAACGCCAGCATCGTGCGGTACTGGAGCGGCTCCAGCACCTCGATCAGCGTGGCGTGCCCGGACATCAGGGTCAGCGTCCGCAGAAAGGCGCGGTGCGCCCGGTTGGCCGCCGGACGGTTGCCGTTCCGCAGCGCCTCCCGTCCCTGGGCGAGCGAAGCGTCCAGCTCCCCGAGCCGCTCCGGGCCGTGCCGCGCGGCCGCCAGCTCCGCCGCCCACGGCTCCAGCCTGGCCCGCGCCTCCACGGTCTCGACGATCCGGTCCAGATCCTCCGGGCCCAGCCGGGGGATGAAGGCCCCCCGGTGCGGATGGAGTTCGACCAGCCCGCGCCCCGCCAGGCTGCGCAGCGCCTCACGGACCGGCAGCCGGGAGACGCCCAGGCTCTCCGCCACGGTCTCGGTGACGATATGGGCCCCCGGCTCCAGGCGCAGATCGAGGATCTCGGCGTTGAGCAGGTCGAAGACCCGCCGCTCGACCGTGGAGTTCTTGCCGGGCGGGTGAGGAGTGCGAGGCGGCATGGGCATCAGTATCCGTCACCCGCCGGGCCGGCCGCCGCACTCGCACCGGCGCGTACCGGGCCGCCCGGGGCCCCTGACGTCCGAAGCCCCCGGCCCTCCCGAGGGCCGTCCCGCTTGACGTGTGCGCAGAGATCGGATCCAATCTGTGTATGGGTACCCTTACCTTCACCGGGTCGAACCGGCCCGCCCGTTCCCCCGCGACGCCCCGCACCGGCCCCGGGCGCACCGCCCGGACCGCTGCCCGCGCCGCTCCTCGGACTACGGACCGCGCCGAGAGGACCGGCGCCGCCGCAGCGGAGCCCCGCCGCTCCCCGCACCCCCGACGCCACGACGACAGAACGGAGGCGGGCCCCCGATGACGTACACCTCCCACCAGCCCCGCACCGCGACCGCGCGACCGCCCGCCGACGGTCACCGACCGTCGCCGGGCCGCGCCGAGGCCGTCGCCGCCGCGCGCGCCCTCGTACCGCTGCTCGCCGAACGGGCCGGGGACGCCGAACGGAAGCGCGCCGTCCACGCCGACACCGTCCGGCTGCTCGACGAGGCCCGCCTCTTCGACGTACTGACCCCGCGCGCGTGGGGAGGGCTCGGCCTCGGCTTCGACACCGCCCTGCTCACCACCGCCGAGCTGTCCCGGGGCTGCGCCTCGACCGGCTGGCTGCGCGCCGTCCTCGGCGGCAACACCTGGGCCGTCGCCCAACTGCCGCAGCCGGCCCGGGCGGAGGTCCTCGCCGTGCCGGGGTCCCGGACGGCGCTCCAGCTGCGGGTCGCCGGACCGCCCGCGCGGCGGGTGGCCGAGGGATATCTCCTGCGTGATATGCGGGGCCGGTTCTGCAGCGGGATCGACCACGCGCGATGGATCCTCGCCGGGATCGCGGCCCCGCCGGAGCCCGGCGCGGACCCGGAGCCCCACGTCATGCTGATCCCGGTGGACGAGACCGCGCCGGTGGACGACTGGCACACCAGCGGACTGCGGGCCACCGGCAGCCGCTCCTTCACCGTCGCCGAGACCGTCGTCCCCGCCCACCGGGTCCTTCCGCTCGCCGGGCTCGACCCGGCCTGCTCCTCCGGGCACGACGGGCGCGATGGGCACGACCGGCCCGCGGGGCCCGCCTTCCGGATGGCGTTCACCGCGGTCGGCACCCTCCCGCTCGCGGGAGTCCTGCTCGGCTCGGCGCGGGCCGCGCTCGACGCCCTGGTGGAGCGCGGCCGGATCGCCGCGGGCGCGGACGTGCCCGCCCTGTACGCCCGGGCCGACGCCGCCGAGGCGCTGCTCCTCGCCGGACTGGACCGGCTCGCCTCCTCGGACACGCCCGGCGGGACCCCGCGCGAACGGGCCGGCGTCCGCCGTGACATCGCCTGGGCCGGGACCGACTGCCGGCGGATCGTCAACACCGTCTTCGAGGCGGCCGGATCAGGGGCGATCTACGACAGCGACCCGATGCAGCGGATCTGGCGCGACGCCAACGCGGCGGCCCAGCACCCCACCTTCGACCTCACCCGCTGGGGTCCGCCCTCATCGGCCTGAGCCGCCCCGGCGCGGCTACGCGGCGGCCCCGTCGGGCCGCCCCGAACCGACCATGAACCGCCACACCAGACCGTGGCCGAGCAGCACCAGGAGGCTCAGCAGAATCGCCTCGGCCTGGATCGGCCGCAGGCCCACCGCGCCGGACAGTTCGGGCGCCAGCCCCACGACGGCGATCAGGAGATAGACGACCGCCGCCCCCAGCTGGGGCAGGATCAGGGTGGAGGCGGCGGCGTCCCGTGAGCCCTGCCCCAGCAGCCGCAGGGTCGACAGGGCGCCGACGACGGAGATCACCACAAAGCTGGCCCGCCAGATGCCCGGTGTCTCGACGCCTCCCACCTGGGCGAAGAGACCCATCAGCGCGGGCAGCAGAAACGACAGATAGATCCCGCCGACGATCCGGCGCAGGGCGGGCGTCCGCATCCAGTCCGGATGGCTCTGCACCACGTTCCACCAGAGCCCGACCAGCGTGAAGCAGGTGGCCGAGAAGAGTGCGTAGAACGTGCTGACATCCACCGGGCCTCCTGCGTCGGGGCGCGCCGGCCGTGCTCCGCCGCCGCGCGCACCGAGCGTCCCACGCCGACGCGGTCGCGGTGGTGGACCGACACCCCGCGAGCCCCCGCGCCGCGCCGCGTCCCATCCGGTGTCAGCGGCGCGGCCCCAGCAGCGTCAGGAAGTCGCGGAACGCGGCCGGCATGTCGACCGCCTCCGGGTCCAGCAGCCACTGGTACTGCAGGCCGTCCATCACCGCCGTCAGCAGCGGGGCCGCCTGCTCGGGGGTGAGCCCGCCCGCCAGCTCCTCGCCGAACTCCGCGCGCAGCACGTCCGTCATGTGCGCGCGGACCTGGTCGTAGCGGCCGGTGAAGAAGTCGCGCGCGGGATGGTCCTCGGTCACGCTCTCGCCGAGCAGCGCCGAGAACGTCTGGACCACACCGCCGCGCATGGCGTTGTACTCGACGAGCGAGGCGAGCAGCTCCAGCCGCCAGGTGTCGGGGGAGCGGGCGGCCGCGGCGGCGGTGTCCCACTGGTCGCGCTCCTCCAGGACCGCCACCAGGAGCGCCTCCTTGGTGGGGAAGTAGTGCAGCAGGCCCTGCTGGGTGAGACCGACCCGCTCGGCCACCGCGCCCAGGGACGCGCCCCGGTAGCCGCGCTCGGCGATCACTTCGAGAGCGGCGCGAAGGATCTCCGCCCGCCGCTCCTGGCTCCTGGCCCTGGCCTTCACCCTCGGTCTGCCTTCCTCCTCGCGGCACTGCTGTCGAGAGGACCGTACGCCATCATTGTATAACGAAAAGATAACAATGCCTACCGATCTACAGGCATCGGGGTAAGCATGGTGACCACGACCGCTCTCCCTCCCTCCCGGAAGAGGTACGACCATGGCCGACGTCCCCGCACCCGACTACGCCGACGCCGTCGAGGCGGCCCTCGGCGCGCTCGAACTCGACGCCAAGACCCGGCTGCTGGCCGGACAGGACATGTGGTCGCTCCCCGCCCTTCCCGAGATCGGCCTCCGCTCCCTGGTCATGTCGGACGGCCCCATCGGCGTCCGGGGCGCCCGCTGGACCGCCGACGATCCCTCGATCGCCCTGCCCTCGCCCACCGCGCTCGCCGCCGCCTGGGACCCGGACCTGGCCCGCCGGGCCGGCCGGCTGCTCGCCCAGGAGGCCCGCCGCAAGGGCGTGCACGTCCTGCTCGCCCCCACCGTCAATCTGCACCGGTCGCCGCTCGGCGGCCGCCACTTCGAGTGTTACTCGGAGGATCCCTGTCTCACCGGCCGGATCGGCGCCGGCTATGTGCGCGGCGTCCAGGACGGCGGCGTCGGCACCACGGTCAAGCACTTCGTCGCCAACGACGCCGAGACCGACCGCCTCACCGTCGACAATCTGATCGCCCCGCGCGTCCTGCGCGAGCTGTATCTGGCCCCCTTCGAGGCCATCGTCGAAACCGCCCGCCCCTGGGGCGTCATGGCCGCCTACAACCAGGTCAACGGCTCCACCATGACCGAACACCGCCATCTCCAGAACGAGGTGCTGCGCGGCGAATGGGGCTTCGACGGATTCATCGTCTCCGACTGGCTGGCCGCCCGCTCCACCGCCGGAGCCCTCACCGGCGGACTCGACGTGGCCATGCCCGGCCCGCAGACCGTCTACGGCCCCGCGCTCGCCGCCGCCGTCCGCGCCGGGGAGATCCCGGAGTCCGCCGTCGACGCGGCGGTGCGCAGGGTGCTGCGCCTCGCCGCCCGGGTCGGGGCGCTCGACGGGGTGGGCCCGGCCGTTCCCGAACCGCCCGCCGGCATCGACGGCCAGGCGCTCGCCCGCGAGATCGCGCACCGCGGCTTCGTCCTCGTCCGCAACGAGACCGTCCCCGGCCGGGGCGCCGCCCTGCCCGTGGACCCCGCCCGGGTGCGGAGGATCGCCCTCATCGGCGCCGCCGCCCGCGACGCCCGGGTGCTCGGCGGCGGCTCGGCCACCGTCTTCCCCGAGCGGATCGTCTCCCCGCTGGACGGCCTCTCCGCCGCCCTGCCCGACTCCGCCCTCACCTACGCCGTCGGCGCCGACCCCAGCCCCGAACTCGTCCCCGCGGAGAAGGGCTTCACCCTCACCGCGCTCTGCCGCGACGCGAACGGCCGCGTCCTCGGCGAGGGCAGCCTGCCCGGCGGCCACATCCAGTGGCTCGGGACCGACCTCCCCGACGGCGTCACCCACGAGGCCCTGCACTCCGTCGAGGTCCGCGGCCGTCTCGTCCCCCGCGAGAGCGGCGAGCACCTCTTCGGCACCCGGGGACTCGGCTCCTTCCGGCTCACCGTCGACGGCGAGGTCCTCTGGGACGGCGCGCAGGCGCTGGAGGCCGGCTCCGATCCCTTCGGGGCGATCTTCGGCGCGCCCGCCGAGTGCGGCCGTGCCCGGCTGACCCGGGGCGAGCCGGTCGAGGTCTCCCTCCTGCACACCGTCGACCGCGCGGTGGGCGGCCCGCTGCCCGCGATCGTGTTCACCCTGCTCCACGGCGAGCCCCGGCGGGACGCCGACGAGCTGATCGCCGAGGCGGTCGAGGCGGCCCGCGCCGCCGACGCCGCCGTGGTCGTCGTCGCCACCACCGAACAGGTCGAGTCCGAGGGATTCGACCGCACCGACCTGCGGCTGCCGGGCCGCCAGGACGATCTGGTGCGCGCGGTCGCCGCCGTCAACCCGCACACCGTCGTGGTCGTCAACGCCGGATCGCCGGTGGAGCTGCCGTGGCGCGAGGACGTCGCCGCCGTACTGCTCGGCTGGTTCCCCGGCCAGGAGGGCGGGGCCGCCCTCGCCGACGTGCTGCTCGGCGCCCGGGAGCCCGGCGGCCGGCTCCCCACCAGCTGGCCCACGACCCTCGCCGACGCCCCCGTCACCGAGGTCGTCCCCACCGACGGCCGGCTGCCCTACACCGAGGGGCTGTTCATCGGCCACCGCGCCTACGACCGGGCCGGGATCACGCCCGCGTACGCCTTCGGCCACGGCCTCGGCTACACCGACTGGCGGTACGAGTCCCTGGACGCGGGCGCCGACGCCGTCACGGTGCGGATCCGCAACACCGGCGCCCGGACCGGACGCGAGGTCGTGCAGATCTATCTCGCCCCGCTCGACGCCGGCGAGATCGAGCGCCCGTCCCGATGGCTGGCGGGATTCGCCTCCGTCGAGGCCGCGCCGGGCGAGAGCGCCGAGGTCCGGATCGCGCTGCCGCGCCGCGCCTTCGAGACCTGGGACGAGGACGCGAACGCGTGGGCCCTGCGGACCGGTTCGTACGAGGTCCACGCCGCGCACGCGCTCGACGACTCCCGTCTGAGCGCCACCGTCGAGATCTGACCCCGCGCCGCTTCGCCCCCGGTCGCGGACCGGCCGGGGGCGGACCGGTCAGCGCCGGGGAAACGCCCGCCGGTACTCGCCGGGCGCGACCCCGATGTGCCGCAGGAAGTGGTGGCGGAGGTTGTTGGCGGTGCCCAGACCGCTCAGCTCAGCGACCTTCTCCACCGGCAGAGCGGTGGCCTCCAGCAGCGTCCGGGCCTGCCCCAGCCGCTGCTGGAGCAGCCACTGCAACGGCGTCGTCCCGGTGGCCGCGTGCAGCCGCCGGTAGAACGTCCGGGGGCTCATCGCGGCGCGCCGGGCCAGATCCTCCACGGTCAGCGGATCGGAGAGCCGCTCCCGGGCCCACTCCAGCACCGGCCCGAGCCCCTCGTCGTCCGACGCGGGCACGGGCGACTCGATGAACTGCGCCTGGCCGCCGGGCCGGTGGGCGGGCACCACCATCCGCCGCGCCAGCTGATTGGCGACCCGCGCGCCCAGGTCGCGGCGGACCAGATGGAGACAGAGGTCCAGCCCCGCGGTGAGACCCGCGCTGGTGAGGACGTCGCCGTCGTCCACATAGAGCACCGAGTCGTCGACCTCCACCTTCGGATAGCGCTCGGCCAGCTGCGCGGTGTGCATCCAGTGCGCGGTCGCCCGGCGGCCGTCGAGCAGCCCCGCCTCCGCGAGCGCGAACGCGCCGGTGCACAGCGACACCATCCGCGCCCCGGCGTCGTACGCCTCCCGCAGCGCCGTCACCAACTCCGGCGGTACGGGGGCGTCCTCCTCGACGCAGGCGTCGGGCACCGAGGTCACGATGACCGTGTCCGCGCCCGCGAGATCCGCCAGCCCGTGGGAGGTCCGCACCGCGAGACCGCCGGCGCCGCCCTCGCCCACCGACGCGCCGGTGCCGCAGAGCCGCAGGTCGTACCAGGGATCCGCGAGATCGGGCTGCGGCTTCCCGAAGACCGTGCACGGAATGCTCAACTCGTAGAGGTCCCACGAGGGGAACCCGATGTCGGAGGGGGTGACCACGGCGACGGAACCAGCGCTCATGCCCCGCAGACTATGGCAGGAATCTGGTGCTGGGTGTCACCGCTGTCACTGTTCCGCTCCGCCGCCCGCTGCGAGCGTGGTCCGTACGCGCATCGACCGCGCACGGACGCACCACGCACAAGGAGCACGAGATGAACACCGGCCTTCCCGCCGTCACCGTCATAGGACTGGGCTCGATGGGATCGGCGCTGGCCGCCGCCCTGCTCGACCGGGGGCACCCCACCACGGTGTGGAACCGCTCGCCCGAGCGGGCCCGGCCGGCGGCCGGCCTCGGCGCGACCGTGGCCGCCACCCCCGAGGAGGCGATCGCCGCCGCCTCCCTCGTCCTCGTCTGCGTCACCGACCACGACGCCCTGCACACCGCTCTCGACCCGGCGGCCGGGGCCCTGGCGGGACGGACCCTGGTCAACCTCACCTCAGGCAGCCCGGAACAGGCCGAGCAGGCCGAGGCCTGGGCCCGGGCGCACGGCGCGGGCTATCTCGACGGCGGGATCATGACGACCCCGCCCGGGGTGGGCGACCCCGCGACGACCATCCTCTACAGCGGCGCGCCCGAGGTCTTCGAGGCGCACCGGCGGACGCTGGCGGCCCTGGGCGACCCGGTGCACCTCGGCGCGGGCGCGGGCCTCGCCTCCCTCTACGACACCGCGCTGCTCGGGCTGATGTGGTCCACCATGACGGGCTGGCTGCACGGCGCCGCCCTGGTCGGAGCGGAGGGGGTGCGGGCCGCCGACTACACGCCCCTCGCGATCCGCTGGCTCGCCACCGTGAGCGGATTCCTCACCACCTACGCGGGCCAGGTGGACGACGGCCACTACCCCGGCGACGACGCCACCGTCGACATCCAGATCACCGCGATCGACCATCTCATCCACGCGGCGGCGGCCCGCGGCCTCGACAACCGCCTTCCGGAGCTGCTCCGGTCCACCATGGAACGGGCGAAGGCCGCGGGCCACGGTTCCGACAGCTACGCGAGCCTGATCGAGGTCCTCAAGGATCCCCGGCCCGCCGCCGCCTCCGTCGACGCCGCCCGCCCGACCGAGCCCGGCAAGGCCACCGCGTGACCGCCCCGACGACGCCCGCACCCGCCGCGCCGAGGCCCGCGCGTACGACACCGGCGCCCGCCGCGCCCACGGCATCCGCCGGCACGGCGCCGGCGGCCGCGATCACGACACCGGCACTCGCCCGTACGGCGCCGGCGGCCGCGATCGCGACACCCGCGCCCGCGCGCACCGGCCCGCCGTCCGCCGGGGACTCCTGGGCCGGACTGCTCTCGGACACGTCCGCCGCGTGCCTGGACGAACTGCGCGCGACGGCCGGCGAGGACTGGACCCGCCGCGCCGCCGGCCTCGATCTGAGCTGCCGGGAGACCCTGGACCATCTCGCCCTCGGTCTGGTCGGCTACGCGGGGCTGCTCGTCGCCCGCCCCGCCGACCGCTACATCACCCTCTTCGCCTCGCTGGATCCCGCGGCTCCCGTCGACACCTGTCTGGAAGGGCTCCACATCGCCTCCTCCCTCCTCGCCGCCACCGTCCGCTCCACCCCCGGGGACGTCCGGGCCTGGCACCCCTGGGGCCGCTCCGACGCCACCGGCTTCGCCGCGATGGGCATCGCCGAACTCGTCCTCCACACCTACGACATCACCCGGGGACTCGGCCGGTCCCGGCCCCCGTCCGAGGGCCCGGCCGCCGCCGTGCTGGCCCGGCTCTTCCCCGGCGCCCCGGCCGGACACCCCGCCCCCGACACCCTGCTCTGGTGCACCGGCCGCGCCGCGCTGCCCGGTCTGCCCCGGCTCGGGACCTGGCAGTGGGACGGCGCCGTGCGCGCGGACCGCCCCCTTCCGCCCGTGTCCCGTTCGGCCCGGTAGAGGAGGAAGGGCGACCCGGACGGCGCGATACGGGGATACTGGCCCCACTCGATCAGGAGGACGACCGCGTGAGCGCCGAAACACCGGGCAAGGGGCAGGGAACGACGATGGACACCTCACGGCCGCACTCGGCCAGAATCTGGAACTACTGGCTGGGCGGCAAGGACAACTACGCCGTCGACCAGGAGGTCGGGGACGCGTTCCGCGCGCAGTTCCCCGGGGTGGTCGATCTCGCCCGGGACTCCCGGGCCTTCCTCGCCCGGGCCGTGGAGCACCTGGCCGGCGAGGTGGGCATCCGGCAGTTCCTGGACATAGGCACCGGCCTGCCCACCGCGAACAACACCCATCAGATCGCCCAGCGGGTCGCCCCCTCCTCCCGCGTGGTCTACGTGGACAACGACCCGCTGGTGCTGGCCCACGCCCGCGCCCTCCTGGTCGGCACCCCGGAGGGCGTCACCGACTACATCGACGCCGACCTCCACGATCCGGAGACCATCGTCCGGCGGGCCGCGCGGTCGCTGGACCTCACCCGGCCCGTGGCGCTCACCATGATGCAGGTGGTGGGTCATGTCGCGGAGTACGCGGCGGCCCGCTCCATCGTGGACCGTCTGATGAGCGCCCTGCCGCCCGGCAGCCATCTGGTGTTCAACGACAGCGTCGACACCAACGAGGGCAACGCCGAGGCCACCCGCCGCTACAACGAGAGCGGCGCCGCGCCCTACCACCTCCGCAGCCACGAGGACATCGCCGGATTCTTCGACGGTCTGACGCTGCTGGAGCCCGGCGTGGTGCCGCTGGCCCGCTGGCGGCCGGATCCCGGCGCCGGGCCCGAGGGCGAGGTCATCGCCCTCGGCGGCGTCGGCCGCAAGGACTGAGCGCCCGGACGGCCGGGGGCCTCAGCCCCCGGCCCGGTCCGCTCCGTCGAGGAACACCGGCAGCGAGGCCACGTCGTTGCCGATGAAGGACCGCCGGTACGGCAGCTCCCGGGGATCGGCCGCGAGCGCGAGCCGGGGGAAGCGGTCGAAGAGGGCCGGCAGCGCCACCGAGGCCTCCAGCCGGGCCAGCGGAGCGCCGAGACAGTAGTGCACACCGTGACCGAAGGCGAGATGCGCCTTGTCCGCCCGGTCGATGTCGAAGTCGGCGGGGTTCTCATGGGTCCCGGGGTCACGGCCGTGCGCCCCGAAACCGATGATCAGCGCGTCCCCGGTCCGGACCACGACCCCGTCGCCGAGATCGATGTCCTCCGTCGCCCAGCGCATGGGCATATGCATGACCGAGGGATGCAGCCGCAGGGTCTCCTCGATCACATCGTCCCACCGCGCCGGATCGGCCAGCGCCGCCGTGAGCGCCCGCCGGTTCGTCAGCAGCTCGCGCACCGCGTGCCCGATGAGGGCGATCGACGTCTGGCTCCCGGCCCCGATCATCAGCTGGAGCGTGGAGTTCTGTTCGTACTCGGTCAGCCGGTCCGTCCCGTCCTCCCCGCCCGCGATCAGCCGGCTGGTCAGATCCTCGCCCGGCTCCAGGCGTTTGGCCGCGAGAAGCCGGCCCGTCGCGCTCATCAGGTCCTCGCGCAGCTCGGCCGACTGCGCCGCGGTGACATCCGTCGCCACCACCCGGTCGAACACCCCGAGCATCGACGCGCGCTGCTCGTCCGGCACACCGAAGAGATCGCAGATCACCCGCGTCGGCACCCGGTGGGCGAACCGCTCGCGCAGATCCACCGGCCCCTCGCCGCGCTCCGCCGCCAGCTCGTCGAGCAGTTCGTCCACCACGGCGTGGACCACTGGCCGCATCGCCTCGATCCGCCGAGGGGAGAACGCGGGCCCGATCAGTCTGCGCAGCCGGGTGTGGTCGCCGCCCTCGGCCGTGAACATGGACTCCGCGTCCACCCACGGGAACAGCCAGGACACCGTGCCCGGCCGATAGCCCGGCAGGGACTTCCGGGCGTCCCGGGAGATGGCCGGATGCGTCAGCAGCTTCTTGATCACATCGCCGCGGGTGACGGACCAGGCTGTCACATCCTCGGGCAGCCCCACCCGTACGGCGGGCCCCGCCGCGCGGAGCCGGTCGGCCTGCTCGTACTGGGGCCTGCCTCCGGTGCTGTCGAGCCTCATGAGGGCGCTGGTGCCGGAGCTGGTCATGCTGTACCTCCTGCGGCGGTCGAGGCGTACGGTGAGGGGGTGTCCTGACCCACCATCCGCCGCGCGCGCCGCCGGCGTCCACGGGTCGGCGCACCTTCGTCCGGGACTCGTCGCCCGGCGCGGCCCGCGCCGAACAGGCCGGATTCGAAGACCGGTTCGCGCGCTCGCTTCTTCTTTTCGTCGTAAAAATCGATCGAATCCCCGGATAAACCGCCCGTGCGGCCTAAAGATATCGCCCAGTTGCTGCACACCAGGGGTGCTGATTCTGTCGTTATTCGGAATATGACGAGAATGAGCACCTCCTCCGCGGTCATCGTGCGCCGCGCTGTCGGACCGGACGCGGTCACCATGGGCGCCTGGGCCTTCGTCGCCGGCGCGGGCGGGGAGGCGATGCTTCAGCGGGAGGGCCGGCGCGTCGAACTGACCTACGCCTCCTCGGTGCTGAAAGACCTGCTCGCGGCGATCGGACAGATCCAGGCCGACTTCCACCGGCTCTCCGGGGCGTCGCCCGACACCTCCGCCGTGACCGGCGACGACTGGAAGGGGAACGCGGTCCGTGTATGACGACTACGACGCCTACGGCCCGGCTCCGGTCCATCCGGACCGGAGCGGATACGTTCCGTGGGACGACGCCTACATTCCCGTTCCCGGTGATCCGATGCCCGATTATCAGCAGGTCGTCCCGGTGGACATGGAGCCCCTGGACTCCGCGTGGGACCCCACCGAGGAACTGGAGCAATTGCTGCAGACCTCGGACGTCCACGAGTTCGAGGCTGTTCCCGGCCATGGTCACGGGCACGGTCCCCACCACCCCGACCCGCGGGGCGAGCATCCGCACCCGGTGATGGCCGGACCGCTCGCGACGGCGGCCCGCAGACCTCCGCCGCCGCCGCACCGACGCCGCCGCAGAGCGCCCGTCCGCAGCCCCCAGGCGATGCTGATGCGGGCCGTCAGCTTCGCCATCGCGGTGGTCGCCGCCGTCGTCGTCTCCATGGTCAGCGCCCTCGGCGTCATGATCGCCCTGGACCCGCTGCGGAGCATCGCCGACCCGCGGATCTCCCAGGGGCTCGTGAGCTGGTGGCCGCTGCTGGTCTACGGCCCCTGGACCGTCGCGTCCCTGTCCATCCTGCGCGCCTCGCTGCACCGCAGACGGGCCGTCCACTCCTGGTCCGTGGTCCTCTTCTTCTCCGCCGTCGCGACCCTGCTCTGTGTCGCGCAGGCCCCGCGCACCCTCACCGACGCCGCGGCCGCCGCACTGCCCTCGCTCGCCGCGCTGGCCTGCTTCCAGCAGCTCGTCCGGCTCATCACCCTGCTCCGCCCGCCGCGCCAGGCCAGCGCGCGCCACCGCCAGCGCACCGTGCCCGTACCGCCGCCCCCGGCCGCCGAGCCGCGTCCGCCCGTGGACGTCCGGACGCCCGCGGACCATCCGGTGAACATCCCGCCCGTCCCGCCCGCCGAACCGGAGGGAACGATCCCGCGCCGACGGCCGCCCGCCGACGGGGTCTTCTCCCGCCCGCAGCCCGTCCGCCGCAGCGGGTTCCACTGATGCGCCGGTCCCCGGCGTCCCCACCTGGTGGAAAAGCCTGTCGAATCGTTCCGCCCGCACCGCTACGGTGGCGGCGTGACGACCGCATCCATCCCCCCTGACCACCTCGCGTCCCTGCCCGTGACCGAGTTCGCCTTCCCCGGGCCGCTGCGCGACCGACTCGTCGCCGCCGTGCTCGACGGAACGAAGACGGCCACCACCGGACTGCTCACCGAGTACGAGCGCGAGGGGGAGCCGCTGCCCCGCGTCGGCGTCCGCTCCACGGTGCCCGACTCCGACGGCCGGACGGTCGCGGTCGTCGAGGTGACCGCCGTACGCGTGGCCCCGCTGGGGGAGGTGGATCTCGCCCACGCCCTCGACGAGGGCGAGGGGCACGCCACCGTGGCCGAATGGCGCGGCGCCCATGAGCGGTTCTGGCACGGGGAGGCGATGCGGGCGGCGCTCGGGGACCCCGGATTCACCGTCGACGACACCACCCCGGTGGTCCTGGAACGCTTCCGGGTCGTCGCCGATCTCCGCCCGGCGGCCCCGCGCCCGTAGGCCGGCCGGACACCCGCGCGACGCACGGCGCGGCCCGCCCCGAGAGGGGACGGGCCGCGCCGTGCGCCCGGCGTGCGCCGCGGTCAGCTTCCGTTGCCGGAGGCGGAGGCGTGGCTCGCGGTCACCGCTCCGTAGAACGGCATCGCGAGGCTGCCGAAGATGTCGGCCGTGCCGGGGCCGCCCGGGTTCTTCCAGTCGCGCAGCAGCTCGGAGATGACGCCGACGGTGCTGTTGAGCGTGGCGCCCGCGTTCTGCAGACGGAACAGGGAGGTCTCCCGCGCCAGGGTGTTGGTGGTGCCGGACGCGTCCAGCACGGAGTGGACGTTGTAGCCCCGGCCCAGGGCGGAGAGGGAGGCGAACATCAGGCAGACGTCGGTGATGACGCCCGCTATCACCAGGTTGGGGCGGTTCATCGCGCGGACGGCCTCGTCGAACGCCGGGTCGTCGAAGGCGTCGACCTCACCGCTGCGGTGAATGATCGGCGTCCCCTGCGGAAGCTCCGCGACCAGCTCCGGCAGCAGGGGGCCGTTGGGACCCTGCGGGGCCGAGGTGGTGGCCACGATCGGCAGGCCGAAGACCTTGGCGGTACGGGCCAGGGCCTGCGCGTTGCGGCGGACCTGGTTCTGGTCGTGGTCCTGCACACCGAGGATCAGACCGCTCTGGTGGTCGACCAGCAGGATGCCCGTGTTCTCCGGGGTCAGCCTGTCGGTCAGGTACGAGTTGCTGCTCATGTCCTCTTCCTTCGAGGTCGGGCCACCGCCGCGGTGGCCGTGGGGAGAGCCTGCGAAGCAGTTTGTTGCTTGCGCATTCATCATAACCACGCCGGTGCGAAACCTGTTCCCGCGTCCTCGGGGAAGTTTCGGCGCCCCGGGCGACCGGGGGAGAAGGGGCCCGGACGGGGATCAGTCGGAGGTGTCGCACTCCCTGGGACCGTCCCCGGCCCGCAGCCGGCCGAGCACCCGGTGCAGCTCCAGCAGCTCGTCCTGCGAGAGCCGGCCGCTGAAGGACCGCTCCACCACCTCGGCATTGGTCCGCACGGCCTCGCGCAGCAGCTTTCGGCCCGCCTCGGTGAGCTGGATCATCGCCCCGCGCTGATCCTCCTCGATCGGCGTACGGGTGACCAGACCGCGCTGCGCCAGCCGGTCGCAGAGCCTGCTGACCGCGCTCTGCGTGAGGACGATCCGCTCCTTGAGGTCCTTGAGCCGGGTGCCCGCGAGCGGGATGTTCACCAGCGCGTCGAACTCGCTCACCGAGAGGCGGTGCCGGTCTCCCAGCTCGCGCTCGATCTCGCGCAGAACCGCGTTGTGGATCTCCATGAACGACCGCCACACCCCGACCTTGAACGGACGGGACACGGTGACGGGATCTGTGCGGGGCATGGCCGCCTCCTCTTTGCGTGCGTACGCAACATTCTCGCAGGGCGGCCCGGAACAGCGCTCCGCCGCCCGGCGCCGGGGCGGCCGAACGGCGGAGCGGTGCGGTGGGGCGGGCGCCGTCCGGCGACCGGCCCGGCCCGGGTCAGGGGCGGAAGACCTCCCCCTGGGCGGCGCCCTCGACGGCCCGCGCGTAGGCCCGGGCGACCTCGGCGGCGGGCGTGCCGCCGTCCGGATCCGCGCCCAGGCCCACCAGGGTCTCCCGGACCCAGCCGGGGCTGATCAGATTGATCCGCAGCCCGCGCGGAAGCTCGTTCGCCGCGTGCCGGACATAGCCCTCCAGCCCGCTGTTGATCAGCGCGCCCAGCGATCCGCCCCGCAGCCCGGCGGGGACGGCGCCGCCCGTCAGGGTGATCGAGCCGTGGTCGCGCAGCCGCGTCGCGGCCCGCCGCGCCAGCGCCACCTGGCCGAACAGCTTGCCCCGGGCGCCGGCCGCCATCTCCTCGTCCGTCGTGTCCGGCCCCGTCAGCGGCCCCGAGGCGGCGCAGCACACCACCGCGTCGAGTCCGCCCACCGCGTCGAAGAGCGCGTCCAGGGAGGACGGGTCCTCCAGATCCGCCCGTAACGCCCCGCCGCGCGAAGCGCCGATCACCCGATGGGAGGTTCCCAGCGCGCGGACGACAGCGCTCCCGATGGTGCCCGTCGCACCCACGATCAATATGTCCATGGCGTCGAGCATGCCATCGGCGGCGCGGGCCGGCGGGGGAACGGCCGGGAGGGAGCGGGCCCGGTCAGGGCCGCCCGGGCCCGTCCTCCCCGGTGCTGATCGCCCGGACCGGGCAGACCCGGGCCGCCTCGCGCACCCCGTCGGCGACGGGACGGCCCGCCGCCCCGGGCAGCAGCTCGCTCAGCCCGTCGTCGTCCTGGGTGAACACCTCCGGGGCGGTCAGCGCGCACATCCCCGCCCCGATGCAGACGTCCTTGTCGACCTCGATCCGCATGACTCCCACCTCTCAGCCGGTCCGCGCCGCGCCGGTGTCACCAGGCGACGGGCAGTTCCACCATTCCCTGGAGGGTGTCGCCCGGTTTGAACGGCACCCGGTCGGCGGGCAGCGTCAGCCGCAGTCCGGGCAGCCGGACGAAGAGCGACCGCAGCGCGATCTCCATCTCGGCGCGGGCCAGATTCTGACCCAGACACTGGTGCACGCCGTAGCCGAAGCCGACATGGTGCCGGACCGGGCGGTGCCAGTCCAGATCGTCCGGCGCGGGGAAGGCGTCCGCGTCCCGGTTGATCACCGAGTTGGTGAACACGACGCCGTCGTTCGCGCGGATCGTCCCACCGCCCTCGACCTCGATGTCCTCCAGGGCCACCCGGAGCATGCCGTCCACGATCGAGAGGAACCGCATCAGCTCGTCGACCGCCGCGGGCATCAGCGACTCGTCGGCCCGCAGCTCGGCGAGCCGCTCCGGATGCTGCAACAGCGTGAAGACCCCGAGCGAGATCATGTTGGCGGTGGTCTCGTGCCCCGCGACGAGCAGCACCAGCGCCATGGCGACCAGCTCCTCGCGGTCCCGCCGGCCCTCCGCCCGCTGCCGCCGCACCAGCTCGTCCAGGAGCTGCCCGCCGTCGGCGGGTCCGGCGAGCCGCTCGTCGACCAGCCCGCCCAGATACTCCTCCAGATCGGTGCGGGCCCGCTGGGTGTCCGCCACCGTAGGCCCGCGCAACAGCCTGCGGGAATGCGCCTCGAAGGATTCGTGGTCGGCGTAGGGCACCCCGAGCAGATCGCAGATCACCGTGGAGGGCACCGGCAGCGCGAAGTCGTTCACCAGCTCGGCGGGCGGCCCCTGCGCCACGAGCGCGTCGAGCAGCCGGTCCACCGTCCCCTGGATCAACGGCCGGAGCCCGGCCACCCGTTTGAGGGTGAAGCCGGGGATCAGCATCCGGCGCTGGGCGTTGTGCTCGGGGTCGTCGTAGCCCAGCAGGGCGACCCGCCGCCTGCCGCGCGGGACGGCGAAACGCGCCTGGGTGATCGGGAAGGCCGTGTTCTCCCGGTCGGTGGAGAGCCGGCCGTCCGCCAGCAGCCGCCGGGCGAGGGCGTGTCCGGTGACCGCCCACACCGAGCGTCCGTCGTACAGCGTCACGCGCGTGAGGGGACCCGCCTCGCGCAGCGACTCGTACGCGACGGGGGGTGCGTAGGGGCAGACACGGCTCTGGGGGAAGGCGACGGTTTCCTTCATCGTGATCCTCACGGAGATGGGATTCCTGTGTGCCGCCCCCCACTTCATGCCTTATGCAACTATCGCGTCTACGCACAGTTCGGCCAAAAACCCACCGGCCCCCGGCGCGTCGGACCACCCGCCCCTCCGCCCTTACGCGCAGCCCCCGCCCCGGACGGCCGGCCAGGCCTCCACCCCCCTCGGGGTCCGCACGTACGCCTTCGCATCGTCGGCCGCCATCCACAGCTCCCAGCGGTTCAGCCGCCGGCCGGTGTCCCGGGCGTCGCCGGGCATGGTCACGTCCGCCTCGTAGCGCGAGGTCAGCATCTCCTCGGGGAGGACTCCGTCCGGATCCCGCCCGTACGAACGGCGCTCCGGCTCCGCGCCCACCTGCAGGAAGTGCGCCTTCTGCCAGTCGCAGTGCTCCGGACCCGCGCCGCTGCTCAGCTCGGCGACAGGCACCCGCCGACCGTCGCGGTCGGTCCAGACCTCGTACCCCTTCGACTCGGCGAAGCCGGCCGGCAGCTCCGCCGGATCGCACCAGGCGGTGGTCTCCGGACCCCAGCCCGGCCGGTTCGGCCGGTCCTTGGCGACGATCACGGCGACCTTGGTCCTGCCCTTCACATCGAGGGAGTAGAGCACCCGCTCCCCCTCGGTCCGTTCCACGCGGTAGCCGGACTGCGGCAGATCGGGCTGCTCGATCTCGAAGAACAGCTTCAGCCCCTCCTCCGGGGTGCCGCCGCCGTCCCCCTCGCTCCAGGGCTCGGAGGGCCCGCCGCCGTAGAGCCTCGCCGCGCACTCCACCGCCCGCCCGGCCGCCCCCGTCCCCCAGGTCGCCGGATCGTGCTCCGTCTCGCTGCCGTCCACCCTGCCCTTCGCCCGGTCCGCCACCCACAGCGGACCGGGGTACGGCGAGGGCGCGGGCGACGAGCCCTCGATCACCGGGCTCCTCCCGCCGTCCTTCGCCCCGTCGTCGGCCCCGCACCCCACGGGCCCCGCCGCGAGCACCAGCCCGGCCAGCACGCCCGTCCCGACTCTGCGCATATGTCCCACCCCTGTCCGTGACTCCGGCATAGTGCCGCTCGGACGTGCGGGGCGCCGGAGCGGTTCCGGGACGCCGCGTGATGGCCGTGCGCCGGGGTTTCCGCGCCCGGCGCACCGGGAGTCCGGGCCCGGCGGGCGGTGCGCCGCCGGGCCCGGACTCCGGGCCGCACCTCACCAGTCGGTGAGGTCCACCACGCGGTCGCAGTGCGGATCGGCCGCGTCCGGCCCCGCCCGCTCCTCCTCGGTCATCAGCGCCGGCAGCGCCGCGACCAGGGCGGTGATCGCCCCGGACGGCCGTACATCGGCGGCGGTCACCCCGGGCACGCCCCTGACCCCGGTGTAGAGCCGCAGCCGGTCCCGCGCCAGGAAGAGGAACCCGCGCAGCCGCAGGGCCGGCCATTCCTCGGCCTCCGGGCCGGCGACGCCGCGCAGGATCGCCAGGGCGTTGTCGTCGGGAGTGGCCCGGCCCACCTCGAGGGCGGCGGGATCGACCCGGACGAGGGCCATGCCCATCACCGTGTCCACCCGGCTGCTCGGCCAGATGTGGGTGCGGGTGCACAGGGCGCGCACGATGCCGGTGATGTCGCCCGGCGGGAGCAGACCGTCGCCCGCGCGCAGCGGAATCTCATGGGCGAGCAGCCGGTCGCCCGGGGTGCGGGCCTTTCGGCGACCGGTGACGATCCGGACGGCCTCGACGGACGGCGGAGCGGGGAGCACGCCCCGGACGTACTGGGAGCGCCCGACCGGGGCGCGCAGGTGGGGGAGGAGCAGGCGGGCGATCTCCGCCTGGAGTTCGGCGATCTCCTCGTCCTCGGGGAGTTCGGTCACGACCGGGGCGGACGCGTCGACGACGGCGTCGATCTCCACCTCGACCAGCCACGCGGGGTCGATGAAACCGGAGACCTCGACGAAGGTGCACGCGGGGCGGATCGCGGCGAACCACTCCCCGTGGGCCCGCGCGGCCTCCTTCCACCGGGTGATGTCCGTGAGCATCACCCGGGTACGGACGACGTCCCGCCGCGACGCTCCCGCCTCCGTCAGCGCGCGCTCGGCCACCTCCAGACATCGCGCCGTCTGGGCGTGGACGTCGCCGAGCCCCACCGTCGCGCCGTCGTCCCCCAGCGGAGCGGTGCCCGCGACGGCGACCTGGGCCCCGGCGCGGACCGCCCGGGAGAATCCGATCCGCGGCTCCAGCGGCGAGCCCGAGCCGACCTTCCGGCGTATGTCGTCCATCGCGTCATCGTCGCAGACCCCGTCCGCCGACTGCCGTGCGAGGCAAGGGAGTCGGGGCCCTCGGCGGGGCCGCGCACCGGCTCGCGCGGGGAACATTCCGGCCGCGATCCGGCGTTGAACGGGACACGGGCGCCGGAGTGGCCGACGCCGCCGGAGCGGAGAGAGCCATGACCGATCACCGCGCGATCATCTACGCGGGGGAGGCGAGCGAGCCCGTGCGCACGGGCGGGACGGTCCTCGTCACCGCGCCGTCCCCGGCCGCCGCCGCCCGGCTCGCGGCCGACCTGGTCGACGGGGGAGTCGACACCATCGAGCTGTGCGGGGCGACCGGACTGCCCTGGTCGGCCGCGGTCGAGGCGGCGGTGGCGGGCCGCGCCCGCGTCGGCGCGGTGCTGTTCGGCTTCGAGTCGCTCACCCAGGTCGCCCGCTACAAGGAGCGGGCCGTCGCGGGCGAGGCGCTCACCGCGCTCTTCCTCCATGTGCGGGAGGGAGCGGATCCCGCGGTGGACCGGCTGGAGCGCCGGGAGGGCGGCTCCCGCGTGCTCTTCGTCGCGATTCCGGACGCGGGAGCGGGAGCCGCCGTGGCCGCCGGACTCGCGGACGAGGTTCAGCTGGTGGAGTTGTACGGAGGGTTCGCGCCGCACGAGGCGGCCGCGGTGATCGAGGCCGTCGGGGAGCGGGTCCCCGTGGGCGTCGCCGTCCACGCCAGGGCCCCGGGGCCCGCCCCCGCCGTCTGACCGCCCGCCGCTCCCGGCGCGCCGGGCACATCGGTCGCTCCGGTCGCTCCCGGCGGGGTGGGCGGCTCATCCGAGGTTCCGCTCCAGAGCCGTGATGTAGCGGCCCATGAGGTGGTCCCGCACACCGTCGGAGGCCGGGGCGAACAGATCCGCGGTCAGTCCCTTCACCCGGTCGGACAGCGCCTCCAGGCGCGGCATGGAACCGCGCAGCCGGCCGGCGGAGTCGATGTACCGCAGAGTCGCCGCATGGGTGTACACGGGCTCGGGCGGCAGCCGCGGCACGATGTCGTTGTTGTTGACGTACCGGTGCAGCCGGTCCTTGAACTCCTTGTCGCAGGCTGCGGCGAGGATCCGGTCGCAGGTGCGCGGCTGCCCGAAGGTGTGGATCCCGTCGGCGCGCAGTCCGGGCTCCTCCAGGAGCGTCCGGCAGCCCGCGAGCATGGCGAGCGCGCCGCCGAGGCTGTGCCCGGTGAACCACACGGTCTGCTCGTTGTCCCGGAGTTCGGCGAGGGCCTGCCGGACCGAGGGGAAGACGGAGTCGAGCGCCCGCCCGAAGCCGTGGTGGACATACCCGGTCCTGGCCGGGCCCGGCCACGGCGGGGTGCTCGCGTCCGAGAGCCGGTCGCGGATCCTGGCCGGCTCCGTGCCCCGGAAGGCGGTGACGATCATGTGCTCGCTCGCGAGCGTGTACGCCTGGGTGTCCGCCGGCGGAAACGGCGGGGTGAGGCGCGAGCGGTGATGCCGTACGGCCCCGAACCTCCAGGCCGCGGCCTCGCGTTCGACGGTCGCCTCGTCCTGGTGGGCGAGATCCGAGGCGCGGGCCATCCAGTAGGCGTGGTGGGGGCTGTGCTCGGTGGCGCGGTGGTCGATCGCGGACGGCGTGGACACGGGGCGGCTCCTGGCGGGACGGGGCGTTCCCCCGCGCGGGGGAACGGACGGCGAACATCCACAACGAGCCGCCTCCGTACGGGGCAACGGGCGCGGCGCGATCCCGGCCCGCCGGGTCACCCGGCCGGCGGGCGTGCCGCCGGCCGGGCGAGGGGCGCGGCGTTCAGCGCCGCAGCGCCCACCGCTGGACCGACTCCAGCGGGCCCGCCCGGAAGCGCCGCAGCCACAGCGCCGAGCCGATCATGAGTCCGGCGCACACGACAGCCCACAGACCGATCACCCACCACGGACGCCACGACGCGTCGAGCCGGTGCGCGAGGCCCAGGCCGATGCCGTACGCCACGAGCACGCAGGCCACGTTCTGCAGGACATAGCCCGACAGGGCGGTCCGGCCGACACAGGTCAGACCGTGCAGCAGCGGGCCCGGCCGGCGTACCCGGTCCACCAGCGCGCCGATCAGCCCCAGGTAGCCGAGCGCGGTGAGCGGCCCGCCGACGTACCGGTCCAGCAGGAACAGCTCCGGACCCGCCAGCGAGGCGAACAGGCTGATCGGCAGCCCGAGCCCCAGACCCCAGACGAGCAGCCGGGCGCGGATGCGGCGACCGGCGGCGTCGTCGCCGAACGCGCCGGCCCGGAAGAGCCGTACGCCCAGCAGGAAGAGGAAGACCATCAGGAAGATCGACAGCACCGGTTCCATCCGGAGGGCGAGCGCGTTCTCCAGCCGGAACGCGATCTGGTCCAGATAGCCGCCGTGCGCGTACAGATCCCTCACCTCGCGGGAGACCCCGGTGTCCGTCAGCGGCGCCCCGGCCGCCAGCACGATCGTCAGCACACCCATCACCGCGAGATGGATTCCCGCCGCCGCCCACATCACCCGGCGCTGGACCGTCCGGCTGCGGGCCAGCAGCCAGGCCACGAACAGGGCGGTGACCGCGTACCCCATCAGCACGTCCCAGGCGAAGACGAGGACGAAGTGCAGCGCCCCCTCGGCCAGCAGGAACAGGGCGCGCCACCGGTAGCGGCCCGGCCAGGGCTCGCCCCGGCGGGCGGCCGATCCGTACTGGATGGCCAGGCCGACGCCGAACAGCAGGGTGAGCAGGGACAGGAACTTCCCGTTCGCCAGCAGCCGCATCAGGCTCTCGACCGCGTCCGGGAAGGACCCGAACGAGGTCTCGGACATGCCGCTGACGAGAATCCCCCACTCCGCGCCGGGACTGGTGAAGATCCAGACATTGGTCATCAGCGTCCCGAGGATCGCCGCCCCCCGCAGCACATCGAGAAGCGGGAGACGGGTCCGTGTTCCGGACGCCGGGGTCGTCGAGGTCAAGGTCTCGGTCATATGTTCATCGTCTCGGCGCCTTCGTCCCATCTCCTCATGACCAGAGACGAACGGGCGGTACACCGAAGGATGTATCCCCCCTCGGGGAAATTCGTCCTGCCGTCACCGGCCGACCGGACCCGTACCGGTGCGACGGAGTCCGCGCCCGGTCCGGGACCCGGCGGTCCGGGCGCGGCCACACCGGAGGCCGGTCGGGCCCCGGGCCGCCGCCCGCCGGACGGGCGCGGACCGGGTGCGGGCCAGTCGCGGGCCGGGCGCGGTCTCCCGCGCGGAGACGAAACGGCTCCCGGACGGCGAACCGAGCCGAGCCGAACGGTCTGAGCCCCTGCCCGCACGGGACACCGCCCCGGCGTCACCCCGGCGACGAGGCCGCCGCCAGTCGCAGATGCGGACGAGCCTCCTCGCCAAGCCCCTGGCGCTCCAGGGTCCGGCCGAGCAGAAGCCGCAGATACGCGTCGTCGGGCGTCTCGGAGACCAGCGGCTCCAGCGCGCTCCTGGCCCGGTTCAACTGGGCGGAGGCGAAGTAGGCGCGGGCCGCGAGGGTCCGTACGCCCCGGTCGTCGCCGAAGGCGTCCTGCAGCGGACGGAGCAGCGTCAGCGCCCCGAGCGGATCGCGCTGGTCCATCAGGGACTCGGCCCGGCGCAGACGCTCCACCTCGGCGGGCGCGGGCCGCTCCCGCTCTCCCGTACGCAGGAAGTCTCCTATGCTCTCCGGCGACTGCGCGCCCGCCAGCGCGCGGCCGCCGACCACGATCGTGGGAGAGGTGCGCACCCGGCGCGCCCTGCCCTCCAGCAGCAGCTCGCGGACGAGCGCCTCGCCCGCGTCGCCGTCCAGCAGGGCCGCGCCCGCCGGGAAGCCCGCCGCCGACGCCAGCTCGCCGAGCACGGCCCGGTCGCTGATGTCCCGCTCCTCGATGAAGAACGCCCGCATGATCCGCTCGACCACCGCGTCCTGGAGCACTGGGCCGCCGTGCTCCTGGGCGAGGGCGATGAGCCGGTGCGCGTCATGGCTGTCGGCGCGCCAGGCCGCTCCCCAGCGCGGGCCCAGTCCCTCGGCCGCGGCCACCTCGGACATCCGCACCCGGTTCTCCGCCGGGGTGAGGCCGGGGGCGCAGGCCCGCAGCGCCTCGTCCATGAGGGGGTCGCGCAGCGCCTCCTCCAGCGGGATCGCCCGCGCGGGGGCCGTCGGGTCGATCCTGAAGGGACGCCACACCACCGAGGCCTCCGTGCCCAGTCCGGCGAGCGCCCGCTCCAGCCGGCGCTTCCCGATGTACGCCCATCCGCAGACGACGTCCGCCCAGATCTCGATTCGCATGACAGAAGACTAAGCGACATCTGTCGAATAGGCAACGGGTGTTGGTTAGTTGGCTGCGGAGACCGCCGACTCGCCGTGCGGAACGGGCCGTTCGGGCGGATGGCGCGTACCGCACCTCCGGCGGGCGGTCCGCCTCCCGAACACCCTTCGGCGACTGCCGTCGTTTACCCGTCGGCCGTCGCGCAGTCGCCGGTACTCTGGGGCGATGCCGATACCGAAGAACGCAGCCGCCGAGCGGATGGACCCTCGTGTGCGGCGGACCCGGGCCCTGTTGCGCGAAGCCGCGCTGCAGCTCGCGGCCGAACGGGACGTCGAACTCCTGACCATCGCCGACATCGCGGCCCGCGCGACGGTGAACCGGGCCACCGTCTATCAGCACTACCGGGACCGGGACGCCCTGCTCCTGGACGCCATGGAGGAGGAGATCGGCCGCCTGGCGCACGCCGCCGCCCGGTGTCCGCTGACCCGGCCCGCCGACCGCACCCCGGTCGAACTGACCGATCTCTTCGGCCATGTCGAGGCGAACGCCACCCTCTACCGGCGCATGCTCGGCCCGGGCGGCGCCGCCCGGTTCATCAACCGGCTGCGCGAGCTGCTGGCCCGCGAGGTGGCCGGTCAGCTCGGCAGCGACGACGCCGACGGGCCGGAGGAGTCCGGTCCGGCCCGGGAGCTGCACGCGCACTACGTCGCGGGCGCGTTCGTGGGGGTCTTCACGGCATGGGTGTCCATGCCCGTGCGCCCCTCCGCCGCCGAAGCGGCCCAGGAGGTCTGGCGCGTGCTGCGGGGCGCGCCGGCGGCCGGCCCGGCGGAGACCTGACCGCCGCCGGCGACGAGGTCCGAGGGCCACGCGGCGGCGGTCAGGCCCGGCCGGCACGGAGACGAACCTGCGCCCCGACCGCCGCCGACGGCCATCGGCCGACCCGAGCCCGGGCCGCCCGATCGTCGCTCAGCCCCTCAGCCCCTCAGCCCCTCAGCCCCTCAGCCGGGCCAGCAGCCCGGGATGGTCCGCGAGCGCCCGCTTCAGCAGTGCGTCGGCGAACGGCGCGTGGTTCTCGACCCCGGCCGCCGCCCAGTCGATGGGCCCGAAGGGCGGCTCGGGGTCGTACTCGATCATGAGCTGGACCAGCCGCGCCGTGTCGTCGCCCGCCAGCCGGCTCACCAGCTGAAGCGCCATGTCGATACCGGCCGACACCCCGGCGGCGGTGACGATCCGCCCGTCCTCGACCCAGCGCTCGGCGACCGGCGTCGCGCCGAACTCGGCGAGCAGCCTCCGGAACATCCAGTGGCTGGTGGCCCGCCGCCCCTCCAGCAGCCCGGCCGCGCCCAGCAGCAGCGAACCGGTGCACACCGAGCCGACGACCTCGGCCCCCTCCGAAGCCCGGCGCAGCCGCTCCAGCAGGGTCTCGTCGGCCATGGCGGCCAGGGTGGGCACGAGCCCGCCGGGCACGATCAGCACCTCCGGGTCGGGAACCTCGTCGAAGGTGTGGCTCGGCACCACCGAGAGCGCGGTGTCCGTGCCCATCGGCTCCTTCCGCTCGCCGACCACCACCGTCCGGAAGCCCGGGGCGAGGTCGGACAGCACGGCGCAGATCTGCAGCGGGCCGACGAGATCCAGGGGAGTGATCCCCGGGTACGCCACGAAGGCGATGGTCCGCACCGGCGTTCCGGATCCGGCGGCCGCGGGCCCGGCCGACTCCTCGGGGCGGGGGTGCGCGGGAGCGTCCTGCTGCGGGGAGTGAGGGGATGCGGGCGCGGTCATGACGGGCCTCCTGGCTCTCGTACGGCGGTCGGTGACGCGGCGCGAACGCCGCGAGACCGACCGTTCCGCCTCGCCCCGCCGGGGGCAACATCCCCGCCGCCCACTGTCCGAAATCCTGCGATCCATGTCATACGGACACCACGGCGTAGAGTGCCGGACATGGCGACGACACTCCGGCATGTGGTGATCATCGGCTACGACCGGGCCGAACTCCTCGACATCGCCTGTGTGGCCGACACCTTCGACATCGCGACCCGCACGGGCGCGGCGAGCGGCTACCGGGTCACCCTGGCGACCCCGGACGGCCGTCCGGTCACCTGCTCCTCCGGGCTGGTGCTGGCCGGGCAGACCTCGCTGGAGAAGATACGCGGCCCCGTGGACACCGTCGTGGTCTCCGGCGGGCTCGGCCACGGCGCCGCAGCGCGGGACGCCCGCCTGGTGGAGCAGGTGCGCCGGATCGCCGCCCTCAGCCGCCGGGTCGCCTCGGTCTGCACCGGGGCGAGCGTGCTGGCCGCGGCGGGACTGCTCGACGGACGGCGCGCCACCACGCACTGGGCGTTCGCCCGCGACCTCGCCGCGGAACACCCCGCCGTCGAGGTGGACCCCGGCCCCCTCTACATCCGCGACGGAGCCGTCTGCACCTCGGCCGGGGTGACCAGCGCGCTCGACCTCACCCTCGCGCTGGTCGAGGAGGACCACGGTCCGGAACTCGCCCGGTCCGTCGCCCGGACGCTGGTGACGCACGCGCAACGACCCGGCGACCAGGCCCAGATCAGCGCGTTCGTCGACGACTCGCCGCCACGGCACGGCGCCGTGCACCATCTGGTGCGGCATATCGCCGGACACCTCGCCGACGATCTCGGCACGGAGGCGCTCGCCGCCCTGGCCTCGGTCAGCGAACGCCATCTGAACAGGCTCTTCACCGACCACCTCGGCCGAACCCCGGCCCAGTACGTCCGGGAGGCCCGGGCCGAGGCCGCCGAGCGGCTCCTCGTCACCACCGAGCTTCCGCTGCCCGCCGTGGCGGTCCACTGCGGCTTCCGCTCGACCGAGACCCTCCGCCAGGCGTTCCTCGCCCACTACGGAACGACGCCCTCCAGCCATCGCGCGGCCCACCGCCGCCGTACGGCCCGGGCCGACGGGGGAGCCGGCGGCCGTACCTGACAGGGGGAACGGCCCGTTTCCCGCGCCGTCCATGGGCGGCCGGGACCGCCGATCCGCCGCGCCCAAGAGCGGGCGGTCATACGGCGAGTACGGCCAGGTCTTAGCGCTCCGAGACGGGACGGGCCCCGCCCCGCGAGCCCGGGGCGGGCGTCGGCCCCCAGACGCCGCAGCCCCTCGTCGAACGCCGCCGCGTCGAAGCGCCCCGACCGTATCGGAAGGGCCTCCGCGACGCCCCCGCGCAGCGCACCGACGGATGGGTACTGACCCGCCGGGCGCGGACGGGCACCGGCGCGGAGAGACCGACCCCGACCACGATCCGCGCGCCCGGCCGGCGGTCCGTCGCCGCGCGGAACACGCCCGTCGCCGCCCCGACCTCCACCACCTCCGGCGAGGCGGCCCCGCGAAGGAGCCGATCGGATCCGCCCGGTCGAGAGGCGACCGCTCGGGCATTCCGTAGAAGCCGCGAGCCGCTCGTCCTCGTGGACCCCGCTCATGCCCCGTATCCCGCGCCCGCCCTCTGGGAACAAGGCCGTCTCCGCTTCCCCCGGCCGCCGGGCGCTGTGCGTGCGGCCCGATCGGCGGCGGCCGTGCGGCGGTCCTATCGAGTGCCCGCGAGACCGGCGGCCTGCGAGGATTGCGCCATGAGCCGCACCTTCGACGAACTGATCTCCGAGGCCGCGTCGGTCTCCGTGGACGGATGGGACTTCTCCTGGCTGGACGGCCGCGCCGTGGAGGAGCGCCCCTCCTGGGGGTACGCCCGGGCGATGGCCGGCCGGCTGGCCCGGGCGTCCGCCGCGCTCGACCTCCAGACCGGCGGTGGCGAGGTGCTCGCCGAGGCGCCGGTGTTCCCGCCGCTCATGGCGGCCACGGAGTCCTGGCCGCCGAACGTGGCCAGGGCGACCGCGCTGCTGCATCCGCGCGGCGCCGTGGTCGTCGCGGCGGAGGACCGGCCTCCGCTGCCCTTCGCCGACAACGCGTTCGACCTGGTGGTCAGCCGCCATCCGGTGACCGTGTGGTGGGAGGAGATCGCCCGGGTGCTGCGGCCCGGGGGCGTCTACTTCTCCCAGCAGGTCGGCCCGGCCAGCGTCTTCGAACTGGTCGAGTACTTCCTCGGCCCCCAGCCGCCCGAGGTCCGCCGGGCGCGGCACCCGGACGACGCCCGGGCCGGGGCCGAGGCCGCCGGTCTCCTGATGACGGATCTGCGCGCGGAGTCGCTGCGCACCGAGTTCCACGACATCGGAGCGGTGGTCTACTTCCTGCGCAAGGTCGTCTGGATGGTGCCCGGCTTCACGGTCGACCGGTACCGCGACCGGCTGAAGGCCCTCCACCGGAGGATTCAGGACGAGGGGCCCTTCGTCGCGCACACCGCCCGGCTCCTGGTGGAGGCCCGTAAACCGGAGTGAGCGCGGTCCGGTCGCCGCGCCCTGCGGCCCTCCGCGTGCGGACCGCGGGAGCCCCTACCCGTCCCGCTGCGGACCGAACCAGGACTCGTGCGGGCCGCCCGCCGGCCAGCGTTCCAGCAGCAGCGGCCCCGGGTAGTGGGCGGAGCTGTCGGGGCCGACCATGTCGTCGCCGTCCAAGTACCGGCGGAACCAGGTGGAGAAGCTCATCCGGTAGCCGTAGAAGTCCTGCTCGTCCGCGTCGCAGCTGAGAATGCGGCACGGCTCGGTCTTCCCCGCCGGAGCGAGGAAGACATAGTCGCCCCGGTCGTTCTGGCACAGCGGCGTCATTCCCTCCGCGCCGCCGAACAGCGGGCCGGTCGACTCGTATCCGGGGCAGAGGACGTCCTCTTCGAAGACGACCTCCTGGAAGGTGCTGATGGTCTGCTTCATGAAGCGCAGCAGCGTCCCCGGTGCGGCGGGATGGTCGAAGTGCATTCCGTTCACCTGGATCGGCGCGTAGGCGTCGACAAAGGTCTTGTAGTCGTCCGGCAGCACCACCTCCAGCTCATCTTCCAGGGCTTCCCACGCGGCCGGGTCGGCATGACGCCCGTCGGGTTCGCCCATCATGGCGAACAGGGCCTGCAAGTCGTCCACTTCGCGCACCTCCGTGTTCCTCGCGTACTCCCGCGTGCTCCGTGTCCCGCGGGCTTCCGGGGCGGAGCGAGCGCCTCGACGGCACGCGCTGCGACACTCCACCCGCCCTTGCGGACTTCGCCGCTCCGGATTCGGTTCCGGTGATCGGCCGAACGGGCGACGCGATCGCGCGCCGTGCCCGCCTCGTCCGCCACGCGCGCCGTGGTCGACGGCGAGGGGCGGCCCGATCGGTGGGAGACGCGCCGACGGGAGCGGCCCCAGCGGCCCGCTCCCGTCGGCATCACGCGGTGATGGCCTCAGCTCAGCACCGGTTGTCCGGGTGCACGGAGCCGCCGTCGTCCAGTCGCTCGTTGTAGACCCAGCCCTCGTAGTTGGTGTTGTCCACCCGTACATGGGTCCACTTGTTGCCCGCGGCGTTCGTCACCCAGCAGTGGTACTGCATCACGACCGCGGTGCCCACCTCGTACGCCACCGCGCAGTCCGCGCTGGGTCCGACCCTGATCAGCGCGCTGGCGCCCTTCGGGGTCCCCTTGCCCGGCGACTTGTTCGACCAGGCGGGGTTGGGACACGCGGCCGATCCGGTGTCGGCGGCGCCGGCCGCGGGCGCGGCCACGGTGAGCGTCGCCCCCGCCAGCAGGAGCGATGCGGCGACCGAGGTGAACAGCTTGGTGGTGCGAGTGAGCGAATACGGTGAATTCAACGAATTCCCCTCTTGCTCCATGGGCGGCCCGTCCGGCCGCCCGGGTTGATCTGAGCATGACGTACACGAGGATGGATTCGGGCTGCCCGGGAACCATCTGGCCGATAGCCGTCGTTGGTGCCCTCAGCCCCCAAGCGCCCCTGGGGGAACCGGGTCCGGCCGCATGCTCACCGGGCGGACGCGGCATGGGCGGGACCGCCGGAGGCGGCGCGGGCGGCTGCTCGCCGAGACCGATGGATCCCGGGTGCGGGACCGGGGCCGCGCCGGGGTGACACCCGCGCGGGACCGCGCGATGATGCGTGGATGATCTCTTCCCCGCCCTCCGTCATCAGGCTCGCGCAATACACGACGACCGAGCTGGACGAGATCACCGGAGGCGTCCCCGACCCCTTCGGCGTCGCCGGAACCGGGCTGACCTGGCTCCCCAAGGAAGCGCACTTCGGCGTCCGGGACCACGACCGCCTGGTGGCCCACGCCGGTCTGGTGCGGGTGACGGTCGCGGTCGGCGCGGCCCGCTCGCCGGTCGCGGGCCTCGGCGGTGTCGTCGTCGCGCCCGATGCGCGCGGCCGGGGGCTGGCCCGCGCGGTCGTGGCCGCGGCCATGGCGCACGCCCGCGACACGGGGGCGGAGTACGGGCTTCTGTTCTGCCTGCCGGAGCGCGTGCCGCTCTACGAACACCTCGGATGGCGGCTCGTCGACGGCGGTCTGGACGTTGAGCAGCCCGGCGGTCCCGTCCGTATGCCGCTCCCGGCCCTGTGGACCCCGCTGGCCGGGGGAGCCTGGCCGGCGGGCCGGGCCGCGCTGCTCTCGCTGCCGATGTAGGAGGACGGACGCCCCTGACAGCACGGGCCGCGGTCCCGAACAGAGCGAGCGGCCCGAGCCCGGGCCGCTCCCGACGGGGAGGAGACGCGGATGACGGAGATCGCGCCGATCCCTGATTCGAGAGTCGCGGCCGGTGCGGTCGTGACGCTTCCCCGTGATGGCGGGGAGGACCGATGAGTTCGGCGGGCCGCCGGAGTCCGACCCGTGGTGGCCGTGTCGCCCGGCGGGGCGGCCACGCTGTCCGTGACCGCCGGGCGAATGAGCGCGATACGAGGAGTGCTGTGATCATCATTGCCGGGAAGCTGTATGTGGACGCCGACGTGCGCGACGCCTATCTGGCCGGATGCGCGAACGTCGTCGAACAGGCCCGGGCCGCCCCCGGCTGCCTCGATTTCACGTTGTCGGCCGACCCTCTGGAGCCGGACAGGATCAATGTGTACGAACGCTGGGAGACGGACGAGGAGCTGGAGTGCTTCCGCGGCACGGGCCCGGAGCCGGAGCAGACGGCGGCGATCCGCGACGCCGAGGTGAGCAGGTACCGGGTGTCCGGCGTCGAAGCCCCGTAGGCACTGCCCCGGCGGCCGGCGCGGTGGCGGAGGCACCCCACCCCTTCTCCAGAGGCCCGGGGCGTCTCCGCCGCCCCGGCACGGCGGATTCCGGAACGGCCGCCCCGTCCGCCGCAGCGGTCCCGCTCCGGCGGCTTCGGCCAGTCCCCGGGCGGTCCGGTGACGGCCCGCGCGTCCGTCAGCCGCGGTCCCGGACAGGCGCCGGCGAGGCCGACGGCGTCGTACTGGTGGAGACGGCAAGCCGTGTCTCGCGCTCCGGCACCGGGACCTCCCCTCGGACGCGGGCTGTCGTGCGGCACTGACGGATCCCGCCGCCGCGCGGAGATCCCGGCGACGGGCGGGCAGGGCGATTCCGCTGTTGTGGTGTGTCCGGGCCCGGGCCGCGCCAGACTCCGTACATGGCTGACACACAGGGGTTTCTGACGGGCAAGAGGGTTCTGATCGTGGGCGCGAGCAGCGGTATCGGGGCCGCGGCGGCCCGGGTGTTCGCACGGGAGGGGGCGGCGGTGGTCCTCACCGCCCGCCGGGAGGAGAGACTCGCGGCTCTGGCCGGCGAACTCCGCGACCAAGGTGCCCGCGCGGCGTACACGGTGGCCGACGCCACGGTCCCCGGCGACGCGGTACGGGCGGTGGAGTTCGCGGTCGAGCGCTTCGGGGGACTGGACGCGGCGTTCAACAACGCCGGGTTCGGAGCCCCGCGTACACCGCTGCATCTGATGGAGGACCGGGTCTACGACGAGATCATGGACACCAATGTCCGGGGGGTGTTCAACTTCCTGCGTCCGCAGCTCGCGGCGATGCTGGAGAGCGGCGGCGGCGCGATCGTCAACACCAGCAGCACCGGGGGGCTGGTGGCCACACCGGTGGCGGCTCCGTATGTGGCGTCCAAGCACGCCGTCATCGGGCTGACCAAGGCGGCGGCGGCCGAGTACGGCGACCGGAACATCAGGGTCAACGCGATAGCGCCGGGGACCACGCGCAGTGAGATGGTCGCCGACTGGTTCGCGCTCAACCCCGGGGTGGAGGAGGCCCTGCACCGCGCCACTCCTCAGCCCCGTACGGCCGAACCGGAGGAGATAGCGGAGGCGGCGGCGTGGCTGTGCAGTGAACGCGCCTCCTATGTGACGGGGTCGACCCTGGTCGTCGACGGAGGCTTCACCATCCTCTGAACCGCCGCCGCTGTCTCCCCGGACAGAACCGCCGCCGTCTCCCCCGATCCGGCCGGGCGCGCGCCGTCGTGTCCGGCCGGATCCGGGGGAGCCCGGGGGAGATCACCCCGGCGGTACGGAGAGCCCGAGGTGGCGGCGGTACCAGGGGGCGTGGCGGGCGAGGCTCTCGGCGATGCCCCGGCCGGGCGGGCAGCCGGTCTCCTTCCACAGGCGCGTGCTGGCGAACCAGTGGTCGGTGGTCAGCATGGCGAGATGGTGGAGGGAGACGCTGTCGCCGGCGAGCCGCCGCCGGGCCTCCTCGACGCCGATGTCGGCGGTGGCGGGCGGCAGGCCGAGCCCGTGCTCCAGCGCGGTGAAGACATCGGCGCAGGACACCGGGGCCGGATGGTTGGGGTGCCAGACGCCGGAGGCGTCTCCGGGCGCGGTCGCCACCGCCGTGACGGCGCGGGCGAGGTCGTCCACGTCGACCGCCGAGAGCAGCGCCCGCCATCCGTCGACGGTGGCGGCCAGCCGCCGGTGGAGCCGTACCAGTCCGGGCACGGCCCACCGGTCGCCCGCGCCGACGACGAGATGCGGGCGGAGGACCGTTCCCCCGGCGGCGAGCACGATGTGTTCGGCCGCCGCCCGGCTGCGGCTGGTCTCCGAGCCGGGCGCGATCGGGAGACCGGAGGGCTCCGCGTCGCGGAAGACGCCCCGGCCGTAGACCGACGCGGTGGACACCTGGGCCAGACGCCCCACTCCGGCCCGTTCCGCCTCCGCGACCAGGGCCCGGGTGCCGTGTTCGTTGACGGCGCGGACGGCCGGGTCGGGGCCGCCGATCCGAACGGCGCAGTGCAGAACGATGTCCACTCCGTCGCAGACGCCGCGCAGGGAGGCGGGGTCGCGGAGATCGGCGCGGACGTGCCGGACCGCCGGATCGCCGGATGCGGAGCGGTCGCGGGATGGGGACCGGTCGCCGGACTCGGACCGGTCGGAGGCGTCGGCGGGGTCGGCGGCGTCGGAGTGGTGGGTGCGGTCGGCGCGGTCCGGCAGGGGGCTGCGGGACATCAGGATCACCCGCGCGCCGGGGACGGCCCGGGCGGCCGCGGCCACCCTGCCGCCGATGAAGCCGCCGGCCCCGGTCACCAGAATCCGCGGCGCCGTGGGCGGGCCCGGTCTCCGAGGGGCGGGCGGCGCCGCGGTGAGCGTGTTCACCGGCCGTCGCCGGGGGAGCTGAGGAGGCTGCTGTAGACGAGGCTGCCGTCCTGGTGGCCCAGGACCCGGACCGTCCGGCCGGTGCTCCCGGCCTCGGTCACCTCCTCGGCCGAGATCCAGCAGGGGGTGTCGAGTTCGGCGTACCGGGTGAACTCGCTGCGCATACGCGTCGGGAGGAACGGCTCCGCGGGGTCGAGGGCCCGGGCCGCCTGACGGGCGGCCTCGATGAGGACCATGCCGGGGGCGTGGTCGACGGGGTGGTCGAAGAGAACGGGGTGCTGCTCGAACGCGCGCAGCCGCCACACCCGGGACTCGTCGGTGGGGGACAGGACGACGTCGGTGTCGAGTAACCGGCCCACGGCGGCGGGCGCGAGGGCCGGCGGGAGCGTACGGGGGCCGGTCGCGCCGACCCGTTCGCCGCGGACCCGCCGGTACACCTCGGGGCTGGTGCAGTCGAAGTGGCCGCCGCCGGAGGCGATGACACGGCCCGCGTCGCGAATGGTCGTCTCGAACCGCATGCCCGCCAGCCGGCGGCCGCGGCGGCGGACGTCGAGGCAGACCACGTCCAGTTCGAGGTCCGCGGGCGCGCCGCCGACCGCGTTCCGCCCGGGACGGATGTCGTAGTGCAGGTTCCACATGAGGAATTGGTGCCCGAGCGGCACATCGAACTCGGCATGCGCCAGAAGAGTACCGACCTGCCGGATTGTTTCTGCGGCGAGCAGCGGGTCGTAGCAGCCGCTGACCGGAGTGAAGAAGCTGTGCGCCCTGGGCCATTGGGCGGTGACCGCGAACCGGTCGTCGCCGGTGCGCTCCCAGCCGGTGAGGAAGACTTCGGCGATGGCCGCCCGATGAACGAGTTCCTTGGGAACAGTGCTGGTCAGGCGTATTTCACGGGGTATGGAGCGGTGCTTCTCCGGCATGGCGCGCGACGCCTGGGCCTCGATGGACTGCACGGTGCGGCGCGGAAGCGTTACGACAGACACGAATCCCCCATGAGTGCGGGCGGCTCGGGGGCGGCGTCTCCGTCCCCCGTGCCAGTAAGATACATACCAACCGGTTCTTTTGATAGATGGGCATGGATCTACCAGACTGAGTGACCGGATCGCCCTCGAGTGGCGCGTGTACGACAGGAGAGTCCCTATGGCAGTGCGACAGGAACGGGCGGTCCGGACCCGGCGCGCGATCGTGCGGGCAGCCGCATCGGTCTTCGACGAGTACGGATTCGAGGCCGCCCCGGTGGCCGAGATCCTGTCGCGGGCCTCGGTCACCAAGGGGGCGATGTACTTCCACTTCGCCTCCAAGGAGGACCTGGCCCGTGGCGTGCTCAGCGAGCAGACCCTGCGGGTGACGGTGCCCGAGTCCGGCTCCAGGGCCCAGGAGCTGGTCGATCTGAGTCTGTTGGTCGCCCACGGTCTGCTGCACGACCCGGTGCTGCGGGCCGGCACCCGGCTGTCGCTGGACCAGGGAACGGTGGACTTCTCGGACATCAGCCCCTTCGGGGCCTGGGGCGAGGTCTGCGCACGGCTGCTGGCGGAGGGCAAGGAGCGCGGCGAGGTGCTCCCGCATGTGAACCCCGAGGAGACCGGGGACTTCATCGTGGGCTGTTTCACCGGACTCCAGGCGGTCTCACGCGTCACCTCCGACCGTGACGACCTCGTCCGCCGGATAGCGGTGATGTGGAATCACGTACTGCCCTCGATCGTGCCCGCCTCCATGCTGACCTGGATCGACGTCAGCGAGGGGCGGATAGAGAAGGTGGCCGAGGCCGCCGCCGCGGCGGCGGCCTCGGAGGCGGGGGCGGGGTCCGCCGAGGATCCCGGACCCGAGGGGAAGGCCGCCGGCGCCGCGGTCTGAACCCCGCCCGGCCGGGCGCGCTGTGACGGAGCGCCCGGCCTCCTCCCTCCCGTACGCGCGTCGCCCTCTTCTTCCGGGTGCGGTCCGCCGGGTGAGGGCGCTCAGAAAAACAAGGCAATCGGTCTGCTTTGACTTGGCAGCAGGTCAGACGGTTTGTATCGTGGACGCCACCAGCCCCCCGCTGCCCGCCCGGGGGCCTCATGGGCCGTCCCGGGGCGGACCGCCGCCGCGGGGTATCCCCTCATCGGCCGGACGTGTGCGCGCGTCCGAAGGCCCAGGCCAGGAGCTCCCTTGACGCCCAAACAGGAACGTGCCGTCCGCACGCGCGGCCGGCTGGTGCTCTCCGCGGCCGAGGCCTTCGACCGGCAGGGTTTCGCGGTCGCCTCGCTCACCGCCATCAGCCGCAGCGCGGGCGTCAGCAACGGCGCCCTGCACTTCCACTTCGAGAGCAAGGAGGCCCTGGCCGTCGCGGTGGAGACCGAGGCGGCGGAGCGGGTGCGCCGGGCGGCCGGCGCACCGGACTCGGCCCCCGCGCTCCAGGCGCTGGCCGACGCCGCCCACGCGATCACCCGTCAGCTGCGGGAGGACGTCGTGGTGCGCGCCGGATTCCGCCTCGGCGCCGACGCCTCCCGCGGATCCGCGCTCGGCCTCCCGCAGCAGTGGCACCGCAGTGTGGTGCGGCTGGTGGAGCGCGCCCACGCCGACGGCTCGCTCTCCCGCGCCGTGCCGCCGTCCGACACGGCGGCCGCCGTCGCCGCCGCCGTACTCGGATTCGAGGCCCTCGCACGGTCCGACCCCGGCTGGCTCTCCTCCGGTACGCTCGCCGGTTTCTGGCGTCTGCTGCTTCCCCGGATCGCCGCCGACCCGGTGGAGAGCGGACGACTCGACTGCGAGCCCGCCGAGTTCGTCGGCGGCCCGGGGCCCGCTCCGCCCGCCGTCCCCGCCCGGGGCCGGTGACGGCCGTCGTCCTGCGGAGGCCGGGCCGACGCGGGCCCCCGCGACGACCGTGACCAGGCCGGACCGCCGCCCGCCTCCGCCGCCCGCCCCCGGCGTCGACCGGCTGCGACGCTCGGCCCCGGGGACCGGCCGCTCTCCGGACGCAGCCGTTCCGGAGCCGCCGTCACCGCCCGAGGCGCTCCGGGGCGGCGGCCCTCAGCCCCGCAGTACGGCCGAGGGAAGCTCGCCGTCGTGCGCCTCCCGGGCCCGCTCGGCGAACATCTCGCCCAGGGCGCGCAGCTGCGCGTCGGTCCGGTGCGGCCGTCCGTCGGGGGTGATCACCCTGAGCAGCAGCAGCGTGGGACCGACCCGTATCTGCACATGCGAGCCGTAGCCCGTCTCCAACTCGCCGCGGAGCGCGTCGCGCCGGTCGCCCGGGGTCCCGATCGAGACCTTCTCCGCCGGAGTGATCCAGGACTCGGACGCGTCCTTCCAGAGGAACGGGTACGCCTCCGTCGCGGTCTCGGCGTCCCGGTGGGCGAAGACCCTGAAGTCGAGTTCCCCCTCACCGGCCTTCCTCAGCACGATGCTCCCGATCGCCCTCGCCCGGGCGCACTCGCCCTGCTTCCCGCCCGCGCACGCCCCGGCGGAGGCCCCCTTGCTCATATCCAGGACCATCGAATCGGCCGGCTTCCAGCCGGGAACGTCTCCCGTACGCGGCAGCACCGCCTTGACCTCGGCCGGGGTGAGCGCGGCCGCCGGGCTCCGCCCGCCGTCCTGCTCCTTCCTCTCCCCGTCGCCGCTTCCGCCACAGCCCGTCAGCAGCACCGCCGCCGCCGTCAGGACGGCCGCCATGGCGTGCCGCTCGCGCATCCTCAGCCTCATCGATCCCCCCGGGTCGTACCGTTCGATCATACGGACGAACCAACCCCTTCCACGGTTGCACGGGCCCGGGCGGAGCACGCCCCCCGGGGACGTGGGCCCGCCGGCCCGCCGTGCGCATCTCCCGGGAGAACCGCCGGACCCGCCCCGGACCGCGTCAGCGCGGCGGCTGCACCAGACGGCGGCCCGCCGTCGCACCGCCGTCGACGGCGACCGACGCGCCGGTCATGAAGGGGAAGTCGTCCGAGGCCAGGCCCAGGACCGAGGAGGCGATCTCCGCCGCGGTGGCCATCCGCTCCAGTCCGTCGACGTTCAGCGGACCGAAGGCGTCCCGGTAGCGGGCCCAGTCGGCGTCGGGGATTCCCGGAGGACGGACGAAGGGGGTGTCGGTGGTGCCGGGCAGCAGGGCGTTGATCCGGATGCCACGGGTCCCGTACGCCAGGGCGGCGGCCTTCACGATGCCCTGGACCGCGCGCTTGCTCGCCGTATAGGCCGCTCCCGTGGGCCGGGCCTGCTCGGCCGCCGACGACGAGGTGCAGACGATCACGCCGCGACCGGCCCTCAGCATCGGGCCGAGTTCGTACTTGACGGCGAGGAAGACGCCCCGGGCATTGGTGTTCTGGATGTCGTCCCACTCCTCGACGGTCAGTTCCCGCAGCTCCTTGGAGCCGCCGATCCCGGCGTTGTTGAAGGCGATGTCCAGCCCGCCGTAGCGGCTCACCACCCGGTCCACACAGCGCTCCACCTGCTCCGGTATCCGTACGTCCGCCTCCACATAGACGCCCTCCCCGCCCGCGTCCCGGATCTCGCGCTCCACGGCCCGGCCCAGAGCGGTCCGCCGGCCGCAGAAGCCCACCCGCGCGCCCTCCGCCGCGAAGGCCAGCGCGGTCGCCCGGCCGATGCCGGACGTGCCGCCGGTGATCAGTACCGTCCTGCCGGCGAACCGGCCCCGCCCGGATCGCGGCCCGACGGCGGCGGCCTCGGCCGCTCCGCCGAGCGCGGCGGCTCCGGCCGCCCCGGCCACCGCGCCGCCGAGGAGGGTCCGCCGGCCGGGTCCGGACGGGGAGGGGAGTCGGGGGCCGCCGGGGGCGGCGACCTCGGCGGCACGGACGGGCGGGCTGTTCACATCGTTGGTCATGGCCCCACTCTCGCCGTCCGCCGAGGGGACCGCCGCCCTCCGCGCGGCCGCTGTTCCGGCCGTCGGGAGGAGCGCCCTCCTCCTTCGGCAGGAGCCGTGGCGGCCGGGCGCGCGCCTATCGTGGATCCGTGAACTCCCCCTGGCCGGTACGCGCCTTCGACGAGCGGTACGCGACGGTGCGGGCCGTGCTGACGGCCCTGGCGCTGGCGGGCGATCTGCTGCTGCTGGAACGGCCGGAAACCCCGCTGGACCACGCGCTGGCCGTCTGCGGGCTGCTGCTCTGCGCGGTGACGGTCCGTCATCCGCCCCTCGCGCTGTCGGCCGGAAGCGTCCTGGTGGTGGCGGGACACCACGCGGGCGCGGGAGTGGTTCCGGCGCTGAAGGCGCTCGCGGCGGTGTTCCTCTTCGAACTCGCCCTGCGCCACGGCGGCCGTACGGCGCTGAGGGGCGCGGCCCTGCTCGCCTCGGCGGTGGTGCTGAACAGACTCCCGGATCTGCCGGAGCAGTCGCTTCCGGTGCTCTATCGGGCGGTGGTCGTCGCCGGACTGCCGCTGCTGCTGGGCTCCCAGGTGCGCGGGGTGCGGAAGGCGGCGGAGCGGACCCGGGCGGAGGCTGATCTGCGGGCCCGGCGGGCGGAGCGGGACATCGCCGCCGCCCGCGCCGCCGAACGCACCGCCTTCGCGCGCGAGTTGCACGATCTGGTGGCGCACCACGTCTCGTCCATGGTGCTGCGCGTCGGGGTGGCCCGGCATGTGCTGCCGGACGCCGAACCCCGGGTGCGCGAGGTCTTCGACGATCTGCACACCAGCGGCGCCGCCGCGCTGGCCGATCTGCGCAGACTCGTCGCCGTGCTGAGAGCCCCGGACGCCGACGGCGCCGATCCGCCCCCCGGCGGCCCCCGGGCGCTCCGGCCGGAGCTGGAGGCGGCGGCCGGCCGGGCCGCGCTGATCGGCGTACGCGTGGAGACCGCCCTGGACGCCGGTCTCGACGAAATCGGCACGGTACGGGGGCTCGCCGTGCTCCGGCTGGTCCAGGAGGGGCTGGCGAACACCGCCAAACACGCCGGGGCCGGACCGAGGGCGCGGCTCTCGGTGCGGATCCTGGACCGCGGAGAGGTACGGCTGACGCTCCGCGACGACGGCGGCGCCCGCGCCCCCGGCCGCGCTCCGGCCGCCTCCGGACTGCCCGGTCCCGCCGGGCACGGCCTGATCGGCATGAGGGAACGGGTCGCCCTCCTCGGCGGCCGGATGGAGGCCGGCCCCGACGGACGCGGCTGGCGGCTCCGGGCGACCCTGCCCGCGACGCTCGAACGACAGGAGGCCGTACGGTGATTCGTGTCCTGGTCGCGGACGATCAGCACCTGGTGCGGATGGGGCTGCGGATGCTGTTCGAACCCGCGGAGGACATCGAGGTCGCGGGGGAGGCGGGCGACGGGGCGGAGGCGGTGCGGCTCGCCGGACGGACCCTCCCCGACGTGGTGCTGATGGATCTGCGGATGCCCCGGCTGGACGGCACGGCGGCCACCGAGCGGATCCTCGCCGCCCGGCCCGCGACCCGGATCGTGGCGCTGACCACCTTCGACGACGACACGCATCTGTATCCCGCGCTCGCCGCCGGCGTCTGCGGCTTCCTGGTCAAGGACGCGCCGCCGGACGAACTGCTCGACGCGGTGCGCCGGGCCGCGGCCGGCGGGACCCCGTTCAGTCAGGACACTCTGAGACGGCTGGTGGACCGGGCGATGAGCGGCCACCGGACCGCCGGAGAGCCGGCCGAGGAGCCGCCCCCGGGGATCACGCCCCGGGAACGGGAGGTGCTGGGGCTGCTGGGCGAGGGGCTGTCCAACCGGGAGATCGCCGACCGGCTCCATCTGGGCGTCACCACGGTCAAGACGCATGTGGCGAGCCTGATGGCCAAGACCGGCCGCGACAACCGGATCCGGCTCGCCGTACTGGCGGTCCGCAGCGGGCTCGTCGGCTGAGCCGCCCGCCGCCCGCCGCCCGCCGCAGGCTCCCGGCGGACGGCTCGGGCGGGCTCGGACCACGGGCCGGGGCACCCGCCGAAGGGCCGCGCGGCGCGGGCTACGAACGGCCGGTGCGGGCCTCGGCGGTGGCCTTCAGGTCGCGCAGCCAGGCTTCGAGTCCCTCTCCGAGCAGCTTGGTGGAGTGGGCCACGTCCGCTTCGACCTGGTCGCCGGTCCAGGTCTCCGCGGTGTGCACCCGGACGCCGCCCCGGACCTTCTCGAAGGTCCACAAGTGGACTCCCTCGTCGATGCGCACTCCTTCGCCGACGGCGGGTCCGCGCCACAGCAGGCAGCTGCCGGACTCGACCCGGCCGACGGTGGAGGTGATCGTCAAGGTGGTCGCGGGCGTGGTGGGGGTGGGAGGCGCGGGGGTGGTCCAGCGGAATCGCGAGCCCTTCTTCAGCCGGCCGGGGTCGAGGCGGTCCGCGGTGAGGACCGGCGCCTGCCAGGACGGCCAGCGCTCCACATCGGTCTGGAGCTTCCAGACGGTGCTCAGCGGCGCGTCGATCACGATCTCGGACTCGTGGCGGACGAGCGCCTCGGGGTCGACGCCCTCTCCCCGGCATTCGGCGGAACCGTTGTGACGGACGCTCCGGGGCTGGGCGGAGACGGCCGGCACGGAGGTCCCGAGCAGACCGGCGACGGCGAGCGCGAGCGCCGGGAGGGTGAGAAGGCGGCCGGTACGGCGTCGAACGGCCGCCGGTCGCGGGCTCCGGCCGCGGTGCTCCGGTGAGGTGAGGGCGCGGAGGTCGGACATGGTGGTGCTCCCTTCGTTACGAGGTGGTGCGGGCACGCCGGGGCAAGCCCTCGGCGCGTGGTCACGTGGGCACGCCGGGGTGGGCCCTCGGCGCGTGGGCACACGGTCACGTGGAGACGTCGGTGTCCGGCGCCGGGGCGGGCGGTGTGCGGACCGGCGTTCCGGTCCCTCCGGTGCTCCGGCGGGCTCAGCCCCGGCGCGCGCGGGCTCCGGCGAGGACGAGCGCGGCGGATGCGGCGACGATCAGGCCGACGAACGCGGGGTGGATGTCCTTGGACAGACTCGGTGCTCCGTCGGGCCGCGTCAGCCAGACGGTGAGCGGCGCCCCGAAGGAGAGGGCCAGGAACAGGGCCGCTCCGCGGACCGCTCGGTCGCGTACCCGGGTGAGGGCCGTGACCAGCGCGATGACGACCGGCACGCCGGAGATCAGGGCGAACTGGGCGAGCACCATGACGGGGACCGCCCAGGCGCAGATCGTCACCGCCCGGGGGACGCGCGGTGCCGTGCCGCTGACGGGTGACACGGATGTGGCTGACATGACGTCACATTCCCCTCGTGTGCGCGTGGTCGGCTCGGACGCGCGGGTCCGAAGGCGAGGCCTGCCGCTGAGCCGCCTTGCCGTTCGTTATAAGTTATAACTCCCGTGAGAGATTATCGTCAATAGCGTGCGTGATACCTTCTAGCCAGAACTTGAGCTTGTAGCCATCACGAGTCGGAGGGCGGATCATGGCGGAGACCGGTACGGCGACCCCGCGCGAGCGCTACCGCGCCCAGGTGCGCGCGGAGATCAAGCAGCACGCCCGGGAGCAGATCGCCGCCGCCGGGGCCTCCGCGCTCTCGCTCAACGCGATCGCCAAGCGGATGGGAGTGAGCGGCCCCGCTCTCTACCGCTACTACGCCGGCCGCGACGAGCTGATCACCGAGATGGTCACCGACGCCTACCGCAGCCTCGCCGACACCCTCACCGCCGCCTGCGCGCCGTCCGCCCCGGACCCGGCCGTGCTGGCCAACGCCCTGCGCGGCTGGGCCCTCGACGATCCGCAGCAGTACTTCCTCATCTACGGCACGCCCGTCCCCGGCTATCACGCGCCCGACGACATCACCGCCATCTCCGACCAGATCATGACGATGCTGCTCGACGCCTGCTCGGCGATGTCGCCGGACCGTGCCGCCACACCGCTCGAAGAGCGCCTCGAAGCACACCTCGACGAGCACCGGCACTGGGCGGGCGACCGTTCCGCCCCGCCCGCCGTCCTCCACCGGGCCCTGATCTTCTGGACCCGGCTGCACGGCGTGCTCTCCCTGGAACTCGCCGGACACTTCGGCGGGATGGGGCTCGACCCGGCCCTACTGTTCGCGGCCGAACTGGAAGATCTGCTTCCTGCCGGTCGGCGGTGAGCGCCGGAACCGGGGGAGCGGCCGGCGGCAGGCATCGGCGCGCCGCCCGCCTGGTATGTATCAGGGGAGGGCCCACCGCACCCCGACCGGAAGGCACGGCATGTCGGACGAGTTGCTCACCCGGAAGATCGGCCACGGCTTCGACCATCTCGACCGGGACGGCGACGGCCGTCTGACGGAGCACGACCACGTCCTGATGGGGCGGTCGGTCGCCGCCTCCCTCGGGCACGACCCGGGGTCGCGGGCCGAACAGCTCGTGATCGCGGCCTACTCGACGATCTGGCGCGAGCTGCATCTCCCGCATCTGCCGCCCGGCGCGGACGCGGTGAGCCGGGCGGAGTTCATCGCGTCCACGCGGACGCTCGCCGACGACCCGCCGGCGGCCCGGAGGACGCTCGGCGCGCTCGCGGAGGCGTTCTTGGCGGTCGCCGACACGGACGGCGACGAGACGGTGGACGGCGAGGAGTTCTTCGTCTTCCAGCGCGGACACTTTCCCGCGCTCACGCGCGGGCAGGCCGCCGAGGCATTCCGCCGTCTCGACCGGGACGGGGACGGGAGGCTCTCCCGGGAGGAGTTCGTCGGCGCCCTCGTCGAATTCTGGACGAGCCGCGATCCGCACGCGCCGGGCACCTGGTGGACCGGCCCGACCGACTTCACCCCGGCCTGAGCCCCGAAAACGTTCCAGGGCCCATGCCCGGATCCCTTTCCGGCACCGGGACTCCTGTGCCGGAGCCTCCGCCCTTCGAGCCCCCCGTCGGCCCTGTTACTGCCCGAGCCGCACCGGCGCACCCGGTCCGTGCGAGCGGCGCGGCTCAGCTCTCGAACCACATCGGCCGCGGCGACGGACCGCCCTCCGGGAGGCGGATCGGCTCGCCGAGGTCGCGGCACCCGAGCCGCTCGTACAGCCGGCGGTCCTCGGAGGTGGACGCCTCCAGACGGACCGGCAGACCGAGTTCGTCCGCCCGTGCCGGCCCGGACGCGAGCATCGCGGCCCCCGCTCCCCGGCGGCGGTGCTCCGGCCGGACGGCCATGGACTGGAGATGGAGATGGAGATGGGCCCGGCCGGGACGCCGGAGGTCCGTCGCCCGCTGGACCGCAGACAGCCGGCGGACCGTCGGATCGCCCCCGGCGGGAGGTGCGGACGGCTCCGGCCCGCCCGATCGCGGCAACCGGATCGAGGCTCCGACGGGCTCGCCGTCGGCGACCGCGAGAATCAGCGCCCCCGCGCCGAGGGACGCGCCGAACATGCCGCGCGGGCGCGCCGGCCGGGTGACGGGATCGGGGAGGCCCAGGCGGTCACGGCCTCGTCGGCGAAGGCGGCCGCACACGGCGCCGCCACCTCGTCGAGTTCGGGAATCGTCGCGAGCCGGGTGATGACAGTCGGCACGGTCATGTGCTGTCCCGTCCTTCGCCGCACAGGGGGATCGGGCGTCAGCGGTCGCCCGCGTGGGCGAGCGCGCTGGGAGTGAGGCGTCCGACGATCGCCGGGGCCTCGTGAAGAAGCGCGTCGTCGGTGAGCGCCTCGACCATGAACAGGGCGTAGTCCACGCGCCGGGTCAGATTGCTCGCGAGCAGCGGCGCGCCCACATGACGGCTCCACAGGGGAAGTCCCTGGCTCGGGCCCTCCTCCAGGTCGCTGCCCCGGACCACCGTCCACCGCCGGTCGCTGGCGAAGATCCGGCGTGACGCCTCCACCTGGTCGTCGATGTCGATGACGCGCAGGGCGCGGCCCACCCGGGCGGCGACGCGGGCGGAGGCCCTGAACTTCCAGGAGTACCTGTCCTGATCGTCCCGGGGGACGTGCCAGCCGCAGGAGAAGACCAGGCGCGCGCCGGGGTCCGCGAGATCGAGCACCGCCTGCGCGGTGCCCGACGAGTACTGCCGCACCCCCCAGGGGACGAGCACGGTCAGCACGCCGTCGCACCCGGCGACGGCTCGCCCGATCACCTCCCGGTCGTTCGTGGGCCCGGGGACGATCGTGATCCGGTCCGCGAGCGCGGCGAGCTTGCCGACGCTGCGCTCGCGGCAGACGCCGACGACCTCGTGGCCCCGGTCCAGCGCCTGCCGGACCATGTACTGCCCCAGCTTTCCGGAAGCGCCGATGACGCAGACCTTCCGTATCCGCTCCGTGCCCATCGCTCAGCCCTGCTTTCGTCCGACAGCGAACTTACAGTGTAAGTAACGATATACTTACACCGTACGTCGGACAAGGCCGCGGCGGAGGGGTCCCATGAGCGAGCACGGCGCCGGTCGGCGCGCGAAATCCGGGAGAGCGCCGCTCAGTCGGGAACGGGTGGTCACCGCCGCGGTCGCGCTGGCCGACGAGAAGGGCGCCGCCGGGGTCACCATGCGGGCGCTCGCCGCCGGGCTGGGCGTGGAGGCGATGTCGCTCTACAACCATGTGCGCGGCCGGGAGGACCTCCTCGACGGGATGGTCGACGCGGTGTTCGGCGAGATCGAGCTGCCGTCCCCGGCGGCGGACTGGAAGACGGCCATGCGCGACCGCGCCGGATCGGCGCGCGCGGCGCTCCGCGGCCACCCGTGGGCCGTCGGCCTGATGGACTCCCGGGGCCGGCCCGGCCCGGCGACGCTGCGTCACCACGACGCCGTCCTGGGGGCCTTGCGGGCCGGAGGCTTCTCCGTCGCGATGACCGCGCACGCCGTCTCGGTGATCGACAGCTATGTGTACGGGTTCGTCCTCCAGGAGCTGAGCCTGCCCTTCGCCGGCGAGGGCGAACTCGACGACGTGGCGGGCGGGATCCTGCGTGAGGCTCCGGCCGGCACCCACCCGCACCTCGCGGAGCTGATCACCGAGCACGCCCTTCGCCCCGGATACGACCCCGGCCACGAGTTCGCGTTCGGCCTCTCCCTCATCCTCGACGCCCTCCGCCCCGACGAGGCCCACCAGAGCCGCTGACCGGACGCCGCGCGGAGGTCCGGCTCGGACGAGCCGGTGAACGCGCCCGCGCGTAAGGGCCGGTGGCCGCACCGCTGTGACGCCGCGCCGCCCGTGATCCGTCCGGTCCGGGGCGCGGGCGGCGCGGTCGGCCGGGCACGCCGAAGGGCGCGGCCGACGCGGCGCCGGGCTCAGCCCGCGGGACCGGCGGCGCCGCCGGAAGCACTGCCGGCGAGGCTGCCGGCCGGGCCCGGGACGCTGTGCCGCGTGAGCGCCCACAGCAGGAGCGCGAGGCAGCTGATCCCCGCGCCCAGCGCACAGACCGCGCCCCAGCCTGCCGCCGCGTAGAGGGCGGTCGATGCGATGGCGCCCGCGGCGCTGCCGATCGCGTAGAAGAGCATGTACCCGCCGATCAGCCGGCCGCCCGCCCGGGGGTGGAGCGCGTAGATCAGGCTCTGGTTGGTGACATGGACCGCCTGTACGGCGAGGTCGAGGACGATCACGCCGACGACCAGCGCCCAGAGCGAGCTGCGGGTGAAGGCCAGGGGCAGCCAGGAGACGGCGAGCAGCGCCAGCCCGGCGCCGGTGGTCCGGTGGGAGAGCCCGCGGTCGTTCAGACGGCCCGCCACGGTCGCCGCGAGCGCGCCCGCCGCTCCGATCAGCCCGAACGCGCCGATCGCGGTGTGGGAGAGGGAGTACGGGGCCTCGCTGAGCGGCAGCGCGACCACGCTCCACAGGGTGCTGAACGCGGCGAAGATCAGCAGTCCGAACAGGGCCCGCAGCCGCAGAAGCCGCTCGGTCGCGAAGAGGGTGACCGTGGAGCGCAACAGCCGTCCGTAGCGCGGCGCGGGCGTCGTGACATCGCCGTGCCGCGGCAGCGCCCGGTGCAGGACCAGGGCGAGCAGCGCGATCACCGCCGCCGACGCGGCGTACACGGAGCGCCAGCCCGCGAGGTCGGCCATGAGCCCGGACACGGTGCGGGCGAGCAGGATCCCGATGACCACACCGCCGGTCACCAGGCCGACGACCCGTCCGCGCCGGTCGGGCGGGGCCAGTGAGGCGGCGAAGACGACCAGCGTCTGCGTCACCACGGCGAGCAGCCCCACCGCGGCCGTCCCCGCGAGGAGGGCCGCCGGGGTGCGGGCGGCGGCGACCGCCGTCAGCGCCGCCGCCAAAAGAAGCAGCTGGATCACGATGAGCCGTCTGCGGTCGGTCACGTCGCCCAGCGGTACGAGGAGGAGGAGCCCCAGCCCGTACCCGATGTGGGTGAGGGTGACGACGCTCCCGACGAGCGCCGGGCTCATGGCGAGTTCGCGGCCCATGGTCACCAGGAGCGGCTGCGCGAAGTAGACGTTGGCCACCGCCGTTCCACCGGCGACGGCGAACAGCGCGACCGCCCCGCGGGACAGGACGTACGGGCTCGTACCTCCGCTCCGCTCCCCGGTCCGCGGTATCGCGTCCTCGTCGGTGTCGCCGGTCATGCAGCTCCCCTTCCCTCATCTGGTTGCATCTTGCTACCAGCTGGACGGTAGTCAGTTTGGTAGCATGTTGCAACCAGATGGAGAGTGGAGAACGACATGGTGAAGAGGACGCGCTTCGACGAAAGCGACTGTCCCGTCGCGCGATCGGTCGACGCGATCGGCGACTGGTGGTCGCTGCTGATCGTGCGGGACGCCTTCGACGGCAGCCGCCGCTTCGGGGAGTTCCAGCGCGGCCTGGGCGTCGCCAAGAACATCCTCGCCGCGCGCCTGCGCGCCCTGGTCGAGGGCGGCGTGCTGGAATCCGTCCCCGCCTCCGACGGCAGCGCCTACCGCGAGTACGTGCTGACGCCGGCCGGCCGAGCCCTCTTCCCCGTCATCGTGGCGCTGCGGCAGTGGGGCGAACAGAACTTCTTCGCCCCCGGCGAACCGCACTCGGAGCTGGTCGACCGCCGGCAGGGACGCCGTCTGCGCCCGCTCGAGGTCCGATCGGCCGACGGGCGGCGGCTGGACCCGGACGACACCACCGTCCACAAGATCTCCGCCGGAACCGGAGCCGGAACCGGAACCGCATCCGGTACCGATACCGGAATCTGACGGCGGGGGAGTGGGCGGCCCGCCGCGCACGAGCCGTCCGGCGCGCACGCCCCGACGCCTCCGGAACGGATCACGGCCGGCGGCTCACCGGCCCCGGACCCCGCGCGGGCGCGCGGGTGCGCCCAGCCGGACCGGCACCCCCGGCGAGTACAGCACGCTGACCGGCTCTCCCCGCTGCTCGGGCAGCCCCGCGGCCGCCACCAGCCCCTCCTGGCACTCGACGAGTTCGGCCCGGTACAGCGGCCAGCGCGGATGGTCGTTGGGCAGATAGGCCACCCCGCCGGGGAACGCGTTGTGCATCCCCCACCGGGCGGTCAGAAAATGCTCCAGCTCGGTCGGCTCCGTCACCCGCCCGCCCTTGCGCAGCACGATCCGGCTGCTCGCGCCGCGCGGCCCGGGCCAGCGCCGGGAGCTGGTGTAGACGACGATGTCGCCCTCGGAGCGGACGGCCATCCTGGACCACAGGTACGGCAGCCGGAAACCGGCCCGGCCCATGACCACCGGCAGCAGCCGGGAGGCGTCCATCGACCGGAACACCACCCCGCGCCGGCCGTGGGCGTCGACCGAGTACAGACGTACGTTGGTCTCCGGGAACGCGCCGAAGTAGGGGACCCCGGGCAGCCGGAACCAGCCGACCCGGTGCATCCGGAAGGCCACCAGACCGACGTACGTGGTCCCGTGGAGGGTGTCGGGAACGGTTCCGGCCGGCAGCAGCCCGGCCACCAGGTCAGGGTCCACGGGCCAGTGGACGAAGGCGAGATCCAGCCACCACTGGGTGAGCAACGGACTCGCTATCGCCGACGGGGCGTCCGGGCTGACGGGGACGGGGCGGCGCTCGGCGGTCGACATGGCGTCAGCATCACAGAGCGGCCCGGACCGCCCGTGCGAGGGTGCGGGTCCGGCCGTACCGCATCGGGGGGTACCGCCGTGCGTCGCGCGGTGCGTGACGCGGCCGTAAGGGTCTCTCCGGCACGCTGTTGCCGTCTCATCACATTGCCATGCGGTGACGATCACATTCGCGGGCCACGTTGTTCGGCATGGACACTCGCTGCAACAGCCCTGCGTCCCCCGGCGCGCCGACGCGGAGGCATCGGTGACGCGGAAGCATCGGCGACCGAACCGGCGTCGTCTGTTCGCCCTCGGGGGAGGGCTTCTCCTCGCCCCGGCGTCGGCGGCCGTCCTCCTCCGCGACGAGTGGAGCGCGCCCTCGCCCCCGGCCGGTCCGGAGATCCGCGCCGTCCCCCAGCGGCCCCGGGTCGCGTCGCCCTCCTCCGTCTCCCCGCCCCCCGGCTGGATGGACGGCGTCGTCAGGAAACAGATCGACGAGAACTTCAGCCCGGGCGAACGGGAGGGGCAGCGGGGGCTGATCCTGCATGTGCAGGAGGGCGAAGGATCGCTGTTCGAGCGGTTCTCCAACCCCGCGACGCGGAGTTCGGCCCATTTCTGGGTGTCCCAGGCGGGTGAGATCGAGCAGTACGTATCGGTCCACGACCGCGCCTGGACACAGCGCGCGGGCAATGCCGCGTGGGTGTCGATAGAGACCTCGGGCTTCTACGGCAAACCGCTCACCCCGGCCCAGATCGACGCCGTCGCGCACGTCTACTCCTGGGGCGCCCGTGAACACGACTGGCCCCTTGAGGTGACGGACTCCCCGAAGGGCAGGGGCCTGGGCACCCACTCCATGGGCCAGGCCGCCTGGGGCGGCCACGCGTGCCCCGGGACGGTACGGGCGAACCAGCGCGAGGAGGTGATGCGCCGCGTACGGCGGTCCTGGGAGAGCACGCCGTCCTGAGCGTCGGGCGAGCGATGCGTCACCGGGGGCGGGTTCGCCGGGGCACTCCGTTCCTGCGATATAGTGATCATGTGCTCGCGGCCGTGGTTCACGGCGGTGGGACCGGCGTTGGTGGTCCAAGGAAAGACACCCCACTTCCCGTGGGGGGATGCAGGTGCGAGGCCTGCCCAGCGCTCGATCAAGGCCCCGGCCTCCGTCAGGAGACCGGGGCCTTCGACATGCGCGGGCGATGCAGCGGATGCCGTTCCCGGATCCGGACCGATCCGATCCGCGACTCCAGGAGCCGCGTTTCGCCCCCGGGGACGGTCTCAGCCGTATCGCTCGACGAGCGCGTCGCCGATCGAGGCCAGACGGTCTCGCACCTCCGGAGGGCCAGTCACCTCGAGCCATTCGACCAGCCCGGCAAGCTCGCCGGCGAGCATGTACTCGTCGTGGCCGCGGATCACGACCTCGATGCGGCCGTCGGGCGCGGAACCTCCCACTTCGAGCCGAACGCCGAGCGCCATCCGGAGCAGGCCCATCCCGTGGGGCACGCACACCGCCTGGATCGAGAGGGGCGTTCGTCTGCGGTCGACCTCGTCGGCGATCTCGCGCCAGCTCTCGGCCAGGTCGAAGTCCTCGGGCCGGTGCACGGGATCGCCGGTCGGGTCGGCCGACGACACCCGGTCGATCCGGAAGGTCCGCCGGCCGGCCTCGGTGTGGGAGACGAGATACCACGACGGACCTTTGGCGACGATGCCCAACGGGTGGACGGTTCTCTTCGTTTCGGCGCCTTCGCGGTCGACGTAGCCGAGCCGGACCTGGACGCCGCGGATCACCGCGTCCTGGAGTTCGCCGAGGAAACGAGGCGGCCGGTGCTCGACCCGGCTCACCCCCCATCGCCGCGGGTCCATGACCAACGACGACGCCGCCGCCTCGGCCTGCTCCCGGAAGGGCTCCGGCAGGGCATGGACGAGTTTGCGCAGAGCCGCTCTCACGGCCGGCGTCGCGGCCGAGGCCTGCCCGGCGACCAGGAACAGGGCGCGGGCCTCACCCGCGGTCAACCCGGACAGATCGGTGCGCGCGCCGCCCACGAGCCGCCAGCCGCCGCCCCGCCCCTGCGTGGAGTACACCGGCACCCCGGCCATGGCCAGGGCGTCGAGGTCACGGCGGGCGGTGCGCTCGGAGATCTCCAGCTCGCGCGCGACCTCCGCCGCTGTCACCTGCTCACGCCGCTGCAGCAGAAGGAGGACGGCCACCAGCCGGTCGGTTCGCATACCGACGACACTTTCACATCAAACCGGTCATGGGGTGACCGGTTTTCGTCGGCAGGATGGCGACATCACCTCAGCGGCGAGTCCCACTGCCCACGACCGCACCGGCCCTCGGTCTGTCGGGGGTGCGCCGACGCCGTCGTCGGGACCTTCGTCGCCTGAGCCCGATCACTCCGAAGAGAAAGTGAGGAATCGCGATGTACGATCCAGCAGATTTCCCCGAGCCCACCCTTGTCTCCGTCAACGGTGTCGAACTGGAGGTCTTCGAAGCGGGTCGGCAGAATGCCGGGAAGCCCATCGTGCTCTGTCACGGCTGGCCGGAGCACGCCTTCTCCTGGCGTCGTCAGATGCCCGCCCTTGCCGCGGCGGGCTACCACGTCATCGTCCCCAACCAGCGGGGCTACGGCAATTCATCCCGACCGGCCGAAGTGACGGAATACGACCTTGAACACCTGGCGGGTGATCTCGTCGCACTCCTCGATCACTACGGGTACGAGGACGCCGCCTTCGTCGGTCATGACTGGGGTGCGATGGTCGTCTGGGGACTGGCCCTGCTGCATCCCGACCGTGTCGACAAAGTGATCAACCTGAGCCTGCCCTACCAGGAGCGCGGAGAAAGGCCCTGGATCGAGGTCATGGAAGACGTGCTCGGCGGCGACTTCTATTTCGTCCACTTCAATCGGCAGCCAGGCGTCGCGGACGCCGTGTTCGAAGAGAACACCTTCCGGTTCCTTCGCAACATGTACCGGAAGAACGAGCCCCCCGGGGAGCCGCGTCCGGGTATGGCGCTGATCGATCTCGCCAGAGCGGAAACGCCCCTCGGTGATCCCGTCATGAGCGACGGCGAACTGGCCGTTCTCGTCTCCTCCTTCGAATCGACAGGGTTCACGGGCAGTGTGAACTGGTACAGGAACCTCGACCGCAACTGGCGTTTGCTGGCGGACGTGGACCCGATCGTCCAGCAGCCCGCGCTCATGATCTACGGCGACCGGGATGCCGTTCGGAAGTCCGAGAGGCTGGCGGAGTTCGTGCCCCGTGTGGAAGTGGTGAATCTGGATTGCGGCCATTGGATCCAGCAGGAAAAGCCGGAAGAAACAAACCAGGTGATCACGACATGGCTGGAACAGCAGGATGCCACCCGAGGCTGACCGCTGAATGATCCCGGGACGGCCGCAGGCAGGGCCGGCCGCCGTACGGCCCGGCCCGCTTCCGGGAGCGGACAGAGGGCTGGGCGGGTGAGTGGCGGCGTCCGGCGATGAGCCTTCGGACCGGGGCGGAGAGCCGCGGACGGAGCCGGAGGGCATCGCGGCCGGCCCGGGCCGGGTGCGCGGGCCGGTCACTCTCCGGAGGTCTCAGTCGGCATCGCCGAAGTCGTCGAAGTCGTCGTCATCCGCGTGCGTAACGGCGGCGATGGCCGCCTTCCGCACCTCGGGCAGTGTTGTGCCCACGGCGAGGGCTCCGGCGATTCTGGTCCACCGGGTCCCCACGACGGCCTTCTCGTCGGGATCCTGACGGGGCTGAGACTTCCGTCCGGGGAACCCGGCTCTCGACCTTCTGGGCCGGGGTTGGGCCCGGACGGCGTAGATGAGGTTGTCGCGTGCGGTCCCCTCGTCCGCCGCGGAGATGTTCGCGTAGGTGATGGCGGAGAGCACCGCGGGAACGGTGCAGGACTTGACCATGACGGGCAGAAGCTCCGTGCGGGCCATCGCCGATGTCCACTCCGTCGTGCACCACTTCGATGTGAAGTAGGCGGGGGAGTAGAGGGGCATGACCCAGCGCGCACGGGACAACTGCTCATCGATCCAGAGGACGAAGTTCCGACCCGGCAGGGAATCCCATTCCTGGAGGACGCACGTCCGGCCGGCCGCTTCCACGACTTCGCCGATCCAGGTCGCCCAGTCGGAGTCCTCCTCGGTGTAGGAGACGAAGATGTCATCCACCGTGCGGCTCCTTGAGGACGCCGAGGAAGACGAGATCCAGGCCCGCCATGTCGTAGTAGCCGTGGTCGTCGTGGTTGAACCACTTCCGGGCCCAACTGGCCAGTGCCTCCACGACCGTGGTGTTGAGTTCGTGAGTCGTGACGTACTGCGCGAAATGCTCGGGCCTGGTCAGGCCCCTCCTGACCAGATACTTACCCTCGGCCAGAGTGAGTCCGTACCTGAGGCAGATCTTGGCGATGCTCTCCGCCCGGTCGTAGAAGTCCGTTTCGTGCTCGTCGAATATGTAGTTCCCCGCGGCGGAGCCGTCGGCTCTGGCCAGGCTGAACTGCACGATGGTGCCGTCCGCGCGCACGAGGGCGTGGCCGGCCGCGATATGCAGACGGACATGTCCGCCGTCGGCGAGGCGGGCTTCGACCGACATGTCGTACGCGTTCTTGTGATCCATGGTTCCTCCCCCTTGTCGTGTCTCGTTCTTGCCGGTTGGCTTGATCCTTAATCCCCGGTATCCGACGCTATGGGGGGACATTCACAGAAGGGGTGGATACAGATCTTGGGACGCCGGGGAGGTCGTCGGTCGTCGCGACCGCGATACGCGCGGGCGTCTTCGGCGGAGGAGAAAGTTCCGCGGTGCGGGGGGTGTTTGTCGGCTGTAATGCGGAGATCCGCCGGCGGGCCCGGGTCGGCCTTTCCGTTCCCGCCGAAGGCCGGCGACGGCGCCGGATTCCGAGCCGAATCCCCATCGGGCGGAGGCCCTGAAGCTCGACAAGTTCGCCGATGGACGGGCGGCCCTGACGACCGGTCCGGTCACCGGGCGGCACAGAATCCATGCTCGGGGGCTCCGAACGGGGCGTGCCGATGGTGTTCGCGGCGGCGCACGCGGCTCTTTTCGCGGGCGCGCCGGGGACGCGACCGCCGTCCGCCGCGATCCGCGCCGCCGCGGGATCCGGGCGGTCGTGCCTCCCGGTCCGCCGGTCAAGCGTTTCTTCGGCCGTCCGCCCGCCTTCGACGGAGAGGCTGCGACAGCGGCCCGGCCGCCCGAGGCCACAACACCGTCACCACCCGCCGCGCAGGGCTCTGCCCCGCCGCCGTCCGCGTCCGGTCAGCGGGATGATCCGCGAGGAACGGCCCGGCCCGGGCTGACCGAGGCCTCGATGTGGGCGAGTTGGGCGGCGAGAATCTCTTCGAAGGCGGCGCGGCGCTCCACCCCGAGGGGGCGGACGTCGCGGGCGAAGTGGGCCAGGGCCGGAAAGCGTTCGGGATCCGCGCCGAGTACCGCGACGCGGAACAGTTCCCTGCCCTGTTCGTGGTCTTCGGGAGTGAGGGTGCCGGCCCCGGCCTCGGAGGCGATCAGCGCGGCGATGAGAACCGCGAGCCGGTGGTAGCGCGCCGGGATCTCCTCGTCGGGCAGTCCCGACGCGCGCAGCGCCTGCAGCACCTCCTCCATGGCCAGCCGGGATCCGGTGCCGCTCGACGCGTAGCGCCCCCAGACCGCGGCGAGCTGGGGCTGCTGTCCGAAGGCCTCTCTCATGCACAGGGCCAGGGTCATGACGCGCTGCTTCCAGTCGCCCTCGGGGCGGTAGCCGTCCATCGCGGCCAGCAGGATCCGGTCGGCGACCGCGCGCAGCAGTTCGGTCTTGCTGCGGAAGTGCCGGTAGAGACTGGAGGAATCGGTCCCGAGGACCGCGGCGAGCTTGCGCACGCTGAACGAATCCGCTTCGCTCGTGCGCAGCAGCTCCGCCGCCGTATCCAGGATCTCTTCGGTCGACCAACGCCTTCGGCCTGCCATTCCGCTCCTCTCGCCGGATCCCAGCCTATCTGTGCACTCGCTGTTGCACGCACTGCGTGCATAATGGAGGCATGGGTGTGCCGGGCGGGGCGTCACGCCGCTCCTGCCCTGCTGTCCGGGCCGGGCGGCCGCTGTGGAGCGCGCCCCGGGGAACACGAAAGGACGCATGACGTGGAGAACTCACTGGATTTCGCGGCGCTCGACGCCGCCGTCGAGAACGTCCGCCGCGCCGGTATTCCGGGTCTGTTCGCCGAGGTGTGCGACGGCGACCGGGTCTGGCGCGGCGCCGCCGGGGTCGCCGACGTCGCCACCGGCCGACCGGTCACCGCCGGCATGCGGCACCGCGTCGGCAGCGTCACCAAGACCTTCACCGCCGCCGCGGTCCTGCAACAGGTCGAGAGCGGCCGGATCGGTCTCGACACACCGATCGGCCGCTACCTCCCGGAGCTTGTCCCGGGGGAACGCGGTGACGCGATCACGGTCCGGATGCTGATCAACCACACCAGCGGTCTCGCCGAGTACTTCCCGTACGCCTATCCCTCCCTCAAGGCGTTCCCCGCCCTCGCGGACACCGGACCCCAGAGCCTCGACGACAACCGGCTCACACGGTTCGAACCCGCCGAACTGATCGGGATGGGGACGACCGCGCCCGCCGTCGGCGCTCCGGGCGGTACGCCGGGGGTGTACTCCAACACCAACTATCTGCTCCTCGGCGCACTCCTGGACCGGGTGACCGGCACCACGGCCGAGCGGTACATCACCCGGAACGTCATCGAGCGCGCCGGGCTCACGGACACCGGATTCCCCGCGGGTCCGTACGTGGAGGGGCCGCACTCACGGATCTACGAGGCGTGGTTCGGCATGATCGACCCGCCGCGCGACTACAGCGTCTACGACATGTCCTGGGTGAGGGCGGCGGCCTCGCTGATATCGACCGTCACGGACCTGAACCGTTTCTACGGCATGCTGCTGGCCGGGGAGATCGTCGGGGCGTCGTCGCTGGCGGAGATGCGGCGTACTGTCCCGGTCGTCTCCCAGGAGGGAAGGACGATCGAGTACGGCCTCGGACTGCACCCGATGGAGGGGCCCGGCCAGGGCGACTTCTGGGGCCACGGCGGCACGGTCTGGGGCGGCGGCACGCTGGCCATGGCCCGCGCCGACGGCCGGCGGCTGGCCGTCGCGGTGAACCTGCAGAGATGGAACAGCCTCGACTCCGCCGGCAGGCCGCGGCCCCATCCCATCGACGACGCGCTGGCGGCTCTGTACCGCGTGGCGACGCACGGCTGACCGAGGCCGTGGGGGAGAGGCCGTCCGCGCCGTTCGGCCCGCGCCAGGAGCGGGAATCCGCGGGCGGCCTTCTCGTCCGGGCCGTGGTGCCGTCGTTCCGTCGTTCCGCCGGGAGAGCGGACGGCGCGGGCCCCGAACGCCGCCGCACGGCGCAGGGAATGCATTCTTTCCGTGGGTTTCGTCCGCGTCACGGCCGCATCCCGTTGCCTGAACCGCTGACGGTCGTTTGCCCGCCGGAGACGGCGGCCCGCCGCCTCCGGCGACGACAGAAAGCGAGATCGATCCATGACCAGGCGTGCGATGCCCCTGCTGGGGGCCCTGGCCTCCGCCTTCCTGCTGATGGCGGCGGTGCCCGCGGCCGCCGCCGAGGGCTTCCTCATCGTCGGCGACGAGGTGCACCCGAATCCGTCCGGCTGTCTGAAGATCAGCGACGTTCCGGACTTCCTGGACGTCATCAACCAGACCACGGGCACCGCGGTGGTCTTCGCCACCGACGACTGCACCGGCTCGGAGACCGCCGTCCTCGCCCCCGGCGCGCTCGGCAGTCTGTGGGGAGCGAGCATCTCCATCGTCGAAGCCCCCTGAGCCGAATGAGTTCGGTGCGTTCCGTCCGCCGTCCACCGGCGGCGGACGGAACGCGCCGGTCGGCCGGGGAACCGTCGGGGGAGACCCGCCCCGCAGGCGCGGTCCACGGCCGCGCCGACCTCGTGATCAACGCGTCCCGGCCGTCTGAGAGGCTGTGACCATGACGGACATCCCCCTCTGGCGCAGGCCCACCCACGGCGGCTGGCGCGTCGAGGCCGACGAGGCGCGCACCCGTGTCGAGGTGATCGACCCGGCGGGACGGGTCAGGGCGACCGTCGCCACGGAGCCCGTGCAGCACTTCACCGGCTGGTTCGCCAAGCGGCAGAACGCGGTCGTGGCCCGGTCCTTCGAGACGAACGGGCCGTCGCTGCCCTCCCGCCGACCCGTCCCGATCATGCTGCACCCGCACGACGAGCGGGCCTTCGTCAGCGACGGCTCCGCCGACGGCCGCCGCCGTGACAAGACCGGTCGCGCCCTCGTCCACGGCCGGGGCTATGAACTCCTCCACACCGGAGGACAGCGCGCCGAGGCGACCCGGGACGGCACCCGGATCGCGTCCTTCGTCAAACACGGCCTCCGCGCCCACGAGGGCGACGTCGACCGGGACGACCACGGAACTCTGGACGACACCGACGAACTGATCCTCACCCTCTTCGAGAAGCTGCTGAGGCCCGGACGGCCCGGGGCGGTCTCCGACGCCCTCACCGGCCTGAGCTGACCCGACTCCGGGGCCGGGGCGCGAGGGACACGGCCGTACACCCGAGCCGGCGGCGCCCGCCGCGAACGCCGCACGGTCCCGTCCTGCCCCGAGCCCGTCCCGTCCCGCGACGCGCCTGTTCCGTCCCGCGACGCGCCTGTTCGTCCTGCCCCGCCCTACGCCGAACGGCCTTCCGCGAGCGCCATCCGTGTGGAACACGGCAGCGGCTCCCGGGCGCCGCGCCGGCCCGTGCCTATCGTGCCGCCATCGGGCCCGAGGAGGCACAGATGACCATGCTCCCCTTCACCATGCAGCAGCAGACCAAGAGCAACTGGTGCTGGGCGGCGGTCGCGTCCAGCGTCGCCGACTTCTACGGCAACGCCGGAGGCTGGACCCAGTGCACGGTGGCCGACGCCCATCTGGGCCGGGGCGACTGCTGCGGATCCCCCGCGGGCGACCCGTGCAATGTGCCCAGCGTGCTCGACGCCCCGCTGTCGATCGTGGGCCGCTTCAGCCAGATGTTCGGCTTCGCCGTCTCCTCCGCCGACGTCGTGACGGAGATCGCCGACAGCCGCCCGGTCTGTCTCCGGGTCCAGTGGACCGACGGCAGCGGGCACTTCCTCACCGTGACGGGCTACGCGGAGGAGGCCCCGGTGACCTTCGTGGACGACCCGATCTACGGCCCCGCCGCCTATCTCGACAGCGCCCTGCGAACCGCCTACCAGGGCTCGGGCACCTGGACCCACTCCTACTACACGGTCTAGACCCTGCCTTGTGGATCCCGCCGGGCCCGTGTGCCGCGACGCTCCCTGATCCGGCCGGATCCGGCCCGATCCACAGGACAGGACCCAGCCCGAGGAGGCACCCATGGCGCTCCACGCGCCCGAACCACCGGCCACATCCCTGGCCGCCGCGCGCGACGGCGTACGCGAACTCGCGGCGGGAGGGTCCATCCCGCCCCTCGCGCGGGCCGAACGGGGCGCCGAACCCGTGCTCACCCACCCCCGGAGGCTGTACCAGATCGACCGCGACGACCTGCTGGCCGGCGCCGCGCTGTCCGCGGCCCGGCCGGTCCTGTGGCGGTACACCGTGGAACTGGACGGCCGGGCGGTCGCCTTCGCCGACACCATGACCACGCCCGACGGCTCCGACGTCCTGGCGCAGGTGAACTATGGCCCGTTCGTCGCCGGCATCACCGAGGCGCTGGAGGCGGCGGAGCGGAACGAAGGTACGACGGACGCCGAGTCGCGCCTGCTCCATGTCCCGGCGCTGCACCTGATCGCCGTATGGCTGCACGCCCCCTCCGGGGAGGACCGGCTGCTCCCGGCGACCCCGGCGCCCGAGGGCATGGAGCCCGGGCGCAGCTATCCCCTGGAGAGCATCCTGCCGGAGCTGGTCGCCCGGGCCAGGGCCCTTCCGCCGGCGAGACGCGGCGGTGCCGAGGGAGGGTGAACCCGGGCCCGGAGGAGTCGGGACGGCCGGCTCCGAAGCGCACCCTCCTACTGGTCTGGACCAGAAGCCGCTGACAGGCAGACGATTTCAGGACAGAGGCGACCCTGGGGATGCGCCTTCGGCGTCCGCGCGCGGGAGCCCGCGAGCGGCGGGGACCGTTCTCAGCCGTGCGAGCGCCGGATGTGCAAATGGCCTTCGCCGGGCAGGGAGGGCGGCGCGGCGGGCAGGACGCGGTCGAGGCCGTACCGGCTCTTCTGCGCGACCCGGCAGGAGGCCGGATTGCCCACCGGATGCAGGAGTTCGAGACGCTCCAGCCCGCCGGCCGCGAAGGTGTCGAAGGCCCAGTCGGTGAGAGCCTGAAGGGAGCGGGGAGCGACTCCCTTCCCGCGAGCGTTCGCCGCCGTCCAGTAGCCCACCTCGGCCGACGGCTTCCTGGAGGCCACTTCCTTGACGACCGCGTGGCCCACCAGCCGCTCGTGAACCCCGTCCGGACGCGTTCCGTCCGGGCGCGTCTCCAGTACGGCGAAGGCGAAGCGGTCCCCGGCCGCCCAGCCCCGCTGCTGGGTGCGCACCCACCGTTCCCCGTCGGCCTCGTCGTTCACGACATGGCTCGTCCAGCGACGCAGCGCGGGATCCCGGCAGGCCTCGACCAGGGCGGTGACGTCCTCGCCGAGCCAGGGGCGGAGGACGAGAGCGGGAGCGGTCGGCGTCGCGGCCGCCCGCAGGGCGACGGGGGTGTTCACCGGCCGATCATATGCGGCGGCGCCCGCCCTCGACGGGGCCGAGCGGCCGCGCGGGCGGTGCTCCGCGAGAGGCTCGGAGGGGGAATCCGGGAGACGGAGGAGGCCGCTGGGGGAGCGGAGCCGGGAGGGCGCGTTCCGCTTGTCCGAACGGGTGGCGTGCGCGGCGGCGCGGGGCTTACGATCCCGAGCACGCCGCCGACGCGGACGGATCCGCCCCATCTCCCAGGGAGTGCGCCATGACCGCTCGCCGCCGCCGCTTCACCGCCCTGACCGCCCTGATCGTCGGAGGGCTCCTGCTGATCGGCGCCGCCGGCCAGATCGCCAAGATGATCATCCCGGAGGGCTCCCCGCAGGCCCACAAGCGGATCAGCGACGTCGCCCCGATCCTCATCGGCGGCTTTCTGATCGGCGCCTCCGCGCAGACCGCCGACGACGCCCCGGCCGGGACCGCCTCCGGGCACGCCGTACTGGCGATGAACAAGGCCGAGCTGGTCGGCTGAGCCGTCGAGGGCCCGCCGGGCCCGGCCTCGGAGGGCGAACTCCCCCGAGGCCGGGCCCGGTCCGCCGTGCTCGCGGCGAGAGTCCCGGGCCGCCGAAGGGCCGCCGGTCGCCGGCGCGTCCCGCCGGCCGCCGACGTTCGTGCGCGCAGCCGGGGGCTCCCGAGGGCCGTGGGCCGTCCGCCGCCGGAGAGGTGAGCCGTCCGGGACCGCTGTGTGATAATCGCGACTGATCACTTCGTGCACCACTGTCCGACGGCGGAGAGCTGTTCCGCCGGGCGGGGCCCGCGACGGGCCCGCGCCGTTCACAGGGAGAGGACCGGTCTCCATGGCGACCGAGCAAGGTTCGGAGCCCGCGGAGACGGCCCGCGAGGGGACCGGGCCGCGGCCCGCGGGAGCCGCCGCCGGTGCGACGGGCGGCGCGACCGTACAGATCGTGGATCACGCCCTGCTCGTCCTCAAGGCGATCGCCGAGGCCGACCGGCCGCGCGGGGTCCGGGAACTGAGCCGTGATCTGATGATCAGCAAGAGCTCCACCCAGCGGATCCTGGCCTCCCTGGAACGGGTCGGGCTCGCCGTCCTGGAGGAGCACTCCCGGAAGTACGTGATCGGTCCGGCGGCGCTCACCCTCGCCTGGAAGCACGCGGCCAACAGCGATCTGGTGGGCGCGGCGGCCGAGGCCACCACCCGCATCGCCGCCGTGACCGGGGAGACCGCGTGCGTCTCCACCGTCGTGGACGGCCGCCGGGTGACGGTCTTCGAGGCCGAGAGCTCCCAGCCGCTGCGGCTGATCACCGGTGTCGGCCGGCCCTACTCGCTGTTCTCGGGGGCCACCGGCCGGGTCCTGCTCTCGATGCTGCCCGAGGCGGAGGCCGAACGGCTGGTCCGGGCGCGGGAGCAGGAGGGGCCGGACGCCGCGCACCAGGAGATCACCGCCCGTATCGCCGCCGCCAGGGAGCGGGGCTACGCGCTGAGCCGGGGCGAGTGGATCAACGGCGGCTGCGGTGTGGCCGTGCCCATCGGCGTCCAGGGGAGCATCACCGCCGCCCTGAGCATCTACGGTCCCGAGGCGCGGCTCAGCGACCAGCGCATGACGGACCTCGTCCCCGCCCTGGTGTCGGCGGCCGGACAGATCGCCGTCCGCTGGCGGCAGCCGGCCTGACGCCCGGGGGGACGCCCCCCCCCGCCCCGCCCTCACACCTCCACCGCACCGGACACCGGTGCGGTGTTTCCGTCTGCCCTGCCGCAGGACCGCTCGCCGGTCGCTTTGACGTACCCCATTGACCTGGCCGAAAGCCGTCGGTACGTTGTCCCACACGATCTGGTCCACTGTCCCAGATTGCTCGCCCAAAGGTCGGACCCGGGTTGATCCCCGTGCCGCCGGAGGTTGATCGCCGCTGAGCGGCACCGCATGAGGGGCATGTCCGAGACCTCATGTCAAGGGTGGACTTATGCCCGGCGGCATGACAGTTCTGTCCATAGTCCGATGTTGAGGAGAAATGCCTTATGTTGCTCGGCTGGCGTGCACGAATCGGGCAGATACGCCCCGCCACGGCCATCGAAGGGGCGGAGGAGTGGCGATCGGTGGCCCCCACCGGAGTCGCCTTCGCGGACGCCCGGACCATCGTCCCGCGCGTCGACGAGGAAGGGCTCAAGGAGATGATGAGCCAGGTCCTGGAGGCCTCCCGGCAGCTCGCGACCGCGAAGGTGGACCTGATCGTCCAGTGCGGCGCGCCCGGCACCTTCATCCCGGGACCCGGAACCGATGAGAAGGTCACCGCCGAGATCGCCGCCGAGACCGGCGTCCCGGCGATCACCATGATGCAGGCGACCGTCGACGCCCTGCGGGCGGTCGGGGCGACCTCGGTCGCCGTCGGCAGCATCTACACCGACGAGGTCAACGAGGCGCTGCGGGTCTATCTCACGGCGCTCGGCTTCGAGGTCCCGGTGATGGAGGGCCTCCAGATGACCGATCCCTACGAGGCCAGCGTCCACGACGCGGACAGCGCGTACCGGCTGGGCCGGCGGCTGCACCGGGCGGCCCCCGGCGTGGACGCCCTGCTGATCTCCTGCGGCACCTACCGGACCTTCGAGATCCTGCCCTATCTGGAAATGGACACCGGGCTGCCGGTGGTGACCAGCAATCAGGCGTCGCTGTGGAAGGCCCTGCGCCACCTCGGACTGCGCGACGAGATCCCGGCGCTCGGCCGGCTGGGCCGGCTCGACTGACCCGCGGCCGCCGATCCATGCCGGCCGTCCGGCGACTCGACCGACCCGTACCGGCGCCCCTCGGCTCGACCGACCCGTACCGGCCGTCCGACCCTTCCCACCAGCAGAGGAATCATCACCGTGCTCGTAGACGCGCTGCAGTTCGTCAAGCCCTCCCGGGAACGATTCGAGGAGTGGCACACCGCGGGAATCGCCGGTGTCCACGCCACCGTCGCGATCTGGGAGGACTCCACCGAGACCATGCGTGAGGTCGGCCGCTGGCAGCGGCTGCTCACCGAGAACGCCGATCTGCTCCGCGAGGGCCGCTCCGGCGACGACATCCGCGCCGCCGGGGAAGCCGGCCGTACCGCCGTCGTCCTCGGATTCCAGAACAGCAGCCCGTTCGAGGACGACCTCGATCTGGTCGGCGCGTTCCACCAGGCCGGGGTGCGGATCGCGCAGCTCACCTACAACACGCAGAACTCCGCCGGAGCGGGCTGCTGGGAGGGCGACGACGCCGGGCTCTCCCGTACCTACGGGGTCAATCTGATCCGCGAGATGAACCAGGTCGGGATGGTCGTCGACATCTCGCACTGCAATGAACGCACCTCCCTCGAAGCCCTGGAGGCGTCCGACCGGCCCGTCGCGATCACCCACTCCAACCCCCGCGCGTTCGTCGGCGAGAACGTCGAACTCGCCTTCCGCAACAAGTCCGACACCGTGCTGAAGAAGGCCGCGGAGAAGGGCGGGGTGGTCGGACTGAGCATGTACCCGCGTATCGCGCCGAACGGCGTCGCGTGCAGCGTCGGCGAATTCTGCGACATGGTCGCCTACACCGCCGATCTGATCGGCGTGGACCATGTCGGACTCGGCTCCGACTACTACGCGGGACAGGGCGACGAGGAACTGCACTGGTGGCGTCAGGGCCGCTGGAGCCGCAAGCCCATGGTGCCGATCTCCGGGCCCGTCGAATTCCCCGAGTGGTTCGCGGCCGGCAGCGGATACGCGGCGGTGCTGAAGGAGCTGCGCACCCGCGGATTCAGCGAGCAGGAGGTCGAGCGGATATCCGGCGGCAATTGGCTCCGGATGTTCGACGAGGGTTTCGCGGCCGGTCCGCGGAACTGACGTCCAGAGCAACGGCGCGACGGCGTGGAGAGGGACAGGGGTGGGCATGAACCGGTTTGACGCGGTGGTCGTCGGAGGTGGTCACAACGGCCTGGTGACCGCCGCCTATCTGGGCCGGGCGGGACTGAGCGTCGCCGTGGTCGAGGCCCGGGAGGGACTCGGCGGTCCGTGCGGCGGCTATGAGTTCCTGCCGGGCCGCCGCCTCGCCTTCACCAACTCGCCCGGCTCCCTCAACCCGGCCGTGGTCGGCGAACTGCGGCTGGCGGAGCACGGCCTCCGGTTCGTCCGGGCGGACCCCACCGTCGTCCAGCGGTTCGGCGGGCGCTGCTTCCTCGGCTGGCGCGACCCCGTCCGGGTCGACCGCCAGCTCGACGCCTTCGCGCCGGGGGAGGCCCGCCGGTACCGCGAGCTGATCGGCGCCCTGGAACGCCTCGGAGCGAACCTGCGAGTCTCGCTGGACGAGCCCCCGCCCGCTCTGGACACCCTGCGGGAGCGGCTCTCCGACCCGGCGGACCGCCGGCTCTTCGCCGCCGTCTTCGACGGCAGCCTCACCTCGCTCCTCGACGACCATCTGGTGTCGGACCAGGCCAAGGCGCTGCTGGGGATGCTCGCCCTCAACGCGCAGCTCGTCCCGCCGTCCGCCCCCGGCACCGCCGTCGGGCTGATGATGCGTCCGTTCGCCCTCGCCGCCGCGGCGGCGGGCGCGAACGCCGCCGACGCGGCCGAGCGGGTGGCCCTGCGCGGCTCCACCGGCCTCCCGGTCGGGTCCATGAGCGCGATCGTCGACGCCCTGGAGAGCTGCTGCCGCCGCCACGGCGTGGAGATCCGCACCGGCACGCCGGTCGCCCGTGTCCTCTACGACGCGGCCGGCGCGCGCGGCGTCGTCACCGCCACCGGGGAGGAGCTCACCGCCGACCGGGTGGTGTCGGCCGTCAACCCCGTCCATCTCTTCCGCGATCTGCTCGACGACGGGGCCATGGGAGCGCCGGTCCGCGCCGCGGTCGCCGGGGCGAGGCCGCGCGGCTCGGCGTTCAAGCTGGTCCTGGAGGTCGACTCGCTGCCCGACTACGCGGGACTCCCCGGGGACGTGGCCGCCGATCAGGTCCGGGCCTGCCAGTTCCGGGTCGGCTCCTCGCTGGCCCACATCGAGGAGTCCGTCGGCCGGGCCCTGGCCGGCAGCCCCTCCGAGCACCCCCTGATGTGGGGACTGATCCCCACCCTGACCTCGCCCGGACTCACCCCCGGGGACACCCATCTCATCAGCGTCAACGCCTGGCACGCCCCCTACCGCCTGGACGACGGCGCATGGGACGCCGCCCGGACCGAGGAATTCGGCCGGCGGTGCGTCGAAGAACTCTCGGGGCTGATGCCCGGACTCGCCGACCGCGTCATCGACCACCGATTCATGAATCCCGTCGAACTGGAGAGCGAACTCGGTCTGATGGAAAGCAACATCACCCACGGCGACATGCTGCCGGAGAACCTCTTCGGCAACCGGCCGCACCCCGCCGTGGCGGGATACCGCACCCCGCTCCCCGGCTTCTATCTCACCGGCGCGGGCACCTGGCCCGGCGGCTATGTCACCGGCACTCCCGGCAGAAACGCGGCGACCGCGATTCTCCACGACCTTTCCGACAAGTGAAGGCGACAGGCATGAGGCTTTCGCATCCCCCTGGGCCGGCCCGCCCACGCGCACACCGGCCGCCCCGGACCCTCGGCTGCGCGCTCGTCGCCGCCGCCCTGCTCACCGGCTGCACCGCCCACCCCGGCTTCGGCCGCGACCCGGACACCGTGGTCATCGGCGCCGAGGGCGAGATACCCGCCCTGGACCCGCACCGGCTCTCCGGAACCGTGGGACTGCGGCTCGTCGACGCCCTCTTCGACCCCCTCATCCGCGAGGACCTCGGCACCCGGACCGACCGCGCGCCCGAACTCCGCCCCGGGCTGGCCGAGTCCTGGAGCGTCTCACCGGACGCCCGCACCCACACCCTCGCCCTCCGCGAGAACGTCTCCTTCGCCGACGGAGCGCCCTTCGACGCCGCCGCCGTCAAGGTCAACTTCGACCGGATCATGAACAAGAAGTCCGCCGTCTACGACGCGACCGCCGGCGGGAACATGAAGTTCCTGACCCGCTGGATCGAACGGGTCGAGGTCGGCGGCGAGCACACCCTCTCGCTCCGGCTCACCCAGCCCTACGCCGGTCTGCCCCGGATGCTCACCGACCGGCGGATGTCGATCATCAGCCCGCAGTCGCTCCGCGACCGCCGGCCCGACGACATCGGACTGCACCCGGTCGGCACCGGACCCTTCAGCCAGCAACAGGCCGACCACGGCAAACGCGTCAAACTGAAGCGGAACGACGCCTACTGGGGCGGAGCCCCCAAGGCCCCCTCCATCATCGTCGAATCCGTCACCGACCCCACCACCCTCGCCATCGCCGCCCAGACCGGCGAGGTGGACGCCATCCTGAGCGCGGGCGCGCAGCAGGTGCAGCAGCTCACCCACGACAACGCCATGGCGGTCCAGTACCCCGAGCCCGCGAACCAGTACTTCCTCCGCCTCAACACCCGGATCGCCCCGACCGACGACGCCGTCTTCCGGCAGGCGCTGAACCACGCGGTCGACCGCAAGGCGATCGCCACCCTCACCGGCGGCCAGGTCACCCCCTCCACCGGCCCCCTGCCGCGCGGCAACGAGGCGTACTCCGCCGCGTCCGGCAACGGCGGGACCACTCCGTACACCCACGATCCCGAGCGGGCGCGCCAGCTCATCCGGGAGAGCGGGGTCCGCACGCCGGTACGGCTGAGACTGCTCGCCCCCGACAGCGGACCCGGCTTCTCCCAGGCCACCGAGATCATGTCCCTGGTCCAGCAGGACCTGAAGGCGGTGGGCGTCCAGCTGGACCTTCAGTACATGGAGTTCGCCTCCCTGGTCGCCGAGGAGGGCAAGGGCTACGACGACACCACCCACGGCTCCTTCAACGGCTGGACCACCGGGGCCGACGCCGCCGACTTCCTCGAACGGATGTTCAGCGGCGAGCTGCACCCGCCCAACGGCGTCAACCGGGGCTGGTACCGCGACGCCGCCGTCGACGCCCTCTTCGACCGGGCCCGCGCGGAGCGCGACGACACCCGCAGAACCGCGCTCTACCGGCGGGCGGCCGCCCGGATCGCCGCCGACGCGCCCTGGCTCTTCCTCTACCAGGACCGGCTGCCCCGGCTGCTGAGCCACCAGGTGCGCGGCGTCACCGCCGCCGCCTCCCCGTACATCGACTACACCACCCTCCGCCGCGGGTGAGGAGAGCAGCCATGAAGGCCACTGCGGCACCCCGTCCCGACACCGTGCCCCCCGTACCCCCGCGTCTGCGCGACCGGCTGCGAGCCCGCGCCGGCGGCGGCGGAGCCACCGCCGTCATCGGCGGCGCGATCGTCGCCGCCACCGTCCTCGTCGCCGTCCTGGCGCCGGTCCTGGCCCCCTACGACCCGCTCGCCGTCAATCCGTCGGCCGTCGGACTCACCCCCTTCAGCGACGGACACCTGCTCGGCACCGACGAGGTCGGCCGGGACATCCTCAGCCGGCTGATGCACGGCGCCCGGCTCGCCCTGCTCGTCGCGGTCCTGCCGACCCTCCTCGCCCTGGTGGTCGGCGGCTGTCTCGGACTGCTCTCCGGCTATGCCGGCGGCTGGCTCGACAGCACCCTCATGCGGATCTTCGACGTGATGTTCTCCTTCCCGGGCATCCTGCTCGCCCTGGGCATCGGCGTCGCGCTCGGCCCCGGCATCACCTCCATGATCGTCGCGATGGTGGTGGTGACCGTCCCCGAATTCGGCCGGATCGTCCGCGGCCAGGTCGTCGCGCTCCGCCAGGAGCAGTACGTGGAGGCCGCCGGCGCCCTCGGCTACGGCCATCTGAGGATCACCTTCCGCCACATCACCCCGAACCTCCTCGGCGGCGTGGTCGTCTTCGCCACCCTCCAGACCGGGCGAAACGTCATCCTCAGCTCCAGCCTCGCCTTCCTCGGACTGGGGGCCCAGCCCCCCACCCCCGACTGGGGCCAGATGCTCAGCGGCGGCCGCGCCCTGCTGGTGACGGCACAGCACGTCGCCACCGTCCCCGGCCTGGCGATCGTGGTCCTCGCCGTCGGCTTCAATCTGCTCGGCGACGGCATCCGCGACCGTCTCGACCCCCGCACCCGGCAGTCCCGGGCCGCCCGCGGCAGCAAGCCCGCGCCATGGAACCGGTGGCGCCGGTCATGAACAGTCCTGGAGATTCGGCATGCTGACCTTCACCCTGCGCCGCGCCCTGCAGATGCTTCCCGTCGTCCTGGGGGTGACCATCGCCACCTTCGGTCTCGGCCAGATCATCCCCGGCGACCAGGCGAGCGCCCTGCTGGGCCCCAGCTCCTCGGAAGAGGACCGCCAGGCGCTCCGCGCCGACCTGGGCCTGGACGAACCGGCGATCTCCCGCTACTTCAGCTACCTCGGCAATCTCCTCGGCGGCGATCTGGGCCGCTCGCTCTCCTTCGGCCGGCCGGTCTCCGAGGTGCTGTCCGAACGGCTGCTCAACACCGTCCTCCTCTCCGGCACCGCGATCGTCGTGGCCGCGGTGCTGGGCGTCGCGATCGGCACCTGGGCCGCGCAGAAGCCGGGATCCGCCCGCGACCGCGGACTCACGGTCGGCGTCCTCTTCTTCAACTCCGTCCCGTCCTTCTGGTTCGGCCTGGTGCTGATCGTGGTGTTCTCGCTCCAGCTGCGGATCCTGCCCGCCACCGGGATGACCTCCATCGGCGGCGGCGGAGCCCTCGACGTCGCCGCCCACATGGTCCTGCCGGTCATCACCCTCGCCGCCTGGTCGCTGGCCGTGATCGCCCGGATGACCCGCTCCGCCGTGCTGGAGGTCATCGGCAACGACTATGTGCGCACCGCCCGCTCCCGCGGCGTCGGCGAATTCCGGGTCATCGTCCGGCACGTCCTCCCGAACGCCATGCCGTCCGTCGTCACCGTGATCGGCCTCCAGGCGGGATTCCTGCTCAGCGGAGCCGTCCTCACCGAGACGGTGTTCTCCTGGCCGGGCATCGGACTCGCCCTCCACCAGGCGATCTCCACCCGGGACATCCCCCTCGTCCAGGGCGGCATCCTCGTGATCGCCATCGCCTTCGTACTGATCAACTTCCTGGTCGACGTACTCCAGGCGTACTTCAACCCGAAGATCAAACTCGCCTAGAGGGAGCGAACCACCATGACCGTTCTGAACGTGGAACACCTCAAGGTCGCCCACGGCGGCCGGGGCCCGGGCCGAGACGCCCCCCTGGAGACCGTCCGGGACGTCTCGTTCAGCGTCGCGGCCGGCGAATCGCTCGGCGTCGTCGGCGAGTCCGGATGCGGCAAGAGCCAGACCATGCTGGCGGTGCTGCGCATGCTCGGGACCTCCGGCGTCGAGATCACGGGCCGGGTCGACTTCGCGGGCGAGGACCTCACCGCGCTCACACCGCGCCAGATGCGCGCGATCCGCGGATCCGGCATCGGACTCGTCTCCCAGGACGCCCTCTCCGCCCTCAACCCCGCCATGACCATCGGCGCCCAGATGGCCGAACCGCTCATCCACTACGACGGGTTCAGCCGCCGCGCCGCCGCCGCCCGATGCGCCGAACTGCTCGACCTCGTCGGCCTCCCCGGCGCCCGCGAACGCCTCGGCAACCACCCGCACGAACTCTCCGGCGGCATGCGCCAGCGCGTGCTCATCGCCATGGCCGTCAGCCGCGACCCCAAGGTCCTGATCGCCGACGAGCCCACCACCGCCCTCGACGTCACCATCCAGGCCCAGGTGCTCCAGCTCATCGACCGGCTCCGCAAGGAGCTGCGGATGGCGCTGATCCTGATCACCCACGACCTGGGCGTCGTCGCCGGGATCACCGACCGGATCGCCGTGATGTACGCGGGCCGGATCGTGGAACTCGCGCCCACCGCGGCCCTGTTCGACACGCCCGCGCACCCGTACACCCGGGCCCTGATGGAGTCCGTCCCCCGGATGGACCGGGCCCGGACGGACCGGCTGCCCGCCATCCCCGGCTTCCCGCCCGACCCCGCCGCCCCGCCGCCGGGCTGCGCCTTCCAGCCCCGCTGCACCGTCGCCCGCGCGGAGTGCGGAGACGCCGTTCCCCCGCTGCTCGCCGTGGAGCGGGGAGCGGACGGACACCGGGTCCGCTGCCCGTACCCCGGCCCGCCGAGCGCTTCCGCCTCGGACCCCTCCGCACCGCCCGCCTCCGCCTCGAACGCCTCCCCACCGCCCGCCTCCGCGCCGGCCGGCCCGTCCGCCGAAGGAGAGACCGCATGACCGCCGAAGCCCCCGCCCCGGACGCCGTCACCGTCGAGGACCTCACCGTCCGCTTCCCCGTACGCTCCGGTGTCCTGCGCCGTGTCGTGGGCACGGTTCGCGCCGTGGACGGAGTCTCCTTCACCGTGCCCGCCCGCGGCATCGTCTCCCTCGTCGGCGAGAGCGGCAGCGGCAAGACCACCACCGGACGCGCCCTGGTCGGCCTCTCGCCCATCGCCTCCGGCCGGGTCCGGGTGCACGGCGCCGACCTGGACGAGCTGCGCCGGGACAAGACCCTGCCCCGGCTGGCGCAGATCGTCTACCAGGACCCGTACGCCAGCCTCAACCCCCGGATGACCGTACGCGCGATGATCGGCGAAGTCGTGGGCGTGCACCGGACCGTCCCCCCGGAGGCGGTCGCCGGACGGGTCGCCGAACTCCTCGGCCAGGTCGGCCTCCGCCCGGAACTCGCCGACCGCTACCCGCACGAACTCTCCGGCGGCCAGCGCCAGCGGGCCGCGATCGCCCGCGCCCTCGCCGTCGAGCCCCGCTTCATCGTCTGCGACGAGATCGTCTCCGCGCTCGACGTCAGCGTCCAGGGCCAGATCGTCAATCTCCTCCAGGACCTGCGCCGCGACCAGGACGTCAGCTTCCTCTTCATCTCCCACGACATGAGCGTGGTCCGGCACATCTCGGACCGGGTGGTGGTGATGTACGGCGGTCTGATCATGGAGAGCGCGCCCAGCGAGGAACTGTTCGCCGCGCCCCGCCACCCCTACACCCACGCCCTGCTGGCCGCCGTCCCGGTCCCCGACCCGAGGTCGCCGGGCCTGCGCGGCGGCGTCCGCACCCGGGCCGAACCGCCCGACCCGGCGTCCGTGCCCGCGGGGTGCCGCTTCCAGCGCTCCTGTCCGTTCGCCACCGCGATCTGCCGCGAGGGAGACCCGCCGCCCCGGCTCCCCGCCGGAGCCCCGGGACACACCGTGGCCTGCCACCACGCCGACACCCCGGCCGTACGCGAAGCCCTGTCCCCGGAAAGGACCACCGCACCATGACCGCCATCCCCACCACGGCCGAGCACTACACCTCCCACACCGAGGGCGCCCGGCGCGCTCCCGCGGGCGAGGCCGTACCGCTGACCGACCCGGCCACCGGCCGCGTCTGGGCCCACGCCCACCTGGACCCGGACGCCGTCGAGGACGCGGTGCGCGGGGCGCGCGCCGCGTTCGCCGACGCGTCCTGGGCCGAGCTGCCCGGTCACGCCCGCGCCGATCTGCTGTACCGGCTCGGGGACGTGCTCGTCGCGCACGCCGACGAACTCGCCCGGCTGGAGACCCTGGCCAACGGCAAACCGCTGTCCGCGACCCGCGCCGAGGTCCGCGCCCTGGCCCGCTGGTACCGCTACTTCGCGGCGACCGCCGAGACCCTCCAGAGCGTGTCCCGCCCGCTCAGCGGCACCGCCCAGGCGCTGATCACCCATGAGCCGCTGGGCGTCGTCGCCGCGCTCACCCCCTTCAACGGCGCGCTGTCGCTCGGCTCGTGGAAGCTCGCCCCCGCCCTCGCGGCCGGCAACACCGTGATCCTCAAACCGCCGCCGCACGCCCCCGCCTCCTCCGTCCGCCTCGCCGAACTGGCCCGGGAGGCGGGCTTCCCGCCGGGCGTGGTCAGCGTCGTCATCGGCGGGGCCGACGAGGGCCGCAGGCTGGTGGAGCACCCCGACGTCGCCATGGTGACCTTCACCGGGAGCACCGAGGTCGCCCGTACCCTCGGCGCGCTGGCGGGCGGAAGGATGAAACGTTACGTCTGTGAGGCGGGCGGCAAGTCCGCGCACATCGTCTTCGCCGACGCCGACCTCGGCGCGGCCGTCACCGCCGCCCGGCAGGGAGCCTTCTCCGCCGCCGGACAGACCTGTGTCGCCGGCTCCCGGATCCTGGTCCAGCGCGAGGTGTACGAGGAGTTCCTGACCCGGTACGCCGAAGCGGTCCGGCGGCTGCGGGTGGGCGACCCCGGCGACCCTGCCACCCATGTCGGCCCGCTGGCCTCCGCCGCGGCCCTGGCGCGCGTCGAGTCCTATGTCGAGGACGCGCTGCGGCACGGCGCCGAAGCCCTGACCGGCGGCCGCCGTCCGGCGGTGGACGAGGGGGCGGTCGACGGATTCTGGTACGAGCCGACCGTGCTGGTGAACGCCGGTGTGGACCTCGCGGTCTGCCGGGAGGAGGTCTTCGGCCCCGTCGTCACCGTCCACCCCTTCGACACGGAGGACGAGGCGGTGGCCCTCGCCAACTCCACCGAGTTCGGCCTCGCGGCCGGCTTCTGGACCCGTGACAGCGCCCGCGCGCACCGGCTGGGCAGGCGGCTGGAGGCCGGCGTGGTCTGGGTGAACACCTACCGGCTGCTGCACTGGAGCGTCCCGTTCGGCGGCTACAAGCAGTCCGGGATCGGCCGGGAGAACGGCGTCGAGGCCGTCGCCGAGTTCCTGCGCACGAAATCCGTCGTCACCGAGCACGGCGCCCCCGCGGACCCGTTCGGCCACTGACCGGTCCCCGCCCCCTTTTTCCCCTTTCCCCGTCACCACCAGCCAAGGACGGCTCATGGAGTTCCTCGTCAACATCAAGATCACCTGGCCGGAGTCGATGGACCCCGAACGCAAGGAGTCCGTCTCCGCCGCCGAACGCCTCCGGGCCGCCGAACTCGTCGACGCCGGGCACCTCGTCCGTATGTGGCGCGTCCCCGGGCGGACCGAGAACTGGGGGCTGTGGCGGGCGGCCGACCCCACCGAGATGCACACGATCATCGCCTCCCTGCCGGTGTGGCCCTGGATGGACGTCACCGTGCACGCGATGGCCGCGCACCCCGTCGACCCCGGCCCGGCCGACGGGTCCTGACCACCGCGCCGGGCGCTCCACGGCCGGTGCTGGGAGTGGAGCGCCCGGCCCCCGGCCGGGGTCGGGCCCACGCCGGGCGGCACTCCCGTACGGTGGGGCGTCCGCCGTTCCTTCGGGGGAGCGCCGCCTGCATGGGCCGGGTGAACCGGCGGGACTCCGGGCCGGTCGTCCCGCCGACCGCCCGGCTGGAGCCGCTGCCGCTGCGCGTGGCGCACGCCGAGGAGATGGCGGAGGTCCTCGCCGATCCCCGGCCGCACGAGTTCATCGGCGGAGAGCCCGACAGCGTCGAGCGGCTCCGGTCCCGCTACGAGCGGATGACCGCCGGATCGCCCCGCCCGAACGAGACCTGGCTCAACTGGGTCATCCTCCTCCGGGACGAGAATCGCCCGGTCGGAACGGTCCAGGCGACGATCGTCGACCGGGTCGCCGAGATCGCCCGGGTCGTCGGGGTCCGCGGTCAGGGACGGGGCATCGCCCGGGAGGCGGCCCGCTCCCTGGCCGACAGCCTCGCCCGGGGGCCGGTGGAGACCCTGGTCGCCCACATCCACCCGGACCGCCACGCCTCCGCGTCCGTGGCCCGGTCCGCAGGGCTCGCTCCGACCGGCCGACGGCACGACGGCGAGATCCGGTGGGAGCGGAGCCGCTGATCCCCGGCGCCCTCCGACAGCGGGCGCCGCGCAAGGCTTCCGGGCCGGTACACGGTTCGGCGCGGCCGGGTTCGGCGCCTGACGCCTCCCTCCTCACGCCTGACTCCTCACGCCTGACGGCTCGTGGCTCGCGGAGGTCCGCCGGGCCCGGCGCGGGGGCCGGCCGCCGCGCCTGTCGGACCGGTCGCCGTCGCCCGGACCTCGAACGTCCTCTCACGGGCAGGCACCGGCCCTTTCGCCGCGTAACGCACGGTCAAGACACCGCCGGCCCACCCCCGGCGGTCGTGCCGCGCGAGGGCGCGCCGGGGGAGGAGCCCGCCCGCGCCCCGCCTTGACGGCGACCGCCCCGCCCCGCCGGCGACCGCCCCGCTCGCGCCCGCCGCCCCGCTGGTCACCGCGCTGCCCGCGACCGCCCCGCCGGGCCCGCCCGCCGCCAGGGCAACACCACCGAAAGATCTCCCTGACCGGATCCTCACATCGGCGCGCCAGGATTCGGCGCACGGCGTTCCGGCCGGACGTGTACGAGCCGGGGACCGGGCCGAGAGGCAGTCGCCCTCCGGCGTCCGCCGACCCGCGCGCTCCGAACGGCGTCCACCGGCGTCCGCCGGCGCCCCGCCGGCCGGATGAGCCGGAGGCGCCGTACGAGCCGCAGCACCGCAGGAGCGGGAGCCGCCGAGGACGGCGAGGACACCAAGGACGCCGGAGACGCCGGAGCAACCAGGGAAGGAGGACCCGTGCCCGACCCCGCAGGCACCGGGTCTGACCCCACCGGACACGGCGGTCCCCGCACCCCGTCCCTCCGCCGCCGGGGGAGCCCAGGACCCGGACCCGGACCCGGACCCGCCTCCGCCCGGTGCAGAGTTCGGCGCCGAGCCGGGCGGCGGCCGTACGACGGCGTCGAGCCCCGGACGCGGCCTCGGCGACCGCCGCCCAGCCCCGCGCGGAAACGCCCTACCACCCGCAGCGCGCCTGCCCCGGGACCCCGCCGTACGCCTCGCGGAAACGCCCGGTGACGGCGCCGCACCGCCCCCGCGAGGGGGACGCCCCCGGGATTCACGGGGGCCATCACGCACGACCGACGACGAGGAGAACCATCGTGAGACAGGTCTCACGCGCGCTGACGGCCGCCCTGGCGGCCATGGCGCTGGCGGCGGGTGCGCCGACGCCGGCGCACGCGCGGCCGGCCGCCGAGTCCCTACCGGGCGCGCCGCCGGGCGTCTCGGGGGAGCGGCTGCCGGAGGGCTGGCGTGCCGAGGGCGGTGAACTGGTGTGGAGTTCGCCCGAGCCCGTGGGCACGGGCGGCGCCCGGGTCGAGTTCCGCTCCGGTGAGCGGACCCTCGGCATACCGGAGCCCTCACCCGACCACCGCACCTTCCGGCTCCGTCTCGACCGGGCGAAGGCCGGACCGGCGGGCGAACTCCGCGCGGTCGCCGGCGCGCGGCGGCTGGACGCCGCCGGGGCCGGACGGACGCCCGGGCGGCGGAGCGCGCCGGGCCCGGCGGCGCCCCTCGCCCCGCTCCCGGCCCATCCGGTCGACCCCGGCGTCCCCGGGAAGCACCGCACCGCCGTCGGTGAGTACACCCTCGAGCCGGTGCGGCTGCCGGGCTACAAGGAGCCCGTGGAGATGCGCGCCACGGTCGTCGGCCCGACCGACGCGCCGGGGAAGCGGCCGCTGGCGCTCTTCCTCCACGGCCGCAACGCCACCTGCTACGAGCCCGGCGAGAACAGCGCCGGTATGCGGTGGCCGTGCGGGCCGGGCTCCAAGGAGGTCCCGAGCCATCGGGGCCATCTGCACGACCAGAGGCTCCTGGCGTCCCAGGGCCATGTGACGGTCTCGATCTCCGCCAACGGCGTCAACGCGCAGGACCACCGGGCCGCCGACGCCGGGGCGCAGGCCCGCTCCTCCCTGGTACGCGGCCATCTCGCCCGCTGGGCCGAGTGGGGCGCGAACCCCGCGAAGGCTCCCGAGGCGGTACGCGCGACGGATCCCGCCGACCTCTCCAAGGTGCTGCTGGTGGGCCACTCCCGGGGCGGCGAGGGCGTCAACCGGGCGGCTCTCGACAGCGTCTCCCCGCCGCCGCCCGCGGAGAACGGCCACCGGGGGCCGGTGGACTGGCGGATTCGCGGCACCGTCCTGATCGGACCGACCCTCTTCGGCCAGAACCCCGCGCCCGACGTGCCCTCGATGACGATCCTGCCGGGCTGCGACGGCGATGTGAGCGACCTTCAGGGCCAGATCTACTCCGACGGCTCCCGGGGCGTCGGCCGGGGCGCCGCGCTGCACAGCACGGTGTACATGGTCGGGGCCAACCACAACTACTTCAACACGGAGTGGACGCCCGGCCAGGCCGAGGCCCCGGCCGCCGACGACTTCTGGGACGACGAGGACCCGGTCTGCTCGACACGGGCGAAGACCCGGCTGAGCGCCGCACAGCAGCAGAAGGCGGGCGGCACCTACATCGCCGCCGCCGCGCGGCTCTTCCTCGCGGGCGACGACCGGGTCCGGCCGCTGCTCGACGGCACCGGCCGCCGCGCCCCCTCGGCGGACCCCGCCCGGGTGCTGACCCACGCCCTCGGCGGCCACCGCACCCCGGCGATCCTGCCCGACGCCCCGCTCTCGGTGACCAATGGGCGCGTGTGCCGGCAGATCACGACCAGCGACACCGACGCCTGCCGGCCGGCCGACGGCCCCGGCCGCTCGCCGCACTTCGCGCCCTGGTCGCTCTTCGAGAACGAGCCGGGCCGTCACGCGGTCACCGCCCGCTGGACCGAGCCGGGCGCCCCCATCCGGCTGACGCCGAAGCGCGCCTTCTCCCTGGCGGGCTCCGACGCGGTCGCCCTGCGCGTGATCGTCCCGCCGAACACCCGCGGCACCCGGCTGGACCTCGCCCTCACCGACGCCTCGGGCAAGCGGGTACGGCTCGGCGAGGTCAGCGTGGACGGTCTGCCCGGCTCCGGCCTGACGGCCGCCCACTGGGCGAGGGAGATCCGCGTCCCGCTGAAGGCCGCCGTCGGCGCCGGCGTCGACCTGCGGCGGACGAAGTCGCTGGAACTCACCCCGCGCGGCGGCCCCGGCGAGTTCTGGCTGATGGACGCCTGGGGCTGGCGACCCGGCGCCCCGGCGGTGCGACCCGTACCGCTCACACGTGTCGACATCGGCCGGCTGACCGTCAAGGAGGGCGACTCCGGCGCGCGCACCTACCGTGTGCCGGTCCGGGCGACCGGCGAGGGCGCCGGAGTGATCAAGCTCGCCGTTCGCGATCCGCGGACCGGCACCTCCACGGTCCGCACGGTCGAGGTGGGGCCCGGCGGCTCCCCGGAGACGTCGATCACGGTCGAGGGCAACCCCCGCTACGACGTCGACCTCCACCACGAGATCGCGGTCAAGGCCGTACGCGGCACGGCGGTCGGCAGCGCCTCCGGGGGCGTGCTGGTCGAGAACGACGACCCCATGCCCGCGGTCACCGTGACCCCGGTCGCCGACTCCGTCACCGAGGGCGGCAGGCTCAGCTGGAGGGTGGCGCTGTCCGAGCCCGCCGACGCCCTCGTCGACACACGGTTCGCACTCCTGCCGGTGTCCGGGGGCGCGGAGCTGTCCACGAAGGACGTGGACGAGGAGTGGCTCGCCGGCCTCGGCGGGACCGCCGACCCGGAGCGGCCGCTGTCCGCGGACGCCTTCTCCCTCTGGGTCTCCTTCCCCGAGGGCCGGACGAGCGCCGAGGTCTCCGTGCCCACCGTCGCCGACACGCTGACCGAACCGGAGGAGTCCCTGCGGATGCGGATGTCGTATCTGAAGGGGCACGAGTGGGTGGAGGGCCCGCTCCTCACCGGGAAGGCCGTGGACGCGCCCCGGCGCTGACGCCCGCGTCCCGCGCGCCGACGGCGTCCGAACGCACCGCCCGGCCGATGGCGTCGGCCCCTCCCAGGGGCCGACGCCATCGGCGCGACCGGGACGGGCGGGGCCGGAAGCCGCCCCTGCTCGCAAGAACTCCCCACCGCGCACCGTCCGTTCCCCCGCCGCGCACGCCGACTCCCCCCACCCGCCGAGGCGTTCACGTCACCGTCCTCGAACCAGAAGCCGTCCCCCCGCACCGGCCCCGGCCCGATCCGCCCGGCGCCGGACGGCCCCGCCCCCTCCCGACAGGCCCACCGCCGTCGCGACGACTCATGGCCCGGCTGTGTGTCTCGCTCCCGTCGTCCGGGAGACCCGCCGGAGGGCCGGAAGGTTGTACGCGATCACCGGATTTCCCGCCGTCCCCGGGACGGGCGCGGCCGGGCGCTCTGCGGCGCGGCAGCGGACGGCCGCGCCGCCACCCGCACTAACACGGGCGCTGACCTGGCTGTTAGCATCCGGCCCAATCGCATGAGGACACCGAAGGCCCCGGGGAGGCCGTCGGCCGGCCGGTGCCGGAAATCCCGCGGTGATGATCTCCGGGCAGCCTCGTGCCCGCGCTTTCTTCTTCTGCCTCCGGGCAGTCAGGTTCTGGGGAGGACCCTGTTGACCGAATCGATTCAGCCGCGCCCGCGTGCGTCGGCCCACGGACGTGCGGACGGCCCGAGAGGGGCGCGCCGGGGAGCGGCAGCGGCGCTGGCGCTGTCCGTCGGGGCGGGGCTGCTCGCCGCCGCCCCGCAGGCCCTGGCCCAGGCTCCGGAGCGGACTCCGGCGAAGCCGCCGACCGACGCCCGGGCCGCGGGCGAGACCGTGCTGCCCGGGGCGATGCGCCCCGCGCCGCGTGAGCTGCGGGTCAGCGGCCTCGGCGAAACCGGCCTGGTCTCCCGCCCGGAGGGCTCCGCGCACCACCGCTGGACTGAGTACGCGACGGGCAGGTCCTGGGATCTGCCCTGGCTGACCGGCCAGTACCAGCCCCGGTCCAGCTTTGCGGACACGTTCTACGAGTACCAGCAGGGGAAGTACCGTTTCACCGGCCCGGACGGCGGGGACCAGGGCTCGGTCACCGTCCCCCGCGAGCTGCGCTCCCTCAAGGTCGTCGGCACCACCGTCGTCGCCTCCCGGATGGAGTCCACCTCGACGCGGTCGCTCTGGCTCCTGAAGCCCGGCCCCGGAGGCGCCACCCTCCAGCAGCAGGTCAGCGACTTCCCGGGCACGGACTCGGTCGTGTCCGTGGCCGCGCGGGACGCCCGTACCGCGCTGATCACCTACCGGGTGGCCGACGAGATCACCGGTCCGGCGGCCCATCAGGCGGCCCTGATCGACCTGGACTCCGGCCGCGCGACCCGGTTCTTCGAGCCCTACACGATGCGCGACGCACGGCGGTATCTGCTCTCCGACCGGTACGTCGGCCTGCGCGCGAAGAGCGGCGAGATCCGGCTGCTGCGCCGGGACGACCCGAAGGCTCCCGAGATCGCCCTCACCGCGGAGTCCCTGGCGGGGACGTTCGGGCACACCCTCGTCGGCGACCACGTGGTGGCGCGGGAGTCGGGCGAACTCGGGGCGCTGGTGGCCCTGCCGCTCGACGGCGGTCCGAGGCAGCGGCTCCTGGAGAAGTCGCACGGCGCGCAGTCCGGCGGCGGCCCCGGCGGGGCGGCCGACGGCTCCGGCGTCTACGCGGGCGGCACCGGCCCCGACGACTGGGCCGTGCACCGGGTCGCCCAGGGCGCCGACGGCGCGCTCGCCGTCACCGAGCTGGCCGAACTGCCCCGGATCGAGGCGTCCGTCACCGGTCTGGCGTTCTCCCGCTCCACGCTCACCTGGACGGACCGTACGGCCCCGGCCACGGGCGAGGTCCAGTTCAAGTCCCGTACGATCCCCGCCGGAAAGAACCCGCAGGCCGGGCCGGTACGGCTGGGCGGCACCTGGCAGGCGCCGTGCGGGATCGGCATCGCCTGCGCGGAGCTGTACGGCGCCGGCGACGGGTCCGTGGTCTATCAGTCGGGCTCCCGGCTGTTCCGGCAGGACGACCGCGGCAAGGTCACCGAGACGGCCGTTCCCGGGCCCGCCGGGAGCGCGGTCGCGGGCGTCGGCGGCGTGCACACGCTGACCCGGCACGGCGACCGGTACGCCCTCCTCGACTGGCGCGCGCCCACCGCGCCCAAGGAGTTCCGGGCCAGGGCCGCCGCGCTCTGGGAGGGACAGCTGTGGACCGCGGAGAAGCCGGGCAAGCTCTCCCTGACCCGCCCCGGCTCCTCCGAACCGGCGGTCACGGTCAACACCGGGGCCTCCTGCGTCCCCGACGAACTCCAGGCCGTGGGCCGCTGGGTGTACTGGAACTGCGACGCCGAGAACGAGGCGGGCGTCCTCGACCGGGCCCGCGGCCGCTCCGTCCCGGTGAGCGACAGCCCCGCCCTGCTGGGCGACGGCGTACTCGTCCACAAGGACGACGGCGGACCGGATCTGTGGCGTACGGTGCTGACCTCCGGCAAGGCGGTCACCAGCCGGCTGGGGCGGCTCACCCCCGACGAGGGCGGCTCCGTCGGCGACCGCAGACATCTCCGCTGGACCCTCGACCCGCACACCAACCGGGTCGCCCACACGGGCCCGAAGGGGGCCCTCCATCTGATCGACGCGGCTCCCGCGGCTCCCGCCGCGGCCCGGGACCACGCGGGCGGGGACGGCGTCGCCGATCTGCTGACGCTGAACTCCTCGGGCGCGTTCACCTTCCAGAAGGGCACCGGCGCCGGCGGCTACGCCGGGAAGGTCTCGGGCGGCGGCTGGAAGGCGAGGACGACCGCCGTGCCCTTCGGCGACCTCGACGGCGACGGCTGCAACGACGTCCTGGTGCGGCTGCCCGACGGCGAGCTGCGCGCCCACCGCCCCGGCTGCGGCAAGGCGCTGACCCCGGCCACCCCGTCGGCCTCGCTGGGCAGGGGCTGGAACGCGTACAACGTCCTCACCTCGCCCGGCGATCTCACCGGCGACGGGCGGGCCGACCTGTTGGCGCGCAAGGCGTCCGACGCGTCGCTGCACCTCTTCGCGGCGAAGGGCGACGGGACCCTGGCGGCGGGCAAGAAGATCGCCTCCGGCTGGAACTACACCCACATCACGGGCGTGGGCGACCTCAACGGCGACAAGGCCGGCGATGTCGTGGCGCGCGCCAAGGACGGGGTGCTCTACCGCTTCGACGGCACCGGGAAGGGCGCCCTGAAGAACCGGGTGAAGCTCTTCACCCGCTGGGGCTCCTCGTACAACACCGTGCTCGGCGCCGGCGACATCACCGGCGACGGCCGTCCCGACCTGGTGTCCCGGGACGCCGCGGGCGATCTCTACCGCAACAGCGGCGACGGCAAGGGCTCGTTCGGCTCCCGTACGAAGATCTCCGGCGGCTGGAAGGGCTACGCGGGCCTCTTCTGATCCCGTTCGACCCGTTCGACCCGTTCGATTCCGTGCCTCCGGCCGCCGAGGCCGGGGGCACGGCCGTGCCGGTACGGGGAGGCACGCGCGCCGGGTCCGTGCCGCGCGGCGCGAAGGTCACGGCCGATTCCGGCCATCGCCCGCCGGGCCGGGCGGCGTCGGACCGGAGCCCCCGAAGTCTCCGGAGCCGGGGTCGGGGTCGGGGCCGGGGCGGCCGGCGGTCAGGGCCGGCGGTGGACCGAGACGGCGTACGCGCCCCCGTCGTACGGGGCCCGGGACCAGGTCGCGTATCTGGCTTCGAGGACGAGCCCCGCCGCACGGCAGTGGGCGTCGTAGTCGTCCAGGCCGTACCCCCGGTCCAGGGAGAACCCCGCGACGAGCCGGCCTCCCGGCCGGACATGGCCCGCCACTCCGGCGACCAGGGCCGGTTCCGTCCCCGGCGGGGTGAACAGGGGGACGTTGCCCGCCATCACCACGACGTCGAACGACTGCCCGAGGTCGAGCCCGGTCAGATCGTGCCGGAGCCAGCGGATCCCCGGCGCCCGCCGCCGGGCGGTGGCGAGCATCGACTCGTCCAGGTCCACGCCCGTCACGGCGATTTCGTGCCGGGCCAGCTCGATCGCCACCCGCCCGGTGCCGCACCCCGCGTCGAGCACGGTCGCGGGCGCGAAGGAGCGCACCAGATCCGCCTCGCCGTGAACGTCGCCGCCCTCGGAGGCGATGCGGTCGAACCGGGCCTGGTACTCGTCACCGTTCCACGTCATACGGTCACCCTGGCACAGTCGCCTTTCGGCCATCGTGGACGGGGTCGGCGGACGCGGGCCGGGGCGGGCGAGGACCGGTGCGAGCGAGGGGCGGACGGGCGAGGACCGGCCCAGGGATCCGGCTTGACCTCAACCAGCCTTGAGGTCCGAGGGTGACGCCATGACGATCTCACCGGAACAGCGCACGGCGGTCCAGGACTGGATCAAGAACACCGCGCACCCCCTGACCACCGCCGACGCCTCGGAGCCGCTGGACGACCTCCGGCCGCTGCTCGGCATGGTCGACGGGCGGACCGCCGTGGTCGGCCACGGCGCCGGGACGCGCGGCGCGCACCAGGTCTTCACCCTTCAGACGCGCCTCGTCCGGCTGCTGGTCGGCGAGGCCGGCTTCCGCGCCGTCGCCCTCGACCAGGACGGGACGCTCGTGGCCCGGCTCGACGCCCATGTCCGCACCGGCGCGGGGGACCCCGTGGCGCTGCTGGAGTCCGCCGAGCCCTTCTCCCGTACCGAGGAGGTCCTCGCGCTCGTCCGGTGGGCGCGCGCCTTCAACGAGACGCACCCGGACGATCCGGTCCGCCTCGTCGGCGTCAGCCCCCACGGGACCGACGGCTCGGCGTACGACACGGTGGCCGGCCATGTGCGCGCCGCCGCCCCCGGTCTGCTGGACGAGCTGGAGCGTTGCTACGCCGGCCTCCGCCCGGGGGCCGGGACGCCCGACCACGTCCGCCGCTTCCGCGCCCTGCCCGACCGGCGGTCCTGGCGCGACCGCGCGCGGGCGGCGCACGACCTGGTGGCGGGAGCCCCGGGCCACGACGGCCACGCGTGGGCGCTGTACAACGCCCGGCTGATCGTCCAGTACTACGAGCTGCACGACCACGACGACGATCCGCTGGACCCGCACAACATGGCCTGCTACGAGCGGTCGTTCGCCGAGAACGTCCTGTGGTGGCACCGGCACACCGGTCACCGGGTGACGTTCTGGTCCTCCGGCTCCCACACCGCCAACGCGCCCGCCAGGGTCGTCAGCTTCCCGCCGGACCCGGCGGGCGGCTCGTCCCGGAACGCCGGCAGCCTCCTCCGCGAACACCTCGGTGACCGGTATCTGTCGATCGGTCTCACCTTCGGCGCGGGCGAACTGGCCGCCTACGGCGACGCCCCGGCCCACCGGGTGCCCGAACCCGCGCCGCCGCTGGCGGAATCGGTGCTGGACGACGAGGCGACGGGCGACTATCTGCTGGACCTCCGCGCGGCCGCGCCGCCGCTCGTCGCCGACTGGCTGAACCGGACCGCCGAGTCCAGGCTCGTCGGGCCGCGCCACGACCCCCGGCGCGACACCGATCACCACATGACGGGCGGCTCCCTGGCCGAGTGGTTCGACGTGCTCGTCCACCGGCGGCGGGTGACACCGGCCCGCTCCCTCCGCACGGCGGGGCCGCGACCGTGACCCCGCCGGGGGCCCGGCCGCCGGGGTCGTCCGCGGCGGTGCGCGGCGGCCGGGGTCAGGCGGCGGGCTCGCCGGGCTGGTCGTGGGTCGCGCAGTGGATGCCGCCGCCGCCCGAGGCGATCGTGTCGATCCGGACCGGCACGACGTCCCGGCCGGGGAAGTGGTCCCGCAGAATGCCGCGGGCGCGGTCGTCGGCCTTGCGGTCGCCGAACCGGGGCATGAAGACGGAGTCGTTGGCGATGTAGAAGTTGGCGTACGTCGACACGAAGTCGTCGCCCTCGCCGGTGATCCTGTCGAGGTCGGGCTGGGGCAGGTCGACGATCTCGAAACGCCGGCCGCGGGCGTCCGTCGCCTGCGACAGAACGGACTTCGCCTGGTCGGCGGAGCGCGACCAGGAGTCCGGCGGGGTGCTGGGGTGCGCGCGGTCCAGCAGCACCACCCCGGGGGCGGTGAAGCGCACCAGGCTGTCCACATGGGCGTCGGTGATGTCCTCGCCGCGCACGCCCTCCAGCCAGATCACCTTCTGCACGCCCAGGGTCCGCTTCAGCTCCGCCTCGATCGCGTCCCGGCTCATGCCCCGGTTGCGGTTGTCGTTGACGATCGAGCTCTCGGTGATCAGCAGGGTGCCCTCGCCGTCGGGTTCGAAGGAGCCGCCCTCCGAGACGAGCGGGGCCTCGACCCGGGGGATCCCGTACTCGCGCAGCAGCTCGCGGGCGACGCGGGCGTCGTTCGCGTGCTCCTGCTTCCGGCCCCAGCCGTTGAAGTTGAAGTCGACGCCGACGACCTCGCCGTCCTCCTCCACGAAGACGGGGACGGTGTCGCGCGCCCAGAGGTCGTCGACGGCCAGCGGAATGACCTCGACCTGGGAGCCGCAGGCCCGCTGGGCCGCGCTCACCTGGGAGGGTCTGGCCATCATGACGACCGCCTCGTACTCCCCGACGGCGCGGGCGATCCGGGCGATGTCCTCGCGCACATAGGACAGGTCCTCCTCCCAGACCGAGGTCAGGGCCGGCCAGGACATGAAGGTGCGGGTGTGGCTCTCCCACTCGGCGCCGAGACGGCGGCCCCGGCCCGCCGAGGTCTGCCGGGCGGAGTCGGCGGGCGCGCTGGACCGTACGGAGGCGCCGGAGTCGCCGCAGGACGCGACGCCGAGGGCGGCGCCGAGCCCGGCGAGCGCTCGCAGGGCGGTCCGGCGGGCGGGGAAACGGTTCGTCATGGGAACTCCGATCGTGGGACTGGGCGGAACGAGCGCATCCGGCCCTGACGGGCGCGGGAGGCACGGCACGAGCCCCTGGGACAAGGGTGCGCGCTCAACCCCGCGAACGGCCGGACCGCGGGAAGAAGCGGTGCGGCCATGTCGCCACTGTGACACTGACTGAAAATTCAGTCAAGCTACTGTTCCGGCCCGGCGGAGGGCCGCCCCGGCCGGGCCCCGGATGCGGAGATCCAGTGCGGCGGGTCGCGCCGCCGCCGGCCGGCACACCCGGTGACGGGCCGCGTACACCCGCGCCGGAGCGCCCCGGTAAAGTGCAGGTCATGGCCTCTCGCAGCACCCAGATCCTCGAAGCGGCCGCCCGGGTCATCGCCCGGCGCGGGGTCCGAGGGCTGCGGGTGGAGGAACTCGCGGCGGAGGCCGGCGTCTCCACCGCGCTGATCTACTACCACTTCAAGGACCGGACGGGCGTCCTGCGCCAGACCCTCGAATTCATCAGCGACCGGGCCGAGCGCTACACCACCGACCGGGGCCCGGACGATCCGCCGCTCACCCCTCGGGAGGAGCTGGAGGAATCTCTCCTCGCGGAGCTCCAGGACACCGTGGAAGTGCGGGAGAACAGCTCCGCCTGGGGCGAGCTGCGGGCGAGCGCCGTCTTCGACGAGGTGCTGCGCGAGGATCTCGCCCGGGCCACCCTGGTCTGGGTGCAGGAGGTCGCCGCCCTGCTGGGCCGGGTCCTGCCGCTCGCCCCGGCCTCGTCGCTGGCCTCGGCCGCCGAACGGCTCACCGCGCTGCTGGAGGGGCTCAGCATGCGCTGGCTCAGCGGCGGCGTCGAGATCGGCCACGCGCGCGAGCTGATGCGCGGGGCCGTCGACGCCGAACTCGCCGGTCTCCGGCAGAGCTGACCACGGGCGGACCGGGCTTCCGCCGCGTCGCCTCCCGCCGCGGCGGCCGCGGCCCGCGCCATCGCCTATGGTCAGGGCCATGACCGTCGACCCGTCAAAGACTCCGGTGCCACGGGCACAGCTCGTCATCGGCATCGTCCGCAGGGGCGACGAGATCCTGCTCGTACGGGAGAGCCTCGGCGCCGGCGGCGAACCGCTCTGGTCGCTCCCCGGCGGCGGGGTCGAGGACGGCGAGCTGATGCACGAGGCGCTCCGGCGCGAGCTGCGGGAGGAGACCGGTCTGTCGGCGGGCGACCCGGTCTCGACCGCCTTCCTGATGCACATCGACTCCGAGCGGCGCCCGTCGGCCGTGGCCGTCGCCCTCGAGATCGGGGAGTGGTCGGGGGAGATCGCGCCGGGGGACGGCGATATCGAGCAGGCGGCGTTCTTCCCCCTGCCCGAGGCCCTGAAGCTCCTCGGCGAGCTGGACAGCGCCGTCCAGCGGGATCCCATCGTCGGCCATCTCACCGGGCGGGTCGCACCGGGGACGACCTGGCTCTATCGCGTCAGAGGGCGCGAGGAGACCCTCGTCGCCCGTTGGTGACGCCCGGCCGGCGGGCCCGTCCGTGCCGGGGCACTCGAAACCCTGCGCTATAGTTGATCATGTGCTCGCGGCCGTGGTTCACGGCGGTGGGACCGGCGTTGGTGGTCCAAGGAAAGACACCCCACTTCCCGTGGGGGGATGCAGGTGCGAGGCCTGCCCAGCGCTCGATCAAGGCCCCGGCCTCCGTCAGGAGACCGGGGCCTTCGCGCTGTGCGCGCCCATGACCCCCGGCGCGCGCGGCCGACACGCGCGCCGGTCCCGAAGCCGGGGGAGGGGCCGGGGAGGGGCCGTGACGCCCGCGCCCGCGCGGACGGCCCGGAGCCGTCGATGGCCGAAAGCGGGCCGTACGCCGGGCGGAGCTGGCAGCATGCGGTCCGCCGGAGGTCCCGGCGGGAGCGAGGCGAAGGGCCGGGCGTGGTGACGCGAGAGAAGACAGCGGACGGACAGCGGCTGCGGGAGCGGCAGGACCGGTTGCAGCGGGAGGCCGACGCCGTCGCGGACGATCTGGGACTGGCCCGGCTTCTGCCGCCCCACGGGCGGGTCGTACGCGTGGGGAGCGCCGCGCTGGGACTGATGGTGGCCGCGGACCTGGACCTGACGGTGGTGTGCCCCCGGCTGGATGAGTCCGTGAAGCGGTCGGTGACCGCCGTGGGCGCGACGCTCGGCGTGCACGAACGGGTGCGGCAGGTGACCTTCCGCGACGACACCGGGGAGTGGAACACCGACCCGGCCTATCCCGACGGCCTCTATCTGAACGTGGCGTACCGCGCCGCGGGCGGACAGGACTGGACGCTGGACATCTGGTTCGTCGACGAGCCGGACCGGCAGCCCGATCTGGCCCACGTCCGTGAGCTGCCCCCACGGCTCACCGACGCCCACCGCGCCGACATCCTCGCCATCAAGCAGGCCCTGTCCGAACGCCCCGCGGACCGGCGGCCGCCCAGCTACGAGGTGTACCGGGCGGTGCTGGACCACGGGATCGGCGACCCGGCGGCGTTCGACGCCTGGTACGCGCGCGAGCGCGGCTGAACCGCGCGGCGCGCGGACGGCTCCCGCGCCGCCGGCCCGGTCAGCCGTCGGCGCGCCGTCCCGCCGCGAGCGGACGGTAGCCGTCGGCGAAGTAGTCCTCCGCCACCCCCGCCCTGTTGACGTCCCAGGTGGCGCAGTGCAGGGAGCCGCCGTACTCGAAGACGTCGCGGAACGGGACGGTCAGCACCTCGAAGCCGAGCTTGTCCAGCAGATCGTGCAGCGGAGCCTCCCGCTCCTCGCAGATCACCTGCGTCGGCGAGACGCTGAGCACATTCATCGACAGCCACTTCGAGGACTGGCAGTACAGCGGCATCTCGTCGTTCCCCGTGGTCGGCTGCGGAGCCTCGACCAGTTCCCAGCCGTTGCGCAGGAACAGCTGCTCCTCGCCCTCCCGCAGAGGGCGCTCCGGGTTGGTCAGCACGAGGCCGGGGCGCAGCGGAACAAAGGTGCAGTCGATGTGCGAGGGGAAGAAGTCCAGCGGGAAGTGCACGGGGTGGACGCGGAAGCCGCGCGGCTCCAGATGACGCGCGAGCCAGCGGATCCCGGTCCGGTTGGTCGTCATCGACTCCTGCACGACCAGGTCACGGCCGAAGCGGCTGATGTCGGCGGCGTCGAAGAGGACCTCGTCCTGGGTGACGCAGAACTCCGACGAGCGCATCTCGCGATGACGCTTCTCCAGCGGCCACTCCCAGAACTCCTGGCGGTACATCCCGTCGGCCATCGACGGTTTGGGGGCCACCGTCCACACCATGCCGGGGTCGTCGTTCCAGTACTCGTAGACCAGCTCGCGATAGGCCAGATACTCGAAGTAGCGGGCCCGGCGGGACATGGGGGCCTCGACGATCTCATGGCCGAGGGTGATCATCACATCCCTGGGGCACACCACGCAGTACTGGTTGGCCACCTCGAACGTCGGAGTGCGCAGCGGCGTCGTCGGGTCGTACGGCCCGGGCCGCCGGACGGTGACTCCGCGCGAGCGCAGCAGGGCGGCCAGACCGTCCAGCTGCGCGTTGGCCCGCTCGATCATCTCCGCGGGTTTGGGGCCGGTGGGGAAGGCGTCGGAGCGGCCGCGCAACGCGGGCCGGTAGCCGGGCTCGGTCGGTTCGAAGCAGGCGCCGTCGGCGGTGCCCACGATGATCTCGCGCAGTGGGTCCCACTCGTTCCAGGAGTTGACCAGGGTCGACGGTCGGTTCACGGGATGTCCCCTCTTTCTCCGGGGTGTCTTTCTCCGGGGTGACGTGACGGTTTCTGGAGCCGGGTCCTCAGGGCGCGGCCCCGAGGGGGAAGGAGCGAAGGGCCGGATCGCCGAGCCGGGCCGCCAGCAGCGCGCAGGCCGGGCCCGCCCGGCGGTCCGCCGCCCGCGGGGTGATCGCGGTCGGCACGGCGAAGCCGTCCGCGACGCGGTAGTCGACGTGCGACGACCCGTCGGCGAGCCGCCCCGGACCGTCCGGAAGGCCGGGGCCGGTCACCGGGACCGACAGCGCGTACGACGGCGACGCGGCCACCGCGTCGCGGACGAACCGCTCCAGCGCCGCGCCCCGGACGGATTCCAGACCCGGTACGCCCTCCTGTACGGCCCGGTTGAAGAGGTAGAGCGGAAAGTCGGGCACGCCCGCGCGCAGACCGAGGCCCGAGGCGTGCCGGGGGTTGAGTTCGGTGGCGGTGAACCCGTCCTCGGTGAGCAGACCGTCGACGCTGAAGAGACCCCGGTAGCCGGTGGTGCGGACCAGTTCCGCGCCGGCGCGGCGGGCGGCCCCGCGGATCTCCCGCTCGGCACTGTCGCCGGGCCGCCAGTGGGTCGACGAGCCGCAGAACAGCAGCCGTCCGGCCGCCGGATCCCCGAGGGTGACGATCTCGATCGGCGAGAAGACGGCGAGCGAGCCGGGCAGCGCCATGGCCAGCACGCTGCACGGCACCCCGTCGGCGAAGCGCGCCACCCGCACCCGGCGGGCGGCCGCGCCCAACTCCCGTACGGCGTCCTCGAACCGACGGGTGGGCGGCACCCAGCGCAGGCCCAGCGCGTCGCCGACGTGCCCCTGGGAGGAGTCGGCGGCCACCACCACCCCCGCCGGGCCGCCGAGCCGCCCGGCCGTCCCCGGCTCGCGCAGCGCGTCGGCCACCGACAGCACGGCGTACGGCGGCGAGGCCACCCCGGTACGGGCCCAGAGCCGGTCGATGGTGGTCTTGTCCTCGACGCCCGCCCAGCTCGGACGCCGCCACCCGTGCACCGGCCGCCCGCAGAACCGGGCGATCCCGGTGCGGGTGGTGCCCAGCGCGATCCAGCGCCGGTCCGGGTCCAGCCCGTCCAGCCAGCGGCGCACCTCCGGGCCGGGGTCCCGCAGCCACGACTCGAACCGCGGGCGCGTCAGCTCCTGACCCGCGTCGGCGCAGTGCCACCCCTTCGCCACCGAAGGCGCTCCGGGACCGGGACCCGCACGGGTGACGACGGCCGCCACCCGTGCCCCGCAGGCGCCCAGCTCCGCCACGAGCGCGGTGGACCGGTGGTCGAAGTCGTCCAGGAGCAGCACCGTCTCGCGCCCGTTCCAGAAACGGCGCAGGGCGCGGTCGACGGTCCCCCGGATGTCCTCGGGGTCGGTCACCCCGGCGGGCAGGGGTGCGGCGGCCGGTCGGGTGAGGGGCATCATGCCTCCGATTTCCGCTGGTGGGGGGCTTCGGCCGGCGCGGCCGCCGCCCTGTCGAGCCGGAGATGGACCGCCGCGCCCACGAGCAGCGCACAGCCCAGCACCAGCCAGGGCGCGCTGCCCGACGCGGAGAACAGCAAGGTGTGCACGCCGGGGCCCAGGGCGCCGGAGAGCCCCCACGCGAGTTGGTAGAAGGCGCTGTAGCGGCCCGCTTCGCCGGAGGCGGCGTACGCCAGCACGATGGTCATCGCGACGGCCCCGAAGACGGCCTCCCCCAGGCTGAACACCAGGACGGGAACGCCGATCCCGACGACGACGCCCGTACCGCTCAGCAGACTCAGCGCGGCCAGCCCGCCGAACGCCGCCGCCACCAGCACCGCCGCCGCGGACATCAGCCGCAGCGGCGCGTGCCGTCGGCCCAGCCGCAGCGCGAGCGGCTGGAAGACCGGGATCGCGACGCAGGACAGCACATACGCGGCGGGCGGCGCCCACAGCGGCGCGTCGAGGGAGCGCAGATAGACGGGGAGGATCGAGTCGAAGGCCACGCTGGAGAGGGTGAGGGCGAGCGTCGCGCCGGTGAAGGCCAGAAAGGCCCGGTTGCCCAGCACCCCCCGGTACGAGGCGCGCCCGCCGCCCTTCCGCCGCCCGTGCCGCCCCGCCGCCGCCCGGTCCCGGGCGGGCGCGAGCGTTCGGCCCACCCACCCGAACAGCACCCCGGCGACGGCGAAGCTCGCCGCGTTCACCAGGGGGATCGCGTTCCACAGCGCGGCGTCCGCGCCCTGGAGCGACGAGGCCATGGCCACGGCCAGCGCACCGACCCCGAGCCCCACATTGCGCAAGCTGTTGAGCAGGGCGAACAGACCGCGCTGCGCCTGTTCCGAGGAGGCGACGCTGTCCACGAGACCGCCGTGCGCCGCCCAGTAGAGCCGGTCGCCGAAGCTGACCGTGAACGCGATCACGGCGACCGCCGCCACGCCGTCGGCCAGCAGATAGCAGGGGAAGGCGACCGCGCGGCAGGCGCAGCTGAGGACCGCGGCCCGGTAGGGGCCCAGCCGGTCGGTGAGCGTGCCCACGGCCAGTCCGCCGGCGGCCAGCGCGGTCAGGGAGCCGGCGCTGAGCGCGGAGCCCGCGGCGGTCAGCTCGATGCCCCGCCCGTAGACGAAGTACAGCAGGGAGAAGGTGATCCAGACCCCGCTGCCCACGGCGTCCACCACCATGGCCGCCATGAAGCCCCGGTTCCGGCCGGCCGACACCGGCGGCCGGTCGGCGGTCGCCGTCGTCACGCCGCCCATCGCACCTCCCGGGACCACCAGTCCTCGACCTCGCGCAGCCGCTCCGTCACGTCCTCGCTTCCGTCTCCGACTCCGTCCCGGTTTCCGTCCGCGCCGCCGTCGTCGAGCCGGAACACCAGCTCGGCGATGCTGTCGGTGCTGGAGCGGGGCCCGTCGTGGCGGACGCCGGTCTCGCCGTGGGCGGCGAACCGGTGCGCGTACGGCAGGGAGCAGCTCTCCGGCAGCCGCTCCAGGGTGGCCGGAAGCGGCGGGAACCAGGCCCAGCCGTGGCGCGGCAGCCCCGGTTCCCGGCCGGGGACCGGCAGTCCGGCCTGGCCGCGCAGCTGGGCCGCGTACAGATTGACCCCGGTGGCCAGCTCGTGGGCCTCGACGATGCCGCAGCCGCCCGGCCGGCAGGCGATCTCGCACAGCACCAGCGCGTCCTCGGGCGTGTGGAAGAACTCGGCGTGGAAGGCGGTGGTCCCGGCGACCGGCGGCAGGGCGGCGACGACGGCCGAGGCCGCCTCCTCCAGCCGGCGCGCCAGCGGGTCGCGGGGCGCGAGCATGCCGCTGACGCTGGGGACGCCGTCGGTCGCCGTGGCCAGATTGGGGTGGAGATATCGGGAGGGGACGGCGTGCAGCACGGCCCCCTCGGACATGAGCCCGTCGACATGGCAGACCGTGCCGGGCACGAAGCGCTCGACCAGATGCGTCCGGCCGGCGGGCAGGACGCAGGCGCGCACCGCCCGGCGGTCGCGCAGCACCCGTACGCCGACGGAGCCCGCGCCGTCGGCGGGTTTGACCACCACCGGCAGCCCGTGCGCACGGACGAAGTCCGCGACGTCCCCGGCGTCGCGCGCCACGGCCGCGGCGGGCACCGCGATCCCGTGCCGGGCCGCCAGCCGCCGCATCCGGAGCTTGTCGCGGAAGGCCAGCGCGCTCGCCGTCCGCTGCCCGGGCAGCCCGTGCCGCTCCCGGGCCCGGGCCGCCCGCACCACATCGCTCTCGGCGGTGGTCAGCACCCGCTCGATCCGCCCGGTGGCGCAGACCGCGTCGATGAGACGGTCCACCCGGGGCGAGGTGTAGTCGTCCACGATCTCGGTGCGGACGAAGTCGCCCGTGGGCGCGGACCGCGCGGCGGAGCGCTCGGTGACGACGATCAGCGACGCGCCCGGCAGCCAGGTCGGCACCCGGTCCAGGATGGGCCTGCGGTTGAGCAGCAGCAGCGCCATCGGTCTCCTCTCCGGCCCGGCCGCCCGGCGGCCGCGCGTGTCCCGTGCGGGACCGCGGGCCGCGGACCGCCGGCGGGGTGTTCAGCGCTGGAGGACCAGTTGCCTCAGCGCGGCGGTGGCGTAGCAGCCGGACGGCAGCAGAAAGCCGACCTCGACGGCACGGCGGCCCGGGAACGCGTCGTCGGGACCGGACCGCTCCACGGTCACCAGCGTCTGGACGACGGTGGGGCGTACGGTGGCCCGCTCGACGGGCCCGTCCCGCCAGGCGTAGCGCGTGTAGGGCAGTTCGTGGCGGGCGGCCAGCAGCGAGGCCGCGCCGGCCCCGGAGGTCGGGAACCGGTACGGCAGACCGTCGACGCTCGTCTCGACGCTGTCCTCGGGGCAGCGGTCGGCGACCAGGTCCCGCACCCGGGCGTTCCAGTCCGCCGAGGAGTGCGCGGCCAGATAGAAGGCGGTGGTCCTGGGGTCCAGCCCGCCGCGGAACAGCTCCCGGTCGGGACCGGTCCACCGCTCGGCGGTCCCGCTCTCCGGCGCGCCGAGCCCGGCCAGTTCGCGCCGGGCGAGCCCCCAGTCCTCCTTGAGCAGCGCCTCGCCGACCAGATGGGTCCGCTTGGGGCCGCCGGGGACGCCGAAGCGCTGGGTGTCGTAGTAGTTGACGAACAGCAGACTGAGGCGTCCCCGGCCCTCCAGCCGGGCGGCGGTCGCCCCGTCCAGGTCGCGCAGCACCACCCGGAAGCCGTTGCCGTTGAGCCGGCCGACCGTCAGCGGCTCGTGCCCGTAGCCGTAGTGGCGCAGCCGCAGCCAGCGCCCCGGCTCGGCGCTGTGGGCCAGCTCCTCCTCCGGCCGCGCGTCCTCGGCGGCGGAGAACGGTACGGACAGCAGCTGCTCGGTCTCGCCGTCCTCGTCCTTGAGCCCCGCGTAGCCGATGTCGCGGGCGGGCAGCCCGAGCCGGTCGGCGGCCCAGCGCACCGCCTCCATGGTGGTGTAGCCGCACTTGTGCAGCAGCAGATAGCGGTGGGCCGCGGACCGCGCGCGAGTGAGGGGCACCACCAGGTTCTCCCGTACCCGGAAGTCCTCGGGGCGGTGTTTGAGCACCGGGTCGCAGGTCGTCATCCGAGTCTCCGATCCGCCGCGTGCGCGGCCTGTCCGTCATGTCCGCGGTGGGTCGCGGCCCCGGCCGGGGCTCGCGTCGGCGGGCCTACCACGCGGCCGCCCGCTCACCGATCGCGAGCGCCAGGAGGTTGGTGTTGGCCCGTACGGGAACGGGGACGACGGAGGCGTCGGCCACCCGCAGCCCCCGGGTGCCGTGCACCCGCAGCCGGGTGTCCACGACGGCCTCGGGGTCGTCGGTCCGGCCCATCCGGGCGGTGCCCATGGGGTGGTGGGCGGTGCGGGCCGCCTCCCGGACGTACGCGTCCAGCCGCGCGGGCGACCCGGCGGACCGCTCGTCCAGGTCGATGATCTCCTTGGTGAGCGCGGCGAACGGGGCCTGCCGCAGCAGCTCCCAGCAGAGGGCGACACCGGCCCGCAGCCGCCGCGCGTCCTCCTCGTGCGCCGTGTAGTCGATGGCGATGCGCGGGGCGACGGCGGGGTCGGGGGAGACGGCGGTGACGCTCCCGCGGCCGCGCGGGGCCATCAGATTGGCGGTGATCATGAACGCCCGGCCGTCCGGCGCCCGCGCGGCCAGATGAGGCGCGTACACGTCCAGCCGCACATGGTTGAGCGCGTAGATCTGGAGGTCGTCGGCGACGGCGGAGCCGGGGGCGGTGCAGCGCAGCACCACCTGGGCGCAGGGATCGGCCGGGTCGCACAGCCCGGCGACGGGCAGCACGCCGATGGGCACCTGCGAGTGGTCGGCGAGCCCGGCGCCGACCCCGGGGAGTTCGGCCACCGGCCGCACCCCGAGCGCGTCCAGCACCCGGCGGGGGCCGACGCCGGAGCGGTGCAGCAGCGCGGGGGTGCCGTAGGCGCCGGCGCACAGCGTGACCCGGTCGGCGTACACCGTCCGGGTCCGCCCGCCGGAGCGCAGGACGACGCCCGTCGCGGTGGAGCCCGAGAACACCACCCGGTCGGCCAGGGTCTCGGCCAGCAGCGTCAGATTGGGCCGTGCGCGCGCCGGGTCCAGATACGCGGAGGCCGCCGATATCCGGGTGCCGTCCTCGGTGAGATTGAGCGGCAGCGGCCCGACCCCGGTCGCGTCCGGCGCGTTGTGGTCGGGCGTGTACGGGTGCCCGGCGGCGGTCGCGGTCTCCACCAGCGCGGCCGACAGCGGACTGAGCCCGTCCCCGGCGCAGCGCCGCAGCCGCAGCGGGCCGTCCGCGCCGTGGACGGGGCCCGCGAAGTCCGTGTCGGTCTCCAGCAGACGGAAGAAGGGCAGCACCAGGGGCCACGACCAGTCGCCGCCGACCCTCTCGTCCCAGTCGGCGAAGTCGCCCGGAGCGGGCCGCAGCGCGACGCAGCTGTTGACCGCCGACGACCCGCCGACGACCCGGCCGCGCGGCAGCGGCAGCCGCGCGCCGTCCTCGCGGACGCCTTCGAGCGCCCAGTCGTGGTCCACCATCGAAGGGGTGCAGCCGTCGCGCAGATCGGCGGGGAGGGAGGCCGGGTCCGCGTGGTCGGGACCGGCCTCGACCAGCAGCACCCGCCGCGCGGGGTCGGCCGACAGCCGGGCGGCGAGGACCGCGCCCGCCGAACCCGCGCCCACCACGATGTCATCGAAGCCCTGCGGCATCCGTGCTCCTTCCGAGTGCGGGCCGGACGCCCTCGGCGCGAACCGCGCCGAGCAGCCAGTCCGACAGTGCGGCGGGCCGGGTGAAGCGCAGTACGTCGAGGTCCGCCGCCGGCCGCCGGCGGCCGAGTTCCCGCAGGCTGTCGCGGGTGAGACGCCGGGTGGCCCAGCCGTACCGCAGGATGTTCTCCGGGTCGGTGAGGACCGACCGCAGCGGCGGCTCCTGATTGCCGCTCCAGAGCACCTCCCGGTGCAGCGACCGCAGCAGGGTGCGCAGCAGCAGACTGGTCATGGTCACGGGGACGGAGTAGTCCAGCCACACCAGCAACTGCGCCCGCCGCGCCAGCAGTCCGGCCACCTCCGGGTAATGCCATTCGGTGATCCAGCGGGCGGAGCCGGTGTGCCGCGCCACATCGTCGGCGAACTCCTCGCGCGGCTGCCAGCCGGGCCGGTAGTAGAGCCCGTCCAGGTCGATGTGGTCCAGCTCCAGGAGGGCGGCGAGCTTGTGGGCCACGGTCGTCTTGCCGGCGCCGCTGGCTCCGGCGACCAGCACCCGGTCGGGGCGGTACGGCGGCGGCGACGCCGGGTCGAGCAGGCGCAGGGTCACGGGCGCGGTCCTCTCGGTCCGGGGTGCCGGTCGCGGGGCGTCCACGGGGTGCCGCGGACCTTCGCCGGGGAAGGGCCACGGGGTGCCGCGGACCTTCCCCGGCCGACCGGAGCAATGATCACCGGGCCGCGCCGATCTGTGACCCTGACAGGTGTACGGGTGTGCCGAGCGCCTTACACCTGGATGATCGACGGCATGTCCCCAACCAACGTGGGAATGTCCCCGACCAACGTGGGAAGCGACCGGCACGCCGCCGGAACGGACCCGGACCGGGCCCGGGAACGCGACCGCCGCCATCTGTGGCACCCGTGGTCCTCCGTGAGCGGGCCCCCCGACGACCGTCCGGTCATGGTCGCGGGCAAGGGCTGCCGGGTCCGTGATGTGACGGGCGCCGAGTATCTGGACGCGGTGGCGTCGGCCATGAACTCCAGCTGCGGCTACGCCCATCCGACCCTGCTGGAGGCCGCCCGGCGGCAGCTGGAGCTGCTGCCGCACTTCGACCTGAGCGCGGGGAGCCATCTGCCCGCGGGCCTGGCCGCCGAGCGGATCGCCGGTCTGCTGCCCGCCGGACTGGAGCGGACGTTCTTCGTCAACAGCGGGTCGGAGGCGACCGAGGCCGCCGTCCGGATCGCACACGACTACTGGACCAACCAGGGCGCGCCCCGGGACCGGCTCGTCACCTTCGCGGCCGGCTACCACGGCGCCACACTGGTCGCCCAGCATCTGTCCGGCCTGCCGACCAACGCGATCCACGGCACCGCGCCCTTCCCCGTCACCCGGGTGGAACTGCCGCTGGAGCCCGCCGAGCTGCGCACGCCGGAGGCGCTCCCGGCGCTGGCCGGGGCGTTCGAGCGGGCGGTGCTCGACGGTTCGCCGCCGGCCGCCGTGATGATCGAGCCTCTGCTCAACGTGGGCGGCGGCGTCGTGCTGCCCCGCGGGTTCCTGCGGTCGCTGCGCGAGCTGTGCGACCGCACCGGCGCCCTGCTCGTCGTCGACGAGGTGTTCTGCGGATTCGGCCGCACGGGCCGTATGTTCGGCTTCCAGCACGACGAGGTCGTCCCCGACCTCGTCACCATGAGCAAGGGCATCAGCGGCGGGTACGTGCCGTTCGCGGCGCTCACCACCACCGACGAGGTCTACCGCTCCTTCGCCGCCGACCCGCTGCTCGGCGGGCTGCGGTACGGGCACACCACCGGCGGCCACGCGGTGGCCTGCGCGGTCGCCCTCGCCGTGCTCGACGTCATCGAGGAGAGCGGACTGGTCGGGTCGGCCGAGCGGCTGGGGGCCGAACTCCTCGCGGGGCTGGAGCCGCTGGCCGAGCATCCGGAGGTGGCCGACGTCCGGGGGCTGGGCCTGGTCGCCACCGTCGAGTGCCGGCGGCCCGAGTCCGCCGCCGCTCTGGTCGCCGAGGCCCGACGGCTGGGGGTGCTGGTGCGGCAGCAGGGCCGCGCGGTGATGGCCATCCCGCCGCTGGTCATCGACGCAGCCGAGGTCGCCGAACTGGTCCGGGCGCTGGAGCTGGCCGTTGCCCGGCTGTGACCCGCCGGGGCGGCGGCAGCAGCCGCAGATGGCGCTCGCACACCAGCCCGGCGCGCAGGACCATCGCCACGATGGCCTCCCGCTTCCAGTACGAGCGTCCGCCCTCGGTCAGACCGGCCCATTCGGCGACCCGCAGCTTCTCGTTGGCGAGATAGGCGATGTGGTGATTGACGGCGGCGCGGGTCATCTCGGCGGACCGGCGACCGGCGCCGAGCCGGGCGATGACCTCGCCGACCGTCGGCACGGCCCCCGGCGGACCGCCCCGCAGCTGCGGCTCGCACAGCGCCACCAGAACCCGGAAATAGAGGGCCTGCTCATCCAGCCGCGGCCAATTCGTCACACGATCGGACAATGCCGTATCGGCGGCGGCGAGATATGGAGGCTCCGGGCCGAATATGCTCACCAGGCCCGTGCCGCGCGGTACCGCGAGCACCAGTCTCGCCAATTCGAAAGGGATGGGAGTGTCCCGGCGACGGGGCGGGACCTTCACGAATTCTCCGCCGCCGCCCTCCATGTTCTCGACGAAACAGCTGTCCTCCGCGTGCAGATTCGTCAGACACCAGTGCCCGCGCCGGGCGGTGACGACCGCGGCTCCCGCCGGGCCGGGTTCACCGGCGTCGACCGGGGCGAACGCGAGGATGTCCCGGTCCGCGTCGTACCGGATGACGGCCGAGCCGTCCTCGCCTATCTCGCAGCGATTCGGGCGCCCACCGGCGGTGTTCTGCACCGTGGGGCCCGCCGGATCCTCTCCCCACCAACCGGAAAATTGCAGCATCAATGACCACACAGTCGAAATCCTCGCCGATTTCGTCGACCGGAGCATCTGATTCGCAGTCGCACACTCCGGAGAGATCTCACGTTATACACGAGCCCCCGGGCGATGCAATGCCACCGTGAACGACCAGTCATCATCCGATACTACTTTCGTGATGCATCTTCTCTCAGCTATGACTTGAACGCGTCGGTGCTCCGATAAACCTCAAGGGCGTGAAATGGCGAATCTCCTGTCGCTCAACTCGGAACTGCGGCCCGCGACCGCCAGCGGCGAACAGGCCGTCGCGGCGGTCACGAAACTGCACGACTTCCTGGTGAAGGAGGCCGAGGCGACCGACCGCGAGGGCCGGTTCGCGCGGCAGAGCGTCCAGGCCCTCGTCGACGCGGGCGTGTTCGCCGCCGCGGCCCCCGCCGACCTGGGCGGATTCGGGGTGGAGCGGCTGCACGACCTGACGGTCCTGACCGCCTCCATCGCCCGTGCCGACCCCTCCGTCGCCGTCGCCCACTACATGCACACCGCGCTGGCCTGGTACTTCGCGCGAGTCGTCCGATTCGAGGCGGACGGCGAGCCCGGATATCTGCCACGCCGGGAGTGGCTGGAAGCCATTGGCGCGCGCCGTATGCTCCTCTGCTCGGCGGTCGCCGAACGAGGAGCCGACTACTGGAACCTGGCCACCACCGCGAAGCCCTCCTACAACGGCTGGGTGGTCAACGGCAGCAAGATTCTCGCCTCGATCTCGCCGGCCGCGACCCACTTCTACTGCCGGCTCAAGGCCGAGCGCGGCCAGGGCGCCCATCTGGCGAGCGCGATGATCCCCGCCGACACCCCGGGCGTGCGGGTCGAGGACGACTGGCGGGGACTGGGGCTGCGCGGATCGGGCAGCGGCACCGTCGAGTTCAGCGACTGCGTCATCCCGGAGGAGTCACTGATGGTCCGGGGCGCGTGGGGGAAACGGGACGCGAGCATGCTGGAGGGCAGGGCGGTCAGCGGGATGGGTCTCAACGGGGTCTGTCTGGGGCTGGCGGAAGCCGCCCGTGACGAGGCCCTGGCAGCGCTGAGCCGCTCCTCGGGCCGTCGCCGCACGGCCTCCGCCGCCGTCAAGACCTCGGTGGCCGAGATGGAGATCGCCCTCACCGCGGCGCGGGGCGCCCTCGCCACCGCCCTCCAGGACTTCGACTCCTATCTGCTGACGAACAAGCCACAGGTGACCACCGACGATATGAGCCGGGCCATGATGAAGGAGTGCCAGACCGTCAGCACGGTGGTGGAGCGCGCCGCCGCCACCGTGGTCGACCACGCCATGCGGGTGACGGGCGGGGCCAGCTACACGGCTCACCATCCGCTCGCCCGCGCCTACCGCGATGTCCGCGCCGCCGTCTTCATGCCGCCGTACTCGCCTCCCGAGGAGTCGGTGGACTTCCTCGCGGCGGTGACGCTGGGCACCGGCTCGGAGTGACCGGCGTCGCGGCCCGTGCGCCCTCGGGGCGACGGAGCCGGGCGTCCCGGGCCTTCCTCGACCCGCGGACCTTCCTCGTCCTACGAGCCTTGCCCGTGCTCCGGGTCTTCTGATGGTGACGATTTTCTTGTCACGAGTTTCCGCGGCATGAGCCGCCGCGGACACCCCTAGGCGACCGCCGTCCAGTGATGTCACGACATCGGGTCATGACCGAAGGGGTGAGGCAGCGGGGTTCACCACCTCGCTGCGGCGTCGCGGCCCGGCCCTCGGGCCGGGCCGCGTGGACGGATCGCGGCCCCGGACCGTCACAGAAGGCCGGCGAGCGTGCCGGCTTCCGGCCCCTCCAGCTCGCTCAGCGCCACCCGTCTCCGGGAGACCGCCAGCAGCAGGGAGAGCGCGTCGCCGGTCACTTCCGGACCGTCGCCGACGGACAGATCGGCGTCCGTCGCCGTCAACCGGACACGCGCCGTCAGCTCCTTGGCCCCGCCGAAGGACGCCGGCGTACGGAGCTGCAACCGGAGCGATCGGAGCACGGCTTCGCTCGGGTAGGCGCGGCTGAGCCCCAGAGGCCGGCGGATGTCCTCACCGTGGACGACCTCCTCCACGATCCGGCTGTCGAGGGGAGCCGGAGGCGTCGAGGTGCGCGACGCCACCCGGCGCAGCCGCTCCAGCGTCTCGCGCGGCGACGCGCCCCGCTCCCGCTCCACCCCGCGGGTGTTCTGGCGGTCGAAGTCGAATCCCGCCCGGACGAGACCGGCCACAAAACCGAGGCGTGTCGTCCGCGCCGTGTCGACCAGATGCGCGGCCACGTCGTGCACGGTCCACCCCGCGCACAGCGACGGCTCCTCCCACCGCGCGTCGTCGAGACGCGCGAGATCGTCGATCAGCGCCGCGCGCTCCGCGTGCACCAGCGGCCAGACGTCGTTCATCGTGCGTCTCCCTCACTCGATCACAGTGTCCGCCGGTGAGACCCGTGCCGCAGCGAAAACTCATCGCCGGGCCGGGGAACCACCGCCCGGGCCCGCGCCGTCCGATCGATCGGGCTCGCTCGCCGTCCGGCGTCCGCGCGTGAACCGTCGCAGGGCATCCCGGAATCCGCCCCGCCGCGATCCCGGAGGGGGCGGTGCGCAGGGCTTCGGGTCTGGGTCCGGCACCGGGTCCGGGTCCGGCTTCGGATTCGGCTTCGGATCCGGGGGAGGGGGCGGTGCCGCCGGCGCGGAAGTGGGAGACATCGCTCCCGGCGCGGCCGACGAGGTCCGGGGCCCCGGGCGATCGGTCGGCCCGGGCACCGAGCCCGCCGCCGGCGGGCCGCCGTCCGGTTCCTCGGCCCGGCTCCGCCCCACGGTCTCCCGTACCGTCCGGGTGCCGGACAGCGGACGGCCGGGAGCGTCCGCGACGGAGTCCGCCACGGCTTCGTCCACCGCACCGTCCACGGCCGGACCCCGGTACGGGAGAGCGCGGCGCACGGCGTACAGCTCGCGTGCGCCGACGCGTCGCCGGTCCTCGCGGGCGCGCACAAGCTCAGCACCGTATGGACGCGGCCCCAGCCGGTGACCCGTTCGGCCAGCCGGATCAGCGCCTCGACACCACCGGGCAGACGTTCCCGCGCCTGAACCGCGAGGGGCCCGAAGACTCGGGAGACCAGACCGACGGTCTGGATCCCCGGGATGTCGTCCACCGTCCCGACCTCGGCGAGCAGAGCCCGCCCGACGGCCACCGGAACGACGTCCGTCCCGTGCCGGAGCGGCCACCGGCCGGTCTCCCGGACCCGGTCCGCCGGCGCTCGCCGGGCGGCAGCGGCGATGCCCTCGTCACGGCCTCGGAACGGCGGGGTCAGCCTCGGCGAGCGCGTGCGGGCGGCGGCGCTCCGTGAGCCCGTGGACGGACCGGTCTCTCGTGACGTGACGGCCCGGACTGCCGAGGGGCGGCGGGGAGGCCGCCGTCATGACCTCGCTGGGCGGAGGCCGCCCCGGCCGGGGCGCACACCCCTGCTCTGAGGACCCCGGATGAGGGAGAGTCGTCGCCGATTCGGATACCAGTGCAGCTCGGAATACGGGAGGGGGGTATATTGCTCACCCGAGAGGATATACCCCCCTCCCGTATAGGAGACAGCTATGTCAACCCCATCCGCCCCGCCGAGCCCGCGTCGCTGGACAGCGCTCGTTCTCATAGCCCTGGCCCAGTTCACGGTCATCATGGACACGTCCATCATTGGTGTGGCTCTCCCCAAGATGCAGGTTGACCTGGGCTTCTCCCAGGAGGGCCTGTCCTGGGTGTTCAACGCGTACGTGATCGCCTTCGGCGGACTGCTGCTGCTCGGCGGCCGGCTGTCCGACCTGTTCGGAGCCAAGCGGATCTTCGTCGCCGGCTGGACCGTGATGGCCGCCGGATCCCTGGTCGCCGGACTCGCCTCCGAGGTGTGGGTCGAACTGGCCGGCCGCGCCCTGCAGGGCGTCGGCGCCGCGCTGATCGCCCCGTCCGCCCTGACGCTGCTCATGATGCTCTTCGGCTCCCGGCCCAAGGAGCTGACCAAGGCGCTGGCCCTGTACGGCGCGGCGGCCCCGGCGGGCGGCACCGCCGGCGTCTTCCTCGGCGGAGTCATCACCGAGTACGCCAGCTGGCCCTGGGTGTTCTACATCAACATCCCGATCGCCCTGGTCGTACTGGCCTTCACCCCCGGCGTCATGCCCTCGGCCCCGATCCGTCGCGGCTCCGTCGACCTCGCGGGAGCGGCCACCGTCACGCTGGGACTGGCCACCGCCGTCTACGCCATCGTCCGCGCCCCCGAAACCGGCTGGGGCTCGGCCGAGACCTGGCTCGTCCTGCTGGCCGGCGTCGCCCTGATCGCCGCGTTCGTCGCCATCCAGTCCAAGCGCCGTGAGCCGCTGATGCGGCTGGGCATCTGGCGGGCCCCCAACCTGGCCGGAGCGAACATCGCGCAGCTGCTGATGGCCGCCGCGTGGATCCCGATGTGGTTCTTCCTCAACCTCTACCTCCAGCAGGTCCTGGGTCTGGGCGCCTTCGCCTCCGGCGCGGCACTGCTGCCCATGACGGTCGCCATCATGATCATGATGATCGTGCTGGCGCCCCGGCTGATGGCCCGCTTCGGGGCCAAGCCGCTGATCGTCACCGGTCTGCTGGCCCTCGCGGCGGGAATGCTGTGGCTGTCCTTCGCCCGGGCCGACGGCACCTTCTGGGTCGACGTCCTGCCCGCGTCCCTGCTGGCCGCGGCCGGCATGTCGCTGGCGTTCATCCCCTCCCTCGGCACCGCGCTGTCCAGCGCGCGCCCCGAGGAGGGCGGCCTGGCCTCCGGCATCGTCAACACCAGCTACCAGGTCGGCTCGGCCCTCGGACTGGCCGCGATGACGGCCGTGTCCGCCGCGTACGGCGCCCGCGAGCTGGGCGACCCCGGCGCGCTCACCAACGGGTTCTCCGCCGCCTTCCTCGGCGCGGCCGCCCTCGCCGCCGTCGGCGCGCTCGCCTCGCTGCTCACCCTCCGCACCCCGTCCGCACCGGGTTCCTCCCAGGGCGAGGAGCGTCTCGCCAAGGCGGACGCGGCCTGAACCGGCCGGCGTCAACGCGCCCCCTCACCCGCGTGTGCCGCCCGACAGGGGACGGAACCCCGGCCGGGCGGCACGGTGAGCGCGGAACCGCCCGGCCCGGCCGGCGGGGTGTGAGTACGCCGGACGCCCCCGGGGCATCGCTCTCGTGCGATGCCCCGGGGGCGTCCGGCTGGGGGAAGGCGGTCCCGCGAGCGCGCCGTTCGCCCCGCGCGCCCGTCGGACGGTGCGCGGGGCGTCGCCGCCCGGCGGCGGATCGGCGTGAGGGCTCCGTACCGTTCAGGAGGGAAATCCGAGGCGCAGAACGAGGACGGCTTCCGGACCCTTGGGGCTCTGCCGCAGTTGGTACTCGACCCGTTCGCCCTCGTCCAGGGTCCGGTAGCCGACGCCGATGATGTTCGAGTAGTGGACGAAGACGTCCTGGGTGCCGTCGTCGGGAGCGATGAACCCGAACCCCTTCTCGGCGTTGAAAAACTTGACGGTGCCGAAGTTGATCAGGGCGCGCCGCTCGTTCTGCGCCGGGTGCGCGGATACGCCGGGGGAGAGCGGTGGCGCGGCGACGGCCGGGGTCGGGCCGGCGGTGGCTGCGTGGGCGACGCCGGCGGCGAGGACGGACAGGGCGAGCGCGAGGACGGTGGCGGCGACCCGCATTCTTCGGTGGTTCCACCGAATTGGCGAGGCGGAGGACGGAATCATGGCCGGTCCTTTCGGTGCGGGGGCGATGGACGGTCGCGCCGACGGCGGGCGGACGACGGCGAGTTCCGCGGCGTCCGGTGACCTCCCCGTCCGCCGGCCGCCGGCCGGACCTGTGCCGGGCGGCCGGGACCCGGCCCGGCCGCCCGCCGCGGCGCGGCGGTCAGCCCTTCGGCTCGGGGAGATGCGCCGGTCTCCTGTACAGGGCGTGCCCGCTCCGGTGGACGGCGAAAGGCCATGTCATCCAAACGAGTTACTCGTGTCGCGCAACGCGTCGGGCGGAGAGCGGGAGGCCGCGCCGGAAATCCGGCGCCCGGGCCCTCACCGTCGTCGACCCGTACGACGACGCCCCCGACGCACAACCTCCCCCGAGGCCGAGCAGCGCGCCGCCCGCCCGCCGACACCGTCGTACCTCCGCGGGTCTTCGGCCCGTCACCGGAGGGTCCGTACTCCCCGGGCCGCCTCGGAGCGGTCTCCCGTGAGTCGATAAAGTGACTTGCATGCTGAGGACGTACTCCCTACGCCGGCCCCAGGGCGGGGCGCGTGGGGAAGGAAGAGATGGCTCACTCACCGCACCGCCGCCGCAAAGGCTGTGGGCTGTGCAGGCCGCACAAGCTCAGGGGATACGGCCGAGCCGTGCGCGATCCCTGGCCGGTGCTGAGGAAGTTGGGGAAGAAGCGCCGGCTCCGGCGCGGTGATCTCGGCGACCAGGCGTGATCCCGGACCGATGAGGGCCCCGTCGTCTCCGACGGGGCCCTTCCGGCGTCCCGCGACCGACGCGCCGCTCCGTCGGGTCGGGCCGTCGGGCGACGCACCGGGCCCGCGTACTGAGCACCTGTACGGATGGCGGTGCGCCGCGACCGCCGGGCAGGAGGCGCGAGCGACGGATTCCCCCGCGGCGACGGCCCGGCGACCGCGGCCGGACGGCCGTCAAGCTCCTCGTGGTGACCGCCCTGCTCCCGCTCCCCCTGCCGGCCGGGCTGTGGTACGCGGCCCATGAGGCGCTGCAGAAGGAGAGTGCCACCGACTGGCGCGCCGACCACCGGGTGAAGCAGTCGCTCGTGAACGGCGCTCCGCTGATCGTCGGCGCGCCCCTGGGCACCGCCGGTCTCGCCCGGATCGTCGGCACGATCGGGGGCCGCCGCCCCGCCGTCGCGGCTGCCGCCGCCACGCTCCTCGCCACGCTCGGCGTGTGGATCGCCATCGTCGCCGGAATCCATGCCTCCCTCAGCGGCGCCGTGCAGGTGCTCCGGGGCGAGGGGGCCCGACGCCACCCCCGGGAGGTGCCTGCCGCCAGGAGACGGACCGGCCGCTCAGCCCAGTTGGAGGCGGTCGGCCAGACCGGCGGCGGCGAAAGCGGCGATCAGCTCGTCACGGCCCTCGGTGAAGTGGGCCCAGCTGTCGTGGTGGACGGGGACCACCCGGCGCGCGCCGAGGATCCGCGCGGCCTCGGCGGCCTGCGCGCTGTCCAGGACGATCGGCTCGCCGTCGAAGAGTCCGGGGAAGCGGGGAGCCCCGGCGAAGAGGACGGCGGTGTCCACGGGAGCGAAGCGCTCGGCGATCCGCCCGACCAGATCGAGGGAGGCGTTGTCGCCGCTCACGTAGACGCTGGGCAGCCCCTCCCCGGTCAGCATGAAGCCGACGACCTGACCGGTGATCGCCTCGACTTCCTCGCGCGTCCCAGGACCGTGCAGGGCGGGTACGCCGGTCACCGTGACGGAGCCGCCGCCGGGGCGGTCCAGCTCCACGGACTCCCAGTCGGCCAGCCCCTTGGCGCGGCCGCCCAGACGCCGACCGCCGCCGGGGGTGGTGAGGGTGAGCGGTATTCCGGCCAGCAGGGCCCGGCCGGAGGTGTCGAGATTGTCGGCGTGCTCGTCGTGGGAGAGCAGGACCACGTCGACACGGCCGAGGTCGGCGGGGCTGCCGGAGGAGGGCGCGGTCTTGGTCAGGAGGGGGCCGCCGGGCGTCCGGTGGTCGCCGGGGGCGTCGAAGGTCGGGTCGGTCAGAAACCGCAGGCCGCCGTAGTCGAAGAGAGCGGTCGGGCCGCCGAACACGCGGATGGGGAACTGCTCGCCCGAAGGGCTGGTGGCAGACATGAACAACAAAACCTCACGGATAGAGGGTCGCTTATTCGTGAGTCACCGTAAGCGTTTCTCACGTATACAAGCAAGCCGTACCATGAGAAATATGAAGGAGACCGTGACCGCCGAATCGCTGCACCCGGCGCCGGGCGCCGAGCAGTACCTCGCCCTCGACCTGGCCAACAGCGCCGTCGCCCTCCCCGGCGGTCACCGCAGCGACCTGCTCGGCACGCCCGGCGGAGCCGAACGGTGGCTGGCCGACCGCGGCCTCGCCCCGGCGGACACCGGGCTGCTGGACATGTGCGCCACCCGGCTGCGCTCCCTCCGCGACCACGTGCGCGCCCTGCTCGCCGCCCATGTCGCGGGGCTGCCGGCCCCGGCCGACGCGCTGACCGCAGTGAACGCCGCGCTCACCCGGGCCCCCGCCGCCTCCCTGCTCCACTGGGACCCCGCCCGCGGCCTGTACCGCGAGGCGTCCCACCCCGTCACCCAGATCGTCGAGCACGCCCTCGCCGTCCTCGCCGCCGGCGCCGCCGACCTGCTGACCGGCCCGGACGCCGAACGTCTCACCGCCTGCGGCTCCAGCCCCTGCGACCGCTACCTCCTCCGGCACGGCCGCCGCCACTGGTGCTCCACCCGCTGCGGCGACCGCGCCCGAGCGGCCCGCGCCTACGCCCGCCGGACGCGCCCCGCGGCGGACTGACCTGCGCCCCGCCCGGGCGGCCCGGCGATCCCGGCGGCGGCGCTCCGTCCCCGGCCCCGCCGCCGGCCAGGACCGAGGCGTCCGTCCGTTTCGACGGCGCCGGGGCCTCCCGGCTCCGGAACGCGGAAGAGCCCGCCGGGCCGACCTGGAAAGGTCGGCCCGGCGGGCTCTGCGCGGTGCGGTATCGCGGTGTCCTCGTGTCCGGCTGACACCGGAGCGGAGACCTCGGCCTCGCATCCCGCCGAGGTCTCGCGCCGGGGTCTCCGGCCGAGGTCACCGCGGGCTCTGCGCCTCCGGCAGCTGCTGCTCGGCCTTCGGCCCCGGCTTGGTCTTGACGAACTTCAGGCCGATGACGCACAGGATGATCCCGCCGAGGAACACGCCCTTGAGCACGGAAGCGGGCTCCTCGCCCGTGAGCATGGCGTAGATGACCGTCAGGGCCGCCCCGATGCCGATCCAGACCGAGTAGGCCACGCTGATCGGGATCCGGATCATCGCGTAGCCCAGACCCGCCATGCTGAGCGCCAGCCCGACGAAGAAGACGACGGTGGGACCGGTCTTGCTCAGCCCGTCGGAGAGACCGAGGGCCGTGGCCCAGACGGCCTCGAACACGGCACTGATGAGAAGAATCGCCCAAGGCATCAGCTGACCGCCTTCAGTCCGACGACACAACCGACGAGACCCACCAGCAGGATCACGCGCCCGGTGGAGACGCGCTCCTGGCCGGTCGCCATGGCCCAGACGGCGGTGAGCACCGCGCCGATGCCGACCCAGACCGCGTACGCGGTTCCCGTGGGCAGGCTCTTCATGGCGAATGCCAGACCGGTCATGCTCGCCGCGAGGGCGACGCCGAAGACGACGGTCGGGATGGGGCGCTTGAAGTTCTTGGAAGCTGACAGTGCGGTGGCCCATACGGCCTCCAGCACTCCTGATACGACGAGAATGAACCACGCCATGGCGGAACTGACCTCCTGATATGGCCAGTCTTGTCGCTGAGCGGGTACTGATCCGTCGTCCGCAGGCCCTGTACGGGCCTCGGTTCTTGTATAGCACAGCGGAGTGATGATCTCGCGCTCCGTTCGCGGAGAGTGGCCCAGGTCACGGCGGTCCCCGCGGACGCCCCGCCGATCCGGGAGTCGGCCCGCACCCGCGCCTGCGGGGGGAGCGCCCCGGCGTCCGGCCCGCGTTGTCAGACCCGGGTCCTACGCTTTCGTCATGAGCGTCTCTCTCTACTACACGGCACACCGCGCGACACCCCTGACCGAGGCGGAGTCGGCCTCCGTCAGGCGCGTCGTCGCCGCGCGCACGGCGACCTTCCCGTACGACGACGAGGAAGGCCTGTACGTGTACGACCAGGCCGAGGACGAACCGCGGGAGGTCATCGCCGGGTCCACGAAGATGCCCTTCGACCCCGCCCGTCTGCTGCCGGTGACGGCCCATCTGCTGGACTCCGTGTCGGCGTTGCGCCGGGCCGTTCCCGACGCCGAGTGGCGTGTGCACCTGGACGACCTCGACGTCCCCTGGGACGAGGCGGAGGGGTACAGCCTGCCCGGAATACGCGACGCGGACCTGATCGCGGACCTCGCGGCGGTCCACGACGGGGACGGGACGGCGGTGTGAAGGAAGCCGGTGGGGGAGAGACGTCGGCGTCCCGCGGGCCGGACCCCACGCCCGAGCAGCGTCGCCTCATCGAGTTCGGCGGTGCGCTGTACCGTCGCGTCGCTCCGGACGCCGACCTCGGTCACGTGCTGCTGCCCGAGGACGGGGCGGTGGCCGTCGTGCACCGAGCACGCGGCGGCGGAACGGTCCTCGTGGCAGCCGACCGGTCGGTGCTCTTCTTCGGCTCGGCGCTCGACATCGGCGCCGCCCTGACCCACTTCCGGGCCGGTCGGCGCACGCCGTTGGAGCGGTTCCGGAACTAGGCGAGGCGGAGTCGAGGCCGTACCGTCGCGCGGCCCCGCTGCGGGGGCGCCCGGCGGCCGACCGTACCGGCTGCGGCCCGAACCGGACGACGGGCCGCAGCCGTAACGCGTACGGCCGATCGCGGGACGCCCCCGCCCCGCGCCGTGTTCCCGGCGCGGGACGGGGACGCCGATCCGTCAGAAGAGCAGTTCTCCGGCGGGGTATCCGTTGCCGATTTTGGTGCGGGGGGTGTAGGAGCCTTGGCCGTCGCCTCGGTAGAGCCAGAGGTCGCCCGCGTTGTCGCGGCCGATGAGGTCGGTTTTCTGGTCGCCGGTGAAGTCGCCGGGAGCGAGCAGGGCGGTGTAGATCTGCCAGCCGTTGCCGATTTTGGTGCGGGGGGTGTAGGAGCCTTGGCCGTCGCCTCGGTAGAGCCAGAGGTCGCCCGCGTTGTCGCGGCCGACGAGATCGGTTTTCTGGTCGCCGCTGAAGTCACCGGGCGCGAGCAGCGCGTCCATGGCGTCCCAGCCGTCGCCCGCCCGGACCCGGGTGGAGCCCGAGTACGCGCCGGTGGCGGGGTCGGCCGGGTAGCGCCAGAGGACCCCGCCGGCGTCGGCGGCGAGGAGCGCCGAGCCCTGCTGCGTCACGGCCTTCATACCGCTCCAGCCCGTACCGACCTTGCAGGCGCCCGCGATCGAGCCGTCGCCGCGGCCCGCGTAGCGGTAGAGCGCGCCGGAGGCGTCCCTGCGGAAGAGCGAGCCCGAGGAGTTGCCGACGGGGCCGCAGTCGGCCCAGTACGCGGCGCCCCGGATCAGCCGGTGGTCCGAGACCCGGGGGTCCTGGGGCAGGACCTCCGCCTTGGCGTTCTTGAAGTGGCGGGCGGAGAGGAAGAGATAGTCGATCTTCGTGGAGTTCAGGGTCGGCTCGCCGCTGCGGCAGCGGTCACGGCCGTCGGCGCGGCACGGGTCCGCGACGAAGTGGTCGCGGTCCGTCTCGTCCGCCTCGATGAAGTCGCCCCGGCCTCCGTCGTTGATGCCGGGCTCGTAGAAGGAGGAGGCCATCTTGGAGCGGGGCCCGCCGTTGAAGTCACCGCCGAGCACCACGGGCGTTCCGGCGTCGAGCCACTGCCGGGCCTGAGCGGCGAGCAGGGCGGCCTCCTGCTCGCGCAGCGAGGCGTCGCTCCAGTAGAGATGCACCGAGCAGGCCCAGTTGGCGCGGTTCTGCGTATAGGTCTTGACGCAGGGGACCTTGATCGGCTCGGACTCGCCGCCGATCGTCAGATTGAGTTCCTTGGTGTCCACGACGGGTCCCTTGACCAGCACGGCGACTCCGTAGTCGGCTCCGCCGCACAGTCCCGGGCGTCCGGGGAGGGTGGTGGTGAACAGCCCCTGGAATCCCTTCGGCTGAAGCCTGGTGCGGATCGCCTCGTACTGGGGGCGGCACACCTCCTGAAGGTGCAGCTGGTCGGCGTTCCAGGTGGCGCCCGAGGCCTCGGCGACGACCGTGTCGATACGGCGAGCGTTGTCGAAACCGCCCGCGTCGCCGCACATGTTGCCGCAGATGTTGTAGCTGACGAAGCGGACCGGCGGGGCGTCGGGGCCGGCCACGCTGTCCGCCTGGGCGGCGGGAGCGAGGACCAGGGTGCCGATGAGGGCCAGGACGACCGTACTGAGTCCGGCCCAGAGGGAGATGACGCGTCTCATGAATGCTCCAGAGGGTTGAGAGGTCCGGCGGGGACTACCAGTTGACGCCTATCTGGACACGGCTCCCGCCGGTGAAGCCGGGTCCCGAGTAGCGGTAGAGACGGTCGGTGGCGGGGTCGACCGCGAGGAGGTCGGGGATGCCGTCGGAGGTGATGTCGCCGACTCCGGTCAGGCTCGTCATGGAGCCCCAGCCATTGCCGATCCGCAGCTTGCCGCCGCCGTTGAAATGAGGGCCCGAGTACCGGTAGAGATCCCCGTCGGCCTTGTTCACGGCGATGATGTCGGCTTTGCCGTCGTTGGTGAGGTCGCCGGTGCCGACGATGGTGGAGTAGGTGTTCCAGCCGTTGCCGATCTTGGTTCGGGCGGCGCCGCCGGTGAAGTTGGGGCCGCTGTAGCGGTAGAGGTCTCCGGTGGCTTTTTCGACGGCGATGATGTCGGGGATGCCGTCGGCGGTGAGGTCTCCGACGGGGGTGATGTTGGTCATGGCGTCCCAGCTGGTGCCGATTTTGGCCCTGGTGCCGCCGGCGTAGGCGGGTCCGGTGTAGCGGTAGAGGTCTCCGTTGTCGGCGTCGACGGCGATGATGTCGGCGATGCCGTCGCCCGTCAGATCTCCCGTGCCCACGACATCGCTCATGCCGTTCCAGCCGTACCCCAGCTTCAGCCGGGCGGCGGCGCCGGCGAAGCCCGGTCCCGCGTAGCGGTAGAGGTCCCCGGTGGCCTTCTCCACCGCGATGATGTCGGGCCGCCCGTCGCCCGTCGGATCCCCGACCGGCGTCAGGTGCGCCATCTTGGACTGCGGGCGCGGCGGCTCCGCGGGGTACGGATCGGCGGGGTCGCTGCCGAGTCCTGCCGCGCGTCCGCAGTTGGGCCATGCGCCCTCGCCCTGGGTGGCCAGGACCTTCTCGGCGATACGGATCTGCTGCTCCTTGGTCGCCTGGTGCGCGTAGGCGGCGTACTGCCTGCCGCCGAAGGCGTCCCAGGTGGACCGGGAGAACTGGAGTCCTCCGTAGTAGCCGTTGCCGGTGTTGATGCTCCAGTTCCCGCCCGACTCGCACTGCGCGACCTTGTCCCAGGTGGCGACGGAGGCCGCCGCCGCGGGCGGCGCGGCCGGCAGGGGGAGGAGCAGAGCGGCGAGCGGGGCGGCGACCAGAGTCGCCATGACGGACTTCGTGCGGGGGCGTACGGGCATGAGGCACCTCGGTTCGACGACGGGAAGGGGCTGGAACGGGCGGCGCCGCCGGTTCGGGGCGCCGCCGCGCTGAGGGCGTGCTACCAGCCGTTGCCGATCTGCACCGCGCTGCCGCCGGCGAAGCCCGGTCCCGAGTACCGGTACAGCTTCTGGGACTTGGCGTTGACCGCGAGGAGGTCGGGGATGCCGTCGGCGGTGATGTCGCCGACTCCGGTCAGGTTGGTCATGGCGTGCCAGCCGTTGCCGATCTGCACCTTGGTCGCACCGTTGTAGTGCGGTCCGGAGTAGCGGTACAGGTTTCCGTTCTCGGCGTGGACGGCGATGATGTCGGCTTTGCCGTCGTTGGTGAGGTCGCCGGTGCCGACGATGGTGGAGTAGGTGTTCCAGCCGTTGCCGATCTTGGTTCGGGCGGCGCCGCCGGTGAAGTTGGGGCCGCTGTAGCGGTAGAGGTCTCCGGTGGCTTTTTCGACGGCGATGATGTCGGGGATGCCGTCGGCGGTGAGGTCTCCGACGGGGGTGATGTTGGTCATGGCGTCCCAGCTGGTGCCGATTTTGGCCCTGGTGCCGCCGGCGTAGGCGGGTCCGGTGTAGCGGTAGAGGTCTCCGTTGTCGGCGTCGACGGCGATGATGTCGGCGATGCCGTCGCCCGTCAGGTCCCCCGTGCCCACGACATCGCTCATGCCGTTCCAGCCGTTGCCGATCTTCACGCGGGCGGCGCCGCCGGTGTAGGCCGGCCCGGTGTAGCGGTAGAGGTCGCCGTTGGACGTCTGGACCGCGATGACGTCGGGGATGTCGTCGCCCGTCAGATCGCCGACCGGGGTCACATGGGTCATGCCCTTGTCCGGAACGGTCACCGGGCTGTCGGTCACCTTGTTGTAGCGGTAGGGCTTGAAGCCCTTGTCGATGAGGTAACTGCGCGGGTACGACTCCTTGCGGGCGACGGTTCCGGGCCTGGCGTGCTCGATGATCTCGGCCCTGGTGCGGGTGCTGTCGGTCCAGCCGACGAAGAGCATCACATGCGTCTCGACGTCGTTCAGCGCGTCCCCGGGCTGGAGGTCGTCCAGACTCGCCAGCCCGGTCGAGAACTGCGGGAGCGTCCCCGTGACCGCGCTCCCGGTCAGACGCCAGGCCATGGACACCAGGCCCGAACAGTCCGTCCGGTACGTACGGCCCTGCGGGTCCCCGTGGAAGGCGGACTGACTGTACGGAACGCGCTGGTCGACCCAGTACTGCGCGCGTTGCAGGATCTCGCCGCGGCTGATGGGGCCGCCCACGCTCGACGCGGCGCTCGGGGCCTGTCCGGTGACGGCGGCCCCCGGGGCGGGTGCGGCGTTGGCCGGGAGGACGGTGGCGAGCACGACGCCGGCGAGTGCGGCGGCGGTGAGAACGGAACGCAGTGAGGGCATGGACACGTCAATACTCCGATCGGGTCGGTGGACGGAGAGAGAGGGCGGACGGCGCCGGAGCCGGGCCGGAGGCGCGGGGGAGCCCGAGGGGCGGCGCTCCGGCGGGGTGACGCGCCCCTCGGCGCACGCCCGCCGGACGGTGTGCGTGAGGGTCGCGCCGGCGGCGGCGGGTGGGTGCCCGGGTGGACGGGAGACGGCTGGAGCCGATCCGTCCGGCACGGACACCGGGGCGGGCGGACGGGCAAGCGAGCAGACGGGTGGACGACGGGCAGACGGGTGGACGAGGGGCGCGGGAGGCCGTGCCTGCCCCCTCGGCGTTCCGCGCGTACCGCTCCGCGCTCGTCAGCGCGGCTCGCACCCGGCCCGGTCCCGCACCCGCCTCCTTCGCGTCCGCGGCGCGTATCCGCACCCCGGGCCTGGTCCGTCACACGCTAGGGCGTCGCCCGGTCCGGGAGTTGGCGCGTAGTGCAAGGTTGTTGACTATCTGTGCGGGCTGATCAGCCGGGTCGGGAACCGCGCAGTTCACGGGGTGATAGGCCGTACGCCTCACGGAAGGCCCGGCTGAAGGCGGCGGGGCTGGTGAAGCCCCAGCGGCAGGCGATCGTGTGGACGGGCCGGCAGGCCTGCCCGGGGTCGGCGAGGTCGGCGTGGGCCCGCTCCAGACGTCGTCGGCGGATGGAGGCGGCCACGGTCTCGCCGCAGGACTGGAAGACGCTGTGGAGCGTGCGCAGGGAGATGTGGTGGTGGGCGGCGATGGCCCGGGGCGTCAGCTCGGGGTTGGCGAGATGGTGGTCGATGAAGGCGTCGATCCGCCGCAGCAGGACCTGGTTGCGGGTCCCGGCGGGGAGGCTGTCCCAGGCGTCGAGCTGCTGGGCGAGGACCCCGGAGACGAGGTCGAGGACGGGCCGTTCCAGGAGCTGGAGTTCCTGCGGGGTGCATTCGGCGCCGAGCGTTTCCAGGGACATGAGGAACTGGCGGAGGACGGCGCCGATGCCCCGGCGGGCGCTGAGCCGGCTGCCGAGCGCCGCGTCCAGACGGTCCGCGGGGAGCCTGATCAGGTCGCGGGGGATGTGCAGCAGGGACATGACGGGGTCGTCGACGCCCGGATTGCCGGCGGCGTAGGGGTGTGAGGTGTCGAAGAAGACCATGTCCCCCGGGTCGGCCCTGGTGTCGTTGCGGGACTGGGAGATCCCCTTCGTCCCCTGGGTGATCAGCGCCAGGATGTAGTGCTCGGGGTCGCTCTGGCGGATCAGCCGCTCGGTGCGCCAGGCCCGATGGTCGGTGTGGGCGTGCCGGGACAGCTCGATCCGCCCGATCCCCAGTACGCCGGCCCGCGCGCGGAACGCCGTCCGGTCGGGTATCACCAGGCGATGGGGCGCCACCGTCTGGGACACCACATCGTGATACCAGTCCGCCCGGTCCTCCGCCGCGACATCGTCGGTCGACACCCAGAACCACACAACAGCCCTCCAGCTCTCGACGGCGCACAGAACAACAGAACCCGTGAGAGAGCATCGCCTCGGCGGGCCCCGGCCGAACAGCCGCCGCCGGTGATCGCGCGCGTAGTCGGAGTCCGAGCCGACGACCGGAGATCGCCGAAGGGCCGCCCGCCGGTTCACCGTCGCCCAGCGGTGGCCGACCGCCGCTGGGCGACGGCGAACCGGCGGTGGCCGGCCACCGCTCCCGCCGCACTCGGCGTCCGGCGGTACGAGGACGCCCGGCGGTCACCCCGTTCGGCGCGGTGGCCCGTAGAGGTCGTCGAGGCGGAGCGGCGCGGGCCGGGGCAGGGGCGTGCCGTCCGCCGGACGGCAGGACTGGAGGAAGTGGGCGAGCAGGCGGCGGGACGCGGCCATGGAGGCCGCCGGGGATTCTCGTACGACGCCGTTGTCGGCCAGGAGCAGGAGGGTGACGTCGCTGGGGTCGACGTCCGCGCGCAGCCGTCCGGTGTCCTTCGCGCGCCGTATCAGCCGGGCGAGGCCCGCCTCGGCGCGGGCACGCTCACGGTGGACGTCGGGCGCGTCGGGGAACCGGGAGAGGAACGCGGCGCCGAACCCGCGGCCCTGGGCCTGCATCACGCACACCTGGGTGAGGACATCGCGAAGTCCGCGCCAGGGATCGTCGTCCCGCAGGGCCTCGTCGAGGGCCGCGACGCACCGGCCGAGCTGTTCGGCGAACGCGGCGGCGATCAGCGAGCCGCGTGTCGGGAAGTGCCGGTAGAGGGGGTGACCGGCACCGCCGTGGGGGACGCGGTCTTCGGCCTCGTCCCCTTCCGGGACCGGGGCGGCGCCGCGGCCCAGTACGCCGTACTGGAGGCGTGGGCGTCCAAGCCCCGGTCGTGGTCGTGGTCGTTCGAGGAGGCGGGCGGCGCCGCGGGCGACATCGACTCGGCCACACGTGTGCTGGAAGCCGTCGAGGGCATGACCTCGTTGATCGAGGGCGCCGCCGGAGGCGTCGGCTCCATCGCCGCGCAACTCGCCCAGGCCCGCGGCCTCACCGTGATCGGCGCCGCGAGCGAAGGCGACCGCGGATTCCTCGGCCGGCTCGGCGTCGTACCGGTCACTTACGGGGCGGGGCCGGCCGATCGCCTCGCCCCGCTGGCCCCGCTCGGTGTCGATGTGGCTCTGGACGCCGCCGGCAAGGGCTCTCTCGCCGAACTGGTGGCCATCGTCGGTGACCCGCGCCGCGTGGTGACCATCGCCGACTTCGACGCCGACCGGCACGGAGTGCGGTTCGCCCGCTCCGAGGCCGGAGGGTCGCCGGGCTGGGCGGGACTTTCCCTGGCGGCCGACCTCGCCGACCACGGCCGCCTCGCCGTCCCGCTGCCCGCCGTGTTCCCGCTGGCGGAGACCGCCACAGCTCATGACGTCAGCGCCGTCGGCCACGCGCGCGGCAAGATCGTCATCACCGTGCCCTGACCCGCGGACGCCTCGGGCCGCGATCGGCGGCCCGAGCCAAGGCGGCTGTTCCTGCGATATAGTGATCATGTGCTCGCGGCCGTGGTTCACGGCGGTGGGACCGGCGTTGGTGGTCCAAGGAAAGACACCCCACTTCCCGTGGGGGGATGCAGGTGCGAGGCCTGCCCAGCGCTCGATCAAGGCTCCGGCCCCCTCAGGGGGCCGGAGCCTTTCGCTGTCGTGGGGCGGGCGCGCGGTCCGTGGAAGGCCGCCTCTGCCGCCGGCGCGGAGACGCGTCCGGTTCGGCATCGGCGGTGAAGGGGGCGTGGCTTCGCGAAGGGAGGAGTGGCGTCGCGAAGGGGGCCGTGAACTATTCGAGGCGGGCGGCGCGAAGCGGTTCCACATCGAAGGGGCGGGACCCCAGGGTGTCTGCGGATCGAGCGCGTATCAGCGGCAGCGCCTGGTGAAGGTCCGGGCCGAGGCGGTGCAGGGAGTTGAGAGAGCGTGACTCCCAGACGGGGAACTCGCCGTCCGGGTCACGGGCCGAGCTGTTCCAGAGCAGCGCGTCGCCGTTCTCGCTCCACGCGAAGACCTCCAGCGAGGCGGGCAGGGACCAGTTCCCGTCCGGTTCCACCATCCAGTCGAACGCCTCGTTCTCTCCGTCCCGGCAGCTCGCGCGAAAACGCCTCGTCAGCTCCGTTCCCCGGCCGTGCCAGCCGTCGGCGTACCCCGGGAGGACCGGCGGATAGACCAGCCACAGCCCGAAGGCGCGTCCCCACCCGGCACGGCGAACGAAAGCACGATACGACGCGGGGAACCCTCCGCCGTCCGCGAAGCGGTACGCGTCGAGCGCCTCGAAGTCGATGTGCCCGACGGTGGGCACGCCCCGCAGGCGCAGTCCGGTGATCGCATCGCTGACCATTCCGCCGATGGTAGCGAGCGCGCAGACCAGGACCGTCAGCCCGGCCAGGATCTTCGTACGGAATCGGCGACGGCCCCGCCGCCCGTGGCGGACCAGCACCCGGGCGCACCGTTCACCCGCCACTCGTGGAAGCGGCGGTTGCCGAAGGCGAGAGTGCGGAGTACCCGAGCCGGCCGCGCGCGGATCCCATCGGCCGGTCACCCGGACATCCTCCGCGAGCCGATCGACGGCACGACCGGACGCCGGCCACGGCCCGCCGCCCCGCACGAAGCCGGCCGGTCGGTCCGGGAGGACGGGCCGCGCGTGGATGGGGCCCGGGGCCTGGGCTCCCGCGGCGCGGAAACCGGGCGGCGCGTCGGGACGTCCACGGCCTGGGCGTCGTCCTGGACCGGCCCCGGGAGGTGTTGCCCGCCGCTCCCGCACCGCCGTGCCAACGTTGCACGGCAACGCATTGGCAACACGCCGCCCGCTCAGCACTCTGATCTGCGGGGACAGCCGCCTCCAGCTGCGCCGGATCCGTCGCGACGGCTGATTTCGTTGCCTCTTTCCCCGATGACGCACGGCAACACCCCTGTGACGCTCCATGCTGTGTGTCACCCACTCGGCGGACTGCCGAACGGACACCCACCCCGCACGGCTCGGGACGCGGGACGGACGAATGGAGAATCATGTGGATCGGCCCTTGCTTCCGCTGAGAACGGCCCTGGTCTTCCTGCTCGCGGTGCTCAGCGGCGCGGCGGCGGGGACGCTGTCCTGGCTGGCCGGAGAAGGCGCACCGCGCAGCCTGCTCGCCGGCCTCGCCGTCACCGGACTCGCGGTGCCGTTCTTCGACCGTCTGATCACCTCGGAGAGCACCGGCGACGCCGGCGGGAAGGTGTAGCGCCATGGGCGAACTGCGGCCGCTGGGACAAGATCTGACACAGGAGTCACGGGCGCTGGCCGAGGTCCTGCGGGAGCTGTTCGAGGGACTGGAGGTGTCGGTGCGCCGGTACGCGGCGAGACGCCGGCGTGACCCGGGGACGTTCTCCCGCTACCTCAACGGGACCCGGTTACCTCCCTGGCCGGTCATCATGGACATGCTTACCGATCTCGCGGAGCACCGTGGCACCACCGTCACTCCCGAGACCATCGAGTACGTACGCGGGCTCTACGGTTCGGCGTTCGACGCCAACTCCTCGCCGAAGCACGCGGTACAGATCATCGAGCAGCAGCTGGCCGACGCCGACCACGTCTCGCGCCGCTCCAGCGTCCGGGGCGACGTCCTGGGCGATGCCCTGCTGGACCGCAAGCACCGGATCGCCGACCTGGAGGTGCGTCTCAACCAGATGGAGGCCATGCTCACCGCCGAGCGCGAACGCGCCGGCCAGCTGGCGGCGGCCCACCCCGACGTCTCGGAGCTGCTGGGCGAGCGCGACGTCCTGCGCCAGGAGGTGACACGGCTGGGAAGCGAACTCCAGGTGGCGCAGGCACAGCGGGCGGACGCGGAGGCGCGCTGCGACCTGCTGGAACGCCAGCTCGAAGCCGTCGAACGTCCAACGGCCCTGCCTCACCCCCTGCCGCAGCGCATGCCCAAGATCCTCGTCGTGGACGACCAGCCCGACAACCTGCTCGCGATGACAGCGGTCCTCGAGACGCTGGACCAGGAACTCGTCACCGTCGCCTCCGGCCGCGAAGCCCTCAAGGCGCTGCTCCATCACGACGATTTCGCCGTCATCATCATGGACGTCCAGATGCCCGAGATGGACGGCTACGAGACCGCCGCCCACATCAAGCGCCGCCCCCGCAACAGGGATGTGCCGATCATCTTCCTCACCGCGATGGGCGTCGATCCCGAACACACCGCACGCGGGTACGCGGCCGGCGCGGTCGACTACATCAGCAAGCCCTTCGACCCCTGGGCCCTGCGGGCCAAGGTCGCCGTCTTCACCGAGATCCACCTCGAACGGGCGGGCCAGCACCCCAAGGGCTAGCGCTTCCCCGTCCGTCCCGTGACGGCGCTCCCCGCCGGACCGGTCGCGTCCCGGCCCGCCCGCACCGCGCCCGCCCGCCGAAAACCCGGTTGCGGGGACCCCGCTCTCTGCTTGATCGTTTCTCCCGGCCGTTCCTCCGGCGCGGCCTCGCCCCCCGACTCCAGGAGTACGACTTCATGACACCCCCCGGCCCCGGCATTCCCGGCCCCGGCATCCCCGCCTCCGCCGACCCCGGCTCCGTACGTCCCGCGACCTCCGCGGACGTCCCCGCGGCCGTGCGCACCCTGGCGGGCGCGTTCGCGGACTATCCGTACACCCGGCATGTGGTGGCCGCGGACGGTCACGAGGAGCGGGTGCGACGGCTCCAGGAGCTGTTCCTCACGCGGATCGGGATGCCGTACGGCCGGGTGTGGGTCGGCGGGGAGGGCCGTGCCGTCGCCGTGTGGACGACTCCCGAGAAGGACCCCACGCCCGGGTTCGTCGAGGTCGGCCCGTTGATCGCCGAGCTGGCGGGCGACCGGGCGGCCGCCTACGAGGCGACGGAGGCCGTGGTGGAGGCGTACCGCCCGCAGGAGCCGGTGTGGTTCCTCGGCGCGGTCGCCGTCGACCCCGGTTCGCAGGGCCGGGGGCTGGGCGCCGCCGTGATCCGCCCCGGCCTCGACGCCGCCGACCGGGCCGGGCAGCCGTGCTACCTGGAGACCGCGACCGGACGCAACGTCCGGCTGTACGAACGTCTGGGCTTCCGCACCACCGCCGAACTGCCGGGCGCCGACGGCGGGCCCCCGGTGTGGTGCATGCGCCGCGAGCCGGGCGCCGACGTCTGACCGACGGGTCCCGCGGCCCGACCACCACCGCCCCCGAGGAACGGCGCGCACCGGACGCGACTCCGGGATTCCCCCCCAGGTCCGGATGCGCGTCCGGCGGGGGTGGTGGAGTCCCGGCGGCGAGCCCCGGCCAAGAGCTGTGGATCACGGTGCCGTGCCGGCGAGGGGCAATCGTTCGTGCGGAATCCCGGGGCCGGTGGCCTCTCCGCTCTCGAAGCCGTTTCGGAGAGAGAGGCTGCTGTGAGGTGCTGACGCTGTCGGAGATTGCCGCCGATCCCCTTCGCGTGACGAGCCGTCTGACACCCCAGGGCGGTCCGGAGGTCGTCCTCCGCCCCCTGACCGGAGCCGATACGGGACCATTGGCCGAGTTCCTCGGTTCGCTGTCCTCCGAATCGAGGCGCTTCAGCACGTTCGGCGGGTACGATCTCGCGGCCGCCCGGGAGCTGTGTGACGCGATCGCGCGCCACGACAAGCTCAGGCTGGTGCTTGAGGACGCGCCGTCCGGCCGGATCGTCGGCCTTCTCGAGTTCAGCCTCGCTCTGACTCCCGCGGACATCGAGCGCTACCGGAATGCTGGCATCCGCCTCACCGGGGCGACTGACTGCCGCTTCGGCCCGACCCTGGCCGACGACCAGCAGGACCGAGGACTCGGGACGCTCGCCTTCCCCTTCGTCACGGAGGTCGTACGACTGCTCGGCAGGACGAGGATCATCCTGTGGGGCGGCGTCCGCGCCGACACCCCCCGCGCCGTTCGCTACTACGAGAAGAACGGCTTCCAACCGGTCGGCCACTTCACCGAGGCGGACGGTTCCCGGTCGCTCGACATGATGCTGGACCTGCACCCGGAGCGGGATCCGGCGACGCTCTCGACCCGACGCGGGCACCCGTAGCAGCGCCGGCCGGCCTTCCGCGGTCCGGCCGGCGACGCGCACCGGCGACCGCCCGTCGGACAGGCCGTCGTGATCCCGCACCCGTGGATCGTCGAACACGGCATCGGCCGGCCGGCGCACCACGGCCCCACCCGCTGAGTCACCCGGGACCGGCGCGGAACCCCCGGGACCGAACGCGCCCCGGTCGATCGCTCAGTCAGCGTCGGCCGGTGACGGCTTGGATCTCCTGCTGGATGATCTCCTGGAACGGCACATCGTCGTAGTTGCCGAGGACGACGCCGACCCAGCCGGTGTACGGGTAGATGTTCCAGCTCGCGACGCTGCCGGGGTTGACGCCGGCGCGCCCTTTCACCCACTGGCCGCCGACGAGGCTGATCGGCATCGTGTAGCTCGTGAACGACGCGTCCGCGGGGGCGGCGCGCCCCGTCAGGCCGCCGCCCTGGGGAGCGAGGGGCATCTTGGCCGCGGTGGCCACCTCGGCGTAGGGCCGGTCCAGGAGCGTGCCGTCGCCCAGCGCGTGCGCGAACCGGACCAGGTCCGGCGCGGTGGCGAAGCCGCCGTCCCCGGGAGGATCGATGAAGCTGCGGCCCGGGTTCTTGCCCAGCTGGTGCGGGTCCGGGCTGCCCTTGTCCAGATTGCGTACGGCGTCCACCCGGCTCCCGTCGGCCTGCCGCATGTACGAGTGCGCGACGCGCTCGTCGGTGAGCCACTGCGGCCTGGTGCGGAACGCCGTGCCGGTCATGCCGCAGCGTTCGAAGATGTGCTTCTCGACGTAGTCCCAGTACCTGGTGCCCGTCACGGCCTCCACGATCAGCGCGGGAATGGCGACCTCGGCCCCGGCGTGGTCGGTGGGCGTGCCCGGGGCGGCGACCGGCTTCGACTCCCGGGCCCACCGCTCGTAGAACGCGTAGACCTCGTCCCGGCTGTGGAAGACGCGCCGCAGGTCCTCCGCCGGCGTGTTCAGACCGGACGTGCCGGAGAGCAGATGGTGGAGGGTCACCCGCTCGGCGATCTCTCGGGTGAAGCCGCTCAGATGGGTCCCCACTGTGTCCGAGAGCCGCAGCCTGCCCTGCTGCGCGAGCTGCAGGACGGCCACCGCGCCGAACGGCTTGCCCGCCGAGGAGAGGTTGAACGCGACGTCCTCGTGGTTGCGGATCCCCTTCTCCTTGTCGGCCATGCCGTAGCTGCGCGACAGCACCGTCCGGCCCCGGTGCGACAGCAGCACCACACCGGAGAACCGGTCCTCGGCGGCCAGCTTCGCCACGAACCGGTCGTAGGCGCCGCCGGGGCGGGTCTCCGGCGGGACGGCGCCGGGACCGGCCGAGGCCGGGGCGGCGTGGCCGGGCGGGGCCTCCACCAGCTGCGCCCCGGCCGCCGCCACGCCGGCCGCCGCCAGCCCGCCGCTCCACCCGAGCAGCCGCCGCCGGTCGAGACCCCGTACGGAATCCGAGTCCATGAGCAGTTCCTTTCCTGAGCCGAGGGCCGGCCGTCGACGCGCGGCCGCCCATGCCTCCACTGAAGGCGGGGGAGTGTTGCGGTGACGTATGCGTTTCTCGATACGTCCGCGATACACCCCGAGGCGGGCGTCGCCCGGCCGGCGCCGTGAGGAAGGGTTCGGTTCCGGTCGCGGCGGCACGGCGCTGTCGGCGCGTACGCGGTTTTCGATACGCCGGCGATAGGCGCGGGCTCGTAGTCTGGCCGGCATGCGCGTGCTGATCGTCGAGGACGAGCCCTATCTGGCGGAAGCCGTCCGCGACGGCCTGCGTCTGGAGGCGATCGCGGCGGACATCGCGGGTGACGGCGACACCGCGCTGCGGCTGCTGAGCGTCAACGCCTACGCCATCGCCGTTCTCGACCGCGACATCCCGGGGCCGTCCGGGGACGAGATCGCCAGGCACATCGTCGCCTCCGGCAGCGGTACGCCCATCCTCATGCTCACCGCCGCCGACCGGCTCGACGACAAGGCCTCCGGGTTCGGGCTCGGCGCCGACGACTATCTCACCAAACCGTTCGAACTCCGGGAGCTGGTCCTGAGGATCAGAGCGCTCGACCGCAGGCGCGCCCACAACAGGCCTCCCGTGCGGGAGATCGCGGGGCTGCGGCTGGACCCGTTCCGCCGGGAGGTCCACCGCGAGGGCCGGTACGTCGCGCTCACCCGTAAGCAGTTCGCCGTGCTGGAGGTCCTCGTCGCCGCCGGAGGCGGTGTCGTCAGCGCGGAGGAGCTTCTGGAGCGGGCGTGGGACGAGAACGCCGACCCGTTCACCAACGCGGTGCGCATCACCGTCTCGGCGCTGCGCAAACGTCTCGGCGAACCCTGGCTCATCGCCACCGTGCCCGGTGTGGGTTACCGGATTGACGCGGTGTCCCCGGCCGGGGAGGAGGGGGGACGCCGTGGATAGGCGGCCCGGAGCGAGCGTTCGCCTGAAACTCACCCTCAGCTATACGGGATTCCTCGTGCTGGCCGGTGCTCTGACGCTCGTCGCCGGGTGGCTGTTCCTGACCCGGGTCCAGCACGTCGGGCTCGTCTTCGTACCCGAGTACCGACTCTCCGTCGCGCGGGACTTCGTTCCGGTGGCGGCGGTCACGATGGTGTTCCTGCTGGTGTTCGGCCTGGGAGGAGGGTGGTTTCTCGCGGGCCGCATGCTCGCCCCGCTGCACCGCATCACCCGCGCCGCCCGGATGGCCGCGAACGGGTCGCTCTCCCACCGCATACGGCTGCCGGGCCGCATGGACGAGTTCCGTGAGTTCGCCGACGCTTTCGACACGATGCTCGCCCGGCTCGAGGCGCACGTCGCCGGACAGCGGCGATTCGCGGCCAACGCCTCCCACGAGCTGCGCACCCCGCTCGCGATCTCGAAGGCGCTGCTCGACGTGGCCCGTTCCGATCCCCGTCACGGCGCCGGCGAACTCGTCGACCGTCTCCACACCGTCAACACCCGGGCCATCGACCTCACCGAGGCGCTCCTGCTGCTCAGCCGTGCCGACCGGCGGACCTTCACCCGCGAACGGACCGACCTGTCCCTCGTGGCGGAGGAAGCCGCCGAGACGCTCCTCTTCCTCGCGGAACGGCACGGGGTCACCCTCGAGACCAGCGGTGACGTCGCCCAGGCGGCGGGATCGCCGCCGCTGCTGCTCCAACTGGTCACGAACCTTCTGCAGAACGCCATCGTCCACAATCTGCCCCGGCGCGGCACCGTGTGGATCCATACCGGCGCCCGCCCCGGCACCGTCATGCTCACGGTCGAGAACACCGGCGACCTGCTCACTCCGCAGCGGGTCTCGACCCTCACCGAGCCCTTCCAGCGCGGTACCGAGCGCGTCCACACCGACCACGCGGGCGTCGGCCTGGGCCTGGCCATCGTCGACACCATCACCCGGGCCCACGACGGGACCCTCACCCTCACTCCGCGCTCCGCCGGGGGACTCCGCGTCACGGTGGAACTGCCCGCGGCGGCTCCGCGCACCGGCGGGTGAGGGGCCGCCGGCTCGTCAGGGGCCACGACTCGCGGTACCGGATCGGGGTTCTCGCCCGTTCGCGCACCCCGGTGTCCGGTGCGGCCGCGTACGCGGCTCGGTCCACCAGGAGAAATAGTGTGACGTTCAATCAAGATGGTGAAAAATATGACAAAGTGATAACTTTGGGTTATGCGTCGTATGACGGTCGATGACCGGCGGATGGCACGCGAACTCGGCTACGTCGCGGTCCAGCGGGCCGACGCCGACGACCGGGGGCGGATGCTCTCCCTGCTGATCGCCCCGGTCCTCCCGCACGACGCCTTCAGCCTCGTCGGCTCCGACCCGGCGATCGGCCTCGGCTTCGGAAGCTTCAGCTTCTGGCACGGATTCCCGCCCGGGCTCGTCAGGGCGCTCGTCCGCCACCGCCACGAAGGGACCGGCCCCGCCGAAACGGCCGTCCCGGGAGCCGCCCACGTCATCACCGTCGGTGACCCGTTCCTGCCCCCGGCCGACCGGCGGCGCGCCGAGGTCCTCGCGGCGCACCAGGCCGTGTCCGAGCTTCGGATGCTGCTGTGCGACGAGCACGGCGTCTGGGGGGTGCTCGCCCTGATCCGCTTCGAGGGCGGGCCGCCCTTCGACGCCCAGGACGCCCGCCTGGCCGGCCTCCTCGCGCCCGCGCTGATCGGCACCGTCCGGCAGCACGTTCTCGCGGGCCCGCTGCTGCCGGCCGTGGCGGCGTTGCCGGCTGGGGTGATCACGATGGGACCCGACCACCGGGTCAGAACGGTGAGTCCGCAGGCGGGTGCGTGGCTGGATCTTTTCCGTGTGCATGGCCGGCGGATCGTCCCGGACTGGATGCCCGAGGTCTTCCTGATGGCGCTCTCCCTCGAGACCCGGAACCCGGAACGCCCGCGGAACGCTTCCGTGCCGTTGATCTGTTCCCCGCCCGCTGTCTGCGGCCGCTGGATCGTCTGTCAGGGGCAGACGCTCGGCGACGCGGGTGACGTCGCGCTGGTGATCGAGGCCCCCGTCGGCGAGCTGGTCCTGCCGTCGTTCTGCGCCTGGTACGGGATCACGCCCCGCGAGCGTGACGTGATCGACGAACTCCGCTCGGGCGCGGCCTCCCAGCGCATCGCCCGCCGTCTCGATCTGTCGGTGCACACGGTCAACGACCACCTCAAGGCGGTCTTCCGCAAGACCGGCGCGGACGGCCGCGACGAACTCATCGCCGCGCTCGGTCACTGACCGTCCGCAGGCCCCGGTGACCGGCCCGCCTCCCCGTCTGGCCCCGGTGGCCTCGCCTTCCGTCCGTCCCTGCCGGCTTGCTGCGTGTTCTGTCCCGGCTGTGTGCTCTCGGGTCTCCTCCTCCTGGCGTGACGGCCGCGTGTGGGGCGCCGGCCGGGCCGGCGTGCCCGTACCCGCCCGGGTACGGAAGGCGAATCGTCCTCTTCCCGTGCCCGGTCGGTGTGGGAGGGCCGACCGTGTGCGGCCTCTCCTCCCGTACCGGCTGATTCCTCGCTGTCCCTGGTACCCGGCCGGTGTCTGATCGCTTGAGCCCCCCCTCGTACGGTGCCTGGGGCTGCGGCGCCTGTGGTCTGGTGCCTGGGGTGGTGTCGTTCGGTCCCGTGTCTGGAAGACGCCGCCCGGCTGGGGAATCCCACCCCCCCCAGGACTCGGGATACCCCCTTGCGCCACCCCGGCACAGACTCGGAGAGCAAGTACGAACCCGGCCCGTACGGGCCGTACGGATCACGTTCCGCCCCGTGTCCCCCGGGCTCCCGGGGGTCCGGACGCGGAGTGAGAACCGTGCCCCCGGCCCCGCGCCCCCCGCGCCCTGGGCTCCGAGTCACTGAGGAGACCACCTCATGACCTCCCTCTCCCCGGTTCCTGTCGCTCCCCGACGGCCGTTCCCCGGACCGGCCGACGCGCGCCCCGCGCCCCCGCGTCGGCATGTCCTCGTTTCGGGTGTCTCCTCCGACGCCCACACCTGGAATCTCGTCTTCCTTCATCTGCTCCTCGAGGAGATGGGGTACCGGGTGACCAACCTCGGCAGCTGTGTCCCCGACGACCTGCTGATCGACGCCTGTCGCCGGCTGCGCCCCGACGCCCTGGTGCTCAGCAGTGTCAACGGCCACGGGGCCCTGGACGGCGGCAGGGTCATCGCCCGGCTGCGGCGCGATCCCGAACTGCTGCGCCTGTTCGCGGTCATCGGCGGCAAGCTGGGCGTCGACGGCGCCTCCGGCGCCCACGGACCCCGGCTGCTCGAGGCCGGGTTCGACGCGGTCTTCGAGGACGGCGTCCCGACCGGGGACTTCTGCCGCAGCCTCGGCCGGGCCGTACCGGTACTCGCCGGCGCACACGAGTCGGCACACGACCGCCCCGGGCACCGCCCGGCGCACCCCATCGCGAACCCTGCCGCGCGCCCCACCGCGTACGAGACCGCGTACGAGCCTGTGCACGACAGCGGGCCGCTCCGCGGGTGCGCCGCCTCGGAAGGATCGCCGTGAACCTCCCGCACCGCCCAGGACGGAACACCCCGGCCGCCCCCGGGGGGAACGCCGTACGCCCCCGGCCGCTCTCCGCGTTCGCCGCCGCCGTCGAGGCGGCGCGCCGGCGCGGAGAACTGGTGGTCCAGCCGCGTATGGGATTCCCCGGCCCGGCAGCGATGCGGCGGGGGCTGCTGGCGGTGAGAGCCGCGCGCGCCCGTACGGTCGGCACCGTCACCCTCGACAGCTACACCCGGGTCGGCGACCATGCCCGTGCCCGTGCCGCGCTCGGCTCCGGCGCCGCTCTCAACGGCTACCCGCTCGTCGCGCACGGCCCCGGTGTGACCCGGCGGATGCTGGAGGGCCTTGTGGACGAGCCGTCCGGTTTCGCTGTGCAGATACGCCATGGCTCGGCCGATCCGTACGTCATCGTGCGGACTCTGCTGGACGCGGGGCTCGACGCGACCGAAGGCGGTCCGGTCTCGTACTGCCTGCCCTACAGCCGTACCCCGCTGCGGGCTTCGGTCGAGGCGTGGGCCCGCAGCTGTGAACTGCTCGCCGAGCGGTCCGGCGGCGCCGCTCATCTGGAGAGCTTCGGCGGCTGTCTGCTCGGGCAGCTCTGCCCGCCCTCGCTGCTGGTCGCGATCGGGGTCCTGGAAGGGCTGTTCTTCCGCCGGCACGGGCTGCGCAGCATCTCTCTGAGCTATGCCCAGCAGACCAGTCCGGCCCAGGACGCCGAGGCGGTCGGCGCGCTGCGGGCTCTGGCGGCCGAGTATCTTCCCGGAGCCGATGTGCATCTGGTGCTCTACACCTACATGGGCGTCTTCCCGCGCTCGCGGTCCGGCGCGCTGCGGCTGCTGCGGGCGAGTGCGGAACTCGCCGCCCGCAGCGGTGTGGAGCGGCTCATCGTGAAGACCCCGGCCGAGGCGCACCGTATCCCCACCGTCGAGGAGAACGTCCTGGCGCTGGAGGAGGCGGCGGCCGCCGCCCGGCGCACTCCGCGTCCGGAGCCCGGTCACCGCGGTGTGGCCGCAGGCGAGTTCGGCGTCCTCGCCGAGGCCCGCACCCTGGTGGAGACCGTCCTCGGTCTCGCACCGGACGTCGGCACGGCTCTGGTCCGCGCGTTCGCCGCCGGGCTGCTGGACGTGCCCTACTGCCTGCATCCCGACAACGCCAACCGCGCGCGCGGTTTCATCGACCGGCGCGGCAGCCTGCAGTGGCGCGAGGGCGGGGCGATGCCGGTGCGCAGCCCGTCCGGCCGCGAGGGCCGGCCGCTGAAGGCCGGGGACCTGCTCGACATGCTGGCGTACGTCCAGCGGGCCCACGACGGCGAACCCCAGCCCCTCGCCCCGCTCCCGGCCGCGCCTCCCGAACCTCCCGGCCCGCCCCAGCCTCTCCCGCCCCCTGACCCGCCCTCTGGCCCGTCCGTGGTCCAGCCCCCGCCCCGGCCCTCCGGCCCGGCCCCCTCCACCCCTGTTCGACAGAAGCGGTGAGAACCCCATGCGACACACCCCCCGCCACCCCGTGAACACCGCGGGCCCCTTCCCGCGGACCCCGGACCGGCCCCCCGGCCAGGGACGAACGAGGGAGACCGCCATGCCCGCAGCAGCACCCGGTCCCGTGCCCGCAGCGCCGTCCGGCTCCGTTCCCGCGGCACCCGGTGCTGTGCCCGCAACGGCGCCCGTTCCCGTTCCCGCAACGGCACCCGGTGCTGCGCCCGCTCCCTCCCTCTCCCTCGCCGTCGTCGGCGTGGGCCCGCGCGGAATCGCCGTACTGGAACGGCTCGCCGTACGGCTGACCGAGGAAGCGGCCCGAGCCCGGCGCGCGGGCCGGCGGCCCGCCGACGTCACCCTCCACGCCATCGACGCCCACGAGGTGGGCGCGGGACGGATCTGGCGCACCGACCAGTCCGGCTGGTACACGATGAACACCGTCGCGGGCCAGGTCACCATGTACTCCGGCGGCCCGGACGGCGGCCCTCCGCGTCCGGGCGCGGGTCCCTCGCTCGGTGAATGGCTCGCCGCGCACGCCCGGCCCGGCGAACGGGTGACCGGACCCGACGACTACGCCCCCCGGGCCGTGTACGGCCGCTACCTGCGCTCCGTGCACCGCTCGATCGCCGCGCATCTGCCGCCCCGCACGCGGCTCGTCGCCCACACCGCCCGGGTCGACGCCATCGCGCCCCTGACCACGGGCGGCTACCGGCTCACCCTGGACCGCCCCCCGTACGCCCTGCGCGCCCACGCGGTCCTGCTCGCGACCGGCCATCCGCCCACCGAACCCGACGCCTCGGAGCGCGAACTGCTGGAGTTCGCCCGCCGGCGCCCGGGCGTGCACTACGTGCGCGGCGATTCCGCGGCCGATCTGGAGGCCGAACTCGACGAGTCCGCGATCCCGCCCGGCGCCCCGGTCGCCGTGCGGGGGCTCGGACTCTCCTTCTACGACGTGCTGCTCACTCTCACGGTGGGGCGCGGCGGGCGCTTCGTCCGCGCCCCGGGCGGGCTGCTGCGGTACGAGTCCGGCGGGCGGGAGCCGCGGATCGTCGCGGGGTCCCGCGGGGGGCTTCCGATTCCCGCGCGCGGGCGCAACGAGAAGTGCCCCGGTCACCGTCATCACGCGCTGTTCCTCACCGCGTCCGCGCTCGCGGCTGCCCGGGCACGGCGTGCCGCGGCCACGGGCGGCGATCCGCGGCTGGACTTCGCCGCGGACGTTCTGCCGCTGCTGCTGAAGGAGCTGGAACACGTCTACTGGACGGCGCACGTCCGGTCGCGCTCGGGGGCCCGGCGCGCGGCGCGTTTCGCGGCCCGTCACGCCGCCGCCCTGCACGGCGGCCGCGACCCCGCGCCCCTTCTCGCCGGCGAGGGGCTGAGCGGCGTCCCGCCGCTCGATCTGGCGGCGCTGGCCCGGCCGTTCGCCGGCGAGGACTTCTCGGGGCCCGGGCAGTTCCGTGCGCGGGTCCTCGAGGTCCTGGACCAGGATCTGGCCGAGGCCGCGCTCGGCAACGTCGGCGGTCCGTCGAAGGCCGCGCTGGACGTGCTGAGGGACATCCGCTCCACGCTCCGGGACGCCGTCGACCACGGCGGGCTGCTTCCCCGGTCCCACCGGGAGGACTTCGTGCGCGGTTTCCTCCCCTGCAACTCGCTTCTGTCGGCGGGCCCGCCCGCCGAACGGGTGGAGCAGCTTCGCGCGCTGATCCGCGAGGGTCTGGTCGAGGTCGTCGGCCCGCAGGCGGCGTTTCGCGCCGACGAGGCGAGCGGCCTGTTCGCGGTCTCCTCGCCCCGTGTGCGGGGCTCCGTCCGCACGGCCGCCGTGCTGGTGGAGGCCCGTGTCCCGGCTCCGGACCTGCGCCGGGACACTTCGCCTCTCACCCGGTGGCTTCTCGCGCAGGGGCTGATCAGGGAGTTCGTGACCGTGAGCCCGGACGGGGAGCGGCACCCGACGGGCGGTCTCGACGTCACCGACGGCTGCGGCCGGGTGCTGAACGGCCGGGGCGAGCCGGCGGCGGGTCTCTACGCCCTGGGCATCCCCACCGAGCACACCCGCTGGTTCACCCAGGTCGGCAGCGGCAGGCCCGGCGCGCCCACCCGTTTCCACCGGGAGGCCGACGCCGTCGCGGCCGCGATGCTCGCCGACCGCCCGCCGCCGCCCGGGACCGCGGGAGCGCCGTGCCCGCGCCCCGCCCGCGAACACCCCGCCCCACCCGCACCGGCTTCTTCCGTCCCGGCCCTGCCACCCGCAGAGAGCCGGTCCGCACCCGTCCCGGTCCCGCCACCCGTCCCAGCCCTGCCCGTCCCCGCACCCGTCCCGGCCCTGCCCGTCCCCGCACCCGTCCCCGTCCCGCCCCCGACTTCGCACCCCGCCACGAACGAGGCCCCGCGATGAACACCCGACCGCTCCCGCTCCCGCCCCCGTCCGGTGCCACGACCGCGTTCCGGACGGCCCGCGACACCCTGCTGCGACACCGCACCGACCCGGCCGCCGCCCACCGCGACTTCCGGTGGCCGCGCCCCGCCGCCTTCAACTGGGCACTCGACTGGTTCGACACCGTCGCGGCCGACCCGGCCCGCCGGGACCGCACAGCGCTGCGCCTGGTGCGCGGACCCCGTCCCGAGGACGACGCCGTCCTCACCTGGGGCGAACTCTCCCGCCGCTCAGCGCGGGTCGCGAACCGGCTCCGCGGCCTCGGCGTGAGACGGGGCGACGCCGTCCTCCTGCTCCTCGACAACCAGGAAGCGCTGTGGGAGACCATGCTCGCCTGCGTCAAACTCGGCGCGGTCCTGGTCCCGACCTACATCACCGCCACCCCCGCCGAACTCGCCGACCGCGTCGAACGCGCCCGGATACGCTGCGTCATCGCCGACGCCACACTGATCGACAGATCACGGCAGTGGCAGCCCGAGGTCCCCCTCGCGATCGCCGTACCCGCCGCCGGGCCCCCCTGGAAGCCGTACGAGGACCACCGCACCGCCTCCGCGTCCTTCCGCCCCGACGGGCCCACGGGCGCGCACGATCCGCTGCTGCGGTACTTCACCTCCGGCACCACCACCCGGCCCAAACTCGTCGAGCACACCCACACCAGCTACCCGATCGGCCATCTCTCCGGCATGTACTGGAACGGACTGCTCCCCGGCGACGTCCACCTCAACGTCTCCGCACCCGGCTGGGCCAAACACGCCTGGAGCTCCTTGTTCACCCCGTGGAACGCGGAGGCCGCCGTCGTCGCGCTGGACTCGGCCCACTCGGCCCGGCCCGACACCGTCCTCCACGTGCTGCGCACCCGCGCCGTCACCTCCTTCTGCGCCCCGCCGACCGTGTGGCGCGCCCTCCTCGCCGCCGGCCCCGGACCCCGGCCGCTCGCGCTGCGGGAGGCGGTGTCCGCCGGCGAACCCCTGGACGCGGGGCTGCTCGAATCCTTCCGGCGGGCGTGGGGCGTCGATGTACGCGACGGGTACGGCCAGACCGAGACCACCGCCCGGATCGGCTGGACGCCGGGCACGACCCCGCTGCCCGGCCGCATCGGCAGGCCGCTGCCGGGCTGCCGGGCCCTGCTGATCGACCCCGACACCGGACGCGAGGCCGCCGACGAGACCCCGGGCGAGCTGTGCGTCGACCTCGCGGAGAACCCCGTCGGGCTGATGCGGGGCTACACCGGCGACCCCGCACGCACCGCCGAGGCGTTCGCCGGCGGCCTCTACCGCACCGGAGACCTCATGATCCGCTCCCCGGACGGAATCCTGCGCTGCCTGGGACGCACCGACGACCAGTTCAACTCCTTCGGCCACCGCGTCTCCCCCCAGGAACTGGAGGCCGTCGTACTGCGCTGCCCGGCCGTCCGCGAGGCCGCCGTGGTCCCTGCCCCGGACCCGGCCGGCGGCCAGGTCCCCAAGGCGTACGCCGTCCTCGCGCCCGGCTCCCGTCCCGGCGCCGCCGCCCGCGCGGTCTTCGCCCTGCTGCGGGCCGAACTCCCCGAGGAGAAGCGGATCCGCGCCCTGGAGTTCCGCACCTCCCTGCCCCGCACCCCGTCGGGAAAGCTGCGCCGCTCGGCCCTGCGCGACGAGCCCCCGGGCCCGGAACACCGCCCCGGATGATGAACCCGCTACGCCCCCGGCGGCCGCGCGCACGCCCCGGCGGCCCTCCGCTTCGACCACCGCGACGATTCTCCCGCCCCAGCCCGCGGTCACCGACCCGTACGCGAAGCCCCACGGCCGGCCGCCGCAGGAGCGCGCCTGCCCGCCGGGGAAGGCCCCCGTGCCCGCCGCCGTGAACCAGCGCCTTCCCGTGCACGGGGCGCTGCGCCGCGGTATGCGGCACGGAACGCGTTCGTCCGTGCCGCCCGTCGGCTGCCCGGTTCAGGAGTACGGGCTCGGGCCCTGGGGGCAGGGCTTGCACGCGGGGTTCTGAACGGCCGCCACCAGCCGCGGGCCTGCGGCCGGTTCGGTACACGCGTGCGCGCTCCCGCCCCGCGTGCCGACCGAGGCCCGCACGCGGGGCGGGGCGGCGGTCAGCTGGGCTGGTCGCCGGTGTAGCGGTAGATCTCGCCCGCGGTGTTGACGTGCCACGCGGTGCCGTCGGCGCCGGCGGCGACGTCGGTGGCTGTGCCGGGGATTTTGACCCACGGGTTGCCGCCGGCGGCGTCGTTGTTGGTGTACCGGTAGATGCCGCCGGCCGGGTCGACGCCCCACACATTGGTCCGGGAGCCCACCGCGATGCGCTTGAGGCTGCCGTTGACGCTCTTCCACGAGTTCGCACTGTCCTGGTCCCCGGTGTACCGGAAGACCTGGTTCCCGGCGTTCACGCCCCACACGGTGCCGTCGGCGCCCGCGCCGATGTCGCTCAGCGTCCCGGGGATCTTGATCCAGGGATTGGCGTCGTGGTTGGTGTACCGGTAGATGCCCCCGGCTGAGTCGACGCCCCACACGTTCGTCCGGGAGCCCGCGTCGATACGGACCAGACTCCCGCTGACGCCGACCCAGTTCGTCGTGGACTGGTCGCCGGTGTACCGGTAGATCTGGTTGCCGCTGTTGACGCCCCACACGGTGCCGTCCGACGCGGCGCCGATGTCGCTGAGGCCCCCGGGGACGTTGATCCAGGGGCTGCCGTCGTAGTTCGTGTAGTGGTAGACGGCGCTCGCCGCGTTCACACCCCACACCGTCGTCCTGGACCCCGCCGAGATGGCCGTGAGACTGCCCGCGACCTTCACCCAATCCGCCATGCCGAGAACTCCCCTTCCTCGCACCGGTCAGTGGCCGCCATCCTCCGCGATGCGATGAGCCCACAGGCGGGTGAATGCCTGCCCCGCCGTCAAACAAGCCAGCGAAGTCCGTGTTTGAAGCCCTGCCGCCCGTCGGGACGAGGGGCGGCAGCGGCCCCGCCGCGAACATGTCGGCTCAAAGCCCTGTCCCACCTGCGGGGGATCGACACGGGCCCCGGTCCATGCGTCCCCGCTTGGACGGCCCGCCGGCCGCCCGCTCCGCGCCGACCCTCCCGCCGAGCTGGACCGCGCACCGCACCGTGGTGACGCCCTCCCACCCGACCGAAACCGCTCCGAGCTGCTCAGACGTTCAATCCATCGGACGCCGCCTTCTGGCGGGGGCGGGACCCGGATCCTGCCGCAGACCGAGGGCCGGGTGCCCCGCCGTTCGTACCTGGCCGGCTGGCAGCGCCCGATACCCCGCCTCGCGGTACTGGGCGGGATCGGGGCGGGCGGCTATGTGGCAGCCGCAGACCTCGATGCCACCGCGGAGAGCGTCCAGAACCTACGGGAGAACCAGGACAAGGTCCTCGCCGCTCTGGAGACGGGCGGCATCACCGCAGGATCCGCGACCGCGGTGGGCGGGCTCGCGTACGGAGTTCTGACCCGCTCCTGGCGCAGCTCCCTGCGCCAGGAGCGGGTCGCCCGCTGCACCAGGCGCTCGCGGGTCCGTTCGGGATCGCGGAGCAGACCGGCCCGCGCCGCTATCTCCACATCCCGGAGTACTTCACCGACGACGCCCGAATACGGGTCGACCTGCCCACGCACCTGCGGTCCTCCCGCGAGGTGGTCGCCGACGTCATCACACAGAAGCTCGCCCTGGAGGGCGTGTCGTTCTCCTGGCACCCTGCGGGCCGGAAGCCGCACGTGATGGTGAAGAAGGCCCGCTGGCCCCCGGCGGAAGCGGTCTTCAAGGGCGCGGGGATGCGGGAGCGGGTGACGAAGGCGGCGGAGTCCGCTCCGGTCATCGGGGTCGGGATCGGGTCCGGCGGCCGTGTGGTCTCCGTGGACCTGGACGCCGAGTCCCCGCACATCCGGTCAACGCCTCGCCGAGCGGCGGGAAGTCGGTGCCCCTGCGCACCATCACCTGCCCTATGCTCCACCGGGGCTCGCTCCCGTTTCATCCTCGCCCCAAGTGGATCTCCCACCTGTGGGCCAAGGCCCTGCCGACGGTCACCCACTGCAGGAACATCGTTGGCATCCACGACGCCCTGACCGGCCTCGCCACCGAAGTTGAGCGGCCGCCTCGACCTCGAAGACGACCTCGACGGCATGCCCCGCCTGATCGTCGCTCTCGACGAGGCCGACGCCACCGTGCGGGAACTCGCCCGCTGCTGGAAGACGTTCCGGCACAACGACAACGCGAGAATGTCCGGCCCATCACCGCTCTCCAGGACACCCTCTGGTCGGGGCGCGCGGCCCGCGTCCACGTCATTCTCGACGGGCGATCCGCCGCCGGTCCTCGGAGCGGCGGCCCGCGATCAGTTCGCCACGGTGATCCTTGTCCAAGTCACGGCCGACACCTGGCGCAGGCTCGCCCCCGTCGTCGGGCCCGCCCCGAAGCAGAGCAGCCACCCGGGCCGCTTCCACGTCGTCCAGCACAGTGCCGTCCACGAGACGCAGGCGATCGTCATGACCGACGCCGAAGTCGTCGACTGGCTCACCTACCCGCGCGACAACGAGAGCTGACCCCCGGCCGGACCACGAGCCCCGGAGACCAACGTCCCCGGGGCCTGGTTCGCTTCGCACCGTCCACGATGACGCGGCCCCCGCGCCCCGGCGGGTGTTCGGTGAAGACTCCTCCAGCAGACGGGAAGCCGGCCGCCGGAGTACCCCCGGGTTGACGGCCGGGAGGGCGGCGTTGGCAGGGCCGGGGGCCGCGCCCTCCCGCGACGGCTTCCCCCGGCCCTGTCTGGCTGATGGTGTTCTGCGGCGGTGGGCCGGGGCTGTCCTGGTGGATCATTCGAGTTTGAAGACGGGGCCGATCTTTTCGCTGAAGGCGCCGAAGCTCCGCTTCGCCACGAGCGCGGTGGGCCGGATGGTGCAGATGTAGCTGTGGTGGAAAGTGGCGGAGTGCGCTGTGTTGTTGTAGAAGGCATATCCCGAGACGTCGGAGCCGCCTTCGTAGCACTCGTTGACCGTGGCGGGGCGGAACTGCCAGCGGGTTCCGGTGGCGTCCTTGTTCTCGTAGACGCAGACGTTGTTGAGATCGCAGTCGGGCGCCAGGCGCAGCGTCGTCAGCCGGTCGGTGACGGACTTGGCGCCGCCACCGGGCTTGAGCACGTGGTACAGCCCCTCGGTGCACGATTCGGTCTCGGAGGCTTCGAGCTGGAAGCGGGTCCTGTTGACCAGGGACCGGATGCGTGAGGAGGTTCCGTCCGGCCAGGCCGCGATGGGAGCGGCGCACGTGCCCAACGGCAGCGCGCTCTCCTTGAACTGCCCCGTGAAGTCGGGCTCCGACCAGATACAGAAACTTCCCTCCGGACACTGCTCCACCCCGGCCGGCGCCGGCGCCGCCGCGACCGGGGCAGCAGCGTGGCCCCGGCCGCCGTCACCAGCCCCAGGGCCAGCGTTCCCACCCTGCGGCCCGAAACCTTGATCATGAATCCACTCCTTGCCGGCCTGATCCGCACGGGAACCGATATGGCCGCCCTGCCCGGAACACGCCGCTCGGTGACACCCCGGCAACCTTCTGTGCAGACGCTCACACGCAAGCCGCTTCCGGGAATGGAAGCCGGGCATCATTCACCCGGACGAGTCGCAACACGACACGGGCCGCGGAGACCCTCCCGGCCGGGGGAAGCCGCGGCCCAGTCGTCGGGTGCGCTGCCCGCCCACGCGACCGGCCGGCCCTCGCTGGTGCGGCCCCAGTGCGGCTCCTCCGTCAAGGTTTCATGGCCGTCGTCCAGGACGCAGATCCGTTCCCAGTGGCCGTGCTTGCCCGGAGAGATCCCGGCGAGCCGGGCCCGTCGTCCTCGTGACGGCCCGGTGTGAACACCGCGCCCGTCAGACGGTGCCGTCTCGCGGATCGGTCACCTCTACGCTGAGCCCATGGCGTATATAACCGTGACGAATACCTACCTGCACCCTCTGGACCCATGGGGTAGTGACTCAGAGGGAAAGCAGTTTGCCCTGGATCTGCAGGCGGTGGTCGTGGCCGTCGGCGGCGCGCGGCCCGGGGAATGCCAAATCCGTTTCACCGGCCCGGATGACGTATGGCTTGTCGCAGGGGGCACGCCAGAGACCCATCAAGCGATGCGCATTGAGATCGCGCTGTCGCCCGGCCTGAGCCCCGAGGCCAAGCAACACCTGAGCGAATCCGTCCTCGCGTTCCTGCGTACGAAACTCCGGCCCACCCCGGATGCCGAGGTTCACCTGTCCGTTGAGGTGCGCGACCTTGACGGATACACAAGCCACATCGAGCCCGCCCAGGACGGCCCCCAGGACCGGTGACGATCAGGGAGGGCCGTGCGTTGGTCTGCTGATGGCGGCCGAGGATCATCAGGGTGCGGACGTGGGTGGCGAGGGTGCTGATGGTGACGAACGCGGAGTGGTAGGCGAGGCGTTCTTCCGCACTGCGGGGTGTCTCGGCGGGGCAGGCGGGTCGGTGGTGGCTAAGCGGTGCCGGCCCTGCCGGATGGTCAGAGGCCAGGACGGCTCGGCGGTACCGTCGCTGTCCGCGTTGGGGGGTGCGCTGTCCAGTTCGTCGATGCTGTCGTCCTCGCGGTGCTGCGCTGACTCGTCGGTGGTGGGGCCGGTGTCGTGTTGTGGATGTCTGGTGGCGGGGATCGGGGCTGTGGTGGCGCGGGCCACGAGGGCTTGTTCGGCCTTGGTGGCGTGGCCGCTGTCGATGCGGCGCACGCCGGCGGCCGGCCACCCCGGCCGAGGACAAGCAGCTCCCGCCCGACACGGGCGCCCCGGCCACGCACCGGCTCCCGGACCAGACGTTGGGGGAGTGGGAGATCCTGCGGGTCCCGCTCACATACGCCCGGGCCGTCCTCCGCCGGAGTGATCCCTGGGAAGCTCCGCACCACCCTCACCGCCGCCGGACAGTGCTGAGGGTACGACTTCGTCGCGCACCAGCAGGCCGCCATGCCCGAACAGCTCCTCCCGCCTGCGGTGGCCCGCCTTCGCCCGCCGCTACGGCGTCGACCCCGCCCGGCCGGTGCGGTGGGAGGTGGAGGCCCTGGAGCCGGACGAGCTTCGGCGCCTGGTCCTCGCCGTCGCCGCCCCGTACGTCGACCGCACCGTCCTCGACCGGCAGATGATCCCCCGCGAGGAAGAACGGCGCCGCGCCCTGGCCGCCTTCCTCGACGGCCGGGGCACGGCGGGTGGGGGAGCGGCGCGGCCGTCGTGCCGGACTCGCCGGCTCAGGCGGCTGCGGCCCGGGCGGGGTGCGGGGCGGCGAGCGGGGAGCGCCGGTCTTGCTCCACCGCGCGGAGCTGGTCGCAGTCGATGTCGGGGTGGGCGGGGACGATCGCGTCGACGGAGGCGGTGGTGGAGCCGCGTACTCGGACACCCAGGTTGGGGGCCGAGGCGTCCTGGGCCTGGACGGCGAAGACCTGTCGGACGGCCTCCTCCGCAGATGTCTCCCGTGCTCCGTCGGCCAGGGCCCGGGCGGGCGCCCGCGGCCTGCGGAGGCTTTCGTGGTCATGCATGGGGCTGTGCCTCTCGTCCAGCGTGGTCAGGAGACGGCCGTGTCGAGGACGCCGGCGAGTTCGGCGGGCGCGGACAGCATGGGCCAGTGCCCGGTGGGCAGGTCGAAGCGCCGCCATGGCGGCTGGTTCAGGTAGGCCAGCATCGGCATCCCCGAGTCCAGCAGCCCCGTGAAGTCATGGCACGCGACCAGGACACGGTCCACACCGGGGTCGGGTTCGGCCGGGTTGTCGAGGCGCTGGGTGTAGGTGCCGAACGGGTGAGGAGTGGCACGCGAGCGCAGAGCGTCCCGCCGGCCCTCATCGAGCCCGTCGAGGCTGCTGGACAGGCCCAGGACCTCAAACGGCGGCAGCGGCAGCCGCCACCCGTCACCGGAAGCGGAGACCTGCCGGTTCAGCTGGTCGGCCACCTGCGGCGGCATGAGGTCGAGCATGCACATGCCCGCGGTGAACGGGGCGCTGTCCACGTAGATCACGCGCTCCAGCCGGTCGCCGAGACGTCCGGCCGCCCCGGTCACCGGGGCGGCCGCGTAGCTGTGGGCGACCAGCGTGACGTCGCGCACGTCGTTCCGCTCGACGAATTCCGTGATGTCCGCGATGTGCGTATCCAGGTCCGTCCCGGGTCCGCCCCGGTCCACGTGCTCGGCCAGGCCGGTCAGTGTCAGCGGCAGCGCCGTGTGCCCGTGCTCCCGCAGAGCGCGGGCGGTGTGTTCCCAGGCCCACGCCCCGAGCCAGGCGCCGGGAACGAGTACGAAGGTGGCCATGTGATCTCCCAGAAGTAGGTACTGCCCGGAGCGTAGAGTCGATACAGGACAGAATCCGCCCTCAAATACCAGGTGATCCGTGTCGCATCCCCTCACCCGCGTCCTCACCCTGCTGGAACTCCTCCAGTCCAGCCCCCGACTCACCGGCACGGAGCTGGCAGACCGCCTGGACACCGACGTCCGCACGGTGCGCCGGTACATCGCCCACCTGCGCGAACTGGGCATCCCCGTGGAGGCTGAACGCGGCCGCCACGGCGGCTACCGCCTCGCCCGCGGCTACCGCATGCCACCTCTGGTCCTCACCAACGACGAAGCCCTCGCCGTCGTCCTCGGCCTGCTCGCCGCGGAACACCTGGGCATGGGCACTGCCGCACCCGCCAGCGCCGGCGCCCTGGCCAAAATCGAGCGGGTGCTCCCGCACGCCCTGCGCGAACCGCTCGCCGCCATGCGGGACACCCTCTCGTTCACCGCCAACGCCGTCATCGGGCAGGCGCCCGGAACCGGCGTCCTGCTGGCGCTGGCCCAGGCCTCCCGCGCCCACACCACCGTCGGTATCAGGCACCAGTCCTGGCGTCAGGAACACACCGAACGCGACATCGACCCCTATGGCGTGGTCTTCCACACCGGCCGCTGGTACGTCGTCGGCCACGACCACCTCCGTGACAGCCTGCGAACCTTCCGAATCGACCGCATCGCCTCCGTCATCCCCCGAGCCGACAGCTTCACCCCGCCCAACGGCTTCGACGCCGTCGCCGACCTGACCTCGACCCTTGCCCAAGTGCCCTACCACTGGCAGGTCGAGGTGACGATCCACGGCCCCCTCGACGAGATCGCCCGCCGACTGCCCCGCTCAGCGGTCACCCTCACCGCCCAGCCCACCGGCGTCCTCATGCGCGCACGGGCAGAACGCCTGGACGGCATGGCCCACATACTCGCCTCCCTGGAATGGCCCTTCACCATCCACCAGCCCGACGAACTACGACAGGCGCTCAAGGATCTGGCCGCCCAGCTCACCGCAGCCGCCCAGCGGGAACCGGAAGAACTGCCGCAGTAAATACCGGACTTACCGCAGGAGAACCCCTACCGTGATCGACTCGACATGCGACGGACAATCCGCCCGCCAGGGCGAGGTGCACGCATGTACCGCGGCAGAGTCAGGGGCGGCGTGACGAACTCGCCGATCAGCCGCGCCAGCTCCGGGCCGTCGGCGTGGAACTCCGCCAGCGCGGCCTCCTCCTCCTCACTGCCCTGCTCCTGCCGGACCGGCTCCACGTAGTCGGCGGCCCGCCGGATCTCCTCGACTGTTCCCGCCCAGTGATCATGTGCGTTTGATGGGCTTCTGAGCTGGGGTGATCAGGTAGCTGGTTGGTGCTGGTGGGTCCGAGTCGAT